>CACXMA010000026.1 GCA_902768665.1 uncultured Bacteroidia bacterium | reverse complement strand
AGCGCCGGAACGAAATCATCCGCAGCGAGCGGTTTTACAACCAGCTCTACTGCGGATGCGAATTCTCGAAAAGGGACTAGCCTAGAACACGAAGCCGACACCCAGCTTGAGGTTGGAGCGGTGGGTCTTAGGGGCGTTGTCACCCTTGTACAGGTTCATCATGCCATAGTCATAGCCCACGGTGATCTGGATCGCGGACACATGGAAACCGATACCGCCGCCGAGATACACGTTGAAGCGGTTGTAGTTCTCGTCGTCGTAGTTGTTGTACGTCTTGGAACCTCCGCCACTGCCTATGCCGACTTCGCCCTTGGACGTAGAGGCGAGGCCATACTGGGCGGTAGGACCGGCATAGATGAACACGTTGGTGTCACGGGCGAGGTCCATGCCGTAGTTGAAGTACAGGGGGACATTGATTGCATGCTCCATGAAGGTGCTGGCACCGGAAATAGGAATATCCAAAAAAGGAATTCTGCCGGAGGCTTCAGTCTTGTTGGTAATCATGGAATAGTACACACCGGGAGCGACGGCGAAACCGCCGGAGAGCGGAATGTTGAAGGAGACACCGGCATAGGCACCGTTGGAGTTGATGGATTTCGTGTTGGAATCAACGGACATCTGGGCGAAAGCCTGGGTGCCGAGCAGCATCAGGGATGCGGCCAGAAGGGTGGAAAGAATTTTTTTCATACGCTTTTTTATTAAGGTTTAAAATGTTTCCGAGGGTATTCTCTTACAAAAATCAAGCCAGCGTCTAAATCTGTCAGTTGATTGCTTTTCCCGGCCAAAATGACTATCTTTGTATATTGCAAAATACTTAAAAAATGAAAAAGATCCTGATTATCAGCGGTATCATCGCCGCCTTCCTCTGCCTCGCACAGAATGCCAATGCACAATACCTCCCCACCCAAATCCACCGGGATCGCGCCAACTTCGTCGATGAGCGCGGACGGACACTTTCTGACAGTGAACTGATCGACGCCATCGGCGCGGACATCTTCCAGGAGACCGTCGTAGGCGCCCGTAAGCAGTACACCGCCGGCCGCAAACTCCTGGTCAGCGGTATCGCCGGCCTCGGTGTCGGTGTGGCCGGCATGCTGGGTGGCGCGGCCATCATCGCCTCGGCAGGCCCTCACCAGAATTCTAACAATGAGGTCTATTTTGATGACAACGACAAAGCTGCGACCGGAGGTTTGGTCGTCTTGCTCGGTTCTGTTGCCACGGCACTGGGCGGCACCGCTCTTTCCGTCGGTATTCCGCTCAAAGTCATCGGCCAGAGCCGCCTAAACTGGGTGGAAAATGACTATAACGAGCGCCATGCCGCTTCACTGCACTTGGGCGCCACCCCCAACGGCGTAGGCCTCGCTTTCCGCTTCTAAGCTTTCCCGCATGGTCCGTCCCGTCGAACGGCTTCTCCCGACTCCGTCGATGAAAATGGCGGAACTGATCGCCGTCAGCCCCAGCCTGCCGGGGGTGCTCACCCGCATGGGCATCCCCTTCGGGTTCGGCGACGAGACGGTGGAAGAAGTGTGCCGCCGGAACGGGACGGACCCTGAAACGTTCCTGCTGATCTGCAGCGTCTATTCCGGCGATGGCAGCCTTCCTGCGAAGGAGCGCATCCGGAAGGCGGACCTCAAGGATGTCCTGAAGTACCTCCGGCGCTCGCACACTTATTATATGGAGGTGGCGATGCAGGAGATTACCGCCGCCCTGGTGGCATTGACCGAACCCTGCGACGAGCGGCACCGGAACATCATCCGGAAGTTCTTCAACGAGTACAAGGAGGAGCTTTTCAAGCACCTGGAATACGAGGAAAACATCGTCTTTCCACAAGCGGAGGCAGCAC
The DNA here is from genome assembly GCA_902768665.1 of uncultured Bacteroidia bacterium. Classification (GTDB taxonomy): domain Bacteria; phylum Bacteroidota; class Bacteroidia; order Bacteroidales; family UBA932; genus Cryptobacteroides. The sequence continues at coordinate 554 of CACXMA010000026.1, read as the reverse complement.
TACATAACGGGCATTCCACCCCGGACGACTATGAGGAGAACCACTCCCACGTGGATGAGAAGCTGGAGGACTTGAAGAACCTCGTGATGAAATATATGCCGCCCGTGTGCGGGCAGCAGGATATCTTCCGGGCCCTGACCTGCATCTTCTCCCTGCAGGAGGATTTGTCCCGGCACATCCTCGTGGAAGACGGGATCCTCGTCCCCATCGTCAACCGCCGGATGCACACCGACCTGGAAAGCCGGTTCGAGACTCCCGGTGAAAAAGGAGAAGAGCTCTCTTCCCGCGAGAAAGAGATCCTCGTATGCGTGGCCAAGGGCATGCTGAACAAGGAAATCGCCGACGCAGAGAACATCTCCATCCACACGGTTATCACGCACCGCAAGAACATCACCCGCAAGACGGGCATCAAGACGGTCGCGGGCCTGACGGTCTACGCCCTGCTGAACAACCTGATCGACATCAACACCATCGAATAATGGAGTACAAGGAAGTCCTGAAGTTCTATCCGAACTTCCCCATCCACGGGGTCAATTTCGTGGACATCATCCCTT
>CACXMA010000025.1 GCA_902768665.1 uncultured Bacteroidia bacterium | reverse complement strand
GCAGGTCAAGGACATCATCGTCGACAAGCTCGGCGTTGAGGAATCCGAGGTCACCGAGACCGCCAGCTTCACCAACGACCTGGGTGCCGACTCCCTGGATACCGTCGAGCTCCTGATGGAATTCGAGAAGGTCTTTGGCATCAAGATTCCCGATGAGGAAACCAGCGGTATCGCCACGGTCGGCGACGCCATCGCGAAAGTAACGGAGAAGCTCGGCGAGTAAGCACGCAGCTTTTCAAACAAGAAAATCCGGCTCGTAAGAGCCGGATTTTTTGTTTGTCATTCCGAGCGAAGCGAAGGAATCCTATCCCTTCGGGACCGAGAAGGTCACCCGGCAGGTCGGGATCCGCCTGGCGCCGGGCAGGAGGAGCGGGCAGGAAGGCGGGTGTAGGTCGTCTGGTTCATGGAATTGAGCAGACTGGACATCATCATCATGTTGTAGTAGTTGGAATAGCCGCCGTAGCCGCCGTAACCGCCATAACCGTAGCCGTAGCCGCCGTATCCATAACCGCCGTATCCGCCATAACCGCCGCCGTACAGGTTGTTATAGTACATCGCGTACATCATCTGCTGGTAGTAGGCCTCCTGTTCGGCGTTGCCGTTGGCGTTCGCCACGGTCTCGCTGTGGACGGTCAGGAACCAGATGTCGGCATCGTCCTCGATCTCCAGGTCGTCCCGCAGCAGCATCTGCTGCATGTGGTAGGTGATGTCGGGAGCGTAGGCGCGGTTGGCGCGGTCCAGGTCGCCCTGGTTCTCGGAGGAGGCGCTGGCGTCGGTCAGGCCGGCATAGTTGATGGTATCGTCGGAGTTCTTTTTCCGGATGGTCGGGCTGATCATGGACGGGAACAGGTCCACGAGCGTCTCGTCCTCCGGCGCTTCGTACGGGAAGATGAGGCTGGCCTTGTTGATGACGGTCTTGGACGGGTTGCCGCCGCGCTCGAGGATGGCGTCGACGACCTTCTCCCGCAGCTGGGCCGCCGGGATGACGGGCTTCAGTCCGCCGCCGCCTTCGATGCGGATCTGGTCCACGGCCACCCCTTCGGGGGCCTCGTGGCCGGTCCGGTTGAAGGCGTACTGGTAGAACTTCTTGTTGTCCTCCAGGTATTTGGCCTCGTCATAGAGGGTGGGTTCGCCCGGGATGAAGAGGAAGGTCGTGTCCTTCCGGACGCCATTGTAGGTGGACCGCACCGTGAGCCGGCCGATATTATCGTTCCGGTAGTAGTAATTGTTGCTGACCGAGAGGATGGACAGGTGGAACAGGTTGATGCGTCCGCCGATTCCCTCCGGGACGTCGGTCTCGATGTAGATGCCCGGGAGTTCCGTGATGTACTCCTTGTACCGGTCGATGGTGCCGTTCGCGGACCGGTCCTTGAGGACGGGGCCGAGGCGCTTGAGCACATCGACATATTTCTGACCGTAGGCCGGGCTGAGCTCGAAGCTCAGGGAGTCCTTGCCGTCATAGACGGGGACGCCGCGGCTGACGATCTCGGTGCCGTGGGGAACATCCCGGTTCGTGCCGCTCTTCTTGCTGCTGAGCGTATCGGTGAGGGCGTAGATGAACAGATTCTGGATGATGTGCTCCTGCCCCTTGGTGGCGGCGGAAATGGTGTCGGCCTCGAAGTGGACCATGAAGCGGACGAATTCGGGGTCGGTACCGAGGTCGAGGGTGTCCAGGGCGGGAACCAGCGAGAAGGCGGTGGAACGGGTGGTCAGGCCGAAGGTCTCGTCGCGGATGGCGCCGATGGCGAGGCGGGTGTCCGAGAAACCGGACAGGTCGTCGGCCCGGCGGAGGCGGATGTCCTCGATCGGGAATTCGACGGTATAGGTATCGTACAGGAGGCTTTGGTCGATGAGGTCCTTGCCGATCTCGGAGCTGGTCTGGAAGCAGGATGCCAGCATGAAGGGGAGGACGGCGAGGAGAAGTGCTTTCCTACAAGCGGATTTCATTGCGATAAACTGTCGTAAAAGGCGTTGTACTGGTCCATGTAGCTGCCGTCGGCGAGGGATGCCGCGTCGAAGGGGAGGATGGGCTTGCCCAGCTCCCGGACGTACGCCTGCAGGGCCGGGTCCACGCCCGCCGATCCCAGGATGATGCCGTCGGAATACTGCGCGGCAAGTTGAGCAAGTTCCATGCCACCGGCCTTCTCGGGCAGGGGGACGTCCTTGAGCTTGATGCC
>CACXMA010000024.1 GCA_902768665.1 uncultured Bacteroidia bacterium | reverse complement strand
GGCTAAAGCAGTAGAAGAAAAGACCGGTGCGGAAGTCAATGCCGCCAAACTGAAGGCATTGCAGGCGACGATCGACAAGATCGAGAAGGATTACGGGAAGGGTACCATCATGAAGTTGGGAGATCAGCCAGAATGGGATGCTGCGCAGGTGATCCCGAGCGGTTCCATCGCCCTGGATCACGCCCTCGGAATCGGAGGCTATCCGAAAGGCAGGATCATCGAGATCTACGGCCCCGAATCCAGCGGTAAGACCACCCTCGCGATCCACGCGATCGCCGAGGCGCAGAAATCCGGCGGCATCGCCGCCATCATCGACGCGGAACACGCTTTCGACAGGACCTATGCGAAGTCTCTGGGAGTGGACCTTGAGACCCTCCTCATTTCGCAGCCGGACAACGGCGAGCAGGCCCTCGAGATCGCGGACAACCTGATCCGGAGCGGCGCCATCGACATCGTCCGAAAGCGGAAATCGAAGGCGAGATGGGCGAGAACAAGGTCGGCCTCCAGGCCCGCCTGATGTCCCAGGCCCTCCGCAAGCTCACCGCGAACATTTCCAAGACGAACACCTGCTGCATCTTCATCAACCAGCTCCGCGAGAAGATCGGCATCATGTTCGGCAACCCGGAGACCACCACCGGCGGCAACGCCCTGAAATTCTACGCTTCCGTCCGCCTGGACATCCGGCGCACCACCCAGATCAAGGACGGCGAGGAAGCCCTCGGCAACCATGTGAAGGTGAAGGTCGTGAAGAACAAGATGGCCCCGCCGTTCAAGAAGGCGGAATTCGACATCGTCTTCGGCGAAGGCATCTCGCACTCGAGCGAACTCGTGGACCTGGGCGTGGAACTCGGCATCATCGCCAAGTCCGGCTCCTGGTTCAGCTACAACGACCAGAAGCTCGCGCAGGGCCGTGAAGCCGTCAAGAAACTCCTCCAGGACAACCCCGAACTCGCCGACGAGATCGAGGCCAAGATCCGGGCCGCCCTGGACAACGTCGAAGACTGATCCCGCCCATGAAACGTGTCCTTGCCCTCCTCACGCTGGTCTGCGCGCTCTTCGTCGTAAGCGCCTGCCACTTCGATGTGAACCTCTCCGTCGAGGCCGACGCCACGCTCACCTATGCCAACGGTGACGTCATCCGCATCGATCCGGTCCTCTACGAAGGCTTCCATCACAAGCACCTGACGGACTACGACCTGGAAGACATCTTCATCGACCTGACCAAGAACGTCAGCGACAGCTTTATCGCCGCCGAGCTGCACCTGGCCGTCTATGACGAGATCAGCGGGAAATACCTGCGGGACGAGGACTACGGCGTCGTTTACAACGCCCACACCGGACATTACGACTTCGCCGAACTGATTCTTTGACGGCAAGGCCGCGGAACACAAAAAAGACAGCTCGGACGGGCTGTCTTTTTTTATGGCTCCGCCAGCACACAGCGGGCTAGTTTGACGTAGTGTTCCTCCGAGAGGATGCCGGCTTTGTGTAAGCCTTCGAGCGTCCAGGCGTTCTGGGGCTGGTGGGCACGGTAGAGGACGATGGAGTGGGCCTCGTCGCGCGAGAGGTACGGATGTCTGGCCAGATCTCGCTCTGAAAGCGTCCAGATGGGGTACGGTTCCGGCAGGGAGCAGGAGATAAGGTCCTTCAGGGCCTCGTATTTCTCCCGGTCGAAATGGTAGATTTCCAACAACTGTTCCGGGTGCGAGTAGCCGCCGAGCGAGGTCCGGTAGGAAACCATCTTCGACGCGAAATAAGGGCCGATGCCGGGGAGCGTCTCAAAAGCGGCGCTGTCGGCCTTGTTCAGGTCGATGCGGGGAATGTCGATGTAAGGTTCCAGGCGGTCGAAGACAGAATCGGCTACTACATAAGACTTTGCGAAGTCCGATGGCCGGCGGAAACGGCCGCCCTTGGCGCGGTAGTTCAGGATGGACTGGGCCTGCTTCTCGGAAAAGCCCAGCCGCATCAGGTCCTCCAGCGAGACGGTGTTCGGATTGAAACGGAAGGATTCGACCCGGCGCGGAGACGCCTTCTCGCGGATGCGGACGGCGTCCAGGCTCCGGTTCGAAGGCTTTCGGTAATAGACCGTATCCGATTCTTTCGCAACGGCGTGCCCATCTGCAGTGGCGTTCGGTTCCGTTTTCGGCCGGATCCGCTCCACCACGTACACGGTGTCGGGGTGGTCGCGGTCCGCGACCAGACGCGTCACGGCCGCCTTGTGTATGAACAGGGCGGTTTCAAATCCAATGATGAGGAATACGAGGGCGATGGCGCCCGTGGTGAAGCTACGCTTCAGGGTCTTCTGTCTCTTCCCCTCTTCCATAACGCTTCTTCTTGACAGGTTTCACCGGCTCCGCGCCGGCCACGACGATGACGATTTCGCCCTTGG
>CACXMA010000023.1 GCA_902768665.1 uncultured Bacteroidia bacterium | reverse complement strand
TAGAGACGATCATCAGAAGAACTTTCGGCACCAAATATGCAATGAAACTCGCAAAACCGGTACCAAAGAATAATATTGTAATAAGGTAAATTCCAATTTGTATTAATCCAATGACTGAAAAGGAACTGATGCAATCCGGACTCCCTTATTCTGCGGTTGATTTACAGCTTTTAAGAGAGTTGAATGCTACAAAGGATGTGATTCACAGATACAACTCTGTAATGCCTTCGCAGACAGAGGAATTGCTTTCCATTCTAAGAAATCTCCTGGGCCATATCGGAGACAATCATATCTGTATCAATCAGCCGTTCTACTGCGATTATGGCAAACAAATCAGTGTCGGCAAGCATTTCTTCGCCAATTTCAATTTCACGGTGTTGGACGAGGCTCCTGTGACCATCGGGGACGACTGCTTTATCGGCCCCAATGTCAGCATTTACACGGCTTGCCACAGCACGGATCCGGTTGAACGTAACAGTCGTAGGGAATGGGCCGAGCCCGTGACCATCGGTAACAATGTATGGATTGGCGGCAGCGTGACCATCCTTCCTGGAGTGACCATCGGAAATAATACCACAATCGGAGCCGGTTCCGTCGTAACCAAGGATATCCCGGCAAACGTTGTTGCAGTCGGCAACCCGTGCAAGGTTATCAGACAATTGTGAAACAAATTCCAATTATTGCTCTTTGAATCTCCTGAATCTTCACTTTGAGCCGGATAGTCCACATGCAGATTCCTGTTCCTGAGCTCATTGTGCGCGCTGGGACCTGAAGTATTGCTGCCAGAAATGGACCCAGCAGATACTTTAGTACAAGAACCCGAACATCCAGAGCGGCACTTGGTTGTCAAACGCGTACTCAATACTGTCCTTGACTATGTACCCCTCTTTGGCTTCTTCGATCTGCTTTTTCCCTTTTTTGCGGCCTCCTACCTCGAAGGTCTTTCCTTCGATTTCAAAGTCGGATATCGGAGATTCGAGTGTTTCGTATTTCTGTTTTGTCCAGCAGAAGAATATGGTCTCGCGTGAATTGCCCGTGTTGGGCAGTTCTCCGGACAGGACGTATGCCATGTTGGGGTTATGGAGATATAACTTGTCCATTTTTCGCAGTATGGCGTCACCGTTTGCCTTCATTCTCAGAATGGAAACCAGTTCGGCTTTCTCAAGATACTCCAGGTATTTGGGCAAATCGTCCCGGTCAAGGCCAAGATCCCTTGCCATGTCCGAGTAATTGATTTTGACAGGGACGTTTTTGGAAATGTAGTACATGAATTTCTTGAGCTTCTGTGTGGCCGCAATGGTCATTTTGGCATATTTGGGAATATCCACTTCTACAGTAGTATTGATAATTTGACGCAGGCGGGTCTCGAATTCAGGCTCCATGGTAAAAGGATAGCATCCTTTCTTCATATAATCGGCGAAGTATTTGAGCGGACGCTCCGGACCGTATGGAAAATCGACCTTGCCTTTCAGAACTTCATCCAGCGTTGCGGGTTTCAGGGACCAACCGCACCGGAGATTGAGATATTCGCGGAAAGACCAAACCGGCAGGTGATACTCGATGACGCGGCGACTCAGGTCCGCTCCGCCTTCTTTGAGATCGAGCATGGAACTTCCAGAATAGACGATGTGAAGCAGAGGCAGACTGTCATAGATATTCTTGATTTCCCGGCTCCAGTTCTCATATTTATGAATCTCGTCTATATACAGGTACTTGCCTCCACGCGCAAAGAAATCTTTGGCCGTATCCAGAAGGGTGTGCGCTCCGAAGTAGATGTCATCGGCAACTACGTATAGGGATTCGTCCCGGTTCCCCTGTTGTTTGATGTGCTGTAGTATGAGGGTTGATTTGCCTACACCTTTTTGGCCCAGGATGCCAAGGATACGTACATCCCAGTTGATGGTCTGGTGCTGTTCCCGGAAGAAGTCCATCGGGGTAAGCTCCAGTAGCTGATAGAATTGGTCGTAAAGTTCCCGCATAACGTGTCGCTATATTTATCCGGCACAAATATAAGAAAATTGCGGGAGAATGTCCGCAATTTTCTAAAAAAGTTGCGGATAGTTGTCCGCAATATAAGGACCCCGCAGAATGTTTCCTGGATTCTTTTGTTGTTTATGCTTCACCGTAAAGGACCTTGCGGATGGGCTCGTGCATGTCCTCGGGGATGGATTTGAGGAGCATTTCGAGGGTGTCCTTCGGGTAGTCGGCGAGGCGCAGGAGAATCAGGCAGTCCAGGCAGTTGTTGAACAGCGGGTCCACATTGAAGCACACGCTGCGGGCGGAATACTTGAAGTAGCGCTTCATCAGCACCGGCAGGCGGTATTTGCCGTCGGAGACGGTCGCCAGCAGCCGGTCGAACTCGTCGATATTGCCATAGGTCTTCGCCAGGAGGGCGTCCGGATCGACGGCCAGATAGTCGGGCTTGAACGGCACCGGCGGACGGGAGAAAGACTCCGCGTCGGCATACGGGTACTCGTGGGTGATGTAGTACTCGATCAGGCTCTTGTAGAAGTCGGGCATGGCGTCGCTGATGGTCACGGGGCCCATCAGATACTTGATGCGCGGGAACTTCAGGGCGATGACGGAGGTGCTCGCGAAGAAGATCTTCATCGGCAGGACCTCGCGCTGGTAGTTCCGGGAAATGAACGTACGGCCGATCTCCATGCACGTCGACAGCAGCGGCTCGGAACCCTTCTGGTACTCGAACTCGCTGGCGCTGTAGAAGCCCTGGATGCCGTCCTTGTCGACGAGCTCATGGCCGATGCCGATGCGCTCGGCGCCGACGAAATCGTCGTTCGGGATGCTCCAGATAATCAGCTGGTAATAGGTCTTGTCGTAGATATCCGTGTCCATGGACAGGCCCGTACCCTCGCCGATGGCGCGGAAGGTTTCCTCGCGCTGGCGGGCGATATCTCGCATAGTATTGGGAATCAGCGCGGACGGGGTGAGATAGATGCGGTAGTCACCGATCTCGAAGAGCACGTGCTCCGGACCGAGGTCGTGGATTTCCTTGTGGACGATGGCCGGGTCGACCGCCTCGATGATGGGCTCCTTGGCGGAATCGGCGACGGCAGCCGGCTTCGGATCGAGACATTCGGCCTCCAGGGCATAGGTGCGGTTGCGCAGGTACTTGCCGAGGGCCTCGATGTCATTGCCGAACACGGCGATTTCCTCCGGGGTGATCGGCTGGCCGAAACGGACCTTGACCGTCGTCCCGGGCTTGTTGAACATCTCGTGGATGAGGCGGACGGTGCGCAGGCGCGGGTGGATCTTGCCGAGGAAATGGAACATCTTCGAGTTCTGTCCCTGGAAGTAGATCGGCACGACCGGCTGCTTGGACTTCTTGATCACCTTGATGATGTTGTCCGCCCAGGGGATGTCCTCGACGACCTTTTTCTTGCTGACGGCGCTGCGGCGGCCCTTTTTCTGGTAGGTCGCCACCTCGCCGGCGGGGAAGAAGCCGAGGCCTTCGCCGCGGGCGATCTGCTCGAGCGCCATGCGGATGCCGGCCACGCTGCGGCCCTGGTTCGAAGAAGAAAGGTTGTCAACGGGAAGGAAGCAGGGCTTCAGGCTCGGAATCTTGGCGAGCAGGAAGGTCGTCAGGATCTTGAAATCCGGGCGGCGATGGCCGACCAGCGAGCTGAGGATCATGCCGTCGATGCTGCCGAAATGGTGGTTCGAGACGGTGATGAATCCGCCCTCGGCCGGGATCCGGCTGAGCTGCTCGGGGATATAGTCGACGCTGATGCCGCATTCCTCAAGGACCGCATCGGAGAAGTCCGGCCCCATCTTGTCGGCGTGCTTGTTCTGTATATAGTTGACCCGTTTCAGCTCCAGGAGCCAATAGACGAATCCGGCAATCCACTTGCCGAGAAAGCCTTTGATTCCGATCGACTGACGCAGCTCTTCCTTGCTGATGACAACAGTTTCTTTCTGCATGGCTATAGGCCCGCCGAAGTCTCGGCAGGCAGGTTTAAGGGTTTAGTAGCACAAAGTTAATACTTTTTTATCAAATTGTAAACCTTTTATATAACAATAAAGGCGGCCACAGCCGCCTTTATGAATGAAAGAATTTTCCTACAAGCCCCAATCCGAGGCATTGTATGTCGATTTCGGGGCGTTCGGGACGTTCTCGAAGTAGGTGAAGCCCGTGATCTTTTCCAGGTCGCTGACGGACATCAGTTCGGCCGCAGAGGGTTTTTGCCCCTTGAGCGTGTTGACATGGGCACGGACAAAGGCCACGCACTGGAGCTCCGACGCGCTGCAGTCCCTGACACTCTTGCCGCTGCTGCCGGACCTCGTCCGGAGAAGGACATAGTAGAACATCGTCGGCATGGAGACGTCATTCCGGGAGCCGAAACTGATGGTAGACGGGGTCTGTGTCTGGCCGTAGCCGTCGGTGTATTTGTCGAAATAGCAGCCGACGACTTCGTACAGCGTGTCGCGGCACACCTGCGTGTCGACATAGTCCTCCAGAAGGTTCCATCCGCCACCGCCCGTGTTGAAGCCCGAGGATAGCTGCGGGGCAATGTTAGAATAGTAGAACACCTGGCGGTTGGTCTCCTTGGAGCAGGTGCGTTCGGCCGAGCCGAGCATGTGTCCCTTGTTACAGCCGCCGCCCGTGGACTTGGAGCTGTACTGGATATCTGCGGGAATGTCCGGGTCGGCGCGGTAGGAATCGTTGCGGCCCGAACTGCCGGTGTACATCGTGTGCCGCGGCGCAGCCACCCACATCGGACAGTGATGTTCAGCGCTGAAGCAGACTGTGTAGTTGCGCGCCAGCTTTCCGCCGGGGCCGTAGACGTCCGGACTGATATGCCAGGCATAGTAGAGCGAGTTGTCCGTAGCGCCGACCATGTATTCTCCCTCCCTGGCGATGTCCATGGCCGGGAGCTCGAACCAGCCGGGCTGGCTTCCCGTAGCGGGACCGTCGCTGGCGCTGGTTGTAAAGGAGAGGACACTGCCGTAGAAGGTCTTGATATCATTCCCGCTCTGGAGTATGACATAGGCGCGGAAATAATAGGTCTTCTTTTCGCTGAGTCCGTCCAGGGTAGCGCTGAAGGAACCGTTGTCGTCCGTTCCGGGCACCTGGACCTGCAGCGTCTCGTCGAGGGTTGAGGCGGACATACCCCACTCGAAGCCGACTTCGCGGACATCCGCCGTCGCCTCAGAATAGAAGCCACCGAGCCGGGCGGAGGAAATCTTCACGTCGGAAGCCTGCTGCGTCGTCACGCGCACGGACATCTCCGGACCGGGACCTGGGGTCTCGCCGGAACCGGGCTCCTGGCGAATCTCAACTTCCAGCGAACCGGTCCCCTCTCCGTCCACCTCGAAGACGATGGTCGCGCGGCGGGCGTATTGCGTGTCGGGATTGACCGGGACGGAGACGATGATGGTATCGTCGCCCTGGCCGCTCTTGTGGCCATAAGTGACCCATTCGGCATCGCAGCGGCTCGTCCAGACAGCCTCGGTCCGCAGCTCGAACGTCGCCTCTCCCCCTTCAGCGGGGAACTGCAGCGACACCGGGTCGGCCGAGAATTCATATTCGACCGGATCGACGACCACGGGCGGGTCCGGTTTGACGGGATCTTCCTCCACGGGGTCGGCCTTGGCCTCGCCGCAGGAAACGGCAGCCGCCACCAGTGCGGCAGCGGCTACCCAATGTATGAGATGCTTGAATATCATGCTAATAACGGTTGAGCGGACGGCCGGAGGTCATCATGTGGACCTTGCGGCGCACCTCGTCGAGGACGAGCTTGTGGGCGATGCGCTCGGCGAGCTGCTGCTCGGTGGGTTCCTTCGCCGTCAGCGCGTCGAAATGCTCGTTGGCGGAGGCGAGGACGGAGTCGATCAGGTCGACGATCTGGACCATGTCCTTCTCCTCGAAGCCGCGGGAAGTGATGGCGGGCGTACCGATCCTCAGACCGCTCGTCTGGAAGGCGCTGCGGCTGTCGAACGGGACCATGTTCTTGTTGACGGTGATGTCGGCATTGACGAGCTCCTTCTCGGCGACACGGCCGGTCAGGGCCGGGAACTTCGGACGGAGGTCGATGAGCATCAGGTGGTTGTCGGTACCGCCGGAGATGATCTTGTAACCGCGGGAGAGGAATTCCCGACACATGGCGGCGGCGTTGGCGACGACCTGCTTCTGGTACTCCTTATACTCGGGCTGGGCCGCCTCGAAGAAGGCGACGGCCTTGGCTGCGATGACGTGCTCGAGCGGACCGCCCTGGATGCCGGGGAAGACGCTGGAGTTGAGGATGGCGCTCATCATCTTGATTTCGCCCTTCGGGGTCGTGGCGCCCCAGGGATTCGGGAAGTCCTTGCCCATGAGGATGATACCGCCACGGGGACCGCGGAGGGTCTTATGGGTCGTGGAAGTGACGATATGGGCATATTTGACCGGGTTCTTCAGCAGGCCCGCGGCGATGAGGCCGGCGGTGTGGGCCATGTCGATCCAGAGGATGGCACCGACCTTGTCGGCGATGGCACGCATGCGCTCATAATCCCACTCGCGGGAATAGGCCGAGGCGCCGCCGATGATGAGCCGGGGCTTGCACTCGAGGGCCTTGCGTTCCATCTCGTCGTAGTCCACGCGGCCCGTTTCCGGATCCAGCCCGTAAGCGACAGGGTGGTAGAGAATGCCGGAAGCGTTCACCGGGGAGCCGTGGGTGAGGTGGCCGCCCATGGAGAGGTCGAGACCCATGAAGGTGTCGCCGGGTTTGAGGATGGCCATCGTGACGGCCATGTTGGCCTGGGCGCCGGAGTGCGGCTGGACGTTGGCGTATTCGGCGTCATACAGGGCGCAGAGGCGGTCGATCGCGAGCTGCTCGATCTGGTCCACCACCTCGCAGCCGCCATAGTAACGCTTGCCGGGATAGCCCTCGGCGTACTTGTTGGTGCAGATGGAGCCCATCGCAGCCATTACCTGATCGGAGACATAATTCTCGGAGGCGATCAGTTCCAGACCGGAGGACTGACGCTCCTGTTCACGCTTGATAAGGTCAAAGACCTGTAAATCCTGTTTCATTATAGTAGTGTTATTATTATGTGCGATTCGAACACAAAGATAGCCAGATTTCTTCGATTTCCAAGGAAGAAATGACTATCTTTGCCCCCGGTATGAAAGACCGGAAACTACTCAATATCGAGCTGGGACGCCTGAGCGCGGAGCAGTACCGCAGTGAAAGGGAGCCCAGCGGCATCGTCATCGTGCTGGACAATATCCGCAGCGCCCACAACGTCGGCTCCGCCCTTCGCAGCGCCGATTCCTTCGGTGTCGACCGCGTCTTCCTCTGCGGCATCTCGGCCGTTCCTCCCTCCCCCGAAATCCACAAGACCGCCCTCGGCGCCGAGGACAGCGTCCCGTGGGAGCATGTCGACGACACGCTCGACGCCGTGCGGAGGCTCCGGGAAGAAGGCTACACGGTGCTCTCCGTCGAGCAGACCGTGCATTCGCTCAAGCTGGGGAAGGATTTCCACCGCGAGAGCGGCAGGAAGCTGGCCCTTGTCTTCGGCAACGAGGTCGACGGCGTCCGCCAGGATGTCGTAGACGCAAGCGATGCCGCCCTGGAGATTCCCCAGAGCGGCACCAAACATTCGCTCAACGTATCGGTTGCCGTCGGCGTTGTCCTTTGGGAGATCGTCCGTTAGCGGACCCGAACGGCCTTCGCTGCGGGACGGTCAGCCTTGGAAACATGCACCTTCGCGCGGGCGGGCATCGGGGATGCCTTCTTCGCGCTCCGGCGGCCGACCTTCGGCACATCCGGCGTCGTACCGCCAGTATCCTCTTCCACCAGCGTCATCACCATCGGCAGGGACGGGACGTTGTCGTTGTAGGGATACCAGCGCTCTTCATTGACGGCATAGCCGAAATACTGCATGTTGTAGAAATTCGTCTCGAAGGTCTCGCTGCCGACCGTCGCACTGACGGAGCAGGGCAGAACATGGGCGGACTTTCCGCCGGCGTCCATGCGCGCCTCCGCGAGGTCGAGGCCCTCGTCGGTGATGATGTAGAGGCCCATCTCCTCGGTGATGCCGTCGTAGTCGATCTGTCCGAGGAAGCACTCGTCCATGTCGCCGAGATTGTCGTCGGTGTAGCTCTGGATATACTGCGAGGTGAAATACATGCTGCCGGTCGGGGCGTCATAGAAGGTCTCGAGGTATTCCTGGTCCATCACGGTGCCCTCCTTCTTGTCGATGCTGCTGCCGGTCTCCCAGCCGTCGACCCGGTAGATGTAGTTGGCCTCCAGCTGGCTCACGACGAGCGGGTAGAAGATGCCCTTCCCGTCGGAGATGGTCCACTTGCCGATCCACTTGAGGTAATCCTCCGTCGGCGTCTCCTCCATCACTTCGAACTTGGCATAGGCATATTCGCCGCTGGCGCTCTTGTCGGGATTGAGGCCGATGATGAAGCCATACCAGGTCCCGTGGCGGAACGGGTCGAAATAGATGGTCTGGGAAGCCTTGTCATAGACATACTCGCTGTTATACTGCGCCTCGTCCTTGAGGAACTTCTCGAGATCGCCGCCGTAGGAGGAATAATTGTCGCGGCTGATGACGCTCACCAGATAGGAGTCGGCCGTCACGCCGCTGACGTCGATGGCGTCCACGGGAATGACTGAACCGTCCGTCTCCTCATAGTCCTGGCGGCCCAGATAGCCGATATTCCAGCTGTCGTTGGCCTGGAGGTTAAATGTATAGGTCGGTTTAGGCTCGGGTTTGTTGTCGTTGCCATCGTCACGGCCGTTGCCGCCACCATGGTGGACAACCTCATGTTTGTTGCAGGCCGAGAGGGCCAGAAGCCCCGCCGCCGCAAGGAGAAAAATGCTACGTGCTTTCATATCTTCACGAAATTCTATGCAAATATAGCATTTTACAAATATCCGGCCAAAACCCGTGAACAAAAAGGGCCGGTTCTTGTTCACGAGCTCAGAAAAATGATGTGCGCCCCTTTTGTTGGACGGATTCAACATTAAAGATTTATTTGTTTTGAGTTCGGTACTGTACCGGACTCATTCCGTCTAGTTTGAGCT
>CACXMA010000022.1 GCA_902768665.1 uncultured Bacteroidia bacterium | reverse complement strand
AAAGGTTAAGTTACGAAAAATCGAGGAAATATCCAAATAAATTGAACATTTCCTCGATTGATTTAGCAAGCCTCTAAAGGGACTTTTTCAGTGCCCTCGCAGGCGCATCTCCTTTTTTGTAGTCCCTCTGGCCCTGGCGGCCCAGACATCAATACAGTGCGGTGGCTTTTTTATGTCGCCGATTATTCCTATTTTTGTGCATAATCGATTGAGAAATGAAACGTTTCCTCTCTTTAGCCATAGCCGCCCTGGCCGGCCTTTCCCTTTTCGCCCAGAATCCCGTCGCCAGCCCCAGGGCTGTCGTGACCGAGGGCAATGCCCGTTTTACCGTCCTGACAGACCGTCTGATCCGCATGGAATGGGCGGAAGACTGCCGCTTCGAGGACCGCGCCAGCCTCGCGGTGATCAACCGCGAGCTGCCCGTGCCCTCCTTCTCGAAAAGCCGCAGCGGCAGGACGCTGACCATCAAAACAGACGCCCTGACGCTGACCTACAGAGGCGGGCGTTTCAGCGCCGACAACCTGCAGGTCAAGTTCAAGCTGAACGGCAGCACGGTCACCTGGTTCCCCGGCAAGGAGAACAAGGGCAACCTCCGCGGAACGACCCGCACGCTGGACGGCAGCAAGGGATTCAGCCAGATCAGTTTCGGCGTGCATGAGCTCGAGGAAGGGATCCTGTCCCGCGACGGATGGGCCCTTGTCGACGAGAGCGACCGGCACCTGCTGGAAAAGGACGGCAGCGACTGGGGCGAATGGGTGACGACGCGTCCGGAGGGCGACCGCATGGACCTCTATCTCTTCGCCTATGGGCACGACTACATGGCCGCGCTGAAGGACTTCACCCGCATCGCCGGGGAGATCCCGCTGCCGCCGCGGTATGTGTTCGGCTACTGGTGGAGCCGCTACTGGGCCTACACCGACGAGGAACTGCTGGCGCTTGCGGACGAGATGCGCACGCGCGACATCCCCGCCGACGTGTTCATCATCGACATGGACTGGCACCTGACCTGGCCGGAGATGGACCGGCGCCTCGGTCCGGACGAATTCGGGCAGTCGCGCGGCTGGACGGGCTATAGCTGGAACCACGACCTGATCCCGGACCCGGAAGGCCTGCTGCGGGCCCTGCACGGCAAGGATTTCAAGGTGGCGCTGAATCTCCACCCGGCTTCGGGCATCCGACCCTATGAGGACGCCTATGACGCCTTTGTCGAAGACTATCTCTCCCGGACGCAGGAGTATGACGGCCCCGAGGGCTATGTCTATCCCGACGGCGGCTGGCAGTTCGCCGGCAACGATTTCCCGACCGGAACACCCGGCTATCGCGCTCCGGTGCCTTTCCGGCTCGACCAGCAGGCCTGGGCGGACGCCTATTTCGCCACGGTTATCCGGCCGATGGAGAAGCAGGGTGTCGACTTTTGGTGGCTCGACTGGCAGCAGTGGCGGCAGAGCAAGTATGTGCCCGGCCTGTCGAACACCTTTTGGTGCAACTACGCCTTCTGGAACGACAAGGTCCGCCAGACCCGTTCCGAGGGCCTGCAGGCCGACCGGCCGCTGATCTACCACCGCTGGGGCGGCCTCGGCAGCCACCGCTACCAGCTGGGCTTCTCCGGCGACACCTTCGTCGACTGGGAGGTGCTCCGCTTCCTGCCCTATTTCACCGCCACGGCCAGCAACGTCGGCTACGGCTACTGGGGCCATGATATCGGCGGGCACATGCTCCCCGCCGGCGTCGAGAAGCCCCGCGACCCCGAGCTATTCACCCGCTGGATGCAGTTCGGCGTGTTCACGCCCATCTTCAAGACGCACTCTACCAAAAACGCCCTCCTGGACTGCCGCATCTGGGCTTTCCCGGAGCAGTATCCGGCGCTGAAGGCCGCCATCGACCTGCGCTATGCGCTGGCGCCGTACATTTACAACGCCGCCCATAACGCCACCCTCACCGGCGTCTCCCTCTGCCGGCCGCTCTACTACTATTATCCCGAGACGGAGGCCGCCTACAGCTGGAATGAGGAGTACTTCTTCGGCGACGACATCATCGCCACGGTCATCGCCACGCCCGTCGGCGCCGACGGCACCGCCTCCCGCAAGGTCTGGCTCCCCGGCGGAAGCCGCTGGTACGACATGGCCCACCACCGCCTTCTCGACGGGGGGCAGGTCCATACCCTCCGCTACAAGCTGGAGGAGAACCCCTGGTTTGTCCGCGCCGGCGCCGTCCTGCCGCTTTCCGGCCGTTCAGTCCGCAGTCTCCAGGACCCTTCCGAGAATGAAATCCGCCTCCTGGTCATCCCCGGCGGCGGATCCCACGCCTTCGACCTCTACCAGGACGACGGTCTGACGCAGAGCTACGTCCGGGACTTCGCCACGACCCATATCGAGAAGACCACCGCCGACCGCCGGACGCTCATCCGCATCAGTCCCCGCCAGGGCTCCTTCGCCGGAGCGCCCGACACACGCCGCATCGTCATCGAGCTGGAAGGCGTCGTGGGGCTTCGCAACAGCGTCCTCCTCAACGGGAAACCGCTCGGCATGAACGTCCTTTCCCTTCGCGACGGCCGCACGGTCATCACCCTCCCCGACCGTCCCGTCTCCGAGGCTTTGACCGTGGAAATCCGATAAACTGTCATCGAAGGTCCATTCTCCGGACCTTCGACGGCATAATCAAGCCTTTTTGTCCCCGAAGGTCCAAACGACGGACCTTCGGGGACGCTTCGTAAGCGGCTCCGGCTTTTTGCTATTATCCCGAAAATTGCTAACTTTGTATGTTTATGGTAAAAGCGAAAAAACTTAAAACCTTATACTTATGAGTCTAAAGATTGTAGTTCTGGCCAAGCAAGTGCCGGACACCCGCAACGTGGGGAAGGATGCGATGACTCCGGAGGGCACCGTGAACCGTGCCGCCCTTCCGGCCATCTTCAACCCTGACGATCTCAACGCGCTCGAGCAGGCGCTCCGTCTCAAGGAGCAGTATCCCGGCTCGACCGTCGGTATCCTGACGATGGGTCCGCCCCGCGCCGGGGAAATCATCCGCCAGGGCCTCTACCGCGGTGCTGACACCGGCTGGCTCCTGACCGACCGCCTGTTCGCAGGTGCCGATACGCTGGCCACTTCCTACGCTCTCGCCACCGCCATCAAAAAGATCGGCGATGTCGACATCGTCATTGGCGGCCGCCAGGCCATCGACGGCGACACGGCCCAGGTCGGCCCCCAGGTCGCCCAGAAGCTCGGCCTGAACCAGGTAACCTATGCCGAAGAAATCAAGAAGATCGAGAACGGCGTCGCCACGATCGAGCGCCGCATCGACGGCGGTGCGGAGACCGTTGAGGCCCCGCTTCCCCTCGTCGTGACGGTCAACGGTACGGCCGCCCCCTGCCGTCCGCAGAACGTGCGTCTCGTGATGAAATACAAATACGCCACCTGCCCGCTGGAGCGTCCCGCCGAGGATCCCCGCGCCGACCTTTACGCCGAGCGCCCGTATCTGACTCTGACGCAGTGGAGTGTCGCGGATGTCGACGGTGACCCGCAGCAGTGCGGCCTCGCCGGCTCCCCGACCAAGGTCAAGACGGTCCAGAACATCGTCTTCCAGGCCAAGGAATCCAAGACCCTGACCGCCGCCGACGCGGATGTCGAGGGCCTCATCCAGGAACTTCTCAACGAAAAAATCATCGGCTAGCTATGAACAACGTATTTGTATATTGCGAGATCGAAGGCACTGTCGTCGCCGAAGTCTCCCAGGAACTCCTGACCAAGGGCCGCAAACTGGCCTCCGAACTCGGTGTCGAGCTCCACGCTGTCGTGGCCGGTACCGGTATCAAGGGCAAGGTGGAGGAGCAGATTCTCCCCTACGGCGTCGACAAACTCTTCGTCTTCGACGGCAAGGACCTCTTCCCTTACACCTCCGCTCCCCACACCGACATCCTCGTCGGCCTCTTCAAGGAGGAGAAGCCGCAGATCTGCCTCATGGGCGCCACCGTCATCGGCCGTGACCTCGGCCCGCGCGTGTCTTCCAGCCTCACCAGCGGCCTGACCGCCGACTGCACGCAGCTCGAAATCGGCCCCTATACCGACGCCAAGACCGGTAAGGAATACCAGAACCTCCTCTACCAGATCCGTCCCGCTTTCGGCGGCAACATCGTCGCGACGATCGTCAACCCCGACCATCGTCCGCAGATGGCCACCGTCCGCAGCGGTGTCATGCAGAAGGCCCTCTACGAAGGCAAGGCCCGCGGCGAAGTGGTCTATCCCGACGTCGCGAAATATGTCTCTCCCGAGGCGTATGTCGTCAAGGTTCTCGACCACCATGTCGAGGCCGCCAAGCACAACCTCAAGGGCGCTGCCATCATCGTCTCCGGCGGTTACGGCATGGGCTCGAAGGAAGGTTTCGACATGCTCTTCGACCTCGCCAAGGTGCTTCACGCCGAGGTCGGTGCCAGCCGCGCCGCGGTGGATGCCGGTTTCTGCGAGCCTGACCGCCAGATCGGCCAGACGGGCGTGACCGTCCATCCGAAGGTCTACATCGCCTGCGGCATCTCCGGCCAGATCCAGCACATCGCCGGCATGCAGGAGAGTTCCATCATCATCAGCATCAACTCCGATCCCGACGCCCCGATCAACCGCATCGCCGACTACGTCATCGTCGGCACGGTCGAGGAAGTGATCCCGAAGCTGATCAAGTATTACAAGAAAAACAGCAAATAGAGGAGGAAACAGATATGGCAAACTACTTTACCGACCATCCCGAAATAGCCTTCTACCTCAACCATCCGCTCATGAAGCGCATCGTCGAGCTCAAGGAGCGGAACTTCACCGAAGCCGAGAAATATCCCGAGGCCCCGGTGGACCACGAAGACTGCATCGAGAACTACAAGCGCCTCCTCGACGTGCTCGGCGACATCGCCGCGAACATCATCGAGCCCAATTCCGAGTCCGTCGACCTCGAAGGTCCGCACCTTGAGAACGGCCGCATGATCTATGCGTCCAAGACCGTCGAGAACCTCAGGGCCCTCCGCCAGGCCGGCCTTTCCGGTGTCTCGCAGCCCCGTCGCTACGGCGGCCTGAACCTTCCGAACATCGTGTTCAGCATGTGCTCCGAGATCGTTGCCGCCGCGGACGCCTCGTTCCAGAACATCTGGAGCCTCCAGTCCTGCGCCGACACCCTCTATGAGTTCGGTTCCGAGGACCAGCGCCAGCGCTTCCTGCCCCGCATCTGCGCCGGCGAGACCATGTCCATGGACCTGACCGAGCCCGATGCCGGTTCCGATCTCCAGCGCGTCATGCTGAAGGCGACCTACTCCGAGAAGGACGGCTGCTGGCTCCTCAACGGCGTTAAGCGCTTCATCACCAACGGCGACAGCGACATCCACCTTGTCCTCGCCCGCAGCGAGGAAGGCACGACCGACGGCCGCGGCCTTTCGATGTTCATCTACGACAAGCGCCAGGGCGGTGTCAATGTCCGCCACATCGAGCACAAGCTCGGTATCCACGGCTCCCCGACCTGCGAGCTGACCTACAAGAACGCCAAGGCGGAGCTCTGCGGCAGCACCCGCATGGGCCTCATCAAGTACGTCATGTCCCTGATGAACGCCGCCCGTCTCGGTATCGGCGGCCAGTCGACCGGCCTCAGCCAGGAAGCCGTCAACGAGGCCTTCAAATATGCCTCCGAGCGCGCCCAGTTCGGTCAGACGATCGAGCACTTCCCGGGTGTCTATGACATGCTTTCCCGCATGAAGGCCAAGCTCGACGCCAGCCGTACGCTCCTCTACCATACCGCCGCCCATGTCGACGTCTACAAGTGCCTCGAGGACATCGCCCGCGAGCGCGCCCTGACCGCC
Source organism: uncultured Bacteroidia bacterium (assembly GCA_902768665.1). GTDB lineage: Bacteria > Bacteroidota > Bacteroidia > Bacteroidales > UBA932 > Cryptobacteroides. The sequence continues at coordinate 7,426 of CACXMA010000022.1, read as the reverse complement.
GACGAGAAGGCTGAGATGAAGAAGTACACCCGCCTCGCCGACGCTTTCACGCCGCTGTGCAAGGGTACCTCCTCCGAGTACGCCAATCAGAACGCCTACGACTGCGTGTCGGTCCACGGCGGTTCCGGTTTCATCATGGAGTACAAGTGCCAGCGCCTCATGCGCGACGCCCGCATCTTCTCCATCTACGAGGGTACGACCCAGCTGCAGGTGGTCGCCGCGGTCCGTTACATCACCAACGGCACCTACCTCCAGATCATGCGCGAAATGCTTGAAAACGAGGTCGCTCCGGCGCTCGAGCCGCTCCGTCAGCGGGTTGCGAAACTCGTCGACATCTACGAGCAGTCCGTTGAGGCCGTCAAGGCCTACGACAACCAGGAGGTCCTCGACTTCCTCGCCCGCCGTCTCTATGACATGGCCGGCGAGATCGTGATGGCCCTGCTGCTTCTCGGCGATGCCACGAAGGCGCCGGAACTCTTCGAAAAGAGCGCCCGTGTCTATGCCCGCATGGCCGAAGAGACCGTGCTCGGCAAGAGTGCATACATCCAAAACTTCAACGTGGAGGACCTCCCGGCCTTCCGCGCTGTCGAGGCTGAATAACCGTCCTTTCAACAGTATGAAACACAGCATTATCCTTTCCCTTGCCATCGCGCTGACGGCTACTTCCTGCAGCGTGCTGCAGAACATGAATTCCGACCGTCTTCTCGAAGGCGGCGCCAAGGTCGTCCAGGCGATGACCCTTTCCGACAGTGACATCAAGGCCTATGTGTCCCAGTATGTCGCCCAGTCCGACGCCCAGAACGTCGTTCTTCCCTCCAGCAACGCCTACAGCAAGCGCCTGGCGAAGATTACCGCCGGTCTGACGCAGGTCGGGGACACGCCGCTCAACTTCAAGGTCTACCAGACCAAGGATGTCAATGCCTTTGCCTGTGCGGACGGCAGCGTGCGCGTCTATACGGGCCTGATGGATCTGATGGACGATGACGAGCTTCTCGGCGTGATCGGTCATGAGATCGGCCACGTCGCCCTCGAGCACACCAAGAAGGATATGCAGAAGGCCCTTCTCCGCAGCGCGGCCCTTTCCGGCCTTGCCGCTACGGGTGAGAAGATGGCTGCCCTGACACAGTCCGACCTGGCCGCCCTCGGCGAGGCGATGCTCAGCGCCAAGTTCTCCCGCAAGCAGGAGATGGAGGCCGACGATTTCTCCTACGCCTTCCTCAAGGCGGCGGGTTACAATCCGGCCTGCATGCGCAACAGCCTCGTCAAGCTCCAGAGCCTCGAGAGCAGCGCTACCACGATGAACGGTCCTGTGAGCCAGCTCTTCTCCTCGCACCCGACCACCGACAAGCGCATCGCCAACATCGACAAGCAGCTCAAGGCCGACGGCTACATCCAGTAACTTATGAAAAAAATTCTGGGTGCCGTCGTTGCCTGCCTTGTCCTGGCGGCCGTTCCCGCCTTTTCGCAGGGGGTTGTCAAGGAGGACCGTATCGACAGCAAGATTCTCGGAGAGGAAGTTCCGTTCAATGTCTATCTGCCGGCTGGTTTTCAGGATTCCGGAGAGAGCTATCCCGTCGTCTATCTGCTTCACGGCCTGTCCGATACCTACGATGCGTGGGTATCGAAGGGCCGGATGAAGGACGTTGCCGACCTGCTGATCGCTTCCGGCGAAATCGTCCCGATGGTCATCGTCATGCCGAATGCCGGCCATCCCGATATCCGCAACGAGTGGAACGGCTATTTCAACATGCCCGGCCGCCGCTATGAGGATTTCTTCTTCGGCGAGCTGATCCCGCAGGTGGAGAAGAAATACCGCGGCGTCGGCGACAAGGCCCACCGCGCCATTATGGGCCTTTCCATGGGCGGCGGCGGAAGCACCTCCTATGCCCAGCGCCATCCGGACTGCTTTTCCAGCTGCTATGCCATGAGTGCCTGGCTCGACAATGCCGATGACGAGGTGGGCAGTGTCGACGGCAGCGACCGTTTCGCCGTCGTCTGCCGCTCCGTCCACGAGCATTCCTGCCTCGATTTTCTCCGGAACGCCGATGAAGAGGCCCTTGCGGGACTCCGCACCGTCGCCTGGTTCTTCGACTGCGGCGACGATGATTTCCTCTTCGACCTTTCCATAGAAATCCACCGCCTGATGAAGCGCGCCCGGGTCCACGATGAATTGCGCGTTCGCGATGGCGTGCACAGCTGGGAGTACTGGCACACGGCCCTTTACACCGCCTTGCCGTTCGCCTCGCGGAATTTTGGGAAATAATTTAGCGTCAATATGATAGAGCCTGTCTACAGCGCCGATGCCGCGCGCTACGAAAAGATGCAGTACCGCCGCGCCGGGAAGTCCGGTGTCCAGCTCCCGCTGCTCTCGCTCGGCCTCTGGCAGAACTTCGGTTCCCACACGCCGTTCCAGCACGCAAAGCAGCTTCTCCACTATGCCTTCGACCAGGGCATCTGCCATTTCGACCTCGCCAACAACTATGGCCCCGAATATGGCGCCGCCGAGGAGACGTTCGGCCGGGTGATGGCTTCGTCCTTCAAGCCCTATCGCGACGAGCTGTTCATTTCCAGCAAGGCCGGCTATGACATGTGGCCGGGCCCCTATGGCAACTGGGGCTCCCGCAAGTACCTGATGGCCAGCCTCGATCAGAGCCTGAGACGGATGAAGCTCGACTATGTGGACATCTTCTACTCCCACCGCTTTGACCCGAACACCCCGATCGAGGAAACGATGCAGGCGCTGGTGGACATCGTCCGGCAGGGGAAGGCGCTGTATGCCGGCATTTCCCGCTATCCGTATGAGCATGCCGACCGGGCCTATCGGTATCTCGCGGCGCACGATGTTCCCTGCCTGCTCCTGCAGGACCGCTACAACATCCTCGACCGCAATATCCAGGAGAGGGGGGTCATAGACCTGACGATGGACGCGAACGCCGGTCTCATCGTCTTCTCGCCGCTGCAGCAGGGGCTGCTGACCGGCCGCTACCTCAACGGCATCCCGTCGGATTCCCGCATGGCGAGGAACCAGTCCCTCCGGCAGTCCACGCTTACGCCGGAACTGGTCGCCGCCCTCCGGGAGCTCAATGCCATGGCCGAAAGGCGCGGCCAGACCCTTGCCGAGATGTCGCTGTCGTGGCTGATGCGCGATCCCCGCGTGAGCTCGGTCATCGTGGGCGCGAGCTCCGTCGAGCAGCTGCAGGACAACCTCAAGGCCATGTCCAATCTGGACTTTTCCCCGGAAGAGCTGGCCGCCATCGACCGGTTTTCCGAGCCCCACTGGATCCGTCAGTATCCTTAACCCTTCGTATCATATGCGTCTCAGAGGATTGTTGTTCCTGACCGTCGGGCTGGCTGCCATGGCCGTTTCCTGCCGCGGTGGCGACGAAAAGGAAGGCTCCTGGCGCGAACTGCTTGCCGAGAGCGAACGCCTGGTCGGTCAGAAGGAGTGGGAACTTGCCACGGAGTATGCCATCAAGGCCCTTTCAGACCCGAATCTGGAAGACGGGGGTCGGTCCCTCTGCCTGAGCCATCTGGCCGCCCTCGATATCATCACCTGGCGCGACGCCCAGGGATGGGAACATGCCGTAGAGGCGGAGCAGCTTGCCCGTGCCGAAGGGACCGACAGCCTGATTGCCCATGCCCTGCTGCAGAAAGGACGGCTGCAGCTTTGCGGCGCCATCACCGAGGGAGAGGCCCAGGACGCCGAAGCGCTGGAAACCCTCCGGGACGCGATGTCCCATGCCTCCGGGAGCCCCAACCTCCAGGCCGAAATCCTTCTCCAGACGAGCCAGGCCTACATCGGTCTCAACCGTTTCCGCGACCCCGTCGATGCGGAAATCTATCAGAAGGCTGGCCGCTCGATCGAGCAGGCGGTAGCCGTGTCAACGGATCCCGCTTTCCCTTCCAGGGCCCTGCCATACTGGATGCGCTGGTACCGTCAGGGCGGGAACTGGCGCGACGGAATCGCCTGCTGCCAGCAGGTGCTGGAAGGCCTGCAGGAAGACGATTATCTGATGCGGAGCCAGTGCTGGAACAACCTCGTGATGCTGTATGCCCAGGCCGGCGATGTCGACAGTGCGGCGTCCGCCCATCAGCAGTATGTCTATTCGATGGAGTATTATATGCAGCAGAAGGCGGATGCGCGTCTGCAGGAAATGGAAACCCGCTATGAGACTTCCCTCAAGGAAGAGAAGATTGCCCGGATGCACATCTGGGTGGGGCTGCTTCTTGTGCTGGTCGTCGCCTTTGTGGTCGTTGTCATCCTGTCGCAGGTCTATATCCGCCGGATCATCGCTTCCGACCGCGGGAAAGAGCAGCTTCTCCGCTTGATTTCGAAGGATCTGGCAAGCTCCCGTTCCGGCGATGCTCCCATAACGGACAAGGAAATGATTCTCGATCGCTGCCAGTCGCTTCTCGGTGAAGAAGACGCTGCCGTGGCGGAGGATATCGCTTCCTACATCACGGGACTTGCGGAGGAGCGCTCCCGCAAAGTGAAGGAGCTCGGGCTCACCGCGCGCGAGCTCGAAGTCATCCGTCTCAGCGGCGAGGGACTCTCCGCCGCGGGTATCGCGGAGCGGCTGCATGTCAGCGTCTATACCATCAAGAATCACAAGCAGAACATTTACACCAAAATGGCGGTCCGCAGCAACGCGGAGATGCTCCGGCAGGCAAATCAGCTCGGTATCCTTTAAATTGGTTCTTTCGTACTATTGGGCGAAGGTGGGTTTTTCCTATCTTCGCCCAAACGGTTGAATCAATATTAATACTTCGATACTATGAGAAAGCTTTTATCTGTCCTCGGGACGCTCACGATGCTTTTCGCGGCGGCCTGTACGCAGGAAGACGTCGACAAGTTCCTGAACGACGTCATGGAAGTGCCTGCGACTTCCATCCGCTTCACGGAACCCAGTTACATGATGACTGTGGGAGAGACGCTGACGCTGACGGTGGTGGTAGAGCCGTCCAACACTACCGACAAGGTCGAATGGTCCTGTCTCAACGAGGATGTCGCTACCGTGGAAGACGGTGTGGTGACAGCCTTGAAGGAGGGCATCGCTTCCATCACCGCCAAGGCCGGAGACGTACAGACCGGCTGCCGGATTGTCATTGATAAGGCTGCTGCGGACGAAGGCGGACTCTTTATCAGTCCGGACAAAGTGACGATCCTGAAGAATGAAAAGCTTCAGCTGTCTGTTACGAATGCCGAAGGGGTCGCCGTGAAGGCTACATGGAGCAGCACAGACACGATGGTGGCCGTCGTAGATGAGAACAATATGCTGGAAGCGCGGAATCCCGGTTCGGCCGTCGTTACGGCCACCGCCGATGGCAAAACCGGAACCTGCGAGGTGACCGTCACGGATGAGGTTGCGGTGCAGTCCATCGCCTTCGATCCGGATTATATTGAGATGAATGTCGGCGAGGAGCGCCAGCTTACAGTGGTATTCACCCCGGAGAATGCAACGAACAAAACAATCAATGTCTGGACAGTCGACGGCGGCAATCCCGCCGTCAGCGTAGATGATAGTGGCGTGGTGAAAGCCCTCATAGCAGGGAGGACCGCCGTTGTTGTCGCTGCGATCAATCAGGAACTGATAGCCCGTTGCACGATAAAAATCAATGATCCGGACAATCCGGATATTCCGGTAGAGTCCATCGTCCTGGACAAGACAGAAGCTACGGTGACTCCCAATCAGGCAGAACCGCTTATCCTCACAGCCACCGTCACTCCTGCGGACGCACTTAAAAGCAAGTCCATCGAATGGAAGAGCTCAAATCCCCAAAACGTAATGGTATCGCGTATAAACGATACGCAGGCGAAGGTTGTCGGATTGACTGCCGACAGCAAAGAGACGGTCATGGCATATATTGATGGCCTGTCGGCCACCTGCGAGGTTACCGTGGAAAAGGAGCAGGGAGGAACAGAGGTATCGTCAATTACGATTGACCCGAGAACCCTTGATTTGGAAGTCGGCCAGACGGCCCAGCTTACTGCGACCGTACTTCCGGAAAGCGCTGCTGACGCTATGGTGACCTGGAGCAGTTCCAACCCGGATGTCGCTTATGTGACCAATGATTCTCCGGCCGGGGCCGACGGTTCCGTCGGAGGAGAAGGCACCAAGGGCGGTCTGGTTGTGGCCAGGTCGGTCGGAACGGCCATAATTACTGCCAGTGCCGGCGGGAAAGAGGCCACTTGCCAGGTAACGGTTGGCAGCGGCGGATCTTCCTCTCTTGAAAGAGTGTATGTGGATCCTTCTTCCGTCACACTTGCCCTTGATGGAGAGCAGATCCTCACGCTGGTTTTGACACCTTCAGATGCCGATGTTACTATCTATTGGGAGTCCTCGAACACCACCATTGCTAAAGTGGAGATGATTTCCAAGACGCAGGCCAAGGTGCAGGGCATTGGGGTAGGCCGGGCACAGATTATAGCCCACGCTGGAAATCTCACCGCTGTTTGTCAGGTTACGGTTGAATCCTCCGGAGATACAGTACCGGTAGAATCCGTCACGCTCAATAAGCACGAACTTCAGTTGCGTGTGGGTGAGCAGTTCCAGTTTGTCGCTACGGTCCTGCCTGCGGACGCCACTGAAAAAGGCGTAGTATGGATCAGTTCCGTCCAGTCCAGCAAACTTTATATAGATACGAACGGCCTGATTTCGGGCCTCCAGCCCTGCGAGGCTACCATCACTGTACGATGCAAAGCCAATCCTTATATATATGATACCTGCCTGGTTACCGTCTCCGGAGGCTCTTCTGAAACCGAGGACGAAGTTGTAGATCTGGGATTGTCGGTGAAATGGCGCTCGATGAACGTCGGGGCATCAAAACCGGAGGATTACGGTAACTATTACGCCTGGGGTGAGACCTCAACCAAATCCTCTTACAGCTGGTCCAACTACAAGTTTGGACACTCGCAGAACGGAAGTTTCACCAAGTACGATACCGGTGTGGGCACCGATAACAAGTCGGTACTGGATCCGGAAGACGATGCGGCTACGGTAAATCTTGGCGGTGGTTGGCGCACCCCTACACGCAAAGAGTGGAAAGAACTCTACGAGCAGTGCACCTGGACGTGGAAAACCCGCAACGGCGTGAATGGAATGCAGGTGACGGGTCCCAACGGCAAAAGCATATTCCTTCCTGCCGGAGGATGGTATGACTCCACCATTTCTAATAGGGGAACCTACGGCAGTTACTGGACAGCTTCCCTCGCAGGAATACAGGGAATGGCGAGTACCCTTGACTTCATTTCCTCTGCAGTGGAAAACACGGCCGCCTATGCTCGCTGTCAGGGAAAAACAGTCCGTCCTGTTATGGATTAGTAGATTTGCGGAGATGTCTTTCCCTGAAAAAAGTTGACTCGTAAAACACACGAGTCACAATGTTTCAGTATCAAACAAAGACAAGAGATCTTTACTATGACAAA
>CACXMA010000021.1 GCA_902768665.1 uncultured Bacteroidia bacterium | reverse complement strand
AAAGGTTAAGTTACGAAAAATCGAGGAAATATCCAAATAAATTGAACATTTCCTCGATTGATTTAGCAAGCCTCTAAAGGGACTTTTTCAGTGCCCTCGTTGCGGGACGGCCTTTTTTTGTATCAAACGGAAGCTTACCGCTCGGTCACGAAGTCGAAGAAGGCGTTGACTTCCCGGAGGGTCGGGAAGCAGGCGATCCAGACCTGGTTGCCGAGCGCGCCGGCGAGAGCATCGGGCATGCGGCCGACAAAACGGAGGCTGGCGCCGTACTTCTGCTGGATTTCCCAGGCAGGGCGCTTGTAGTCATAGCAGTCGCGGCGGCTGGCATAGGCGCAGAAGCTGTCCTCGCCGAGGGGCTTGCGGCGCTCGTCGTAAGCCACCATGTCGCCCCAGATCTGGTAGACATCCGTGTTGTGGGCATAATTCATCATGTCGGGCGTGAAGCCGCCGGCGGGACGCATGTTCACTTCGAGGCCCACGTAATCGCCCTTCTTGCCGAGGCCTTCGCGGTCGCGGTCGAGCTTGAAGAACTCGAGGTGGACGAAGCGGCTCCGGATACCGAAGGCCTTGACGGTGCGGCGGCCGATGGATTTCAGCGCGGCCGGGACGTCCGGACGGACATAGTAGCAGGAGTCGAGATTGTCGTTGACGATGTCCATGATCGGGGTCGGATAGACGCCGTTGGACTCGAAGACAGGCTCTCCCTTGGAATTGTAAACGGCATCGTAGGACACCAGGAGGCCGGTAATGAACTCCTCGAAGACATAGGCCGGGACATGGGCCGACTGGGCGGCAAACCACTCGTCCAGCTCCTGCGGCGAGGAAATCTTGAAAGTTGCGGCGGCGCCGACGCCGTTGTCGGGCTTGGCGATGACCGGGAAGCCGACCTTCCCGATGAAGGCGCGGACGGCCTTTTCTCCCTCGCTTCCCTTGATCTGCCGGGCGGTAGGGATGCCGCCGAGGGCATAGTATTTTTTCATCTCCGACTTCTCCTTGATGCCGGCGATATGGTCGGTATGGAGACCCGTCGTAACGTTGAAGTCCGTACGCAGGCGGGCATCCTGCTCGAGCCAGTACTCGTTGTTGGACTCGATCCAGTCGATCTTTCCGAACTTGAAGGAGAACCAGGCGACGGCACGGAACACCTCGTCGTAATTCTCGAGGTCGCGCACCTTGTAATAACCCGCGAGGCTGTCGCGGAGCTCAGGGGCGAGATCTTCAAAGTTGGTATCGGCGACGGCTAGGACATTGACGCCGTTGGCCTTCAGGGCCGCGCAGAAATGCCAGTACTGCTGCGGGAAGTGGGGGGAGATGAATACAAAGTTCATGAACGGATATGTTTTATTCTCTTCATTGATGCGATGCATGCCGCCGTCGGCGATCATCCAGGCCTCGCCATGGAGCTCGCTGCGCCCGTCCCGGACAACGATGTATCCGCCGTCGGGGAAAGTGTAGAAACGGTGCTGCCAGCTCTCGGGGATGATGATGTCCTCGATCAGGCGGCGGCCGTCGAGGATGCAGTCCCGGATCTGGTAGTAATGGGGGACGATGTTGATGTCGGTCAGGCCGAGCCCCCGGAGCCAGCGACGGTAGGCCGGGTCGACGGACTCGCCGGCGAGTTCGGGGTGCGAATAGACACGGTCGGCGCAGTTCATGGAACCGGCGCTGCAGCCCATGACGACGCCGTTATAGTCCTTCAGGATCTCCCGGAGACCGATTTCATGGAGAAAGCGGTTCTGGGTCGGGACATGGCCGCCGCACAGGATGACCCAGTCGGCACCGGCGACCAGCTCGCGCACCTTGGCGGCATTGCGGCGGTCCAGCATGGTAACCGACGCCATCTCGATGCCGGAATTGCGGATGCACAGGCTCATGCCCTCGAGCACGGAATCCGTGAAGCCGCGGTCATCCGGCGCGGCGCTGACAAGCAGCGTACGCGGATGCGCGGGCAGGGCGGCCTTGACGGCGGCAAGAAAGCCGTTGTCCTCCGTGAAATGGTCCTCGCCGTAACGGGTCGGACTGCCTGTCAGGAAAAGCGTCATAGTGCAAAGATAACGATAATTGGAGATATTAGCGCACACCGGGGCGGAAGGACAGGGCTCGGAGAAGCAGGAAGGAAAGCAGGCCGTTCAGCGGCAGGAGCTCATAGCCGAAGCGATAGCCGCCGAAAAGGTCCACGGAATAGTGGCTCAGCAGCCAGCAGAGCACCGGAGCAGCGAGCAGCGCTGCCGGCAGCAGCCAGGATTCCGGCAGTCGGCGCCGGGTAAAGATCCCGAAAGCGAACAGACCGAGCAGCGGGCCGTATGTATATCCCGCCACCGTATAAATCGCATCCAGCACGCTCCGGTCCCAAGCGCTGCGAAACAGCAGCACGACTCCGGCCATTACCACGGCCATCGCCAGATGGATGCCCCGGCGGCTGGCCGGACGCCCCAGGATATCCACCGTAAAGGCCGTTGTGAGGGCGGTCAGGGCTGAGCCGCCGGCCCCATAGGAAGCGGCGGAGAGGCCGAGGACAAAGAGCACGCCGACGACGACGGGCAGGCTTCCGCCGGTGGCGACGGAGGGGAACAGCGCATCGCCTGTGGCGGTTTCCCCGGAAAGCCCCGCATAGGTTTGCAGCAGCACGCCGAGAACCAGGAAGCCGGCAATGACGACAATCTGCAGCGCCGAGCTCAGCACCAGCTGCTTCTGCGCATCGCGGAGGCTCCGGCAGGTCAGCGTCCGCTGCATCATCTCCTGGTCCATGCCCGTCATCGCGATGACGATGAAAAATCCGCCCAGGAGCTGCTTCCAGAAGTAATTCGGCGAATTCACGTCATCGAAGAAGAATACCCGCGTCATGCCGCTTTCCCGCAGCGTGTCCGGCAGGCTTCCCGGCAACGCCCGGGCGATGAAATACACCGTCAGGGCAATGGCAGACACCATGCAGACCGTGCGGAGAATATCCGCGGCGACAACCGAACGGACCCCGCCTTTCCATGTGTAGGCCAGCAGCACCCCGACGGTCACGACCGCATTTAGCGCAAAGGGAAGCCCCAGCGGATCGAAGATCATCAGCTGCTGGGTGATGCAGAGAAGAAACAGGCGCATGGAGGCCCGCAGCAGCTGGGAGCCGAAAAAGAGCCAGGCGCCCGTCCTGTGCGCCGTCAAGCCGAAACGTTTTTCCAGCCAGCCATAAATCGATACCGACCCCATCCGGAAATACAGCGGAGCCAGCACGAACGCAATGACGAGATACCCGAGGAAAAAGCCGATGCACATCTGCAGATACCCCATACCGCTGCCCGCCACCATGCCGGGGACGGACACGAAGCTGACGCCGGACATGCAGGCCGAGACCATTCCGAGCGTCACCACCCACCAGCGGTGGCTCCGGAGGGCGAAGAAATCGACCCCGCGCCGCGTTGCAAGGCGCGACAGCAGCAGGACGACGGCAAAATAGCCGAGAATCGTCAGTATGACGGCCAAGGGACTCATAAGGCCGGCAAAGATACAAAAAAGTTCCCGGACGGGAAAACGTCCGGGAACCGTAGAAGGAGCATCAGACTACATCCAGCCGTAATCGTCGGTGGTGTAGGTCTCGAGGTTCAGACCGACGATGAGGACACTCTCACCGGCGTTGCCGCCGACCGTGAGGACCACCTTGTCACCGTCGACAAGACCGCCGCTCGAAGTACCGCTGGTCGGACCGAAGAAATAGAGGATGCTGTCACCGTCACCGTCGATTACAACGGAGCTGCCCTGGAGCGTCTTGTTCTCAACCGCAGTATACGGGTTGGCGGAGCAGTAGTTGTTGTCGCTGTGGTTGTAGACCTTCTTTCCGTCGGTGCGGCTCACGGTGAGGGTCGGCTGGCCGCCGATACCGAGCGCGTACAGGCGCAGTGCCTTGCGGTTACCGGAAGAGGTGATGGTCAGCGTCGAACCGGCCGGGATCAGGAAGCCCTTGGCGGCCGTGGCGAAATTGACCGTCAGATCCATTTCCGTGGCGCCGTCTCCGAGCTCAAAGCCGGAGATATAGCTGTAGCGGTTGTAGGTCAGTTCCTTGGTCGGATTCTTGGCAGCAAAGACGTTGTAGTCCGTTACGCCTACAATTTCTAGGGTCTCGGGGAGCGTATTGCCGCTGCCGATGATCAGGAGCGTGAAGTCCTCATTGCCGGTCAGGTCAATCTTCCTCAGGGCGGCAGACTTGATGAGGGAGGTGATGTCGAGCTTGGTGAAAGCATTGTAAGCAAGATTCACCTCTGCGAGGGCCGTCTGGGAAGCGCCGAAGGTATAGGCCGAGAGCTTGTTGTAGGAGACGTCCACCTTCTCCAGCTTGCCGAAGCCACTGAAGGCTACGCTGGTCAGGGCGTTGTGACTTACATTCACTTCCTTCACGGCAGAAGCACTGGTGAGTGTGACACCGGTGAGGCTGTTGTCGGACAGGTTGATGTAAACCAGGTTGGAGTTGTACGGCATGGAGAAGCTGCCGCTGAGCTTATTGCCGCTCAGGTCGAGATAGTTCACCTTGGCATAATAGGAAGGACCGGTGAAAGTGGTGATCCGGTTGTTCGCAGCCTCCAGATGGAGATTCTGGTTCAGGGCCGTGTAGCTGCTGCCGATGGAAAGGGCCGTCAGCTTGTTGTCATTGAGGTTCAGCCAGGAAAGCTTCGGCCATGCAAGGACATCGAAAGCCGTGAGGGCGTTGCCGTTGAGAATGAGTTTCTCGATCGGGAAGACTTCGAGACCATTCAGGTCACCGTCTTCAAGTCCGCACTCGGACAGGTCAAGCTCGGTCACGGCCTCGGCTTCGGCGGCATCGATGGCGCCGTCACCATCCTTGTCGAACTTGCTGAGGATGATTTTCTTGACGAAAGGTTCGGTGATGCCGGCTGCGAAGTCTTCAACCTCACCTTCACCGCCATCTTCCACTTCAACCTCAACGACCTCGACGGTCGTGATCGCGCCCGTGTCCGGATTCATGTGGGTGCTCGTCCAGTTCCAGCTGGTCGTGGAAGTACCCTTCGGGACAATGACCTTCTCCAGAACACTGGAGTAGAGGCTGACGCTCGTGAGCTTGGTTGCCTTACGCATGTCGACCACCTTCAAGGAGTTGGAGGTGCCGGTACCGTAGGAACCCACGGAGATGCTGGTCAGCAGCGGAGAGTTGCTCAGGTCGATGGTTTCGAGCCTGGTAGCCGCAGCAGCGAAACTCTGAAGCTTGGTCAGCTTGCTCAGGTCGAGTTCGGTAAGGAGGGCGTTGTCAATGCTGAGGGAGGTCAGTTCCGGTTCGGCCGGGAGGGTCAGCGAAGCAAGCTTGTCGTTACCGACGCTGGCGGAAGCAAGCTTCGTGTTCTGGCTGAGATCGAGTTCGGCGATCTTGGTGCCATAAGTGGAAATGCCGGTCAGTTCCGGGCATCCCGTTACGTCAAGGGCCGTCAGGGCCGTATTGTAGGCGTTGAACTGGGTCAGAGCCGGAGCCTGGCCGAGGGTAATGGTCTCGAGCGCCGTCATACCGCCGACCTGGACGGTCTTCAGGGCGTGGAGGTCACTGAGATCGAGGGTGGCAAGGACCGAGTTCTTGCCATAGCCCTTGGTAATGGTCACTTCCTGGAGCTTCTTGTTCCGGCTCAGGTCGAGGGAAGTGAGGTTGGCGGTCGCACTGATGGTAATCTTCTTGAGGTTGTAGAAGCATTCGATACCCTTGAGGGAGGTGTAGTCGGTGCTGATGTTCAGTTCGGTCACCTTGGCAGCCTCGCTGGCGTCGACTTTGAGGTTTTCGTTGTAGTCGGCGGCCGGGGAGTTGTAGAGAACCCAGCTCTTGAAGGAACTGTCCTCAAAGACGGGAATCTCATAAACGCCGCTTTCCTGCTTGACGGTGAACTCTTGAATCACGGCGCCGCTGAGGTCGCGGAGCTCCACCTTACCGGAACGGGTCTCGGGGGTGAGATTCTTCTCGACCGTAAGGGTCAAGGTCTCTGCGTGGACCGCACCTGCCTTGGTAACGGCATAGGAAATCCAGCTCTGCGCATCTTCCTCTATATTGACCGTGTATTCGACATTGGTCACGACCGGGACGACGACATCGCCGCCATCGACCGGGGAGTCCGCAACGGGAGCGGTGGCCACGAGGGTGCCGCTGTTGAAGATAAGGGAACGGATGTCGCTGCGACCCTTGCCGTCAACGGCATAGACGATAACCTTGGCCTTGGCCTCGGCACCGGCGGTCACCTTGAGGGAACCGGACACTTTGTCCGCAGCCTCGACCTCGGCCCACCAGTCTCCGCTGGCCACGGCGTCCACGCGGGAGTCGCCGCTGCCGACACCGACGAGCGTGTAGGGAATCGTGGTGGACTTGCCGGCGACCACGTCGACTTCCACACTGTCATCGATGACGAGGGAGAACTCCACGAACTTGTCGATGGAAAGCTTGGAGCCGTCGGCAAGCGTGAAGACGACGGCGGACTTCGTTTCCTTGACGCCGGAGAAGACGGCATCGACAGCCTCTGCAGCCGTCTGCGCGGGGCCTACGACCGTCCAGGTCTCTCCGTCATAGGAGACTTCCCAGTTGCCTTCGTTGATCCGCAGCTGCGGGGTCAGACCGTTCTCGCCGTTCTGTCCGGGCGTACCGGGAGCACCGTCATTGCCCGTGACAGGGATCGGATGGTTCTCGGCGTCGACGAGGTATTCACCATTGATGGTCCAGTAGTAGATGCCGCCGGATTCCTTGACGCCGATGACGGGTGTCGCGCCGTCCTGTCCGGGATCACCGGGAGTACCAGGGGCACCCGGCTCGCCGGGATCACCCTTGTCACCTTTGTCACCCTTGTCGCCCTTGGCGCCTTTCTCACCATGGTAGATGGTGACCTTGGAGTTGTCAGTGAAGGTAATCGTGTAACCGATTACATTGTTGGAAGAGTCCTTCACATCGGTGACTTCCTTGACATAGACGTTGGCCTGGAGCTTGGTCACGATGTCCTGGAGGCCGGCGATGTTGGAGTTGATCTTCGCCACATCCTCCTTGAGTTTGGAGACATCGCCTTTGAGGGCCGCGATGTCCTCGTCGTGCCGGTCGAGTCGCTCGACCAGGTCGGAATCGTCGTAGCAAGCCACTGTCAGGAGGGCTGCACCGAAGATAAGCGCTAGCGTTTTCAGTTTCATGTCGTAGTGTTTTATTTATGTGATTGGATTATCGGATCGGAGTAAGCACCTGCTTGCCGTCGCTGGCGCGGAAGACCTGCATCGGAGCGGAGGAAGGGTTGGACCAGAAGTCATAGGCCTCGGTGTAACCGACCTCATATTTGCCGGTCTCCTGGCCCTTCGGCACAGGAACAGGGATCATGAGTTCATAATGCCAGGGACCATAGTTGCCATCGGCATCCTCGGCCCAGCCGGAGATGGACCACGGCCAGTGGTTGACGATGTCGCCTTCCTCGTCGACCCACTTGTAGCCCTCGGAGGCGCCGTACCACCAGGGACGGTTGCGGAAGACTCTCTGGTCCTGCATCGCAGAGCCGGCGACATCGGGATTCATGTCGAGGGTCATCAGGTAATAGAGCCCGCCCTGGTCGGCAAAGTTCTCCTTCGGCGGCCACATGCCGAGATACCAGTGCGCGGCATTGTCCGTCGGGGTCAGACGCAGCACCATCAGGCAGTCGCCGTCATAGTCGGCGTGCGGCCAGACCTTGGGATCAAGATTGGCCAGATCCTCGCCGCGGAACAGTTCATAGGTATAGGTAAAGTCCGCGGTACTCTTTCCGAGCGGCGGCTTCGGCACATAGACGGGCCACTCGTACATCTTCGTCGTATAGGAGCCGGCATAGCCGAAGACGAGGATGGTGTAATCCGTATCCGGCGTCACGTGCTGATGCAGCGTACGGGTGCCGTGGTAGGTATTATAGAGAATTTCGTCCTCGTAATACTCCTCGATCCACTCGAAGAGTTCCTTCTCCTTGAGGGAACCGTCAGCGTTGCGGAAGTACGCGTTGATGTCGGCCGTTTCAGCCACAAAAGGCATCCAGTACTCATCGGCGATTTCCGGCGTAACCGTGTAGTCGAGTCCCAGCCAGGTATTGCTGTCGATGGTCACTTCGAAATGGTTCGTCGACGCACCGGGCTCGGCGGTCGTCACGTCGATGGCGTTCACGACGGTCGAACGGATACCGAAGCTGTCGATGCCGAAGACATAGATGCGGTAGTCGTGGTTCGGCTGGAAGGTCCACCCTTCGTCGCGGCGGCCCCAGATCTCGCGGACCCCCGTGCCCATGCCCGGGAGGTTGCTCCAACTGAGGTTTTCCACATCGTAATAGCCCTGCTCGATGCGCTGGGCCTCCATGTTGATGATGCGCTGGGCGGCCTGCTCGTCGCTGTAACCGGCCATTTTCGATTTCTCCACGAAGGCGACATAGTAGCGCGTGGCCATATTCGTCGGCGTGACGCGGACCCTGACGTCCATGTCCTCGATTTCGAGCACGTCAATCTGGAAGGTGCAGTCATCGACGATGGCATAATCCGCTGTCCGGAAGGTGAAGACCACCTTCGGTTCGGTCGTGGCGGCCATGTCTAGGTTCATGCCCCAGGCGATGACGGAGTATTCCGTGCCGGGCATCAGCTCGGTCGCCTGGATCGTTTCGGGACCGTGGCAGAGTATCTGCTCGGCACTGTAACGGCCCAGCAGGGACTTCGCGCTGTTGATGCTGCTTTGCATGATCGCCGCAAGGTCCGTCGACTTGAGCTGGATCTCGGAGGCCCAGTTCATATACCAGTACTCGTTGTTGTTGGACGGGGTGACCTTGATCGTGGCATAGTTCTCGGTAATGTCATAGGCGCTTCCGCTGAACTGAAGGTCGGAATCGGAAGAATAGCCGGTCGAGAAGGCGTAGAAGCACATCGCCGTCTTGCGGGTCGCGTCATCGCTGTCTTCCATACCGTAGACGATGAATATGTACTCCGTATCGGTACTGAGACCGGAGTAGGGCATCGTCACCGAATCCTCCTTGCTGTACATGCTGCCAAGCATGGCGAAGAGGGCGCCGAGGCTGTGCCCATGCTGCTGCGCGAGGGAATTGAGATAGGCCTTGTCGGACTGGTAGAGCTGCTCGCCATAGGCAAAATCCCCTACCTTGTTGTTCTCTCCCGCAACATACTTGTCAAAGGTCGCCTTGTCGAGGACCTCGAAGAAATAGCCGCCATGATAGCCGGTCTTGCGGGTCACGGTGAAAGTCGCGCCAAAGGGACCGATGTTGCTGATGGCGATGTCGAACTCGGAGTAGTTCCACTGCTTCTGGGTGAGCGGCACGGTGACGGATTCCGCCCCCTCGTATTTCAGGGTAATTTCCTCGGACCGGGCTGCGGAGAGGTTGTCCTGAGTCACCTCGACGGTGATGCCGGAAGCCGTCGTCGCCACCACCTTGAACCAAAGCGAGTTCCCGTTCGGCACATCCACGGACAGGACCTTGCCGTCGACGGGGTTTTCGACCGTCACCGGAAGCTCATACGTACCTTTGGCCGCCTCGACGGACAGGGCATCCGCTTTGATGACGGGTTTTTCTACGGTCGGAGTAACGGGGGTCTCCTTTCCGGGATCTTCCTTGTTGTCTTCCTCGGTCTT
Source organism: uncultured Bacteroidia bacterium (assembly GCA_902768665.1). GTDB lineage: Bacteria > Bacteroidota > Bacteroidia > Bacteroidales > UBA932 > Cryptobacteroides. Next base: position 5,538 of record CACXMA010000021.1, on the reverse strand, counting down.
CCCGCAGGAAGCGGCGAATGCCAAAACGCTGACCGATAGGACTACGGCCGCGAAAGATTGAATGAAACGCATACGAATACTTATGTGGTTAGTATTGTGGTTCGTTGTCGTAACAACGTTTTACTAAAGGCAAATATAGGATTTTTTTTCAAATAATAGTATTATCTTTGCCTTACCACATAATTAAACGACATCTATGAAAATGAGTCTTCTGCGCTCCGTCGTACCGTCAATCTGCGCGATACTTTGTCTATCAGCATGTTCCGTCTCCGAACCGGAGCCGGCGCCCCTTGAGGGAACCCACGAAGTATCTATCCGTCCGGTCAATCCCTTCCTTCCCGGCATTGTCTCCGTCCAGTTCGACGACGAGATGACCAACCGGATCGAAGCGGCGCTGGCGGAAGGAGACGGGACTGCCACCAAGGCCCTTGGCGGAGTCCTGGACGAGCTTGGCGTGACCTCGCTCCGCCGTGTCTTCCCCGATGCAGGCGAGTTCGAACCCCGTACCCGCCGGGAGGGTCTCCACCGTTTCTACTACGTCAGCTTCGATCCGTCAATGCCGGTCACCAAAGCGGCCGGCGACCTCCGGGACATTCCCGGCATCGTCAGCGTGACCCCGCAGATTCCCGTACGTACGCGTGCGTTCAATGATCCCTATTTCGAACAGCAGTGGCATCTGGTCAACACCCGTTACGCCGGCTGCGACATCAATGTGCAGAAAGTCTGGGACGAGTTCACCGTCGGCAGCAACAAGGTCATCGTCTCGGTTGTCGATGAGGGTGTCAACATGGGCCATGAAGACCTAGCCCAGAATCTCATTCCCGGCCTCGACGACGGCAGCGGCAGCTGGAATTTCAACAACAACACCCCGACCGTCGTCCCGACGCAGGGGCACGGCACCCATGTTGCCGGCGTCATCGCCGCCGTCAGCAACAATGGCAAAGGCGTCGCGGGTGTCGCTGGCGGCAACGCGGCGGAAGGCATCGACGGCGTCCGGATCCTTTCCTGCCAGATTTTCGACCAGTGGGGAGCCCAGCCCGACATCTACGCCGCCATCAAGCATGGCGCCGACCACGGTGCGGTGATCCTCCAGTGCAGCTGGGGCTTCTCCCCCGACATGGACGGCGACGGCTTCACCACCGATGAGGAAATCGCCCTCTACCGATCCTTTACCATCGACGACCTGCCGGAATACAAGGCCGTACTGGACTATTTCATCAAGTACGCAGGCTGCGACAACGACGGGAACCAACTGCCCGACTCCCCGATGAAGGGCGGCGTCGCCATCTTCGCCGCGGGCAACGACAATTTCGATTACGACCCGCTGGTAAGCTATGAACCCATCATCGCCGTGGGTGCCTTCGGCGCCACGGGCAACAAGGCATCCTATTCCAACTGGGGCGACTGGGTGGATATCGCGGCTCCGGGCGGAGACGGCAAGCAGGGCATCTACAGCACCCTTCTCGGCAACAGTTACGGCGGCGCCGACTGGCAGGGAACCTCCATGGCCTGCCCCCATGTCTCAGGCGTGGCTGCCCTGCTGGTTTCTTACTTCGGCGGTCCCGGTTTCACGGCCGAGGAGTGCCGAAAGCGCATCCTGCGCGGCGCGGTTCCGAACTTCTTCTCCGGCAGCCGCTATATCGGCCGCAAACTCGACGCCTATGGCGCCTTCACCTATGATATGAATACGCCCGCGAAGCCGCCCGTGCTCGCATGGAGCGACGACAGCGCCATCGAGATTCCCTATAACGGCAGCGCGGAGGTCCCGTTCACCGTCAGCGACCCCGAATGGCTCCAGGTACGTGTTACCCTGAATCCGGCCACGAACGGCCTCGAGCTTGTGAAGGATGAGGAAAAGGGCTGGATGGTCCGGATCGATGCGAGCGCCTTCACCCCCGGCGAGCACAGCGTCACCGTCAGGGGCGTCAACGAGGACAACATGCCCCACCAGATCACCCGCAGTTTCCTGGTATTGGACAACCAGACCCCTGCACTAACCGGCAGCGCACCCGCCAGCATCCACCTCGCTTCGCCGAGAGCCGACGTTCTTCCTTATCCTGTCAGCGAATGGTTCGAAGACCCGGAAGGCGACGATCTGGTCTACTCCGCCAGCCTGTCCCGCAGCGGCGTCGTTTCCGTCCTCGTCAAGGAAGATGTCATGGAACTGACCCCGCTGGCTGTCGGCGCGGTTACCCTTACGGTGCGCGCCAATGACGGGCATTCCTCCGTAGCGGTCGACATTCCGCTCAGCGTTACCGACCCCGGGAAACCCGCCTACCTCTATCCGACCCAGGCCACGAAGGAGATTCATGTCGGTATCGACGCCGAGCAGCCTACCGGCATCGAGATCCGCATCTATGGCGCCGGCGGCAGCGAGGTGCTCTCCTGGAAGGGAGAAGGCGATGCCTTCCACCCGACCGACCTGGACGTCTCTTCCCTGGCTCCCGGCAGCTATCTGATGATTATCCGATACGACGGCAAGGAGCACAGCCTCCGCTTCGTGAAGGTCTGACAAAGAAAAAGCCGCTCGGTTGAGCGGCTTTTTTTGAAGGAGAACCTCTTAGCGGAGTTTCTTGTAACCGTAGCGGGCCTCGTCGGCGAGCTCGATCTCGATGCGCATGAGGCGGTTGTACTTGGCGATGCGGTCGGTACGGCTGAGGGAGCCGGTCTTGATCTGGCCGCTGTTCGTCGCGACGGCGATGTCGGCGATGGTCGTGTCCTCGGTCTCACCGGAACGGTGGGAGGTGACGGTCGTGTAGCCGTGGCGATGTGCCATCTCGATGGCGTCGAGGGTCTCGGTGAGGGAACCGATCTGGTTGACCTTGATGAGGATGCTGTTGCCGGCACCCATCTCGATACCCTTCTGGAGGTACTTCACGTTCGTGACGAAGAGGTCGTCACCGACAAGCTGGCAGCGGTCGCCGATAGCCTTGGTGAGCTTGACCCAGCCTTCCCAGTCTTCCTCGGAGAGGCCGTCCTCGATGGAGTCGATCGGGTACTTGGTGATGAGCTGCTTGAGGTAGTTGATCTGCTGGTCGGTGCTGAGCTTGCGGCCGCGCGGATCCTTCTTCTTACCGTCCTTGAGCTGCTTGTAGTCATAGTAGAACTTACCGTCCTCGCCCTTGAAGCAGAACTCGGAAGCGGCGCAGTCCATGGCGATGGTCACATCCTTGCCGGGCTCGAAACCGGCGTTCTTGATGGCCTCGATGATGCAGTCAAGCGCGTCGTTGATACCCTTGAGGGCAGGGGCGAAACCGCCTTCGTCACCGACAGCGGTGGAAAGGCCGCGGCCCTTGAGAACCTTCTGGAGCGCGTGGAAGACCTCGGCACCCATGCGGACGGCCTCAGCCTCGTTGGCGGCGCCGATGGGACGGATCATGAACTCCTGGAAAGCGATCGGAGCGTCGGAGTGCGCACCACCGTTGATGATGTTCATCATCGGGACGGGGAGGACATAGGCGTTCGTGCCGCCGATGTAGCGGTAGAGCGGAAGACCGAGCTCGGAAGCGGCAGCCTTGGCGACGGCGAGGGAAACGCCGAGGATGGCGTTGGCGCCGAGGACGGACTTGGTGGGCGTGCCGTCAAGTTCGATCATGACCTTGTCGATCGCGCGCTGCTGGGTGGCGTCCATGCCGACGATGGCGGGGGCGATCACCTTGTTGACATTCTCAACGGCCTTGAGAACACCCTTTCCGCCATAGCGCTTCTTGTCGCCATCACGGAGCTCGAGGGCTTCATTCTCACCGGTGGAGGCGCCGGACGGAACGGCGGCGACACCGACAAAACCGGAATCGAGGGTAACTTCAACTTCGATGGTAGGATTTCCGCGGGAATCGAGGATTTCTCTACCGAAAACGGATACAATCTGCATAATATTGGTAGAATTAAAGTTGTTTTGCCTTAAAAATCGTACAAATTTAACAAATTCCCCGCTATTTGGCAATAATTCACCATGTTTCTTGGTCTGACATCAGAGAATTCCGCGCCGGATGGCTTCCCGGACCACAGACTCAGGCACAACTCGTCCGCAATCTGGGGGCATGTCTTGCCGTCAGCGATCATCTGGAAGATACGGGCCTCCTTTGCGCTCAAGCGTATGGTATTTGTGCTTCGTCATCCCACGGCTCCGTCTGGCGCCTGCGGCAGTGCAACCGTCATCCCACGGCCCCGTCCAGCGCCCGCGGCAGTGCAACCGTCATTCCACGGCCCCGTCCGTGGAATCTGTCCTCCGGTCTCCGGACAGTGGCTGTCAAAAGCCCGATCTCAGGAGGCTGCTTCGCATCCCCTCCTTCGGTCCTGGCGGACGGCAGGGCTTTTGACAGCCACCGTCCTTCAACCTGCGGCCATACTCTCCTTGTCATGCCCGGCCCGGTCGGGCATCGGTCCTTTTTGTCGTTCCGGAAGCACCGCTGCCTCGCACCTTCCAGCCTCCGCTACGCAACAACTTCATACTCAAACGCTTACAAAATGGTAACTGGAAGGTCCCCCGAAAAAACAGGCCACCTTCCAGGCCTGGTTCTGTAAACAATTGGGATTCAATTACTTCCCAAATGTGTGCTGGAAGGTGGCGTGTGGCGTCCTGAAAAGTTATTACGAAGGTGGAGACGGGCTAACGGCCCTTAAGAAAGCAGGCACATTCTCCCTAAACGACTGTTATCCCCCTGGCTTTTTATCAGGGGGTTAACATTACAAGCATATTAAGTATATGACTTTCAATCATTTCCGATCAGTCAATTGCTAACCCCTCGGAAAACAGATTCCACGGACAAGCCGTGGAATGACGGTTGCACTGGCGCGGGCGCTGGACGGAGCCGTGGAATGAAGGTGATGCTGCCGGTCAAGTGGCGAAGTGTAGCAGGTTAGGTGGTGAAGTGACGCAGGTCTGCATTTTTCGCCCGACCTGCGACGCAAATCGGCCGTACAGCAACATATAGCGTAGCAGGTCAAAGGATTTTTGCAGACCTGCTGCATTTCGCAACACGACCTGCGACGAGGCGTTCCCGATGCCCGACCTGATCGGGCATGACGGAAAAGGCAGATATTTTCGCCTGGAATGATGGGAGAATGGTGGCCTCCCTCCTCTGTATATGGGAGGGAAGGCACGTTTTCCCGGGCTTTTCGTAGCCACCCTACCCCCACAGCAGGAGGGAAGCCACGCCGGCACCGAAGGAGTAGCTGGCCAAAGGGGCGGAGAACGCCGGTTGCTGCTGCGGTGCGGGCTCGTGTGCGGAAACGGAAATGTGCGGGGGCCACGTGCAGGGGGCGGTGACGCGAAGCGGCATGACGAGCATTGTCCGCCGACGTTACGAGCCCCACGGCTCGTAAAAGGAGAAGTTGGCTCGTCAAGCCCCCGATGCCGCTCCGTTTCCGCACTTTCGAGCCTGAACTGCAGCAGCAACATCATGCTTCCGGAGTGCCGGAGGGCAGATTCCACGGACAAGCCGTGGAATGACGGTTCAATTGCCGCGGGCGCTGGACAGGGCCGTGGAATGACGGAAAAGATTTCTCGACTGCGCTCGAAATGACAGTGGAGGGAAT
>CACXMA010000020.1 GCA_902768665.1 uncultured Bacteroidia bacterium | reverse complement strand
CTTTACTGCGCAGGCGTCACCTGCTCAGCTTACCCTCTCACGCATCAAGAGCCGGATCAACAAGGGCACAGACTGCCTTAAATATGTGGGATGGGAAGTGTATCCCAACGGAGACATCGCTCCGAAAGGCGAGAATCCGGAAGCCAGGATCGGATACATAGCCTATGTCTCCTCAAGTGCTGTCGACCATGATTTCCCCGACAGCCGGATTTTTGTCCTGGCGTCATCGGATGTTTCCTACGGAGGAACCGACAATTTTATCTGGGGGCATAGAGATGTTTATCGGGATATAGCGGCAGGTCATCATAATTTCAATCCTTATGATTATCCCGCGATAGACGATTACGGATATGACAATACCAATTTTCTTCAGGCTTATGGTTTTGAGGAGCATCCGGCTGCCTATGTCGCTTGGAACTATGGCGCCGGTCGGCCCGAAGGTGCCAGCCGCTGGTTTTTGCCGGCTTATATTCAGATCGAACGCCTGGTGGGAGGGGATGGCACCAATATCTCCGCCCCGGCTGATTTTTTCTCCAAGATGGATTTTAACTTGAGGCGTTATTACTCTTCCAGCCTGGATGGTTATTGGACAAGCTCAGAGTCGTCTATCTTTGATAGTCCTAGTTTCCCCGAATTAAAGGGTTGGGCCTACTATTTATCTACCCAGAATAAATACCACTGGTATCTTGAAGATGATGTCAAGGATCCATCATTTACATATCGCTCTGTGCGGGCTGCTTTTGTGTACTAGACTGCAGTTCCATTGAAACCTCGGCGCTCACTTCGGTGAGCGTTTTTGTTTTTTGAGTGTATCCGATCAAAAAGGCTTAAAACGCTTATACACTGCCAATTGTATGGACCGGCAGGAGCACCCGATGGCCAGTTTGCGCTCAGAACGAAGATAACGTCAAATCTCGATTTATCTGTCAGCAAAGATAGCGATTTTCCAAGACTGTAACAATGTTTCACTTGGAAGCGCCCTGATGGAAGTAGCTTTGCACCGTTGGTTATTGGTTTAGTGTTAAGCTACGGTGTCAAGATTAAGTAATGCCATAATTTCTATCTTCCGACACCGTGGCCGACGCTACGAAGAAACCACTTATCACCCCGGAAGGCTCCCTTGCCATCTCCGCTGTCTGGGCCTGCGTCCGGATCCTCTCGGAGACCGACTCGATTGGAACTCCATTGTCGAGGGTGATGGTGGTTGCGAATGTGTGCCGGGCGACATGGAAGGTCACGTCCTTGTTGATTTCGCAAAGGGCTGCTATTTCTTTTATCCGGGAGGTGGGGTCTATTCGGTTACGAGTTGGTTACTAAAAGAAAATCAGGAACTTGCGTTTCCGTAAATTCCTGACCTTGAGTGGAGCATAGGGGATTCGAACCCCTGACCTATAGATTGCGAACCTATCGCTCTACCAACTGAGCTAATACCCCGTATGGGACTGCAAAGATAGTAATTTTTTTCTGATTGAAAACAAATTGGATAAAGGAATTGATCGGGGATTTTTTCGTAACTTAGCGGGGTAAAACACATCGATATGGATATCCACAATAATCCCTGGTACATCAAGGCACTGAAATTCATCGCCGAGAACGACCTCGCCACTTTCGAAAAGGGCACCCACGTGATCGAGGAGGGGAACCTCTGGGTCAATATCATAGAGGGTCAGCTCAAGACAAGGGAGGCGGCCAAGCTGGAGGCGCACAACGAGTTTATCGACCTGCAGATTCCGCTCTCCCGTGCGGAAAGCTTCGGAACGAGGCGCCGCGAGGACTGCACGCAGCCCGTGGGCGAATTCGACCCGAAAGGCGACTGCATCCTCTACGACGACCGGCCGACCATGTACATCACCGTGCAGCCCCGCGGACAGATTGTCTTCGGTCCCGAGACCGCACACGCCCCGATGATCGGGGAGGGCCCCATCAAGAAGGCCGTCTTCAAGATCCGGGTCGTCTAGATGAAGCCGAAGGAGTATATCGAGATCCGCGGCGCCCGGGCCAACAACCTGCGGGGCGTCAGCGTGGACATTCCGCGCGGGGAGTTCGTCGTGGTGACGGGTCTTTCCGGCAGCGGCAAGTCCTCGCTGGCTTTCGATACGCTCTATGCCGAGGGACAGCGGCGCTATATGGACACGCTCTCTACCTATGCCAAGCATTTCATGGGCATCCTCGAGAAGCCCGAGGTGGAAGACATCCGCGGCCTCAGCCCGATCATCGCCATCGAGCAGAAGACCACCGGCAGCAACCCGCGCTCGACCGTCGGCACCATCACCGAGATCTACGACTTCCTCCGCCTGCTCTACGCCAAGGGCTCCCGGGCCTATTCGCCGGAGTCGGGCAGGGAAATGGTCCGCTATACCGACGAGCAGATCGTCGACCTCATCCTCAGCGGCTTCGAAGGCCGCAAGTGCCTGCTGCTGGCCCCCCTCGTGCGCGGTCGCAAGGGCCATTACCGCGAGCTGTTCGACCAGCTCCGCCGCCGCGGCTATGCCGAAGTGCGCATCGACGGGGAGATCTGCCAGCTGGCCGAGACCGAGGCCCTGGACCGCTACAAGGTCCATTTCATCGAACTCGTGGTCGACAAGATGAAGCCCGGCGGCGGGGATCTGAAGCGCGTCCGCGATTCGGTCGCATCTGCCCTGAACCTCGGCAAAGGGTCGCTGGCGGTCCTCGACATGGAGACCGGCGCGATGAGCCACTACTCCAAGCATCTCGTCGACCCGGACACGGGCGTTTCGCTCCAGGAGCCGCAGCCGCACTCTTTTTCCTTCAATTCCCCCGAGGGCTACTGCCCCCACTGCAAGGGCCTCGGGACCATCGTCGACGTCAATCCCGACACCATTATCCCGGACCGTTCCAAGTCCATCGCCGACGGGGCCATCCTCCCGCTCGGCAAGGTCCGCGAGAACCGCAAGTTCGACATCATCCGCTCCATCGCGCGGAAATACAACTTCTCGCTGTACGACCCCGTCGAGACCCTCCCGGACGAGGCCGTGAGCCTGCTGATCTATGGGTCCGACGAGCTTTTCCGCGTCGGCGACGGCATCAGTTCCGAGATGGAGGCTTTCCCCGGCATCGTCGGGGACATCGAGGACAAGGTCGTCTGCCCGGTCTGCGGCGGGACCCGCCTCAATCCGCTGACGGCCTGCTTCCGCATCGACGGAAAGACCATCTCCGAGGTGGCCGCCATGGAAATGACCACGCTGGCGGAGTGGCTCGACGGGCTCGACAAGGTGCTGGACGAGCGCCAGATGCGCATTGCCCGCGACATCCTCAAGGAGCTGCGGGAGCGTGTCCGCTTCATGCTCGATGTGGGCCTGGACTACCTCTCGCTCGACCGCGCGACGGCCTCCCTTTCCGGCGGCGAGTCGCAGCGCATCCGCCTGGCGACGCAGATCGGCTCGAAGCTCGTCAATGTGCTCTATATCCTCGACGAGCCCTCCATCGGCCTCCACCAGAAGGACAACCGCAAGCTCATCGCTTCGCTGCAGAAGCTGCGCGACGAGGGCAATTCCGTGATGGTCGTGGAGCATGACGCCGAGACGATGACCAGCGCCGACTGGCTCGTGGACGTCGGTCCCGGGGCGGGGGAGAAGGGCGGTGAAATCTGCCTCAGTGCGCCTGTGGACCATCTTCTCCGCGGGAAAGCCATCCCAAAGGACGTCAAGCCCCATACCGTCATCGGCCCGTCCGTGACGCTGGATTATCTCCAGGGCCGGGCATCCATTCCCGTCCCGTCCGTCCGCCGCAGCGGCAACGGCAAGTTCCTGCGCCTTCGCGGGGCCACCGGCAACAACCTCAAGAGCGTGGACGTGGACTTCCCGCTCGGCTGCCTGGTGGGTGTCGCCGGCCTTTCCGGCAGCGGAAAGAGCTCCCTCGTCAACGAGACGCTGATGCCCATCCTCCGGGCGCAGTTCTACCGCTCCAAGCAGAAGCCGCTGCCGTATAGCGCCATCGAAGGCGTCGAGGGCATCGACAAGCTTGTGGAGATCGACCAGGCCCCGATCGGCCGCACGCCCCGCAGCAACCCGGCGACTTTCACCGGCGTGTTCAACGACATCCGCACCCTCTTCGAGGAAACGCCCGACGCCAAGGTCCGCGGCTTCAAGTCCGGTCGCTTTTCCTTCAACGTCCCCGGCGGCCGCTGCGAGGCCTGCAAGGGTGCCGGCATCAAGGTCATCGAGATGAATTTCCTCCCGTCGGTCCACGTCCCCTGCGACGAATGCCGCGGCCGGCGCTACAAGGAGGACACCCTCGCGGTCCGGTATAAGGGCAAGAATATCAACGATGTGCTGGAAATGCCCATCGCCGAGGCCTACGAGTTCTTCAAGCCCATCCCCAGGATCGCCGTGAAGCTCAAGGCCCTCGTCGACGTCGGTCTCGGCTATGTCCATCTCGGCCAGAGCGCCGTGACCCTCTCCGGCGGCGAGTCCCAGCGCATGAAGCTGGCCGCGGAACTCTCCCGCGCGAGCACCGGCAATACCTTATATCTGCTTGACGAGCCCACGACCGGCCTCCATTTCGAGGACATCCGCGTGCTCCTCGACGTGCTCCAGCGCCTTGTCGACGCCGGCAACACCGTCATCATCATCGAGCACAACCTCGACGTCCTCAAGTCGGTGGACTATCTCTTCGACATGGGGCCCGAAGGCGGCCGCAAGGGCGGACAGATTGTTGCTGCCGGCACGCCCGAGCAGCTCGCCGCCGACCCCGCCTCCGTCACCGGCCCCTTCCTCCGCGACGTCCTCTGAGCCTCCGATGCTTCGGAGAAAGGGGTTAAAAAGCAAATCGCCTGACGGCGACCCTGTTCCGGGCAAATGCTTTTTAAACCCTTTCTCCTACGCACCTGCGGCCAGCCACTCTCCGTCATGCCCGACCTGATCGGGCATCCCTTTCGTCATTCCACGGCCCCGTCCAGCGCCCGCGGCAATTGAACCGTCATTCCACGGCTTGTCCGTGGAATTCAAAAGCCCGATCTCAGGGGGCTGCTTCGCATCCCCTCCTTCGGTCCTCAGCGGACGGCAGGGCTTTTGACGGCCACTGTCCTTCAACCTGCGGCCAGAGGCAGCGCGCCTTGCGGAGCTTTGCCATTGAGGGATAATGAGTTAACTGTTGTCCTTTCCTCGATTTTGGGGAAAGGACTTTAAGTAAGTAGCTGACTATCAGGGTTCTTCCTCCGCACGTCGAGCGAATTACTTATCGGTACGGGTGGATCATCTTGGCGCGTCACAGGTCGGAAGCCGTACCGATGCAGGTCTGCAAAAATCCTTTGACCTGCTACGCTAGATGCTGCTGTACTGCCGATTTGCGTTGCAGGTCGCGCGAAAAATGCAGACCTGAGTCGTTTCGCCGCCTGACCTGCGGCAAGCTGTTCTTCGCCATGTCCTTCATTGTCCTTTCGAGCACACATCCTTGTCATTTCGAGCGAATTGCATTGTCATTTCGAGCGAAGCCGAGAAATCTTTCCCCGTCATTCCACGGCTTGTCCGTGGAATCTGTTTCACGAGGGGGGGGTAACAATCTGCTGCTCGGAAATGATTAAGAATCAGATACTTCATTCGTCCATGTTGTTGACCCCCTAATATGAAAGTAGGGGGATAACAGTTGTTTAGGGAGAATGTGCTGATAATTAGAGTATTACAAAACCATGATTGCTAACCCCTGCTTTCAGAATTGCCGTTTGCCTATCTGGGCACGATTGGGCATCTATTCACGCCCGGCTCCGGCCTGTTTCTTTTGTTTGGCCGCACGTGGGTCGTGGCCTTCTCGCCACCTTCCAGCTTCTGTTTCGTAAATGGTTGAATGACTGTTGTTTGCAAAAACGAGGCTGGAAGGTGGCCTGTTTTTTCGGGGGACCTTCCAACAGCGATTTTGTAAGCGATTGAGTATGAGATGGTTGCCAACTGTCGGCTGGAAGGTGTGAGGCGGGATGGAAGGGGGCGGGCGAAGAAGATGGCGGCGGAGCTTTGCCCGCGGCTACTGCTTCCGGCGGATTTTCCAGCCGAGGATGGCCATGAGGATGGACATCAGCGGGGAGAGGACGTTGAAGACGCAGAAGGGGGCGTAGACGAGGGTCGGGACGGAGAGGATGGTGGCCTGGGTCATGCCGCAGCTGGACCAGGGGAAGAGCGGGGAGGTTACCGTGGCGGAGTCCTCGACGCTGCGGCTGAGCAGGCGCGGCTCGTAGCCGTCCTTTTCGTAGGTGTCGCGGTAGATGTTGGAGGTGAGGATGACGGCGAGGTACTGGTCGGAGACGATGCCGTTCATGGCGGTGCCGGTGACGACCGTGGAGGTCACGAGGCCGGTGCGGGTGCGGGTGAAGGGCCGCATCAGTCGGGCGAGGTCGGCGATCATGCCGCTGGCCTTCATGCAGGCGCCGAAGCACATGGCGCAGATGATCAGGTAGACGGTGTTGAGCATGCCGAGCATGCCGCGGGAGGCGACGAGCTGGTTGACGTCGGCGTTGCCGGTCTCCAGCGAGATGGAGTTGTAGACGGTCTCCACGACGCCGGTGAAGTAGATCCGTGCGTTGCTTCCGCCGGTCACGGCCTCGCCGACACTCCGGATGATTTCGGGCTGGAGGATGATGGCGGCGATGGCGGCGATAAGGGTCGACAGCGCCAGGACCATGATGGCGGGAAGCCGGCGCCAGATCATGAATACGGTCATGGCGGGAATCAGCAGCAGCCAGGGCGTGATGTGGAACCGGGCCGCCAGGACCTGCGTGTAGAGGTCCATCTGCGCTTCGCCCATGCCGCTGTGGGCCAGGCCCAGGACCGTGAACACCGCGAGGGTGAGCAGGAAGGACGGGACGGTCGTGTAGAGCATGTAGCGGATGTGGCTGAACAGCGCGACGCGGTTGATGGACGAGGCGAGGACGGTCGTGTCCGACAGCGGGGAAATTTTGTCGCCGAAATAGGCGCCGGAGATGATGGCGCCGGCGGTCATGGCGTCGCTGAAGCCCTGGGCCCGGCCGATGCCGAGAAGGGCCACGCCGACCGTGGCGATGGTCGTCCACGACGAACCCGTCATCACCGACACCAGGGCGCAGAGCACGCAGGCCGTCAGCAGGAAGATCTTCGGATTGATGATCTGGATGCCGTAGTAGATGAACGCAGGCACCACACCACTGGCCATCCAGGTGCCGGAGATGGCGCCGATCAGCAGGAGGATGAGGATGGAGGGGGCGATGTCGCCCATATTGACCGCCATGGCCTCCTCGAAGGTCTTCCAGGGGGTCTTGTGCAGCCACATCGAGAGCCAGACGCAGATGCCCGCGGCGACCAGCAGGGAGACCTGCGAGGCGCCGAGGATGGAGTCCGCACCGAAAATGGCGATGTCCAGCGAAAGAAGTCCGATCAGAACACCGAGGGGGATCAGCGCGAGGAGGATGCGTTTGGTCTCCTTCGGGGTCATGCTACTGTGCCGGGAAGAGGCCGAAGAGCTCGGCGTCGATCTTGTCGGTGATGTACTGGAAGTCCTCGGGCTTGTTCTCGAACTTGATCCTGTCGACGTCGATGATCAGCAGGCGGTGCTTGTAGTCCTTGATCCAGGCCTCGTAGCGTTCGTTGAGGCCGGTGATGTAGTCGATGCGGATCGAGCGCTCGTACTCGCGGCCGCGCTTCTGGATCTGCGCGATGAGGTTGGGGATGGAGCTCCGCAGATAGATCATCAGGTCCGGGGCCTTGACCAGGGACATCATCAGGTCGAACAGGTCGCTGTAGTTCTCGAAGTCGCGGCTCGACATCAGGCCCATGGCGTGGAGGTTCGGCGCGAAGATGCGGGCGTCCTCGTAGATGGTGCGGTCCTGGATGATCACTTCCTTCTGCTTGGAGATCTCGACGACATCCTTGAAGCGCTTGTTGAGGAAGTAGACCTGGAGGTTGAAGGACCAGCGTTCCATGTCCTCGTAGAAGTCGGCCAGGTAGGGGTTGAAGTCCACGGACTCGAAGCGGGGCGTCCAGCCGTAATGGGCGGCGAGCATCTTGGTGAGCGTAGTCTTTCCGCTTCCGATATTTCCTGCTACAGCGATGTGCATAGTATATAGTGTTTTAAAATAATCCGTACAGCTCGGCGTCGATCTTGTCGGTGATGTGGGCGAAATCCTCCGGGCGGTTCACGAAGTCGAGCTCGTCGGCGTCGATCGTGAGGACCTTGCCTTTGTAGTCGTGCCCGATGAAGGATTCGTAGAGGTCGTTGAGGCCCTTGAGGTAGTCGATGGACATCGTCTGCTCGTAGTCCCGGCCGCGTTTCTGGATCTGGGAGATGAGGTGCGGGATGGAGCATTTGAGGTAGATCATCAGGTCCGGGGCCTTCACCAGCGACATCATCATCTCGAAAAGGCGCATGTAGGTCTCGAAGTCTCTCTGGGAGAGGTTCCCCATGCGGTAGTTGTTCGCGACGAAGATGTAGACGCCCTCGAAGATGGTCCTGTCCTGGATGATGGTTTCCTTCGACTTGGCGATGTCGAGGATGTCCTGGAAGCGCTGCTCGAGGAAATAGACTTCGAGATTGAACGACCAGCGGGCGATGTCCTTGTAGTAATCCTCCAGGTAAGGGTTGTAGGTCACGGACTCGTACTTCGGCGTCCAGCCGTAGTGCTCTGAGAGCATACGGGTAAGGGTCGTCTTGCCGGCGCCGATATTTCCTGCGATTCCGATGTGCATACCATACAAAGTTAAGACTTTTCTTCGTACTTTTGCAAAAGAATTGCAAGGAATTGGTTATGATTTCCGTGAAGTGCTTTCATTTTAACGCCCTGCAGACCACCTGCAGCGTCCTGAGCCTCGAAGGCGGCTCCCGCTGTGTCATCGCCGACCCCGGCATGGCCAGTGCCGGAGAGCGCGAACGGCTCGGGAAGTATCTGTCTGACAAGGGCCTGGCCCCGGAGGCTGTCCTGCTGACCCACGGCCACTTCGACCATATCTTCGGCGTCGCCGCGCTGCTGCGCTCCTTCCCCGGCATCCCGGTCTACATGCACCCCGCCGAGAAGAAAAACGTCCGCATCTCCCCGGCCTACGCCAGCTACATCGAGGGCGGCGACATCGACAATTCCTTCCCGACCGTGGACATCGAGGGCGGCGACATCCTCCACCTCGCCGGCCTGGAGCTGGAGGTCATCGCGACCCCCGGCCATGCCCCCGGCGCCGTCTGTTTCTATGACCGCACCCATGGCATTCTCATCAGCGGCGACACGCTCTTTGCCGGCAGCATCGGCCGCAGCGACCTTCCCGGCGGCGATTACGACGCGCTGATGGCGAGCATCCTGAGCCGCATCATGGTCCTGCCGGGCGACACCGACGTCATCCCCGGCCATGGCCCCGCCACCACCATCGCCCGCGAGGCCGCGACAAACCCTTTCCTGCAGCCCTTCAACGAGCCCGATCCCGACGGCGACGTCGATCCCATCGCCCTCGACGGCCTGGACTAGGCTGCCGTGCACGGGAGGAGGGTCAGATGATGCCGAGCCGGGAGGCTTTGTGGAGCATCTCGGAGACGCTGCGGACGCCCATCTTGGCGTAGATGCGCTGGCGGTGGGTGTTGACGGTGTGGACGGAGAGGCTGACGGTTTCCGCAATCTGGGCGGCCGAGAGGCCTTCCGCGCTGAGGCGGATGATCTGCAGTTCGCGCTGGGACAGGCCGAGGTCGGCGATTCGGCGGCTCCGCTCGAGCAGGATGTCGCTGACGTAGTTGGCGACGTCGTCGTTCATGGACCGGGCGTCCCGGGCGATCTCCTTGCAGCGCTCGCGGATCTGCTCGCCGGAGAGGCTGTCGGCTTCGGTGGAGAGTTTCTCCAGCAGGGAAGCGTGCTCGTTGGCGGGGTTCTTGAGGTCCTTTGACAGCAGGGCGATGATCTCTTCCTTCGAATCGTTGATCTTCTGCAGCTCGGCGTTGCGGCGGCGCTGTCTCCGAAGCCGGCCGAGAATGAGCACGAGCGTGGCCGCGAGCAGCAGGATGGCGGCGATCAGGACGGCCAGCTGGTAGCCGCGGAGCCTCAGCCGGTACTCCTTCTCCTGCAGTTCGAAGCGGGACTCCATCTCCTGCAGCACCTCGTCGCTCCTGAGGGCTATGTACTGCCCGGTTTCATAGACGTAGCGGTCGTGGGCATCGAGGGCCTTTTCCGCCTCGCCGGTCCTGGTGTAGAGCCGCACGAGCCGGTCACAGAGGCTGGCGGCGGTGAGGTGGTCGCTGCCTTTGAGCCCCTGAAGCACCTGTGTGAAGTATTGGATGGCCTCCTCGTTGCGGTCGCCCTGCTGGAACCAGCGGGAACGGAAGAGGATGCCGTTGCGGCGTAGGCGCGGAATGTCATAGGTCTCGGCGAGTGCCTGTCCCCGGTCGAGATATTCGCCGGCGGTGCGGTACAGCTCCGGGTCGATGGGGTCGTTCCAGCGGTTCTTGTTGATATAGAGGGATGCGATGACGTAGCAGGCCTCGGCCTGGACTTCCTGGGCGTCGATTTCCTCCGCGACGGCGAGGGCTTCCGCAGCATAGGCGAGACCTTCGTCGTTTCGGCCCGTCTCCGGGGACACCTCGGCATAGGAGCAGAGTTTGGCCTTGGAGATGAGGATGCCGGCGAGTTCCTCCCGGAAGCCGTTCTCCCGGGCGAGGGCCTCGGCCTCGAGGGCTTTCTGCCAGGCGTCTTCGTCGCGGCTTGTCATGATGTCGATGCCGACGATGCCGGAGAGCGCCTGCGTCTCGCCCCTGCGGTCGCCCGTTTCCCGCGCGAGGGTCAGGGCCTCGAGGGCACTGGCCATGGCCGGCTCGAAGCGCTGGTTCCCGGTGCTGCGGGCAGACTCTTCCAGCAGGGCCGTAATGCGCCCGGACGCCTCGCCGTCCGTCCTGTTCCGGCAGGACTGCAGGGCGAGAAGAAGGACCGCGGCGGCGACTATGGCAAAGGCTCTTTTCATGGCAGAAGCGTTTTACAAAAGTAATCATTTTGGCAGGAATCCCTGCATATTCCCGCGATTTCAGTAGCGCGAGGGCGTGAAATTACTGAAAATTCATTAATCAGTTTTGCATAATTATGAGGATTTTTGCAAGTGGAAAAATCAGTCTAAAGCATAATATGAAAAGGAAGGTTGATTCTTATGTGGCGCCGCAGGCGGAGATCGTTCCGCTCGTGCTGGCCGACGTCGTCTGCGGAACGCAGTATTCCGTCAGCTACGGAGATTCCGGAAAGTCCGGTGTCTTTGATGATGAAAACGTTTATGATGGAGGGAGCTTCTGATGAAAAAGTACCTTCTTCCGGCGCTTGCGCTGCTGCTGTTCTCCTGCCAGAAAGAAATGGAGACCGAAACGGTTGCGGAGGAAACTCCCGTCCGCGCAAATCATACGGTGACCATCCATGCCAGCTTCGGTGACGAGGCCACCAAGACCCTCTTCTCCCAGGACGGGGAAGGGAAGTACCGTACGGCCTGGGAGGTCGGCGACGTCATTTCCATCCGCGAGCATGTGGTCGGCGTGACGTCCGATCCGAATCTGAGTAATATTGATGTTTACTCCGACTGGACGGAATCCACTCCGCTGACGGTCGGCGGTGAAACGGCCGAGTTCACGGCTTCCTTCGATCCTTACTATTGGGAAAATATGACCGCGGAAAAGCTCGCGACCTATACTTTTACCTATACCTATGTCGCCTGCTCGATGCCCAGCTACAGTTTATATACGGAAAGCGATGTAAAGGGTGAGTATATTCCCCTGCTGATGCCTATCCAGCAGAACATCTATGCCTCCGGCTTCTTAACGGCGGATGAACTGCTGGTGTCGCGGACCACCGATCCGTTCACCACGCGCCCGAGTGAAATCTCCTTCAACTTCGCCCGGCTCGGCACCATCGTGGAAATCACGCTTTCGGGCCTGCAGGAAGGCGATATCATCAAAAGCGGCTCCTGGTATACGGGGGATTCGTTCATCCCCGGCGTGAGCATGGAAAACTGCATCGCCTATTATCCCGATCTCCAGGAATATGTGAAACTCGTTGAGATGCAGGGAGAAATGTCGGGTCCTGTGTTCGAACACCGGATCGACTTCAACGCGGAGAACACGCCTGAGATTGTCGCCGACGCCGAGGGGAAGGCCAAGATCTATCTTCGCTGCCTTCCCGGCCAGTTCAACGACTGGTTCGGCCTGCTCTGCACGGTTGACCGCGGCGGCTCCGATGTCGTTCTCGCCAAGGAGGTCTCCCTGAAGGACCGCAGCCTCGTGTTCAAGGACGGCGGTCTGACGAAATTCTCGGTGTCGCTGTTCCCGGCCGTTGACGTGTTGCCGGAAATGGTCCAGTACACCACCTCCAACTCGGCCAACCGGGATGGCTTCCAGGCAGTCTGGGAGCGGGGTGAGCATGTCGCCGGATACGAATGCTATTACACGTTGTGGGATTCGGAAGAAAGGCACGAGCTGCCTGTCACCGCCATTGATGCGGACTATGTCGGCGTCACGGTCGACAGCGGGCTGGCGCCGGACGAATACTACCTCCATATCAAGGGCATCCCCGAGGCCGGATACGGTCCCGCCAGTTTTGACTGGCTGGAGAAAATTCTGGTTGTCGGAGAGACGGTATCCCTGGAGATCAACGGCAATGCGACGCTCATTCAAACGGTAGACGGGATCAGTTCCTACGTCATCAAGAACCGCGATAACTGGTATCGTGAATATGCCGACGAATCCGCCTATTTCCTGGCCTCCAACACGAAGTTCGGCAGCTATTACGGCGGTTCATCGACGGCAGACGACCGCAACTACCTGTGGTGGTTCCGTACCGCCCCGTCGCAGCCCTTCCCGGGCGGTCTTGAGAGCATTGAGTTTACGCTCGGAAAATGGTATGACGCATCGAATTACATCGAGGCCGAGGTCTACGGCATCGACGCGCTGAACAACGAAATCGCCATCCACGACACGGCCCGCGAAACGGTCAATGACAAAAAATACAAGTACGACCTTTCCGGCTACCAGGGCGTCAAGATCAGCTGCGCCTCCAGCGCCACGCTGAACAGTATCTATTTGAACTACTACAAGTAGGCGTCATCCCTTTTTTCCATGCCCGACCCGATCGGGCATCTGTCCTCCGTTGCTCCGGAAGCCTGTTGTTGCTACTGCGGTGCAGGCTCGAAAGTGCGGAAACGGAGCGGCATCGGGGGCTTGACGAGCCAACTTCTCCTTTTAGTCCCGCTGACGCGGGCCTAACGTCGGCGGACAATGCTCGTCATGCCGCTTCGCGTCATCGCCCCCTGCACGTGGCCCCCGCACATGCCTCCTTCACTGGGCCCCCGCACATATCCGTTTCCGCACACGAGCCCGCACCGCAGCAGCAACGGGCCTCCTCCGTCCCTGCGGCCCGGGGCAGCGTGGCTTTCCTCCTTTTGTGGGGGGAGGGAGCCCCTTCTCCTGTCATTCCGGCCGAAGTCCTCTGTCATTTCGGGCATTCCTTCCTCTGTCATTTCGAGCGCAGTCGAGAAATCTCAGCCCCGCCGGCACCTTCCAGCCTACCGCCAGCAACCATCTTATACTCAAATACTTACAAAATCACTGTTGGAAGGTCCCCCGAAAAAACAGGCCACCTTCCAGGCTTGGTTTTGCAAACAACAGTCATTCAACCATTTACGAAACAGAAGCTGGAAGGTGGCGAGAAGGCCACGACCCCCGTGCGGCCAAGCAAAAGAAACGGCCCTTCAGAAAGCAGATTCCACGGTCGGAGCCGTGGAATGACGGGAAAGATTTCTCGGCTTCGCTCGAAATGACAGAGGGCTTTGCTCCGAATGGCTGGAAATTGTGCGAAATAGGGTGGCTACCCTTCTCTGAAAAAGGGAGGGTAGGCACGTTTTCCTGGGCTTTTCGTAGCCACCCTCCGCCCACAACAGGAGGGTGGCCACGCTGTCTCTGGCTGCAGGTTGAAGGACGGTGGTCGTCAAAAGCCCTGCCGTCCGCCAGGACCGAAGGAGGGGATGCGAAGCAGCCTCCTGAGATCGGGCTTTTGACGACCACTGTCCGGAAACCGGAGGACAGATTCCACGGACGGGGCCGTGGAATGACGGTTTCATTGCCGCGGGCGCTGGACAGAGCCGTGGAATGACGAAAGGGATGCCCGATTAGGTCGGGCATGACGGGAAAGATTTCTCGACTGCGCTCGAAATGACAGAATAGGGCGAGACGGGAGAGGCGCTAGGATTTGCGGTACTCGGAGGGGGTGAGGCCGGTGTGGGTCTTGAAGAATTTGTAGAAGACGGACTGGTTGGGGAAGTTGAGTTTGTAGACGATCTCCTTGATGGGGATGTCGGAGTACTTCAGCATGTTCTTGGCCTCGAGGATGACGAAGGCGTCGATCCAGTCGGGGGCGCTGCGGCCGCTGGCCTGCTTGACGAGCTTCGAGAGGTATTTCGGCGTGAGGCAGAGCTTGTCGGCGTAGAAGGCCATGCCGCGTTCGCTGTCATGGTACTCGGTCACGAGCTGGATGAAGCGGTCGAAGATCTGCTGGAGGCGCAGGGAAGCGGTGGTGGCGCCGGCTTCCTTGGCGGAGAGGATGTTCTGCGACCATACCGTCCCGAAGACATACATCAGCGAGGCGATCAGGGAGCTGACGGCCTCGCGGCGGTTCGCCAGGGCCGGATTCATCAGGCTGCTGGCCAGGAAGAAATACTGCTTTGCCAGGGACAGCTGCTCGTCGGTCAGGGAGATGACGGGGTTGTTGAACAGCACCAGCGAATCCGCGAACATCTTGTTGAAGTCGAAATGGACCCCGCTCATGAACTCGCGCGAAAGGACGATCAGCACGAAACGGGCCTCGCTCAGCAGCGTGTCGGTCACCTGCGACATGGACACGCGGAGGATGTTGCCGGGGACATTGATCAGCAGCGTATTCGGCGAGACGTCGAAGCTGTGGAGGTTGATGTCGACGGTGACATGGCCGGACACGCAGAAGACGACCGTGTAGCCGTCGATGCGGATCGGGTACTGCAGGAGGTCGAGCACGGCCTTTTCCTGCTCGGAATTGACGGCCGCGGAAGAGAGGTCGCAGACGAAGACGTCGTCGCTGAGGCCGGAATCCTCCGAGCCGCTGAGGATGGAGCGGATCTGGCGGATGCCGATGGTTTTGAGGGAATCGTCCATATTATTATAAGCAACTATCGCAGGACAAAGATACAGCAATTCTTGATAGAAACAAGCCCTTTTTCGACCTTTTGACAAAAACCGGGGCCGATTCATTAGCAAGAAGGGGAAGAATTTGCCCCAAAATTGTAGTACCTTTGCACTGCGAAAAAAAACAGCAATCCCTATATGAAAAAAGGTACGATCCTTCTACTTCTGTCTCTCTCCCTTGCCCTGCCAGTCCCCGCGGCGGCCCAGCAGCTGCTGACCCTCGAGGACTGCCGCGCGATGGCCGTCGAGGCCAACCGCGAGCTCGACCAGGCGGAGACGGAACTGGAAATGGCCGGCTACGACCGGAAGATCGCCCGGGCGAACTATTTCCCCAACATCAGCGCGACCGGCGCCTATCTCCACAACAACCGCAACCTCTCCCTCCTCCCGGAGAACATCTCCGACGGACTCGCAGGGGCCGGTGCGGCCGCCCAGGCGCGTTATGACCAGATCTATCAGTCCATCGGCTCCATCCTCCGGTCCAATCCCGATGTCGCCGCAGCCCTGGCGTCCAACGCGGATGCCATCGCCCTGCTGAGCCAGCTCGGACAGACGGACCTCAAGACCCCGATCGACGCCATCGCCCGCCAGGTCGACGAATCCTTCACCCTCGACATCAGCGACATCTATGTCGGCGCCGTGACCCTTGTCCAGCCGGTCTTCATGGGCGGAAAGATCATCTACTCCAACCAGATGGCCGCCCTCGCCGAGCAGCTCGCCGCCTCGCGCTACGACATGAAGTACGCCGAGACGGTCGTCGCCGTGGACCAGGCCTACTGGCAGATTGTCTCCATCGCCGCCAAGAAGAAGCTCGCCGAGTCCTACAACGAGCTGCTCGAACAGCTCGCCCACAATGTCGACATCGCCGTCAATGAAGGCGTATCGACGCAGGCCGACGCCCTCCAGGTCAAGGTCAAGGCCAACGAGGCGAAGATGTCCCTCACCAAGGCCACCAACGGCCTCGCCCTCGCCAAGATGCTGCTGTGCAAGCAGATCGGCCTCCCGCTCGACACGGAAATCGTCCTTGCCGACGAGAACCTCGAACAGGTGGCGGTCCCGGAGCTCATTCCCGAAAAGGACATGGAGGCCGTATGGGCCGACCGCCCGGAGACGAAGAGCCTCTCCCTCGCGACGCAGATCTATGACCGCAAGGCCAAGGTCGCCCGCGCGGACATGCTCCCGAAGGTGCTCCTCGGCGCCAGCTACATGGTCTCGAACCCGAACATGTACCACAGCTTCGAAAACAACTGGCGCGGCGGCATGCTGTCCGTCGGCGTGATTGTCAACGTGCCGATCTTCCATGGCTTCGAAGCCCTCCAGAAGACCCGCAAGGCCCGCGCCGAAGCCGCCCTCTATCAGGACCGCCTCGACGACGCCAAGGAGATGATCCAGCTCCAGGTGACCCGCAACTACAAGCTCTGGAACGAGGCCCTCGAGCGCCTCACCATGGCCGAAAGCAGCCTTGAGAGCGCAGAGGAGAACCTCCGCAGCGCGACCGTCGGCCACGAAGCCGGCGTGATCGACACCGACACGCTTCTCGGCGCGCAGACAGCCTGGCTCAAAGCCCATTCCGAATACATCGACGCGGGCATCGAACTCCAGGTGACCCGCACCCTCCTCCAGCAGTCTGAGGGCGGGATCCTCTCCAACCGTGCAGAAAAATAAAAAGTGATACCATGAAAAGCAAAAATTCCAGCTACAACCTCCTTCTCGGCCTCCTCGCCCTGGTCGTGATCATCCTCGTGATCCTCGTGGTCGGCTACATCGTCTCGAAGGACAACGGACCGAAGTACATCCAGGGAGAAGCCGAAGCGACCGAATACCGCGTCTCCGGCAAGGTCCCGGGCCGTATCGAGGAGTTCCGCGCCGTCGAGGGAAGTTATGTCCACAAGGGCGACACCCTCGTGGTGATCGACTCGCCGGAGATCCGCAGCAAGATCGCCGAGGCCAACGCCGCCAAGGCCGCCGCCAACGCCCAGCGCAAGAAAGCGATGAACGGCGCCCGCAGCGAGCAGATTACCGGCGCCTACGAGCTCTGGCAGCAGGCCATCGTCCAGGAGGACGTCCTCCGCAAGAGCTTCGAGCGGGTCCAGAAACTCTACGACCAGCAGGTCATCTCCGCCCAGAAGTATGACGAGACCAAGGCGAAGTACGACGCCGCCTGCGCCCAGACCAAGGCCGCCAAGAGCCAGTACGACATGGCCGTCGCCGGTGCCCGCAGCGAGGACAAGGAAGCCGCCGTGGCACTCGTCGACCGCGCCAACGCCGCCGTCGAGCTCGTCAATTCCTACCTCGAGGAGCTCTACCTGACCGCCCCCGCGGACGGCATCATCTCCGACATCTTCCCGAAGGTCGGCGAACTGGTCGGCACGGGTTCCCCGATCATGACCGTCCAGGATCTCGCCGATATGTGGTTTACCTTCAACATCCGCGAGGACCAGCTCCACAGTCTCGGTATCGGCGATACCGTCACGCTGGAGATTCCCGCCCTCGACCACCGCAGCGTAGAGGCGACGGTCTACTACCTCAAGGCCCGCGAGTCCTATGCGACCTGGAAGGCGACCAAGGAAATCGGCGAATACGACACCAAGACCTTCGAGGTCCGCGCCCGGCCGAACGAGCCGGTGGAAGGCCTCCTTCCCGGCATGAGCGTCCTCATCAAGAAGTAATCACCGAAAAGGTATGAAAAGGTTTTTCAAGACGCTCGGACTGGTCGTCCTTCGCGAGCTGAAGATCATCCGCATCCGGCCGATCTTCCTGCTGGCGTCGGTCGTCGTGCTCGCGTTCAACGCCTTTTTCTACACGACCTTCCTGCGGGACGGCCTGCCCCACGACATGCCCATCGGCGTCGTGGACATGGACCACAGCAGCACTTCCCGCAACTTCGCCTCCCAGCTCGACGCCACGCAGCTCGGCCGGGTCATCCACTACGACGACCACCGCGTCGCCCAGTCCGACATGCAGCGCGGCCGCATCATGGGGTACGTCGTCATCCCGGAGCATTTCAACGCCGAGGTCCAGGCCCAGCACCGGCCGACCCTCCCGTTCTACATCAACTCGCTCTACTTCGTCGGCGGAGCCCTGGCCTACAAGGACATCATGCAGATGACCATCCTCACGGGCGGCGCCGTGGAGCGGCAGATCCTCCGGATGAAGGGTACCAACGAAAGGGAGATCATGGGCCGCATCCAGCCCATCGTGCTGGACCAGCACCAGATCGGCAACACCACGACCAACTACGGCATCTACCTCAACAACGTCCTGCTGCCCGGCGTGCTCGAGATGATCGTCATCCTGCTGATCATCTACGCCGTCGGC
The DNA here is from genome assembly GCA_902768665.1 of uncultured Bacteroidia bacterium. GTDB lineage: Bacteria > Bacteroidota > Bacteroidia > Bacteroidales > UBA932 > Cryptobacteroides. The sequence goes on along the minus strand of CACXMA010000020.1, from coordinate 16,685 downwards.
CAGGAGCTCAAGTACGGCACCTCCAAGCACCTGCTCAAGATGGCGCGCGGCTCCATGGAAACCGCCATGTTCGGCAAACTGCTTCCCTACATGGTCATTTTCCTGGCGCTCGGCCTGTCGCTGGTCTTCTTCCTCTACCACTGGATGCATTATCCGCTCTCGGGCTCGATCTGGAACATGTGCGTGGGCATCACGGCCCTCGTCCTGGCGAGCGCGGCGGTGGCGCTGCTGATCATCTCGATGGTCCCGACCCTCCGCCTGGCGATCAGCGTCGGCGCGATCTACAGCATCCTCGGCATCACGATGGCGGGCTTCACGCTCCCTGTCGACGGCATGCCCGAGCTTATTCGCCCGCTGGCGGCGATCTTCCCGCTGCGGCACTACTATCTCTTCTATGTGCAGGAAGGCATCTACGGGGCCGGATTCGCCGCCTGGTGGCCCTACCTCGTCTATCTGCTGCTCTTCCTCTTCCTTCCGGCGCTGGGCTTCCGAAGGCTCCGCCACGCCTACGAGTACCTGGATTATCCGCGTAATTAGCCATGAAACTCTTCCGAAAAGACTCCTACGTCAGGACCTGGCTGCATCACGCCTGGGAAATCTGCAACAACGAGCTGAAGATGATCTTCACCGACGGCGGCGCCATCATCATCTTCTTCGTCGGCGGTCTCCTCTATCCGGTCCTCTACAATTATGTATACGGTGTCGGCATGGTCGACGACATGCCCGTGGCCGTCGTGGACATGTGCCACAGCTCCGACAGCCGCCGCTTTATCAATAAGGTCGACGCGACCCGCGAATGCGAGATCGCCTATGACTGCATCGACATGCTGGAGGCCGAGAAGCTCATGCAGGAGCAGAAGGTCCACGGCATCATCTATATCCCGTCCGACTTCTCCGAGAAGCTCGCGCACCTCGAACAGGCGACCGTGTCGACCTATGCCGACATGTCCAGCTTCCTCTACTACAAGTGCCTGACGATGGGGACGAGCTATGTCATGCTCGACGAGCTCAAGACCATCCAGGCCGAGCATTATGCCGCCGCAGGCTTCTCCGGCGAAGATGCCGCAATGCTCATCGAACCCGTCCGCCGCGAGGAGAACATCCCGTACAACCCGGCCTTCTCCTACACGATCTTCTTCCTGGCGGCTGCGCTGATGCTGGCCATTCAGCAGACGCTCTTCTACGGTTCGGCGCTGCTGGCGGGCACCCTCCGCGAGCAGAACCGCAGCTTCGCCTCGCTGCCGGACCGCCTCCAGGGCGTCGGCATGGGAAGGGTCGTGCTCGGCCGTGCGGCTGCGTACATGATGGTCTATACTTTCGTGGGGACCGTCGTGCTCTTCCTGGTGCCGTGGCTGTTCCAGTATCCGCAGCGGGCCGACATGTGGGAGGTGTTCATCCTGATGCTCTTCTTCGTCGCGGACTGCATCTTCTTCAGCTTCACCTGGAGCACCCTGATCCGCCGCCGCGAGACCGTCTTCGTGCTGTTCCTGTTCATGTCGCCGGTGCTGATGTTCCTCAGCGGCGTGACCTGGCCCGAATCGGCCTTCCCGGATCTTTGGCGCTGGTTCTCCTACCTCTTCCCGTCGACCTTCGGCTGCCGGGCGTTCATGAACCTCAACACCGCCGGCGGCACCATCGTGACCATCGCCCCCCAGCTCTTCTGGATCACCATCCAGACTGTTGTCTACTACATGACCGCGAACATCGCCGTCTTTGTCGAGAACCGCGTCATCAAGCGCCGCATCGAGAGGCAGGCCATCCGCGACCGCATTGCCGAGCGCCTCGGCATCGACCGCGACAAGGACGCCTACATCATCGGCGGCAAGGAAGGGGTCGAACGGCTCCGACAGCGCCGCGAGGGAAAAATCGGTTAAAAAATCCGTCTCTTTCCCCCGACTTTCCATTCTTTTTGCTATCTTTGAAGACTAATTGCTGATTATTAATCACATTAAATACTAATCTCTATGACAGCACAAAAGAACAACAGCAACCTCATCGCCATCCTGACGATGATCTTCCTGTTCGGTATGATCTCCTTCGTGACGAACCTTGCGGCTCCGATCGGCAACATCTGGAAGATGCAGCCCGGTATTGAGGGATCCAACACCCTCGGCATGATGGGTAACATGATGAACTTCCTGGCCTATGCCTTCATGGGTATCCCGGCCGGTAACCTCCTCAAGAAGAAGGGCTACAAGTTCACAGCCATCGCCGCCCTCGTCGTCGGCTTCCTGGGTGTTTTGGTCCAGTTCCTGTCCGGCCAGGTAGGTGTCGGTTCGACCATCGGCAGCATCCCCACGAACTTCTTCGTCTATCTCCTCGGTGCCTTCATCGCCGGCTTCTCCGTCTGCATGCTCAACACCGTCGTCAACCCGATGCTGAAGATCCTCGGCGGAAAGCGCTCCAACCAGTACATCCAGATCGGCGGTTCCTTCAACTCCCTGATGGGTACCCTGACCCCGATGCTCGTCGGCGCCATGATCGGTGAGCTCAGCCATGAGACCCTCATCACCGACGTCAACACCCTCCTGTTCATGGCCATGGGTGTCTTTGCCGTCGCCGCCGTCATCCTCTGCTTCATCCCGATCCAGGATCCCGTCCAGACCAAGTCCGACGCCCCGGTTGTCAGCCCGCTGAAGTACAGCCACTTCATCCTGGGCGCCATCGCCATCTTCCTCTATGTGGGTGTTGAGGTCGGTATCCCCGGTACGCTGAACTTCTACCTCTCCGATGCTTCCGACAAGGGCGCGGGCCTCGACAAGGAGACCGCCGCCGGTATCGCCGGTTTCGTCGCGGGTACCTACTGGTTCCTGATGCTCATCGGCCGTCTGGTCTCCTCCGTGATCTCCGGCAAGGTCAGCTCCAAGACCCAGCTGACGGTGGTTTCTTCCGTCGCGCTGCTCTTCCTTCTGCTCGCGATCTTCCTCGGCAACTCTTCCTGGGTATCGATGCCGGTATTCAACGGTAGCGGCTTCGGCATGGCCACCGTTCCGATCGCAGCCCTGATGCTCGTCCTCTGCGGCCTCTGCACCTCCGTGATGTGGGGCACGATCTTCGACCTCTCCGTCGAGGGCCTCGGCGCCGCTACGGAGAAGGCTTCCGGTATCTTCATGGCCATGGTCGTCGGTGGCGGTATCGTCCCGCTCGTCCAGAACTTTGTCGCTGACAAGGTCTCCTACATGGCCTCCTACTGGGTGCTCTTCGCCGCCGTCGCATTCATTCTCTACTTCGCCGTCATCGGCTCCCGCGTTAAAAAGAACTAATTATGGCACAAGACTTAGTAATCGGTATTGACGTCGGTGGACAGACCACCAAATGCGGCGTCGTCGACGCCCGCGGTACCGTCCTCGCACAGACCGTCATCCGCACGGACACCTATACTTCCGTCGAACCTTACATCGCGGAGCTCGCCGAAGCGCTGAACCGCATCATCACCGAAGCGAACGCCGAGGGTCTCATCCGCGGCATCGGCGTCGGCGCCCCGAACGGCAACTACTACACCGGCACGATCGAGTACGCCCCGAACCTCACCTGGGCCGGCCAGAAGAAGATCGATTTCGCCCGCCTGCTGAGCGAGGCGATGGGCGGGATCCCCGTCAAGCTCACCAACGACGCCAACGCCGCCGCCATGGGCGAAATGACCTACGGCGCCGCCCGCGGCATGAAGGACTTCATCATGATCACCCTCGGCACCGGTGTCGGCTCTGGCATCGTCATCGACGGCAAGGTGGTCTACGGCCACGACGGTTTCGCCGGCGAGCTCGGCCACACCTGCGTCGTCCGCCACAACGGCCGCTCCTGCGGCTGCGGCAAGACCGGCTGCCTCGAGGCCTACTGCTCCGCCATCGGCATGGCCCGCACGGCCCGCGAGTGGCTGGAGATGAGCGACGAGCCCTCGACCCTCCGCTCCCTCGACAAGATTACCTCCAAGGACATCTACGAGGCCGCCAAGGAAGGGGACAAGGTCGCCCTCAAGCTCTTCGAGTTCACCGGCCACATGCTCGGCGAGAAGCTCGCGGACTTCATCGAATTCTCCGCTCCGGAAGCCATCGTCCTCTTCGGCGGACTGGCCCGCAGCAAGGAGTTCCTGACGGACCCGATCACCCGCGGCATGAACGAGAACGTCCTTCCGCTGTGGCGCGGCAAGGTCAAGCTCGTCTACTCCCAGCTCAAGGAATCCGACGCCGCCATCCTCGGCGCATCGTCTCTCGCCTGGGAACTCTAAGGTGTTGACATACAAAAAATAGCGGCCGCTCAGCGGTCGCTATTTTTTTATCATCTCGAGCGAAGCCGAGAGATCTATTTGTTCACCTGGAACTTGGTCGAACCCGTGGCGAAGAAGTCGATGATCTGGCGACCGGCGGCGACACCGGCGTTGAGGTTGGCTTCGGCCGTCTGGGCGCCCATCTTCTTCGGCGTGGCGAAGACGCGGTTGCCGAATTTCTCGCGGAGCTCGGCGTAGTTGTCGGGCATGACGTCGGTGACGTAGCGGAGGTCCGGACGCTCCTCGAGGGCCTTCATGAGGCCTTCCTCGTCGATGACTTCCTTGCGGGCGGTGTTGACAAGAACGCCGCCTGTGGGCATCCTGGTGATGAGGTCATAGCCGATGGACTTGATCGTCGACGGCAGGGCCGGGATGTGGATCGAGAGGAAGTTGGACTGGCTGTAGAGCTCTTCGATGGAGTGCACCGGAGTCGCGCCGCCGGCGATGATCTGCTCGTCGGTGAGGAACGGGTCGAGGGCGCAGATGTCCATGCCGAGGGCCTTGGCTTTCTGGCCGACGAGACGGCCGACGTTGCCGTAGGCCTGGACGCCGAGTTTCTTGCCCTGGAGCTCGGAACCGGTCTTTCCGTCGAACTGGCCGCGGGCCATGAAAATCATCAGGGCGATGGCGAGCTCGGCCACGGCGTTGGAGTTCTGTCCCGGGGTGTTCTCCACGACGACGCCATGGGCGGTCGCGGCGGCGAGGTCGACATTGTCGAAGCCGGCACCGGCACGGACGACGATCTTGAGCTTCTTCGCGGCGTCCAGCACGGCGGGCGTCACCTTGTCGGAACGGATGATGAGGGCCTCGGCGTCCTTGACGGCCTCGCAGAGCTCGGCCTCGCCGGGGTACTTCTCGAGGAGCTCGACCTCGTGGCCGGAGGCCTCGAGAAGCTCATGGATATCATGCACGGCCGCTGCGGAGAACGGCTTCTGGGTTGCGATGAGAATCTTCATGGTGCAGCTTACTTCTTAAGGGTTTCGAATTCCTTCATGCAGTCGACGAGGGCCTGGACGTCCTCGATCGGGCAGGCGTTGTAGAGGGAGGCGCGGAAGCCGCCGACGGAGCGGTGGCCCTTGATGCCGACCATGCCGCGCTCCTTGGCGAAGGCCATGAACTCGTCCTGGAGGTCTTCCTTGCCGGGGGCCATGACGAAGCAGACGTTCATCAGCGAACGGTCCTCCTTCTCGGCGGTGCCGACGAACATGGAGTTGCGGTCGATCTCGTCGTAGAGGAGCTGCGCCTTCTTCTTGTTGATCTCATAGATGGCCTCGACGCCGCCGATGGACTTGAGCCACTTGAGGGTCTCGTTCATCACGAAGATGGCGAAAACGGGCGGGGTGTTGAACATGGAGAGCTTGTCGATATGGGTGCGGTAGTCGAGCATCGTCGGAATGTAGCGGCTGACGCGGCCGAGGGACTCCTTTTTGATGATGGCGAAGATGACGCCGGCGGGACCGACGTTCTTCTGGGCGCCGCCGTAGATGAGGTCGTACTTGGAGACGTCGACCGGGCGGGACATGATGTCGGAGGACATATCCGCAATCAGCGGGCACGGGCAGTCGATGTCTTCGTGGATCTCGGTGCCGTAGATGGTGTTGTTCGTGGTGATGTGGAGGTAGTCGAGGTCAGCGGGGATCTCGAAGCCCTTCGGGATATAGGTGTAGTTCTTGTCCTTGGAGCAGGCGATGGCGTAGGCGTTGCCGATGCCTTCGGCTTCCTTGAGGGCTTTGTGGGCCCACACGCCGGTGTCGAGGTAGGCGGCCTTCTTCTCGAGGTAGTTCATCGCCACATAGAGGAACTGGAGGGAGGCGCCGCCGCCGAGGAAGACGACCTCGTGCGTGTCCGGGATATGGAGCAGCTCTTTCCAGAGGGCTCGGCACTCATCCATCACGGCGTCCCACTCCTTCGTGCGGTGGGAGATGGAGATCAGGGAAATGCCGGTGCCGCTGAAGTCCTTGAGGGCTTCGATGGCTTTGTCGATGGCGACCTGCGGAAGCACGCAAGGGCCTGCATTGAAAACATGGACTTTTTTCATGATAATAGAATCAGTGTTATTAATAAAAGTTTTAAATTATTTCCTGTCGGGACTATAAAGGTAATGATTATTTACTGATTTTTGAAAAATATTTCTCCTTTGTCAGGGAAAAAGCGTATCTTTGAAAAAAACCACAATAACATTATTTCTATAGCATCATGGTAAGAGTAAAACCCTTTGCGGCCATCCGCCCTCCGAAAAACCTGGTAACCGAAGTTGCGGCCCCGCCGTATGATGTCCTCAACAGCGCCGAGGCCAAGGCCATGGCCGGCGAGAAATCCCTGCTCCACATCACCAAGCCCGAGATCGACTTCGACCCGATCGCCGGCGAGCACGAGCAGCGCACCTACGACCGCGCCGTCGAGAACTTCAAGACCTGGCAGAAGAAAGGCTGGCTGGTCCGCGAGGAGAAAGAGAAATATTATGTCTATGCGCAGACGATGGGCAAGCGCACGCAGTACGGAATCGTCCTGTGCGCCCACACCGACGACTACGCCACCGGCAAGATCAAGAAGCACGAGCTGACCCGCAAGGACAAGGAAGACGACCGCATGATCCACGTCCGGATCCAGAACGCCAACATCGAGCCCGTCTTCTTCGCCTTCAAGGACAACGCCGAGCTCGGCGCCATCATCGCCAAGACGGCCGCCGGCGCCCCCGAGTACAAGTTCACCGACGAGAACAAGTTCGTCCACACCTTCTGGGTGATCGACGACGATGCCGTCAACGCCCGCATCACCGAGATCTTCACCCACGACATCGACGCCTTCTATGTCGCTGACGGCCACCACCGTACGGCCGCCGCGGCCCGCGTCGGCGCCGAAAAGAAGGCCCAGAATCCGAACCATACCGGAGACGAGGAGTACAACTTCTTCATGGCCGTCTGCTTCCCGGAAAGCCAGCTCGCCATCATCGACTACAACCGCGTCGTCAAGGACCTCAACGGCCTGAGCGAGGAGCAGTTCCTGAAGGCCCTCGAGGAAGACTTCGAGGTCGCCGTCGCGACGAAGCCGCGCTGCGGCCGTCCCGCCAAGCCCGCCGCCCCGACCGGCCTGCACAACTTCTCGATGTATCTCGGCGACAAGTGGTACAGCCTCACCGCCAAGCCCGGCCGCTACAATGACGACGACCCGATCGGCGTGCTGGACGTGACGATCCTCTCGAACCTCGTCCTCGACAAGATCCTCGGTATCAAGGACCTCCGCACGGACAAGCGCATCGACTTCGTCGGCGGCATCCGTGGCCTCGGCGAGCTCAGCCGCCGCGTCGACTCCGGCGAGATGAAGGTCGCCTTCGCCCTCTACCCGGTCAGCATGCAGCAGCTCATTAACATCGCCGACACCGGCAACATCATGCCGCCGAAGACGACCTGGTTCGAGCCGAAGCTCCGCTCCGGTCTCGCCATCCACTCGCTCGACTAATGGGGCGTTGAATGTAAGTTATTCAACCTGAGTTATTTAAATAATTTGCTCCCTCCGCAAATAGGAGGGAGCAAATCGTTTATTATGCTTACTATTAATTAGTTACATTCAACGCCTATTCGATGGTCGCATCGTTGGTGACGCCTAACCGATGGTGGCGCCGTTGGTGACGACCTCCTGCGGCGTGATGAAGCGCATCTTGCCGTCGCCCTGCTTGGCCATCAGGATCATGCCCTTCGACTCGATGCCGCGGATGACGCGGGGGGCGAGGTTCGCGAGGATGCAGATCTGCTTGCCGAGCATATCTTCGGGGGAGTAGTACTCGGCGATGCCGGAGACGATCGTGCGGGTGTCGATGCCCGTGTCGATGGTGAGCTTGAGGAGCTTGTCGGTCTTCGGGACGCGCTCGGCGGCGAGCACCGTCGCCGTGCGGATGTCCATGGCCCCGAACTGGTCGAAGGTCACCTCGGCCTTCTGCGGCTCGACCTTTTTGGCGGCCTCCGCAGCCTCGGCGGCGGCAGCGGCTGCTTCGCGCTCGGCCTTGATCTTCTCGAGGCGGTCGGTCTGCTTCTGGATCTCCGCGTCCTCGATCTTGCGGAAGAGGAGCACGGCCTCGCCCAACTCGTGGCCGGCGGGGAGAATCTCCGCGGCGCCGAGGTCGGACCAGTGGAGGGTCACAGATTCCACGGACAAGCCGTGGAATGACGATGCACTGCCGCCGGCGATGGACGCTGCGTCACCCCAAGGCTTGTCCGTGGGGTCTGCGGGACGGGTATGCACGGCGCGGCCCTCGTCGGGGCGGTAGAAGTTGACCGTCGGGGCGCCCTCGCCGGCGCGGTGGTCCGTACCGGCGTCGAGGCCGACGCGGAGAATCCCGCGGAGCTTCCCGGCGCTGAACGGCGTGAAGGGCTCGAAGGCGATGGCGAGGTCGGCGCAGATCTGGAGACAGGTGTAGAGGATGGAGGCCGTACGGTCCATATCCTCCTTAGCGGTCTTCCACGGCTCCATGTCGGAGATGTACTTGTTGCCGATGCGGGCGATGTTCATCGCCTCCTTGAGGGCCTCGCGGAAGTGGAAGGTATTGAGGTTCTCCTCCAGGGCCCTGCGGCAGGGGAGGATGGAGGCAAGCGTCTCGGCATCAATCGCTTCCGGCTTGCGGTTCTCGGGGACGAGGCCGCCGAAATACTTGTGCGTCAGCACGACGGCGCGGTTGACGAAGTTACCGAAGACGGCGACGAGCTCGGAGTTGTTGCGCTGCTGGAAGTCCTTCCAGGTGAAGTCGTTGTCCTTGGTCTCGGGGGCGTTGGCCGTCAGCACGTAGCGCAGCACGTCCTGGTCCCCGGGGAAGTCCTTCTCATACTCGTCGACCCAGACGGCCCAGCCGCGGGAAGTGGAGATCTTGTCGCCCTCGAGGTTGAGGAACTCGTTGGACGGGACGTTGTCGGGGAGGATGTAGTCGCCGCTGGCCTTGAGCATCGACGGGAACACGATGCAGTGGAAGACGATGTTGTCCTTGCCGATAAAATGCACGAGGCGCGTCTCCGGGTCCTTCCACCACTTCTCCCAGCTCTCGGGGAGGAGCTCCTTCGTGTTGGAGATGTAGCCGATCGGGGCGTCGAACCAGACATAGAGCACCTTGCCCTCGGCGCCTTCGACGGGCACGGGGACGCCCCAGTCGAGGTCGCGGGTCACGGCGCGGGGCTGCAGGCCGCCGTCCAGCCAGCTCTTGCACTGGCCGTAGACGTTGGTCTTCCACTCCTTGTGCTGCTCGAGGATCCACTCGCGGAGCCACGGCTCGTAGCGGTCCAGCGGCAGGTACCAGTGCTTGGTCTTCATCTTCACGGGCGTCGCGCCGCTGAGCTTGGACTTCGGGTCGAGCAGTTCCTCGGGGCTCAGCGTGGAGCCGCATTTCTCGCACTGGTCGCCATAGGCGTGGGGATTGCCGCACTTCGGGCAGGTGCCCTCGATGAGGCGGTCCGTCAGGAACATCTTCGCCTCCGGGTCGTAGAGCTGCTCGGACTCCTTGGTGATGAAATCGTCCTGGTCGTAGAGCTTGCGGAAGAAGGCCGACGCGTTCCGGGCATGGACCTCGGAGGAGGTGCGGGAATAGATGTCGAAGTTGATGCCGAGCTCCGAGAAGGCGTCCTTCATGATGCGGTGGTAGCGGTCCACGACATCCTGCGGGCTCACGCCTTCGCCACGGGCCTTGATGGTGATGGGCACGCCGTGCTCATCGCTGCCGCAGATGAAGACCACGTCCTCCCCGCGCATGCGCAGGTAGCGGACGTAGATGTCGCCGGGGATGTAGGCGCCGGCGAGGTGACCGATATGGATGGGGCCGTTCGCATAGGGAAGGGCACAGGTGACGAGGGTTCGTTTGCTCATATTTGTCTGTTATCCGTTATTGTCTCTGCCGAGTCTGTTCTGGAGCATCACCCGCACGGCGTTGACGTGCTGGATGCTCTGGAGGATCCGCAGCTGCTCCTCGGCGGTGGCGGCTTTGGTCAGGGCGTCCTTCAGCGCGGCGCCCTCTTTCTGCATCCGCTTCTCCTGGTAGGCGAGGATGCTCTTCGGGACATAGTTGACCAGCCAGGAGGAGAGGACCGTCATCGAACGGGAGAAGTTGTCGACGGTCAGCTGGTATTTTTCTTCGGAAATCTCGCTCGCGACAAAGGCGAGGTCGCGGTCCGGGTCGTCCAGTAGGGCGCGGAGGGTGGCGTCGCCGTCGAGCCCCGCGTCGTAGCAGCGGAAATAGGCGTCGTAGACCTTCCGGTAGGCGATGTTCGAGAAGGAGATGTCATCCCCGGCCATGGCGTCGTCGATGAACTCGGCGACCGTCCGCGGCTCCGGGCTGAAGAACTCCGAATCGCTCTCGAACTGCAGCGGCTCCCGGCCGTAGCGCAGCAGGAAGAGCAGCAGTTCGCGCTCGGACGGCGCGAGGATCGGGTCGTTCTCCAGGGCCTCCAGGCCGGAAACGGGCTTCACCGGGCGCACGACGGCCGTCGGCGCTGCCGGGGCGTCCTCGATACCGGGCGGCGGGGCCAGTTCGCGGGCGTCGTGGGCCTCGCGGCGGCGTTCCCGTTCGCGCTCGGCGCGCGCCTCCTCCAGCATCCGCTCTCTCGTGCGGCGGATCCGGTCGAAGAGCAGGTCCTCGCCGATGGAGAACTTGCGGGCCGTCTCGTCGACATAGACCGAGCGCTTCACGGCGTCCGGGATGCCGGCGATGGTGTCCGCGATGTCGTTGATGAGGTTGGCCTTTTTCAGCGGGTCCCCGCCGGCTTCCTCCAGCAGGAGGTCCGTCTTGAAGCCGATGAAATCGCGCTCGTTCGCGGCGATGAAGGCCTCGACCTCCTCCAGCGTATGTTTCCGGGAATAGGAATCCGGGTCGTCGCCGTCCGGGATCAGCACCACCTTGACGTTCATGCCCTCCTTGAGGACCATGTCGATGCCGCGCAGGGCCGCCTTGATCCCCGCCCCGTCGCCGTCATACATGATGGTGACGTTCTCGGTGAATTTCTTGATCAGGCGGATCTGCTCGACGGTCAGGGAAGTGCCGCTGGAGGCCACCACGTTCGTGATGCCGAGCTGGTGCATGGACAGGACGTCAAGATAGCCCTCGACGAGGTAGCACTTGTCCCGGCGCGACATCTCCGCCTTGGCGTAGTAGATGCCGTAGAGGGACCGGGACTTGACGTAGATCTCCGATTCCTTGGAGTTGACGTATTTGGCGACGGACTTGTCGGTCAGGAGCGTGCGCCCGCCGAAAGCGATGACGCGGCCGCTGACCGAATGGATCGGGAAGATGACGCGGTCGTAGAAGCGGTCGTGGAGGGAGCCGTCACCGCCGTCGTACTGCGCGCAGAGGCCGGTCTCGAGCAGGTATTCGTCCTTATAGCCGGCGGCCTTGGCGGCCTCCGTGAAGGCTTTCCTGCTGCGGGGCGCCCAGCCGAGCCGGTACTTGGCGATGGTCTCGTCCTCGAGCCCGCGCGACTTGAAGTACTGGTAGCCGATGCTGCGGCCTTCCGGCGTCGCGAGCTGGTCCACGAAGAACTTCCCGGCGAAATCCGACACGAGAAGGAGGCTCTCGTTGCGCTGTCGGGCGGCGATCTGCTCGGCCGTCTCCTCCTCTTCCTTTACTTCGATATGGTATTTGTTGGCGAGGTAGCGCAGCGCCTCCACATAGGAGAGGTGCTCGTACTCCATGATGAAGCCGATGGCGGTGCCGCTCTTGCCGCAGCCGAAGCATTTGTAGATGCCGCGGGAGGGAGACACGTTGAAGGACGGGGTCTTCTCGTTGTGGAACGGGCAGCATGCGACAAAATTGCCACCCCGGCGCTTCAGGGTGACAAAATCGCTGATGACATCCACAATCTGGGCGGTGTCCTTTATGAGCTCAACGGTCTCCTGCGGGATCATTTCTTTCTCACTTCCTCATATTCGGCATCCTTGACGCCGGTAATAAGAAGACCGGACGGTTCCGCCTTCGGGGCCTCCTCCGCCTTCGCTTCCTTGGCAGGGCCGTACTTGATGATGTAGATTTCCTCCGCCTTGCGGATCTTCGGCATGGCGAAAAGCTCGGAGATGCCGTAGATCACCAGGAGCACGCCGAGGATGTAGCAGATGATCTGCCCGGCGCCGAAGAACATCATGATGATGCCGCCGACAAGGGCCGCGGCGCTGAGCACCAGCGAGAAGGTCGTCCCCTCGACATACTGCATGGCGCTGATCACGGCCATGAGCTGGATCACGCAGAAAAGGATGATGGCGGCAGAGAGAAGAAAGATAAAGAAGTGGGTGAACCACAGCGGCTTGAGCACAACCAGAAGGCCGATCACCGCGGCGATGCCGCAGGTCGTCCAGCCGATGGCGGTGCCGATCTTGTTCTGTTTGATCTTATCGTCTTTCCTGCTGAGCATCGGGGCGATGGAAATCACGCCGGCGAAAAGGATCGCCACGCCGATGATGCGGATGATGGTCTCGATGGCGTCGATCTTGAAGACGAAGAGGCAGAGGCCGAGTCCGATGGCGATGAACGCACGGGCGATGCTCATGAATTGTTTCTTGTAGCCGAAGGTAATCATATCTGACGTATTTGATGAAGATGCAAATTTAGTAAAAAACTCGCTAGTTCGCTACCTCTGAGAGGAATTTGATGCGGACGAGCCTGATTTCGTCCTCCTCATAGTCCCCGCCGAGGGCGGCCATGGCCTCCTCGAGGGAGTCGGAGGTGGCCTCGGTCTTGAACCAGTCGTAGATCTCGTCCACGACGTCCTCGTCGAGGGTCTGGCGGATGTAGTAGTCGATGTTGAGGACCATGCCGGAGGCGACGATGGACTCGATCTCGGTGTAGAGGTCGCTCATTTCCATGCCCTTGGCCGCGGCGATGTCCTCGAAGGGAAGCTGGCGGTCGATGCTCTGGATGATGAAGACCTTGTTGGCGGAGCGGCTGGCGATCGTCTTCACGACGAAATCGTCCGGGCGCTCGATCTCGTTCTCCTCGACGTAGCGGGCGATCAGCTCGACGAACTCCTTCCCGAACTTACGGGCCTTGCCCTCGCCGACGCCCTGGCAGTTCTTCAGCTCCGCGAGGGTGATGGGGTAGAGGATGGACATATCCTCGAGGGACGGGTCCCCGAACAGGATCCAGGGCTGGAGGCCGCGCTTGCGGGCGAGGTCCTTGCGGAGGTCCTTGAGCATGGCGAGAAGCACCTGGTCGCCCCCGCCGCCGCCCTTGGCCGCCGCGGCGCCGCCTTCCTCCTCGTCGTCATCGTCGTCCGCGCCGTCGGAGAACTTGCGGTCCTCCACGAGCATCAGCGGGTGCGGGTCGACGAAAAAGTCCATGCCCGCGGGCGAAACGGAGAGGAGGCCGTAGGTTTCGATCTCCTTGTCGAGCAGGTGGAGGATGATGCCCTGGTGGATTACGGTGATCCAGAACTTGACGTCGTGGTCGCTGCCGGCGCCGAACAGGGGGTGCTGGTCGTGCTTGTAGGACTTGATCAGGGCGTTGGACTCGCCGGCGAGGATGCCGGCCAGGTGCTCGGCCTTGAAGTGCTCCCGGAGCGTGCCGATGAGCTCGATGACGAGCCGCATCTCCTTCTGCCCGTCGAAGCGCGGCTTCGGGTGGAGGCAGTTGTCGCAGGCGCCGCAGTTGGGCTCGGTGTAGTCCTCGCCGAAGTAGTTGAGCAGCAGCTTCCTGCGGCACTGGCTCGTCTCGGCGTAGGCCATGGTCTCACCGAGGAGCTGGCGGCCGATTTCCTGCTCGGAGACGGGCTTTCCCTGCATGAACTTCTCGAGCTTGCGGATGTCCTTGTAGCTGTAGTAGGTGATGCAGGTGCCTTCCCGGCCGTCGCGTCCGGCCCGTCCTGTCTCCTGGTAGTAGCCTTCGATGGACTTGGGGATGTCGTAGTGGATGACAAAGCGCACGTCGGGCTTGTCGATGCCCATTCCGAAGGCGATCGTGGCGACGATGACCTGGATCTCCTCCATCAGGAACTTGTCCTGGTTGTCGGCGCGGGTCTTGGCGTCGAGGCCGGCATGGTAGGGGAGGGCGGCGATGCCGTTGATGGCCAGCAGCTGCGCGAGTTCCTCCACCTTCTTGCGGCTGAGGCAGTAGATGATGCCGCTCTTGCCGGGGTTCTGCCGGATGAAGCGGATGATGTCCTTCTCGGGCTCTTCCTTGTCGCGGACCTCATAATAGAGGTTGGGGCGGTTGAAGGAGGAGCGGAAGACGCGGGCGTCCTGGATGCCGAGGTTCTTGAGGATGTCGCTCTGGACCTTTTCCGTCGCCGTGGCCGTCAGGGCGATGACCGGGGCGTTGCCGATCTCGTTGATGAGGCTGCGGATGCGGCGGTACTCGGGGCGGAAGTCGTGGCCCCACTCGGAGATGCAGTGGGCCTCGTCGACGGCGTAGAACGAAATCCTGATTTCCTTGAGCAGCGCGACGTTCTCTTCCTTGGTCAGCGACTCGGGGGCGACATAGAGGAGCTTTGTCCTGCCGGCGAGCAGGTCGCTGCGCACGCCGTCGATCTGCTGGCGGCTGAGGGAGGAGTTGAGGAAGTGGGCGATGCCTTCATCGCCGCTGACGAACCCGCGGATCGCGTCGACCTGATTTTTCATCAGGGCGATGAGCGGGGAGATGACGATGGCCGTTCCGTCCATCACGAGCGCCGGGAGCTGATAGCACAGCGACTGGCATCATAACCGAAAAAATCCTTGAGTTTCCGGTGGAGAATTGTGGGGTCCGCTTTCATGGTCGTCGCGTTACTGCCGTACAATTTACAAAAAAATCCGGATGCTTGCAAAAAATTTGGTACATTTGTACCATGGGTAAGCGAGTTAAGAACAAAGTCATCCTGCTGACGGGCGCGAGCAGCGGCATCGGCTATGAGACCGCGGTCATGCTGGCCCGCAAGGGCCACCGGGTCTATGGCGCCGCCCGCCGGGTGGATCGGATGGAGCCGCTGCGCGAATTCGGCGTCATGCCGCTGTCGCTGGATGTGACGGACTAGGCTTCGATGGAGGCCTGTGTCGCCGCCGTCCTGGAGGCGGAGGGCCGGATCGACGTCCTGGTCAACAATGCCGGTTACGGCTCCTTCGGCGCTATCGAGAACGTGTCCATCGAAGAAGCCCGCAGGCAGTTGGAGGTTAATGTCTTCGGCCTGGCCCGGCTGACGCAGCTCGTCCTGCCGCACATGCGGGAGCAAAGGAGCGGAACCATCATCAACGTCTCTTCCATCGCCGGCAAGATCGTGCTCTATTTCGGGGGATGGTACCATGTCTCCAAATTCGCCGTCGAGGCATTCTCCGACGCCCTCCGGATGGAGGTCAAGCCTCCAGGTCGCCCTCATCGAACCGGGCGGCATCAAGACGGACTGGGGGATTATCGCGGCGGACCATCTGCCGCGCCGCCGGCAGCCGCCGCCCCAAGGTGCGTTACCGCACCGGTTTCGCCGCCCATTCCGGCGTTTTCCTCCACTCACTTCTTCCCGCCCGCTGGTGGGACGCGCTCATGCGCGCCGGCAGCCGCAAGGCTGGTCGGCATATACAACCATCGGAGAGACCAGTGCAGATCTGCTGGCCAGTAAACTCTACGAAGCGGCCGAGGCCAACTTCCCAGAGCGCAGAATCCGCAAAGATTTCTCCGATGGAGATGCCGATTTTGAAGCATCTTTTTATGTCATCCGCCACACCGTCATGCCTGCAGTCCTCACGGAGAATTTCATGATGGACAATCTGGATGATGTGGAATTCCTTCTATCGGATGAAGGACGGAATGCCGTAATTCAAACCCATCTGCAAGGTATCATCAAATACCTTACAGCTGCTTGAATGAGACTGCGAAGCCTCCTCCTGGCGCAGCCGTGACTTTCAGGTTGTCACCGGCCGATACGGTGATCTTCTCTATGACGTATGCTTGAGGATTGGTCTCGTAATGGGCATCCTCGGCATCCCGGTAAAGGGTAGCCTCATATGATACACCTTCATCAAGGAAGGAAAGAGGAATATCAAAGTCCCGTTTTTGCTCATCCACTACGCCCCCCAGGAACCATTGTCCAGTTCCTTTGGCTTTTCTGGCAATGACGATGTAATCTCCAGGTTCTGCCATAAGATAACGGCTCTCAGACCAATCCACGGCCACGTCCTTGATGAACTGGAATGCATCCATATGCTGCTCATAGTGCTGTGGCAGGTCTGCCGCCATCTGCAGAGGGGAATACATGGTTACATAGAGTCCCAGCTGGTTGGCAATCGTAGCATTCACATGGGAACTGTTGTCTGCGAACGAACTTAAATTCATCTCGAAAATACCAGGCGTGAAATCCATCGGGCCACCATTCAACCTGGTGAAAGGAAGGATAGTCACGTGCATGGGCTGTGTTCCGCCGAATGCCTGATATTCCGTGCCGCGGGCCGATTCGTTGCCGATAAGGTTCGGATACGTCCTGCACAGACCGGTGGGCCT
>CACXMA010000019.1 GCA_902768665.1 uncultured Bacteroidia bacterium | reverse complement strand
TGGGAGGAGAATTTATTTAAACTAATTCTCGACAAGAATGTAATTGGTGTTCTTGCTCCCTTCTTCGCCTTTCACCAAGATTCCTTTTTCTATCAAATCGTTGATGTCTCGAAGGGCGGTGGCTTGGGAGGTCTTGCAGATCTTGGCCCACTTCGTGGTAGTGAGTTTGCCTTCGAATCCGTCCCATAACATGTTCACAACCTTACTTGGCGTTCATTCATGGAAAAAATGAAGCGAATCTTACAACTATTCACATCAAAATATGAAGAGAATTGAGCCTACAGGCGATTTGTCATCGCCAGGATGGTAAGCGTAAGGCGAACAGCACTGAATAATACCGACCGGAAAATGAATTAAATAAAAAAATAAGGAATCTCCCTGTTACAATTCCATGACCTTGGCGTTGATTAGGTAGAAAACCTCAAATGAAGCGTCATGAAAAGACTGTTTACTGCAATTATCTTCCTGCTGACGGCCGTTTCCGTCTATGCCAAGAAAGACTGGGAAGGCCGCGTCGTTGACGAAAACGGCGATCCGGTAGCCTATGCGACAGTATATGTAATGTCTCCGGCCGATTCCACGGTTCTTTGTGGAACGACCACCGCCGAAGACGGCACCTTTAATATAGTTACAAGCGAGACAGGCGGCCTCATGGTCGTCGAAATGCTGGGCTACAAGACCCAGACCTTCCAACCGGTCAACGGCATCGTCGTCCGGCTCGAAGCCGACTCCTTCTTCCTCGAGGGTGCCGTCGCGACGGCCGTCATGCCGAAGACGAAACTGACCGGCGAAGGCCTCCAGACCGCCATCCGCGGCTCCGTGCTGGAGAATGCCGGCAGCGCCAGCGACGTGCTGGCGAAGACCCCGGGTATGATCAAGGGCCAGAACGGCCTCGAAGTTATCGGCAAAGGCGCGCCGCTGGTGTATATCAACGGACATAAGGTCACCGACAGCGGCGAACTGGAACGCCTCCAGAGCAACGAGATCCAGAGCATCGAGGTCATCACCAACCCCGGCGCCAAGTATGACGCCACGGTCCGCAGCGTCGTCCGCATCAAGACCATCCGCCGCCAGGGCGACGGTTTCGGCTTCAGTTTCGACGCCTCCGACGCCCAGTCGCTCCAGTGGAAGAAGGGTAACGACTCCCACGCCGCCATCAACGCCAACTACCGCACCGGCGGTCTGGACTTCTTCGCCGGCATCAACCTCGATGGCAACACTTCCCGCCAGATCAGCGATGCCAACAAACTCTCCTATACCCAGACCAAGACCACCCTGGACGACGGAGACCTGACGGCCACGTACTTCGGACGTTCCATCTACGGTAACGCCGGCGTGAACTGGCAGCTCGCCGATAACCACTTCCTGGGCGGCAAGGTCGAATGGGGCCGCCGCTTCCGGAACTCCGGACATACGGACGTCCATGACATCGTCTACGAGAACAACGTCAAGGTCGACGAGCTCCTTACCGACTCCCGCGACGAGAACGGCGACCTGACGCCTTACAATATCGGCGCGAACATCTATTACAACGGAACGGTCGGCCAGAAACTGGGCGTGGACGTCAACTTCGACTATTACGGCACGGCGGAGAGCACCCTCTCCGTCTCGGACGAGACCAGCACAATGACCCACGATGCCGCCATCAACTCCGACTCCAACAACGATGCACGGATGTACGCTGCCAAGGCTGTCCTCTCCTATCCCGTCTGGATGGGCCAGTTCGAGGTCGGAACGGAGGAATCCTTCACGCGCCGCTCCGACGTCTACCATATCAGCGGTATCGACATCCCGGCCTCTTCCGCCGAGGTCAAGGAGAATAACTACGCCGGCTTCGCGTCCTATGGTTTCATGCTGCCGAAGGTCGGCATGATCAACGCCGGCGTCCGCTATGAGTTCGTCCATTATGCCTATGAAGATGCCGTAACGCCCGGAAACAACTTGTCCCGCGACTACGGTCACTGGTTCCCGAATGTCTCCTATGCCGGCGCGGCGGGTCCGTTCCAGTTCATGCTCAACTACAGCGCCAAGACCGAGCGCCCCAGCTATGCCAACCTCTCCAGCGCCGTCCGCTACAACAGCCGTTATATCCTCCAGAGCGGAAACGCCCAGCTCCAGCCGGAACTGATTCATGATTTCAGCCTTGCGACCGTATGGAAATTCGTTACCCTCATGGTGGAATATACCAGGACGGACGATGCCATCATGACCTGGTCCACCCCCGTCGACGACAATGGTACGATCAAGGTGACGCCCCTGAATGTCGACTCGCCCTATCGCAAGATGACCGCCTTCGTCAACCTGACTCCGACCATCGGCGTCTGGAACCTGAACTACACCTTCGGCTTCCAGCCGCAGTGGTTCTCCGTCGACCTGGAGGACGCCCGGGAGGCAAGCGGCATCCGCCACGCTGATTTCGGTGGAAAGCCCGTCTATTTCGCCCAGTTGTTCAATACCGTCACGCTGAAGGGCGGCTGGCAGTTCGAGCTCGGCGCTGCGCTCACGTCCAAAGGCCGCACGGAGAACGTCTACCTCTATCACAATACCTACGACATCTCCGCCGCCATCCAGAAGACCCTCCTCAAGGACGGCTCGCTGGTGCTCCGCCTCGAAGGCCGCGACCTGGCCCACAAGTCCGGATGGGACATCAAGGCCGACTTCGGCAGCCACGCCATCGTCCAGACCAATCTGATGGATACGCAGATGATCAAGTTTTCCCTCCGCTACCGCTTCAACACCGCCAAAAGCAAGTACCGCGGCACCGGCGCCGGCTCCGACACCAAGGACCGCATGTAAAACAAGGGACGTCCCGGCCGGGACGTCCCTTTTCATTGTATGTCCGGGAAGACCTATTTCCCGCCTTTGCGGAAGACGGCGTAGCTGCGGAAGTACTGCCGGGCGTCGATGGCGGGCGATCCGAGGACCGTGCGGCCCTCTTCGGTGATGCTGCCGATGATGCCGGCCTGAGGGCCGATGGTCGTATGGTCGGCGATGGACAGATGCCCGGAGATGCCGACCTGGCCGGCGATGATGCAGTATTTGCCGATCTTGGCCGAGCCGGCGATGCCGGTGCCTCCCGCGATGGCGGTGTGGTCGCCGATCTGGACATTGTGGCCGATCACGCAGAGGGAGTCGATCTTGACGCCGTTGCCGATGAGGGTCGATTCCATCTCGGAACGGCCGATGGTCGTGCCGGGGCCGATCTCGACGTCATTGCCGATCACGACGTTTCCGAGGTGCTCGATCTTGACCCAGGAGCCGTCCGGCTGCGGTACATTGCCGAATCCGTCGGCGCCGATGACGGCGTTGGAGTGGATGATGACGTTGTCGCCGATGACCATGCCGGGATAGATCCGGACACCGGGATAGAAGATGCAGTTCTTACCGATCTTGCAGTGGTCGCCGACGGTGACGTTCTCCATGATGCGGGTGCAGTCCCCGACCACCGTATGGCGGCCGACATGGGAATGCTGACCGACATAGACCTTCTTCCCGAACTTTGTCGAAAGATAGTAGGTCGCCGTCCAGGCGCGGTAGCGGCGGATCTTGCCCTTGTTGCGGTGTGAGGCGACATATTTGAGCAGCTCGGCGAGCGCGGCATAGGCGTTCTCGACGCGGATCATGGTCGGTGCGACCTTTTCCTTCGGCTCGAAATCCTTGTTGACCAGCAGCAGCGAGGCCGTGGTCGTATAGACGTAATGCTCGTATTTGGGATTGGCGTAGAAGCAGAGATCTCCGGGCTTGCCGTTCTCGATCTTGGCGAATCGTCTGGCAGTGGCCTTATCATCGCCGTCGACGGTTCCTTTGAGGATAACGGCTAATTCTTTTGCTGAAAATTCCATAATTTCGGCTTTGATCTGACACAAAGATAACGACTTTTCATGAGAAAGTGAAAAAATGCCCGTTCTTTTTGTCTTTTAGAGAATAATTGCTACCTTTGTGCCCGTGTTGAGGATAGAGGACGCGCGCGTCCCCTATCTTTTTTATAAAGTACCATGGACAAAAAACTGATCCTATCCGCCATTACCCCCGACGTGGAGGCCCTCGGTGCCTTCATCGTGGACGTGACCGTATCCGCCGCCAACGACATCGAAATCATTATCGAGAAGGACACGGATTCCGTCACCTGGGACGACTGCTCGGCCGTCGACAAAGTCTTTCATGAGAAGTTCTCCCAGGACGAGGAAGACTACGCGCTGACCGTCTCCTCCGCCGGCCTGGACCGTCCCTTCAAGGTCCTGCGCCAGTACCGCAAGGCCATCGGGCAGCAGGTGGACGTCAAATTCCGCGGCGGCAAGCGGCTCATCGCGACGCTGACGGATGCGGACGAGGAGTCCGTCACCCTCTCCTACACGGCCCTCGAAGCCGTGGAAGGCAAGAAAAAGAAAGAGAAGGTGGAGCACAACGACCGTTTCCCCCTCACGGAAATCAATGCCGTGACCCCTTACATCGAAGTAAAATAAAAATCAATATAACCAATGGCAAAGAAAGAAGAAAAAGGCATCACCCTGATTGATGCGTTCAAGGATTTCAAGGAAGAGAAGAACATCGACCGCCCGGTGATGATGGGCGTTCTCAAGGACGTGTTCCTGACCCAGATCGCGAAGACCTTCGGCACCTCCGACAACTTCGACGTGATCATCAACGTCGACAAGGGAGACTGCGAAATCTACCAGAACTTCGACGTCGTCGAGGAAGTGGAAGACCCCGTCTGCGAGATCACCATCGACGAGATCAAGAAAGAGACCGGTGACGACGACTACGAGATCGGCGACACCTACACCCGCAAACTCTCCCTCGCCTCCTTCGGCCGCCGCGGCATCCTCAACATCCGCCAGAACCTCCAGGGCCGCATCATGGACATCGAGAAAGCCAACGTCTTCAAGAAATACAGCGACAAAATCGGTCAGCTCTTCCAGGGCGAGGTCTACCAGACCTGGGCCAAGGAAGTCCTCATCCTCGACGAGGACGGCAACGAGCTCCGTCTTCCGAAGAGCGAGCAGATTCCCGGCGAGCACTTCAAGAAGAACGACAGCATCCGCGCCATCATCAAGAGCGTCGAGATGAAGAACAACACGACCCCGTACATCGTGCTCTCCCGCGTTTCCGACGAGTTCCTCAAGAAACTCTTCGAGCAGGAGGTTCCCGAGATCTACGACGGTCTGATCACCATCAAGAAGGTCGTCCGCATCCCCGGCGAGCGCGCCAAGGTCGCCGTCGAGTCCTATGACGACCGCATCGACCCGATCGGCGCCTGCATCGGCGTGAAGGGTTCCCGCATCATCGGCATCGTCCGCGAGCTCCGCAACGAGAACATCGACGTCATCCCGTGGACGAGCAACGTCCAGCTCCTAATCAACCGCGCCCTCAGCCCGGCCCATATCTCCCGCATCGACCTCGGCGAAGGTCCTGAGGACAAGATCAAGGTCTTCATGGATTCCGAGGAAGTCAAGAAGGGCATCGGCAAGGGCGGCTGCAACATCAAGCTCGCCGGCATGCTCGTCGGCCGTGAGATCGAAGTCTGGCGCGAGCTCCCGAAGAACGCCGCCGAGGACGAGGAGGACGTTCTGCTGGACGAATTCTCCAACGAGATCGACCAGTGGGTCATCGACAAACTCAAGGGCATCGGCTGCGACACCGCCAAGGGTGTGCTCGCCCTTGCACCGGAGGACATCGCCAAGCGTGCCGACCTCGAGGACGAGACCGTCGAGGAGGTGCTCGAGATTCTCCGCAAGGAATTCGAAGACGAATAATAGGAGGGACCAACATATATGGCAGAAATCAGACTCAACAAAATCATCAAACAATACAACATCGGCCTCCAGAACCTGGTCGATTTCCTCAACAGCCTCGGTGCCGACATCGAGGCCAATCCGAACGTCAAGATTCCGGATACCTATCTTGCAGACATCCAGAAGAAGTTCGGAAAGGATCTCGCCATGAAGGAAGAGTCCGAGAAGGTGGACATCAAGCTCACCGAAATCCTCGAACGCAGCTCGAAGAAGCAGAAATCCGGCGCCGAGGAAGAGGAGGAAGAGTACGAGCCCGCCCAGGAAGTCAACATCAAGAAAACCAGCTTCATCCCCGAAGCACCCGCGCCCGTCCAGGAGCCGGAACCGGAGCCCGAGCCCATGCCCGAGCCGGAACCGGAACCCGTCGAGGAGCCGGAGCCTGTCGCAGAGCCCGAACCGGTAGCAGAACCGGAGCCCGAGCCCGTCGAGGAACCGGAGCCTGTCGCCGAGCCCGAACCGGTCGCAGCAGCGGAACCCGAGCCCGTGGCTGAGCCCGAGCCCGTCGCGGAAGCCCCCGCGGCTCCCGAAGAGCCCAAGCCGGCCGCCGAGGCGAGCACCGGCCTCAAGGTGCTCGGCAAGATCGAGCTCTCCCAGTTCGAGGCCCCCAAGAAGAGCAAACGCGAGCGCATCACCAAGGGCGGCAGCCAGAAGGTGGACGTCACCAAGATCAACGTCGCCCAGCCCGCCGGCAAGGACGGGAAAAAGAACGGCAAGAACGGCCAGCAGGTCCAGAACGCGCCCGGCACCGGCAAGCGCAGCCGCGGCAAGGACCGCTTCAAGGCAGCCCTGACTCCGGAGGAGGAAGAGGCGATGCAGAAGGAGATCCAGAAGCAGGTCAAGGAAACCTATGCGAAGATGAACGAGTCGAAGAACAACTTCGGCGCGAAGCACCGCAAGGAGAAACGCGAACTGGCCGCCATGCGTTCCCAGGAGGAGATGGAGCAGGCGATGGCAGAGAACAAGGTGCTGAAAGTCACCGAGTTCGTGACCGTCAACGACCTCGCCACCCTCATGAACAACACCCCGGTCGTCAAGGTTATCGGCGCCTGCATGTCCCTCGGCATGATGGTGTCCATCAACCAGCGCCTCGACGCCGAGACCCTCGTCCTCGTCGCAGAGGAATTCGGCTACAAGGTTGAGTTCGTGACCGCCGAGCTGACGGAGGAAATCAACCAGGAGCAGGAGCCCGACCGCGAGGAAGACCTCGTGGAGCGTCCCCCGGTGATCACCGTCATGGGCCACGTCGACCACGGTAAGACCTCCCTCCTCGACAACATCCGCAACACCAACGTCATCGCCGGTGAGGCGGGCGGTATCACGCAGCACATCGGCGCCTACAACGTCAAGCTCGCGAACGGCCGCCGCATCACCTTCCTCGACACCCCGGGCCACGAGGCCTTCACCGCCATGCGTGCCCGAGGCGCCCAGATGACCGACCTCGCCATCATCATCGTCGCGGCCGACGACGCCGTGATGCCCCAGACCAAGGAAGCCATCGCCCATGCACAGGCCGCCGGCGTCCCCATGGTCTTCGCCATCAACAAGATCGACAAGCCCGGCGCCAACGCGGACACCATCCGCCGCCAGCTCTCCGAGATGAACATCCTCGTCATCCGCCGCCAGCTCTCCGAGATGAACATCCTCGTGGAGGACTGGGGCGGCAAGTACCAGTGCCAGGAAATCTCCGCCAAGAAGGGCATCAACGTGGATAAGCTCCTCGACAAGGTGCTCTTCGAGACCGACCTGCTGGAGCTCAAGGCCAACCCGAAGAAGCTCGGCAGCGGCGCCGTCATCGAATCTTCCCTCGACAAGGGCCGCGGCTATCTCGCGACGGTCCTCGTCCAGGACGGAACGGTCCATGTCGGCGACGTTATCATCTCCGGCAGCTACTACGGCCGCGTCAAGGCCATGTTCAACGAGCGCGGACAGAAGGTCACCGAGGCCGGTCCTTCCACGCCGGTGAGCATGCTCGGCCTGAACGGCGCCCCTGCCGCCGGTGAGAAGTTCAACGTGATGTCCGATGAAAAGGAAGCGAAGAACATCGCCAACAAGCGCGAGCAGCTTCTCCGCATCCAGGGCATCAAGACGCAGAAGCACCTCACCCTCGAGGAGATCGGCCGGCGTATCGCCATCGGCAACTTCAAGGAACTCAACGTCATCGTCAAGGGCGACGTGGACGGTTCCGTGGAAGCCCTCTCCGACTCCCTCATCAAGCTCTCGACCGAAGAGGTCCGCGTCAACGTCATCCACAAGGCCGTCGGCCAGATTTCCGAGTCCGACGTCCTGCTGGCTGAGGCCTCCGACGCCGTCATCATCGGCTTCCAGGTCCGTCCTTCCGCCGAAGCCCGCCGCTCCGCCGAGAAGGAGGGCATCGAAATCCGCCTCTACTCCGTCATCTACGACTGTATCAACGAAGTCAAGGAAGGTATCGAGGGTCTCCTCGAGCCGGAGAAGAAGGAAGAGGTCACCGCCACCGCCGAGGTCAAGCAGACCTTCAAGATCTCCAAGGTCGGCACCGTCGCCGGCTGCCAGGTCAAGGAAGGCAAGCTCGTCTCCAAGGCCCAGGTCCGCCTCATCCGCGACGGTATCGTGGTCTACACCGGCGCCCTCGCCTCCCTGCAGAGAGGAAAGGACGACGCCAAGGAAGTCGCGACCGGCTTCGAATGCGGCTGCTCGCTGGAGCGTTTCAACGACATCCATCCGGGCGACATCATCGAGGCCTTCCAGATTGTCGAGATCAAGCGCAGTCTCTAGATTCCACGGACGAGCCGTGGAATGACGAAATAACGTCATGCCCGGCGAATGCGACGAAATAACGTCATGCCCAGCGAATGCAGGGCATCTCTCCAATGAGCCCTCCGACAGTGTCGGGGGGCTTTTTTTGTGCCTGTTGATATTTTTGTGGAAAATTTTGTAAAAGTGTGGAAGAAAATGGAAAGTTTTTGCTACCTTTGCATCCAAAGCGTGAACTAAGTTTAACAACCTGTAGAAATGGTCAGTTTTATCGGCAACAGCACTGCGAAGGTGGACGACAAGGGAAGAGTGGTCTTCCCGGCCGTCTTCAAGGGCGCATTGGAAGGTGCCGATATGCGACTGGTCGTGCGGAAGGACATCTATGCGGACTGCCTTGAGATCTATGCCTATGCAGAGTGGGAGCAGCAGGCCGCGGCCATCCGCGGGAGCCTCGACATCGTGTTCAACAGAGAGCACGCTGCGTTCTGGAGGAAATACATGAGCGGCTGCGCCGTCGTCGAGCCCGACGCGAAGCTCGGCCGTATCTCCATTCCGAAGGAACTGCTGGAATCGATTGGTGTCATCAAAGAGGTGATTTTCGCAGGTGTCGGGTACAAAATCGAACTCTGGGCCAGGGAGCGGCGTGATGCCGGCCTGATCTCGGACGAGAAGTATGAACAGACCGCCGTGGAGCTTTCCTCTCTTCACAAGAGATAAGGAGGCCCTCAGATGTCACAATATCATACTCCCGTTTTGCTTGACGAGAGCGTTTCCGCTCTTATCACCAACACCCAAGGTATATACGCCGATGCCACATTCGGAGGCGGTGGTCACACCGCCGCCATTCTTTCACGCTTACACGCGAGCGGGAAGGTCATCGCCTTCGACCGTGACATGGACGCCATAGAGGCCTCCCCCATCCGGGACAGTCGCCTCACCCTCATCCATAACAACTTCCGTTTCATCGAGAACTACGCCCGCCAGCTGGGCGTGCAGTTCGACGGCGTCCTTGCCGATCTGGGGGTTTCCTCGCACCAGTTCGACACGCCGGAGCGGGGCTTCTCCTTCCGTTTCGACGCGCCGCTGGACATGCGGATGAACACCGCCGCGTCCCGCACAGCCGCCGACCTGCTGAACGATGAGACCCCGGCGCGCCTCGAGCAGATCCTCCGCCTCTACGGCGAGGTGGACGGCGCCGGCAGGATGGCCCGCCTCATCGCGGACGCCCGTGCCAAGGAGCCCATCCGCACAAGCGGGCAGCTCGACGCCGCCATCGCCTCCATGCTTCCGAGAGGAGCCGAGCACAAGGTCCTCGCGAAGGTCTACCAGGCCCTCCGCATCGAGGTCAACCAGGAAATGCGCTCGCTGGAGAAGTTCCTGGACGGCGCCGTCCGGAGCCTCAGACCCGGCGGCCGGCTGGTCGTGATCACCTACCACAGCCTCGAGGACCGGATGGTCAAGAATTTCATCAAGTGCGGCAATGTCGCCGGAGAGGAAGAGAAGGACCTCTACGGCCGCCCGCTTTCCCCGCTGGAGGCCGTTGGGCGGAAGCCCATCCTCCCCGCCGAGAAAGAAATCGCCGCTAACACCCGCGCCCGGAGCGCCAAGCTCCGCGTCGCCGAGAAAAAGGAGAAGGAGGAGCACGCATGAGCAAGCTAGGAAAAGTCATCAAGTCCTTCACCAACGGCGAATTCCTCCTGACCATCGGCCTGGACAGGTATATCATCCACGTGATCTATACCTTCCTTCTGATCATGCTGGCCATCTGGATCGGCATCCGCGTGGAAAAGACCTTCATCCGCGTCCAGACCAACAAGAAGGAGCTGAACGAGCTGAAAATCAGGAACTACGAACTCAACTTCCTCATCGAGGAACTCAACTCGACGGCCCTGATCGAGCAGAAGCTCGAGGAGGCGGGCTCCACGCTCCACCGCCCGAACAAACCCGCCCGTAAAACGAATTAGACGAAATGGCACCGAAGAAGAAAGAAAAAATCCAGACCAAGAATGCCTCCGGCCGCGACCGGGTAGGCATGTGGCTGTATATCCTCTATGCCTTCATCCTGCTCGTCTCCGGCATCATCGTCTACAAGATCATCTATATCCAGTATATCTGGAACCCGCCGCAGAAGCTGGTGGAGATCTTCAGCCCCCGCACCTCCCCCCACGAGCTGGAAGCCATGCGCGGCTCCATCCTCACCCGCGACGGACACGTCCTCGCCGTCGACGCCCCGGCCTACCAGATCACCTTCGACACCCAGGCCCGGAAGGTCGAATTCAAGGACAACCCCGAGGCGGAGAAAGAGTGGCTCACCAAGGCCCGCGACATCTGCGAGCTCATCGCCGAGCTCTATGGGAACGGTCGCAGGAGTGCCAGCGACTACTTCCGTGAGGTAACGGACCGCCGCGCCGGCAAAAACGGCATGAACCGCAGCATGACCATTGCCGCCTCCAGCACCTATGCCAACATGAAGCGCCTGATGGCCCATCCCTTCGCCCAGGAAGGTCCCAACCGCAGCGGCATCAAGTCCAGGAGCCTCGGCAAGCGCAAATACCCCTACCATTCCGTCGCCCGCAGCCTCATCGGCAACTTCGGCGCGGAAGGATCGCAGGACACGACCAACATCGAGGTCCGCATGAACCACTACCTCAGCGGCACCGCCGGCATGGAATACAGCCGCAAGACCGACCGCAACGCCTCCATCCCGGACTTCGGGACAAAGGGCACGGAAGCCGTCGACGGCATGGATGTCCGCACGACCCTCGACCTCGGTCTCCAGCTCATCCTCGACGACGCGATGCACCGCAACATCGACACCGTCCGCTGGATCGACTGCGGAACCGCCATCCTGATGGAGACCCGCACCGGCGCCATCCGTGCCATGGTCAACCTCAAGCGGGGCGAGGACGACGGCATGTACGAGAGCCTCAACATCGCCTTCAAGCAGGGCGGCGAGCCGGGTTCCGTCTTCAAGGGCGTGGCCTCGCTGATCGCCATCAACGCCGGCTATGTCACCAGCATGTTCGAGGAAATGATCCCGACCAACGACGGCAAATTCGGCGTCTACGGCTACGACAAGCACATCCGCGACTACCAGGACACGACGCACCGCCGGGAAATGCCGATGAGCGAAGGCTTCAAGGTCTCCTCCAACAACGTCTTCGCCTTCATCAACACGAAATACTTCTCCACCCATCCGCAGGACTTCTACGACAAGCTCCTCGAGTGGGGCTTCGGCGACCCGGTCATGACCGACATCGGCCCGACCGTCAAGCCGACCGTCATCCTCCCGCAGGACAAGGGCTGGAGCCCCCGCAACCTCGGCACCGTCGGATTCGGCTACACCGTCCGCGTCACGCCGATGCATGTGCTGAATTTCTACAACGCCGTGGCCAACGACGGCAGGATGATGCGCCCCTACTTCATCGAGAGCATCGAGAAGGACGGCCGGATCATCGAAAAGACCACGCCGCAGGTCCTCCGGGAGATCTGCACCCCCGCCCAGGCCGATACGCTGACCAACTCCATGAAGCTCGTCACCGGAAAGGGCGGCACCGCGGCCAAGCTCGGCAAGGCTCCCTGGAAAGTCGCCGGCAAGACCGGCACGTCCAAGATCTACCTCGATCCCAAGGAAAGGGGCACCCGTCCCCCGGGCGCCGCGCTGCAGATCTATGAGACCTACGGCAACCACTGGAAGAAAAACCAGGGCTCCTTCGTGGGGTTCTTCCCCGCGGACGACCCGCAATATACCATTTACGTAACCATGTACTCCCGCCTCAACCCGAAATCCCTCTGGGGTTCCGGCTATCCGGCCCAGGTCGCCCTGGATGCCATCCGCGGCATCTACGCCTCCGAACCGGCCGGGGAAGGCGCTGTGACGACGGGCAGTGTCCCCGCCATGGCCACCCCCGCCGTGGAAAGCGCGGAAGGACAGGTCCCGGACGTGACCGGCATGGCCCTCAAGGATGCGCTCTACACCCTTGAAAAGAGCGGATACCGGGTAAACTACCGGGGCATGGGACACGTAAAGAGAATGCGTCCCGAGGCAGGCGCCCGCCTGGCCGAAGGCAAAACCGTAGAACTGACTCTGGAATGAAACTGACGCAGATACTGGAAGGATGCGGCATTACCGCCGTCAAGGGAGATGCCCGCGTGGACATCACCGGCATCACCTGTGATTCCCGCAGCGTCGCTCCGGGCAGCCTCTTCATCGCCGTGAAGGGAGCCGCCGCGGACGGACACCGCTTCATCGGAAGCGCCGTCGAAAAAGGCGCCGCCGCCATCCTCTGCCAGGAAGAGCCCGAGAACGTTCCCGAAGGCGTCATCCTTGCTGTCGCGAGCGACAGTCGCAAGGCCCTCGCCTTCGCCGCCGACAATTTCTACGGCCATCCCTCCCGGAAACTCGAGCTCGTCGGCATCACCGGCACCAACGGCAAGACCACGACGGTCACCCTTCTCTACAACCTCTTCCGCGGCCTCGGCTACAACTGCGGCCTGCTGTCGACCATCGCCAACTATGTCGGCACGCGGCGGAGCGAGACCGTGAACACGACCGCCGACCCGATCACCATCAACCGCCTTCTCGCGGAAATGGTCGAGGCGGGCTGCGGCTACTGCTTCATGGAGGTGAGTTCCATCGGCGTCGAGCAGGACCGCGTCGCCGGGCTCCGTTTCCGCGCGGGCATCTTTTCCAACCTCACCCACGACCATCTCGACTACCACGGCACCTTCGCCGAGTATCTCCGTTGCAAGAAACTCTTCTTCGACGGCCTCTCCAAGGAAGCTGCCGCCATCATCAACATCGATGACAAGAACGGGCGGGTAATGGTGCAGAACTGCGCCGCGAGGGTCGTCACCTACTCCTGCCGGAGCATGGCGGACCACACCTGCCGGATGATGGAGGAGAGTTTTGAGGGCATGCTCCTCAAGATCGACGGCCGGGAAGCCTGGACGCGCCTCATCGGTGCCCACAACGCCTACAACGTCCTCGCCATCTACTCCACCGCCGTGGAGCTCGGCATCTCCCCGGAAGAAGCACTCGTCGGCCTGAGCCGCCTCGAGTCCGCTCCCGGACGTCTCGAGAACATCCCGGGACCGCGCGGCATCAGCGCCGTCATCGACTATGCCCACACCCCGGACGCCCTCGAAAACGTGCTGACGACCCTCCGCAGCATCGCTCCGGAGCGCCAGCTCATCTGCCTCTTCGGCTGCGGCGGCGACCGCGACCGGACGAAGCGCCCCGAAATGGCCGCCGTGGCGGGCCGCCTCGCCGACCGGATCATCGTCACCTCCGACAACAGCCGCACCGAGCGGACAGAGGACATCCTGGAAGATATCCGGAAAGGCTTCAGCGCGAAGCAACTGGCCAAATGCCTGTTCATCGCCGACCGTCGCGAAGCCATCCGCACCGCCATCCTGACGGCGGATGACAAGGCCACCGTGCTGCTGGCCGGCAAAGGCCACGAAACGTACCAGATCATCGGGACCGAAAAGCGTCATTTCGACGAACGGGAGGTCCTGGAAGAACTATTCAACAACCTGCAGAGAGAAAACTAAACCATGATTTACCATCTCTTCCAATATTTCGAGCACCTCGGCTGGGACTTCCCGGGCATGCGCCTGATGGGCTACATGTCCGTCCGGGCCATGATGGCCAGCGTCTTCGCCGTGCTCTTCGCCCTGATCGTAGGCAAGAAGATCATTACCCTGCTCCAGCGCAAGCAGATCGGCGAGACCGTGCGCGACCTCGGCCTCCAGGGCCAGATCGAGAAAAAGGGCACCCCGACGATGGGCGGTGTCATCATCATCGCCAGCATCCTGCTGTCGGTCCTTCTCTTCTGCGACCTGACGAACATCTACGTGCTCCTGCTGATTGTCAGCACGCTCTGGTGCGGCGCCCTGGGGTTCGCGGACGACTACATCAAGGTGTTCAAAAAGCGCAAGGAAGGCCTCAGCGAGAAGGCAAAGCTCGTCGGACAGGTCTCCCTCGGTTTCATCATCGGCCTGACGGTCTGGATGAGCTCCGACATCAAGGTCTTCCAGAAGCACGATGTCGAGTCGAAGGTGAAGGCCCTCACGGAAGAGGTCGGCGCCGCACCCGGCGAGGAGAATTTCGTCGACGAGGCCGAGGCCGTCAAGAGCACCAAGACCACCATCCCGTTCGTCAAGAACCACGAGTTCGACTACGGCTGGCTGAGTCCGGTCGGCGGCGCCTGGGGCTGGTATCTCAAATGGGCGATCTACGTGCTGATGATCGTCATCGTCATCACCGCCTGCTCCAACGGCACGAACCTCACCGACGGCCTGGACGGCCTCGCGGCGGGGACATCCGCCATCGTGGGTGTCGTCATCGGCATCCTGGCCTGGCTGGGCGGCAACCTCATCAATTCGGATTACCTTAATATTATGTATATCCCCGGCACCGGCGAAGTCGCGATTTTCATGTCGGCCTTCGTCGGCGCGCTGGTGGGTTTCCTGTGGTACAATTCCTACCCGGCCCAGGTATTCATGGGCGACACCGGAAGCCTTACCATCGGCGGCATCATCGGCGTGAGCGCCGTGCTGATCCGCAAGGAACTGCTCCTTCCCCTTCTTTGCGGCATCTTCTTCGTCGAGAGCCTGTCGGTGCTCATCCAGCGGGGCTATTTCAAGTTTACCAAACACAAATACGGCGAGGGGCGCCGGGTCTGGAGCATGACCCCGCTGCACCACCACTACCAGGACAAGAAGGAAGTTCCCGGCGTGGTGCTGATCCACAAGCCCGTCCCGCCGCATCATGAAGCCAAGATTACCGCCCGGTTCTGGATTGTCGGCATCATGCTCGCCGTCGCCACCCTGGCCCTGTTGAAAGTCAGATAATTGTCATTTCGACCGAACGAAGTGAGTGGAGAAATCTGTATAGAAGCCATTTATGTCTAGAGTTGTTGTATTAGGAGGAGCAGAGAGCGGCGTCGGAGCCGCGGTGCTCGCAAAAGTGAAAGGATTCGACGTTTTCCTCTCGGACAAGGGGAAGATCGCCGACAAATATATCGCGACCCTCAAGGAGTGGGACATCCCCTACGAGGAGGGCCAGCATACGGAGAGCCTGATTCTCAATGCGGACGAGGTCGTCAAGAGCCCCGGCATCCCCGGGACCGTCCCGATGGTCCGCAAGCTGCGGGAGCAGGGCACGCACATCGTGTCCGAGATCGAATTCGCGAGCCGCTACGACAGCGCGAAGAAGATCTGCATCACCGGCTCCAACGGCAAGACCACGACCACGTCGCTGATCTACTTCCTGCTGCAGAACGCCGGCCTCAACGTCGGCCTCGGCGGCAACATCGGCAAGTCCTACGCCTATCAGGTCGCGACCGAGCACTTCGACTACTATGTCCTGGAAATCAGCAGTTTCCAGCTCGACGACATCTACGACTTCAAGCCGGACATCGCCATCATCACCAACATCACGCCGGACCATCTCGACCGCTACGACCACAAGATGGAGAACTATGTCGAGGCGAAGTTCAAGATCACGAAGAACCTCTCCAAGGACGACTGCTTCATCTTCGACTCCGACGACGAGATCACCATCCGGCACCTCGACAAGATCATCCTCCGCGCCAAGATGCTGCCCTTCTCCCAGGAGAAAGAGGTCAGCGGGAACGGCGCTTTCCTGCGCGACGACAAGATCGTCATCCGCTATGAAGAGGATGAGAGCGAGATCTATCTCCGCGAGCTCGCCCTCGGCGGAAAGCACAACGTCTACAACTCGATGGCCGCCGCCCTCGCCGCCAAGGCCAGCGGCATCTCCAACGAGGTCATCCGCAACTCCCTGATGTCCTTCCAGCCCATCGAGCACCGGCTCGAGCCCGTCCTGTCCATCAAGGACGTCCTCTACATCAACGACTCCAAGGCCACGAACATCGACTCCGCCTGGTACGCCCTCGAGTGCCAGAAGCGGCCGGTGGTCTGGATTGTCGGCGGCACCGACAAGGGCAACGACTACAGCATCCTGACCCAGCTCGTGCGCGAGAAGGTCAAGGCCATCGTCTGCCTCGGTGTCGACAATACGAAGATTCACGCCGCGTTCGAAGGCATCGTCGGCAGCGAGAAGATGAAGGACACGAAATCCGCCGCGGAGGCCGTACGGGCCGCCCGCGACTTCGCCGAGAGCGGCGACGTCGTGCTCCTGAGCCCCTGCTGCGCGAGCTTCGACCTCTTCGAGAATTACGAAGACCG
Organism: uncultured Bacteroidia bacterium; assembly: GCA_902768665.1. Classification (GTDB taxonomy): domain Bacteria; phylum Bacteroidota; class Bacteroidia; order Bacteroidales; family UBA932; genus Cryptobacteroides. The sequence continues at coordinate 19,520 of CACXMA010000019.1, read as the reverse complement.
CGGCGCCAAGTTCAAGGAAGCCGTCCGCAACCTCTAAACCGCGCTTATGGAGAACACGGAGAAAAAACAAGGCAGCCGGTTCTGGCGCTTTATCGACAATTTCGCCGGCGACAAGGTCGTCTGGATGATCGTGATCCTGCTGATCCTGATCTCGCTCGTGACGATCTTCTCCTCGACCTCCCTGCTCGCGAATGTCCAGAAGACCGACCGGGTCAGCATCCTCAAGGAGCAGAGCCTCATCGTGGGGCTCGGCATCGTGCTGATCGTAATCTGCTACAACATCCGCAGCATCAAGTTCTTCCGCGTCTTCTCCAAGTATGGTTTCGCCCTGTCGCTCCTGCTGCTGGGCCTGCTGGCCGTCCACAAGCCGATCATCCCGATGATCCGGCCGATCCAGATCAACGAGGCCTGGCGCATGCTCTCGGTCTTCGGCTTCCAGATCCATGTCTTCGAAGTCGTCAAGGTGCTGATGGTCCTCTACCTGTCCTGGGCGGTGGACGCCTACCGCTATGACGGGTTCCATCTCGGAAAACGCCTTGCGAACATCCGCCATCTCGAGTGGCTGGGGACCCCGGGCGGCCTACGCTTTTTCTACATCTACCTTCCGATCGTTGTCGTCTGCGGCCTGATCCTGACGGGCAGCGTCTCCAGCGCCCTTTTCATCGGCGCGATTCTCTTTGTGACCATCCTCATCGGCGGCATGAGCATCCGCGACGTCGTCATTCCCGGCATCGTCGCCATCGTCGTGCTGATCGGCGCCGTCGGCATCAACAAGATCTCCGGCGGCCGCGTCTTCAACCGGCTCGACACCGCCGCGTCCCGCCTCAGCAGCACGGACGAGACCTACGAGGCCATCCTGCTGGACCCGGCGATGCGGGACACGCCCGAGTACAACAGGGCCAAGGACAAGCTCAGCCAGCCCTTCAGCGCCAAGCTGGCCATCCGCCAGGGCAAGCTCTTCGGAAAGGGTCCCGGCGAAAGCACCCAGCGCTACGTCGTCTCGATCATGTACAGCGACTACATGTACAGCTTCATCATCGAGGAATACGGCCTGATCGGCGCCCTGCTGATCATCATCATCTTCGCCAGTCTGCTGGCGCGGGGAGCGCTGATATCCAACTGGCTCAACGACTACTACGCAAAGACCGCCGTGGCGGGACTTGTCGTGCTGACCGTCGGCCAGGCCTTCATGCACATGGCCATCAACCTCGACCTCGTGCCGCGGACGGGCCAGACCCTGCCGATGATCAGCCACGGCAACTCCTCTTTCCTCGCCTTCAGCATCGTCTTCGGCATCATCCTCTCCTTCAGCCGCCAGGCCCGAAAGGACCGGGAGGAGCGGCTCCGCATTGAAAAAGAAATCCAGGAAGAACTCGCTTAACCATGGAATACAAACCTCTTCGCATCATCATCAGCGGCGGCGGCACGGGCGGCCACATTTTCCCGGCCGTGTCCATCGCGAACAAGCTCCGGGAACTCTGCCCGGAGAACGAGATCCTCTTTGTCGGCGCCATCGGCAAGATGGAGATGGAGAAGGTCCCCGCGGCGGGGTACAAGATCATCGGCCTTCCGATCGTCGGCCTCCAGCGGCAGCTGACCCTCAGGAACATCATCAACGACCTCAAGGTGCCGTTCAAGGTGCTCTCCAGCCTCCGGAAGGCGAAAAGGATCATCCGCGATTTCAAGCCGGACATCGCCATCGGCGTCGGCGGCTATGCCAGCGCTCCCCTGCTGAAGGCGGCGACCCGCCTCGGGATTCCCGCCCTCATCCAGGAGCAGAACGGATTCGCCGGCATGACCAACAAGATGCTCGGCGAGAAGGTGCAGCGGATCTGCGTCGCCTATGAAGGCATGGAGCGCTTCTTCCCGGCGGACAAGATCGTCATGAGCGGCAACCCCATCCGCAAGGAAGTCTCCACGCCCCCGACTCCCGCGATGCGCGCCGAGGCCATGGAGTTCTACGGACTGGACCCGCGGAAAAAGCACCTTTTCATCGTCGGCGGCTCCCTCGGCAGCGGCACGCTGAACAAGGCGATGCGCGCCTGGATCGAGGCCGGCTGCCCCGGCGGAGAAGACGTCGAAGTCATCTGGCAGTGCGGCAAGTACTACAAGGCCGGTGTGGACGAGTTCATGGCGGCGCACAGCGCCCCGTCCGTCCGGCACTATGATTTCATCCAGCGGATGGACCTCGCCTTCGCGGCGGCGGATGTCGTCGTGTCGCGCTCCGGGGCCAGCACGGTCTCCGAGATCTGCGCCATGGGCAAGGCCTGCATCTTCGTCCCCTCGCCGAATGTGGCGGAGGACCACCAGACCCACAACGCGATGGCCCTCGTCCGGAAGGACGCGGCCCTCATCGTGAAAGACGCCGAAGCCGCGGAGAAGCTTCTCCCGACGGCCCTCGGCCTTCTCGCGGACCCGGAGCGGACCGCCAGCCTCGGCGCCAACGCCGAGAAGATGGCCCTCCGCGACGCCGCACAGGTTATTTGTGACGAAGTATATAAATTGGTATAATGGAATACACAAGCGTCTACTTTATCGGGATCGGCGGCATCGGTATGAGCGCCATCGCCCGCTACTACAAGTTCAAGGGCCTGGCGGTCAGCGGTTATGACAAGACCCCTTCCGACCTCACCGCCGCCCTCGAGCGGGAAGGCATCGCCGTCCACTATGAGAGCCGGCCGGACCTGATCCCTGCGGATACGCAGAAGACGCTTGTCGTCTATACGCCCGCCGTCCCGAAGGATTTCCCCGAGTTCCTCTATGTCCAGCAGAAGGGCTACCGCGTCATCAAGCGCTCCCGGATGCTCGGCGAAATCGCCGCCGGACAGGACTGCCTCGCCGTCGCCGGCACACACGGGAAGACGACGACCTCGACGCTCACGGCCCACATTCTCACGCAGACCCGGGGCTGCACCGCCTTCCTCGGCGGCATTTCCAAGAACTACCGGACCAACCTCCTGACGAGCCACAATCCCGTGGTCGTCGCCGAGGCCGACGAGTTCGACCGCTCGTTCCTCCAGCTGTTCCCGAAGATTGCCGTCATCACGGCCATGGACGCCGACCATCTCGACATCTACGGAGACCTGCAGCAGTATCAGCAGGCTTTCCGCGACTTCGCCGCGCAGGTGAGCGGCACCCTCATCGTCAAGAAGGGCCTCCCCCTCACCGCCGCCGACACCAAGGCCGGGCTCAAGACCTACCATGCGAACGATCCGGCAGCGGATTTCCATGCCGAAAACGCCCGTGCGGACGCCTGCGGACACTTCACCTATGACCTCCGCTGGCCCGGCGGCCTCGTCAGGGACATCCGCGTCGGCATCCCCGGCCGCATCAACGTCGAGAACAGCGTCGGCGCCGCCGCCATCGCCCTCAGCTACGGGCTCGATCCCGAGGCCGTGAAGGCCGCCATCGGCTCCTTCCAGGGCGTGTTGCGCCGCCTCGACGTCCACCTCAACACGCCCGGGCTCTCCTACATCGACGACTACGCCCACCATCCGGCCGAGCTCGCCGCCGCCATCGCCTCGATGCGCGACATCTTCCCCGGCAGGAAGCTGACGGCCGTTTTCCAGCCGCACCTCTACACCCGTACGCGTGATTTCGCACCGGAATTCGCCGAAGCGCTCAGCGCCGTCGACAAGCTCATCCTCCTCGACATCTATCCCGCCCGGGAGCTGCCGATCGAGGGCGTCACGTCCGAGATCATATTCAACCGCGTGACCGCGCCGGAAAAGGTGCTCCTCAGGAAGGAAGAGCTCATGGACTATCTCGCAAAAGAACCGCTCGACGTACTGGCGACTTTCGGCGCCGGCAACGTTGACCGCTATATCCAGCCCATCACCGACCTTCTCCAATCCCGCCTCTAGCCCATGGAAAAGCCTACACGGAAAACGATCCTTGCCCTCACGGGCCTCGCGCTGATGACCCTCGTCTTCGGCTTTGTCCTCCTTCTCGGCCGCGCCGAGCGCAGGGGCAGCCGCTGCACGGGCTTCAACGTGGAAGTGCGCGATTCGAGCGAGCACCGCTTCGTGACCGCTGCGGACGTGCGGGCTTATCTGGCGGAAGAGATCGGGACCGTAGAAGGGAAGGCTCTCGACAGCCTCGACCTCGCGGACATCGAGCACCGGCTCAACCGCGGCGTGGGTATTCTCCGCAGCGAGGTATGGAAAACCCCGGACGGCCAGCTCCATGCCAGCATCGACCAGCGCATTCCCGTGGTCCGTTTCCAGGGTCCGCAGGGAGGCTATTACTGCGATGCCGAAGGCTATATCCTGCCGCTGAACGCGAACGCCATCCGTGTCCAGACGGTGGACGGCGCCCTGGGCTACATGCCCGCCGCCGGCTTCTCCGGTTTCCCGGAGGACGGCCCCGGCAAGGAGTGGCTCCAGCGGATGCTGGGTCTTGTCGCCACGATCCGCCGCTCCCCGACCTGGTCCGGCAACATCGCCCAGATCCATGTCGAGGAAGGCAGCGGGGAGCTGACGCTGATCCTTCGCGATCGTCCCGAGCGTTTCCTTTTCGGCCAGCCGGAGAACGCCGGCGCCAAGCTCGCCCGCATGGACCAGTACTTCCGCAAGGTCCTTCCGCAGCTGCCGGAAGGGGCCGCCTACAAGAGTGTGAACGTAAAATATAAAGGCCAGATCATCTGCCGAAACAAATAGAAGAGATATGGAAGAGAAACACATTGCCGCCATCGACCTGGGCTCCTCGAAATTCGCCGTGACCGTCGCACGGATCAGCGGGGACGACATCCAGATCGTCTACTACAAGGAAACGCCCTCGGACGGTATCCGCAACAGCGAGGTATTCAATCCGGGCAAGACGCGCCAGAAGCTGGAATCCGCCATCCGCGAAGCCGAGCGCGAGCTGAACATCAAGATCATGCAGGTCTGCGTCGGCCTGCCGCGCTATCCTGTCACGCAGGAGATTGCGACCGGAAAGTTCGACCGCACCGAGCCCAACAGCTGCATCACGGAAGAGGAGATCGACACGCTCAAGAGCCTCGCGCTGGAAGCCTATCCGCTCAGCAATCCGGACACGGACGAGCTCTACGGCGCCGTCGCCCAGTCCTTCTCCACCGCCGAGTACCACCAGCTCGTCGAGCAGGATGTCATCGGCACCGTTTCCCGCACCCTGGAAGGCAATTTCAAGGTCTTTATCGGCCGCCAGCACGCGGTCAACACCATCGACGTTCTCTTCAACCAGCTCCATATCGCCATCGCCCGGATGTACTTCCTGCCGGACGCCGTGGCCAAGGCCGTGCTCACCTGCGAGGAGATGGACAGCGGTGTCGCCCTCATCGATTTCGGCGGCGGGGTGACCTCGGTCAGCATCTATCACGGCAACATCATGCGCTACTACGGCGCCATCCCCTTCGGCGGCAAGGTGATCACTTCCGACATCAAGACCGAATGCTCCATCTCGGAGGATCTCGCGGACAACATCAAGAAGGGCTTCGGCTCCTGCATGCCCACAAGGCTCCAGAACCTCAGCGAGAAGACCCTCCAGATCCAGTACGACGACCGCAGCGACATCGAGGTGCGCGTCAGCTACCTCGCCGAGATCATCAGCGAGCGCACCCGCGAGATTGTCGACGCCATCCTCTGGCACATCCAGAAGAGCGGCTTCGCGGGGAACCTGCGCAGCGGCATCGTCATCACCGGCGGCGGGGCCAACCTGCTCGGCCTGAGCTACCTCATCAAGGAGCGCTCCGGCTACAACGTCAAGATGGGCTATCCGCGCCATCTGTTCTCCGCAGAAGGCTGCTCGGGCATCTACGAGACCAGCGCCACGGCGGCGATGGGCATGATCCTCGCGGCGAAGAACGACCGCCTGCCGGACTGCGTCGACCTGCCGGAATTCGACCCGGAGGCTCTCCGCAACGCCGGCCTCGAGGTCGTGGAGCCCACGGAAGATGAGGCCCCGGAGACGGTCGAAGAGACATCGGGCACCGAGTGGAACAGCGACTTCGAGAATGGCGAGCAGGGCACGCTCATCGACGAAAGCGAGTTCGGCGAGCCGGTCAAAAAAGAGAAACCGAAAGAGAAAAAACCGAGACGCCGCTGGAAAGCCCCGAGCATCAAGACGCCCGAGTCCATCAACGTGCTCTGGCAGAAGGTCCGCAACACATTCGAAGAAATCTACGACGACGCAACGAAATAGGAGGAAAAGCCATGGAAGACAATCTGATCAACAATTTCTACAAGCCGAACGACTGGGAGAGCGAAGGGACGCTCATCAAGGTGATCGGCGTCGGCGGCGGCGGTTGCAACGCGGTCAACTATATGTATGAGCAGAAGATCGAGGGGTGCAGTTTCATCGTCTGCAACACCGACTCACAGGCGCTCGCCGCCTCCCCTGTCCCGACGAAGATCCAGATGGGCAGCCAGGGACTCGGTGCGGGTACCGATCCCGCCGCAGGTCGCAACGCAGCCCTGGAAAGCCAGGAAGAGATTGCCGCCAAGGTGATTGACAACGGTACGCAGATGCTCTTCATCACCGCCGGCATGGGCGGCGGTACCGGCACCGGCGCCTCCCCCGTCATCGCCAAGATGGCCAAGGACAAGGGCATCCTCACCGTCGCCGTCGTCACGCTCCCGTTCAAGAACGAGGGCATCGAGTCCCACTCCAAGGCCATCGACGGCATCCATGAGCTCGAAAAGAACGTCGACTCGCTCATCCTCATCAACAACGAGAAGCTCTACGACTTCTTCGGCGACATGCTGATCCAGAAAGCCTTCCCGAAGGCCGACGAGGTGCTCTCCACGGCCGTCCGCGGCATCATCGAGGTCATCACCAAGCACGGATTCATCAATGTCGACTTCCAGGACGTGTGCAAGCTCATGCGCGGCAGCGGCATGGCCCTCATGGGCATGGGTACCGGCCGCGGCGCCGACCGCCTCGAGCAGGCCGTCAAGGGCGCCTTCGAGTCCCCGCTCCTCAACGACTTCGACCTCAAGACCTCCAAGAACGTCCTCCTGAACATCACCACCGGCATGAACGAGCACGGCGTCAAGATGACCGAGCTCAAGTCCATCGACGAGATGATCTCGAAGTACACCGGCAACGCCAACCACTTCAAGCGCGGCATCATCTGGGAAGACGATCCCGAGTTCGGCGACCAGGTCAAGATCACGGCCATCGTGACCGGCTTCGACATGGGCAAGCTGGGCGACATCACCGACATCAATCTCGGCAATATCATCCACATCCCCAGCACCTACCGGTATGAGCGCCCGAAAGTCGGCGACGAGATCTCCCTCCCCGACACGCCCCCGGCCACCCGCATCGCCTACAACGCCACGGAGAACGCGCCCCGCTACAGTTTTGAGGAGAAGCCCCTCCTCATCGTCGAGCCCGGCCGCAGCCTCTCCGAACTGGAAGGCATCCCGGCCATCCGCCGCTCCCATCGCGAGAAGAAATAGCCCTGACGACAGCCCGAAAAAGGCTGACCTGTCCTTGAAAACCGCCCTTTTCAAGGACAAGATTCGGCCGTCCCAAGTAGCAAAGGAGGGCTCTTCGCAGCCAAAGCAGGGCGTTGAATGGAAACGATTGATTCATGGCCAATTAAGCTATTGCCTACCTACTGTTTTAGGGGGCAGCAAATCGGATAATCACCTGCTATTCAATCACTTCCATTCAACGCCTCAGATGCCCGATCAGTCCCCCTTCAGGTCGGAGATGACGTTGTCGGACATGAAGGAGCGCAGTCCGAAGGCCCCGTCGGCATGTTGCTTTCACTCCAACGGCGACTCCGTGCGATCGAATAATCAATAAGAATCCATCAGCGCCGTCCTTTGTCTGCGCTGGCGCGGACTCGGCCCGAGCGGATTGCCCTCCAGGGGATCTGGCAGGCTGACGGCGAGGGCGACGGCCTGGCGGCGGTCGAGGGAGCGGGCCGGGCAGTCGAAATAGCGCTCGGCGGCGGCCTCGGCTCCGTATAGGCCATGTCCCAGTTCCACGACATTGAGGTACACCTCCATGATGCGGTCCTTGGGCCAGAATAACTCAATCAGGCAGGTCCAGTATGCCTCGGAGACCTTGCGCGCCAGCGTGGGCGAGCCGAAGGTAAAGACGTTCTTGGCAACCTGCTGGGAGATTGTACTACAACCGCGAACCGATGCGTTGTCACTCTTGTGGCGGCTCCACATCGCGTCCATCTCGTCCCAGTCGAAACCGTGGTGCTGATAGAAACGCTGGTCCTCCGTCCGGATGACTGCCTTGACGAGTTCCGGGGAGATGTCCTCCAGGGATACCCATTCCCGCTCGGAATGGTAGGAGTGCTCATTCCGGGCCTGGAACGCACGCTTCAGCATCACCGGAGTGTATCGCACCGGAACCCATCGCAGCAGCACTACGAGTACGACGCTCAGTAACAGATACCACGAGGGAATCCGTACGAAGAACCAGTATGTCCATTTACGGCGTTTCATGGGCTATCGCATAACCTGGCCTTTGGCATCGAGAATCACTTCGGAGTACCAGTCAAGAAGCGTCGCCTTGAACATGCCGGCGTTGACAGCTTCGATACCCTTGTAGAGGGGTTCGGTAATACGACGGCAATGGCTGTCCATCAGCCCGTAGCGGCCACCTACGCAGTAGGCGAAAAGGCCCGTGCTGACAGTCCGGTCCGCATAACCGACAACACCCTCCTTTGTAACGTAACGTTCTTCGACGGTGTATGTCAGCTCTTTAACGGCGTCAAGCACAAAGGAGTTCATTACCGTTCCGTCATAGCCCACCTGCATGGTGACGCCGGCCTTCGTTACAATAGCGTATTCCTTATAGGCGTTGACGCAGTCGTACTCGGGTTCGATCAGCCAGCGACCGGTCTTGTCGATGATACCGCACTTGCCCGTCGTGTCGGCAACGATGCAATGGCCGTCCTGGAATACATAATCCGTCAGCGGATTGCCGTGGTAGGGATATTTGAAGTCTATGACAACCTCGCCTTTGTGGTTGATGAAGCCGATATTTCCATTCTTTTGGACGGCGGCCAGGCCTTCCTCGAAGACCCACGCGCGTCGATACTGGGCCGGAATGGCGATCTCGCCCGTATACATATTATAGTATCCGCGTTTGTTATCGGAGCAGAAAACGGCCAGGGAATCGTTGCGGGAGCGCTGCGTCCAGTCGAGCTTGATGTCCTTGATGGTGACTTTGCCGGTCGCCGCGTTCTTGATGGAGACCGTACCGTCGGCCGAGCGTACGGCGATCAGGTCGTCATTGAGCAGGAGGCCGTCTTCGGCCACTTCCGGAAGTTCCTCCTGGGGCTCTTCGCTGCAGGAGAAAAAACTGAGAACCGCCATGACGGCGAGAAGGGGAAAAAGGTGTTTCATAAAGCGTGATATGATTGGTTTTCGACTGCAAAAATCGGCAATGGAAAGCATTCTGACAAGGATTTTTAGGGGCGATGTACGGAATGAAAAAGGGCTGTATGAACGCTCTTCAGGCATGCCGGTTCGTACAGTATTCTTTCATTTCGTACATTGATAAAAAAAGGGGCGTAAAGGACGTCAAAAAAACGTATCTTTGCAGAGGTGGAAAGATTCCTGGTCATATCCAAGGGCACTGAGATGCTCCGCGTTCCGGTCAGTCGGCTGGTATATGTGTCGGCGGATGGCAATTATGCCAACGTCGTCACGCAGGATAACCGTAGCCAGATGGTCTCTTTCCAGCTCGGGCAGGTAGAAGACATGTTAGCCGACCAGCTCGGCGACGAAGGCGGCAATTTCGTCCGCCTGGGCCGCGGACTTATCGTCAACACGGACTTTGTCCATCTCGTCGACGTGTCCCTGCAGCGTCTGGTCCTTTCGGACTGTGCCGGCTGCTACCATGAGCTGTCCGCCTCCCGGGAAGTCCTTATCAAACTGAAAGCATACATCGATGCAACTTTGAATCATGGCTGAGAACAATAAAGATATAAGGGACGACGAGTTCCGCGTAATCGGACGAACGTCGGAACAGACCCCCGCGACCAGCGGAGAGGGGCGCCGAAATAGACAGGCGGCCCTCCTCTCCCTGCTGCTGGTGCTTTGCATCGGGATAGCGGCCATCATTTTCTGGCCGAGGAGCCAGGAACCGCAGGAACCTGCCGAAGAACCCGAAATCGGCCTGTTCGAACCCGACACCATCCCCGCTCCGGTCCAAACTGCCGAGCGCAAGTGGTTCGGCACAGAAACGGATAAATCCTTCACGGAAAAGCTCGACACGGTGATCAACGACGTGCAGCTGAGCCTTTATATCCCCCATAACGCCACCCCGAAACTCACAGTTGGCGTTCCGGACCGCAGGGACAAGAGTATCATTCTGGCCGCCCAGGCCGCCGATATCCGTCGGGACAACCGGAAGATCCTCGGTGCTTTCGTGCTGAAAGGCGAGCCGCTCGCCTGGGGGCTCTCCAAGAAGGGCTTCTGCGCCATTATCGAGGGAAAGACGACTGTGGGCGTTTCCGAGAACTCGCCGCTGTTCGAAGAAGCCACGGAGAAGGGCGGCTACTTCTTCCGCCAGTTCCCGCTCGTTGACAATGGCCGGCTGGTCGAAAACGAGCCCAAAAACAAGACAATGCGGAAGGCCCTCTGCGACCGCGCGGGCCAGCTATTCGTTGCCGTCAGCGAGACGGACGAGTCCTTCCACGACTTCGCCCAGGCCCTGGTCGACCTCGGTGTCGACAACGCCATCTACCTGGTCGGCAGCCATTCTTCCTTCGGCTGGTTCATTGACGAGGCCGGCGAGAAGACGCTCTTCGCTCCCGATGTGCATCGGAAGACGTATCGGAATGAGAATTATATCATATGGAGAAACACCAATACTCGTTAAGTTTTATCAATAGTGAAGGTATATTCTTCTCGTAATGTAAATTATGGCGCGGATAAAGAAATCTTTCCTCTCAAATTTACTTGGACAAAATACTTATGATGATCTTAGGGGAATTGCTAAGCCCATCACACTTATTGGGAGTTGCATTCTGATAATCCTCTTTCTTCTTTCTTTCCTTGTTCACTGGAGGTTCGTCAGCAAATTACTCAGCATGGTTACCGGCACCTCTTTGTTGTTTTTATTCTATATAGCAGCTATTATTCTATTGCTAGATATACAAGTTGATGTCATAGAACCAGATGGATCCTATGTCATAGAACCAGATGGACACTACAGGTTTGAGACTACTCATAGCCCCAAAACTATCAACTATAAACTGACTATTGTTTGGGGCGTGATACTCCTCTTATTGGGTGTTTCCGCGATCTACTTTAGCAATAGATACAGAAAACAGTACGCATTTGAGTGCAGTACAATCTTAGTCGACCATAAAGCAGGCATTTATCACCTTAAATGGATCGAAGACTGCGAGGTGGCGGCAGAAGCCGAAGATCTGGTAGAAATGAAGGGATATGAAATAAATGGAATGGGATATTCGATTTGTGAATGGTGCGAAGAATATGCGGAAGAGGTAGAGTATGCATCTGATACTGAAAGCTTTTATCGGAGATAGGTTTAGAAAAGACCTGGTCCTTTGCTAAGTTTTACATTTTTAATGTTTTAAAGAAAGAATGCCTTGCAATTCTGAGCAACAAAGAATAATCAATGAGTTCCTCCAAAATCCGGCTCCAATCACCCTAATTCAAGGGAAGGCTGGTTCTGGAAAATCTTACATGATTCGGGAACTTATCACCCAAACACGGGGCGCGATTATTCTCGTCCCAACCAATATGGCCAAGTCTGTGTATAACAACGCACAGACCATTCATTCATTTTTCTACGGTGAATTTGATGAACTAGAGAACGGATATCAAAATCCCAGAGAATACTCATCAGGCCGTAACAGTTATCATGGATATTTCACAAATAAGCTGAATTCAGTTCAGACAATGATTATTGATGAAATATCCATGGTCCGCGCGGATACATTTGAGATGATGAATGTTATTTGCCAGGAAACACGACGCAACAAAACTCCTTTTGGCGGAATCAAGGTTATTCTGGTTGGAGACATGTTCCAGTTGCCTCCCATAGTCGAAGATCCAGAACTCGCAAAGTATCTTAGAGCTGAATACGGCGGGAATTATTTCTTTAATAGTCATGTTATCCAAAATCATCTTTCAGAGGTTAGATATTATGAGCTAAAGAATTCCGTTCGTCACGATAACGATAAGGAGTATGAATCTATTCTTGATGGTTTACGGAGGGGATGTCCGGTTGAACAGGCCGTTCACCTGTTGCAACAACTCAACAGCAGAGTCGTCACACCAAACCAGATTCCTAATAATGTTGTTTCTATTGCGAGCTCAAATGCGGAAGTCCTACGAATCAACCACTCCGAATTATCGAAACTGCCGGGATCGGACCATCGAGAATTGGCGTTAATTACGATAAAAAGCAAGATTAATGACAAAACCACCCTGTATACCGTTGATCTTGAGCAGCCTGATGAGAATGAGTACAATACCATTGAAGTGCCATCGAAGTTTGAGTCAGAGTTTATCTTTAAGCCTGGTGCTAGGGTGATTTTTACAGAGTCTAAGAAAAAGCTCCGGTATGTAAATGGAGATTTTGGGAGGATTGTTTGTCAAGAGGGTGGTACAATTTGGGTACGTATTGAAAAAAGTGGGGATGTCGTTGAAATCAATCGAGTTGACCATTATAGGTATAAGATGAAGTATGATGAAGTAAAGCATACTTTAAGAAAAGAGACGCCATTTATACAGAAAACCAATCAGTATCCACTTAAGTTAGCCTATGCTTTTACAATTCATAAATCGCAAGGACAAACATACGATAAAGTAGTCCTTGATTTACATAGCCATATCTTCGCTTCAGGGCAATTGTACGTGGCTTTAAGCCGGGTAAAATCTCTTCAGGGATTGTATCTGACTACGCCCGTCTCGATAAGTGATATTATTGTTGATAAGGAAGTGCTAAGTTTTATGTCGCGGTTTAGCACTGATGGGAGCTCAACCATAAAGCAAAGTCCTTCCTGTTCGACCTCCTCCAATAGTAGAGCATCATCTTTTTTACGTTTTATTTCTTTTGTTTCTTCGCATGAGGAGTTAACCTCAATAAGATTTTATTTAGAAAAGTCCATATTGCTGGCGGCAGAGCTATTTGAGAAGGGGTATTATGCATATGCTCTCCTTGAACTGAAAAAGTGTTTGGTGATACTGGAAGACTACTATTATGTGGAAGAATATCAGGAAACAACCGCTAAAATTAAAGCTGTAGAGAACAGATTCCCGATAATCAATGAGATGGATTGTAATGAGGCTGTAAATCTTATTTCAGAACTTTACAGTCACCTATGTACGACAAGGCACAAAACCGTTGTAAATGATAAGCGTTAGTCCTGATAGCACCTCTTACACGGCCTCCTACCTTCTTGAACTGCCTAGCCCTCGGTAATCTTATTGGATTCGATGCTTGGCATTCTTCAAGGTCGCACAAGACTTGGAATTGTGATAACTCTTTTACTGCTGGGGTTCACGACATACACCTCCCCAGGCTTGAGATTAGCAACATTATCCACGGCTTCGTAACCGCCAACAGTCAGACAGCCGGCAGCGACAGCGACAGCGCCAAGGACACACTTACTCCACTTGAGGAGAGTGATTGGCTCCTTGGATAAGCGTGGCGCAAGACGGTCAAAGCTGGCATCCGCATATTGATGCACATACTGCACAGCATTTTCAAATGCAAGTCGCTGGATACATGATGGTATCTCGTCAGCCTTCAATTCGGTGATGCCATCGAAGTAGATGGGGACAATGTCTTGTGGAGCTCGATAACATATTCAATCACCCTAACCCAGGTGCTATCCGTAGGTGGGTTCTTGAAACAGTCTTTGGTGACGATTACCACGATAATACGGGATCTGACAATCGCATTGAGGATTGTTTTGAGATAATTTCCAGAGATAAAATTCCTTGTGTCAAGGAATATACGAGACTCACAAATGCCTCGCTTGACCAGCTCGTCTTTCGTGAGTTCAGCTTAACGGTACCGCTAATTAATAAGGGGGACTACATTCCATCCCCTTCCTCTTATAGCCAAATATCTTTCGGACGAATCCTATTGAATGGGTGGAAAGAAAACTATTCTCTAATTTAATTCCTGCCGATCAACGCTCTCCATTAGTCCGTTTAGAAATTCGTTATAGATATTGATATCATCCTCGCTCCACTGTGCTACAATCTTGGTGACATCTTTATCAAACAGGAAGTACGCCCCCGACATTATGGTCTGACCTGCATTATTCTGCGCTCTAAATGAATGGTGAGCCCGATAACCAATAAAAACTTTAGGACCATAAAGTTGTTTCCTAAAGCCCTCCCCCATCGATTTTAACTTCTTATTGATAGAATCAATTCCAGCCTGAGCCTTTTCATACTTTTCCTTTGCTTCTTTATATTGCTCACGGTAAAAGGATGAAGAATAGCTGGAATAAAAAGACATATCAGATTTCGCATTCTTCATTTTCCGGTCCAGATCTTCCATCTCATTGGCCATACCATATAGCTTAAAAACAGTTTCCACAAAGGCAGGATCATGAAAAGGAGTGAAAGCACTATCTATTTGAGTATCTGCCAACGAATAACTATCCGGGAAAAGAAGCGTCTTCTGAACAGCTTGTTTCATAAGATCATTGGCCTTTTCTTCCAAAGTAGGCTCCTTGGTTTTCGAAGAACATGCAACGGCAAAAACACAGAGGGAAAGAAAGAAGAATCTTTTCATTACAAAAAACTTTTCAGCATAGTCTTTTGCAAATATAATAATAATCCTTTATTAAAGATATCTTTATGAAAACTATGCAAGCCTTGCACATTTTTGTTTTAAACATCCAGATTGCTTACCTTTGTTTTCAAACCCAATAAACCAAAACTATGAAGAAGTATATTCTTATCCTAATAATGCTTCTCCTTGCAACGACCATCACGTTTGGTGAGAGTTCACGATCAGCCGAAGAGACAGTATATGTGGTCATGTCTAGCAGCTCGTATGCTTATCACCGTACGAAAAGCTGCAGTGCTGTAAAAAAGGCCACACATACGGTAAAAGAAGTAACGCTGTCTGAGGCGCTTAGAATGAATAGAAGGCCTTGCAAACTGTGTTACAAGGATTAGATTCGAATAGTAAAGAAATAAAGGGGCGGCCTTTCGGTCGCCCCAACACTTCTTAATCCACTATCCGGCAAGTCCTCCCATACACCGTTTTGGCCCGAACAGCCTCCAGAACTGACTTTAAATCGTCGGGCAATCGATTCATGACTTCCTCGGCCATGAAGCGCGGAATCTCTTTGTAATAGGCCTCGGCAATGCCGCCGGTGATGCAGGCGAGGGTGTCGGAATCGCCGCCCAGGGAGACCGCTTTGCGAATGGAGTCCTCGAAGTCGGTAGAGTCCAGGAAGGCGATGATGGCCTGCGGCACCGTCCCCTGGCAGCTGGATTCCCATTGATAAATCGGATACCAATAAGCCCATGTCTGGTGAAGGTCGTAGCCATACCGGCGCACAATGTAATCCCGGATTTCTTCCTTGGTCTTGCCGCTTCTGGCCATCCAGATAGCGGCCGCAGTAGCCTGGGCGCCCTTGATTCCTTCCGGATGGTCATGAGTAATTGCAGCGGAAATCTCCGCCACCCGTTCGGTCTCCTCGAGCGTTTCGAAGAACCAGCCGACAGCGGATATACGCATGGCGGAACCATTCCCCCAGGAGTCATAAGGATGACGGCCCTTAGCGGAATGATAAGGAGGGACGCCACCATTCTTATTATAAGCATTTAAGGATTCAGGAGTGAACAGCCACCGCAGGAAACCGCCTCCATAACCGCCCATAGGACAGGGATAATCGTTCGCGACCTTTACCATCGCATCCTCCAGAGCCTCGAAGCTGTGGCTCGGGTCCGAAAGAAGCCAGCTGGCAACGGCCATTGTCATCAAGCTGTCGTCCGTATAGTTGCTGTTTTGCCAGAAAAGCCGGAAATCGTAATCCTTCGTATTGTGGAACTCGTAGACGGAGCCTACTGTGTCCCCTATTATTGCGCCTAACATAAATAATCCTCCTGTTTTATCTTGTTTTGTGTGAATTTTACGCAAATATACAGCTTATTTTCGAACCAACAAATATTTTGCGTATTTTTTACGCATAATTTTTTGAAAGCACAAAAAATGTCCTTACATTTGCGGCAGATATTTGTAGTACCATGGCGACAAAAGGACAATACACATACGCCTACCCACACCCGGCCGTCACGGCCGACTGCGTGGTCTTCGGATATGACGGGAAAGAGATCAAAGTCCTCCTGATCAAGCGAGGGAAAGAGAAAGAAGCGGACACGACCGCCTACGTCGGCCAGTGGGCCCTGCCCGGCGGCTTCCTGGAAGTCGACAGGGATAAGACCATCGCCCATACGGCAGCCCGGGAACTCAAAGAGGAAACCGGCCTGAAGCTTTCCATCAAGGATTTCAAAGAAGTCGGCACCTTCAGCGATATCAATCGCGACCCGCGCGAGCGCGTAATAACGGTGGCGCACTATGCGCTCGTCAAGTTGGCTAACGTCGAGGCCAGCACCGATGCCGAAAAAGCCGAATGGTTCAGCTGGAATGATATCCCCCACCTCGCCTTCGACCATGACAAGATCCTAAGAGTCGCCTTCTCCAGGCTCAAGCAGGATATCCATTTTGAGCCCGTGGGATTCGATCTCCTGCCGGAGACCTTCACCTTGCCTCAACTTCAGAACCTATACGAATCCATTCTGGAAGTCAAGTTCGACCGCAGAAACTTCGCCAACAAGATGAAGCACTATGCCATCCTGTCGGAGGTAGAGGACGACACTCCCCGGCACGGCACAAGAACACCGGTCAAGTATCGCTTTGACAAGGATAACTATGACCGGCTGAAAAGGAATGGATTCCAACTTGAATTCTAAAACAAGGTAGGGATTGTTTTTCGGTTATGACCATAAAAATTTTATAATTTTTGTGGTTTGAAACACAAAATCGCTATCTTTGCTCAGTAAATAAAACGGTTATTGTCATGGAACAAGCAGAACTTCAGCCGCTATACGACAGCTATCACCGCATAATCGCGAAGATTGACCTGCGCTTCAAGCGTTATCTCTACGGCCAGATCAACTGGAAAGCGCGTATCATCAGCATCAAGGGAGCCAGAGGTGTCGGAAAGACCACCATGCTCCTCCAGCATATCCTGGAGAACTATGAAGACATTGACCAGACGCTCTATGCCTCGCTGGACAATCTGTGGTTTGCCACACACAGCCTTATGGATCTCGTCGACTGGGCAGATCGGCATGGTATTACCCGGCTCTATCTGGACGAAGTTCATCGTTACGAAGGGTGGTCCCAGGCACTGAAAAACATCTACGACGACTATCCCGATATGAGCATCGTCTACACCAGCAGTTCTCTGCTGGTCCTTGACAATGCAACCGTGGATATGTCCCGCCGTCAGACCCCATACACCCTGTACGGTCTTTCCTTCCGCGAATACCTTGAGCTGGAAGGGATCTTCAAGACCGATGAAATCCCGCTGGACGAAGTCCTGGCGCACCACGTAAAGAAAGCGATGGACATCGTCGGAAGCATAAAAGTAGCTCCTCTTTTCGAAGCATACCTTTCCCACGGCTACTACCCCTTCTACCGTGAATCCCTGGAGGATTTCCCGTCCAGATTGCGTGAAACCGTCACCGTGGTCATTGATTCCGACCTTCCTGCCGTCGAAAATGTAACCTACGAGACACTGCAGAAGGTGAAGAGACTCCTGATGATCATCAGCGAACATGTTCCCTTCGAGCCTAATATGTCGGAACTCTGGCGACAGCTCTCCACGGACAACGAATCCGGGCTCAAGATGCTCTACTCCCTCGACAAGGCCCAGGTCCTCGCCCTGCTCACAGCCAAGACCAGGAATTACAAGTCCCTCACCAAGCCGGACAAGATATTTCTCGGCAACCCCAGCCTGATGCATGTGCTATGTCCGAAGGTGGACAAGGGGAACGAGCGGGAGACATTCTTCATCAGCCAGCTGCGCGTCCTCCACGACGTCCAATATCCCAAGCAGGGAGATTTCTTTATCGACGGCAAGCATCTTTTCGAAGTCGGCGGTAAGGGTAAGAGTTTCGAACAGATTGCCGATGTCCCGGACAGTTATCTAGCAGTCGACGATACCGAGGTCGGCTCCGGCAGCCGAATTCCGCTCTGGCTCTTCGGATTCCTCTATTAGAAGATGACGCATAAGTTACTGATATCCTTGAAATAACTCTCCGAAGAGACGAACATCTCTTCGGAGAGTTCGTTTATTCTTTATGAAACATCCAAAGACAATGCACCACGAAGCGAAGGTCGGCCGTTGCCATTGAGAGGCGTGTCCACCCCCGGACACTGACATGACCCCCAAAAGTTAGACAAAGACTTTTGGAGGTCATTATTATGAGTAAACACAGTATTGAGGAAAGACTATCCGCCGTTAAGAGATATCTAAACGGCGAAGCATCCACTTTTATTGAGAAACAGACAGGGATTGATCATCACGACATTATTGTCTATGCCATGCGTTATCGCCGTGATGGTTTGTCGGGTCTAGAAGATCGGAAGCAACATTGGTGTAGTTATGATGAAAAGAAGGCGGCGATAACTGACTATTTGAAAGAATCGCTAACTTTGGAGGAAATAGCTGTGAAATACGACATAAGCATTGCATGCTTTAAAAGTTGGATGCGTGCTTATAAACGCGAAGGAGCTGAATCTTTGAAAGATAAACGATACTTTCTAATCAACAATTCACTAATGGCTAAATTACGAAAAGACCCTTCCAATATGTCCGAAGCAGAGCTTAGGAACCTGGTTAAGGATCTAGCAGCCGAGAATGCGCTGTTAAAAAAAGTAAAAGCCTTAGTCGAAAAGAGGGAGGCCCAAGAACAAGCGACTGGGTCGAAGCCATCCAAGAACTAAGGCCAGAACATGATCTTGACAGACTGTTGAGAATCAAAGGGATGGCGCGCTCTACGTTCTATTATCACTTGAAAAGAATTGGACTTTCTGACGGTTATGATGACCTTAGGAAAGAAATACATCGCATATATGATGATAACCGCGGTTGGTATGGTTACCGACGAATCACCTTCGCTTTACGTAACGAGGGTATCTTGGTTAACCACAAAACAGTCCAGAAGTTGATGGGGCAACTGCACTTGAAGGGCAAACAGAAAAAAGTCCATTACCGCTCCTTCAAAGGAGAAGTAGGGGTAGTTGCCCCAAATGTAGTTGATCGCAACTTCTGGTCAGATAAGCCCTATCAGAAAATGACAACAGACGTATCCCAGATAACGATAAAAGACAAAAAGATGTTCTTCTCTCCTTTGCTGGATATGTATAATGGCGAGATAGTAACTTACACCATAACGGACCGTCCAGATCTACATATGGTAACCGATATGATGAGCCAAGCTCTTCGGGAGATAAGCATCCCCGAGGGCTGTATGATACACTCTGACCAAGGATGGCATTATCAGCATAAA
>CACXMA010000018.1 GCA_902768665.1 uncultured Bacteroidia bacterium | reverse complement strand
GAATCGAAAAAAATGAAGGATACCGAAATATCTCGATATCCTTCGATTGTCTTAATTGTCAGAGGCCTTCTGGTTAGGCACCTTTTTCAGTGCCCTCGCCAGAGAGCCGGTCTTTTTCGTCAATTGACTTTCAGTTGCAACTGGAGCGTCTCCTTCGAGCCGTCGGACAGGCTGACTTTGGCAATCAGCGTATGCTCTCCGGCCGTCAGGGAAACGGACTTGGCGCCGGTCACATCCTTTCCGTCGTAGGTCCAGGTCTCGGCCGTGGCGGTAACGCCCTCTACAAGATCCAGCGTCAGCGGGAAGGACTCCCCTGCCGCGTAGGAACCGTTGCCGGGATCGGAGATGGCGTTGAATCCCATCTTTGCGAAGGACCAT
Organism: uncultured Bacteroidia bacterium; assembly: GCA_902768665.1. Classification (GTDB taxonomy): domain Bacteria; phylum Bacteroidota; class Bacteroidia; order Bacteroidales; family UBA932; genus Cryptobacteroides. The sequence goes on along the minus strand of CACXMA010000018.1, from coordinate 31,329 downwards.
TCGTCCACGACGGGAGGTTCGTTGCCGCTTCCGGCTGCCTCAATCCTGGCAGACAGGACCAGACAGTATGACGTGGCCTCCCATTGGCTGGAGACCATGTCGAACGGACTGATGTAGCAGTTCTCCGTGTTCAGGGTTATCATGAAAAGATAACCCGTGTAGTCGTCCGGCGTGGTAGGGGCGTCGGCCTCTTCCACGGCGATACCGACGTACAGATCCTGCCCGGTCGGGAAATCGGCAGAGACCTCGCTCAGATCTACCGTGACATCTGTTTGCGGATTGGCGGTGGACGCCACGCCGGGTGCCTCGTAGGTCAGCAGGCGCTGATTGCCGGAATCTACGATGATGTAGTAGGCCTTGGCCGTGAATACGGGGCGGAATGAGACGCTGGTGACCCGGCCGCCGTTCTCGGGCAGGCTCTCTGCGGGAATGCGGATGGATGCCATGAGGGAATTGCTCACGCCGTCACCGAATACGTACATATCGTCCGTCGGATCGTAGTAACTGTACTCGGTTACGATTCCTTCTCCCTCCTTGCGAAGGACTACGGATACCTGGGTCTTGCGGCGCGCCAATTCGACGTCCAGTCCGGTGGTCAGGTAACCTTCCTTGGAGAAGGACAGGTGGGCCTTGTCGCCTTCATAGCCGTCCAGGGTGAGCGTAAAGAGCCCGTCGCTGTCGGTCACGCACTCGTACAGGCGGATGCGCGGGGCCCTTCTCAGCATGGGGGCTGCCGGGGCGGGCTCGCTCAGGACGATATACACGCCCGAAACCGGCTTGCCGTTCTGCCCGGTCACCTTTCCGACGATCTCCCTTGATGTGCTGTAAACACTTGTCAAAGAGACCTTTCCGTCGGAATAGGAAATGTTGCTGAGCGTAACTCCCGTTTCATTGCCGTCCCAGTCTACAGGCGTGTAGGAGGAGACATCCTTGCTGCCCGGGAAAACCCATTCGCTCATATAGTAGCCGCTATAGTTGAGCGAAGAGGGGTTCGCGGCAGGAATGACATAGAAGCAGGGGTGGTCGCCGTAAGCGTTGATGGCATTGTAATAGCCCCAGTACTCCCACTGCTGGGCGGCGGTACGGGGCCCGGCCATGCGGGTGGATTTGTCAACGTGGTACACGACAAGACCCTCAGGGATATAGCTGTCCCAGCCGCTCCGGTCACGGCATTCGTAAAGGAAGTACTCCCCTTCCATGTCCGTGTAAGTCCGGTAGGCGATGTCGTTCTGGACGGAGGCGAAACTGATTTCCCCGTTGGGTAGAGCTGGCACGTCGTCATCGGTCATCCAGCCGAGAATGATACGCTCCTCGGAATTGAAATACGGCGGCGTGCAGCCCTCGTTGTTGTAGCTGCCGGAGCACATGGTGGAGAAGAAATACAGGGCGCCGGCCTCTCCGTTGTCCTCATAATCGGTGTCGTAAAAGTCGGGAAGACCGAGCGAGTGGCCGAATTCGTGGCAGGTCGTGCCGATGCCGCACATATTCGATCCGCTGCCGCCCTTGAGCTCCGAGGTGCAGAAATACTTGCCCAGACTCTTCCCGTCCAGGACGACGTTGCCGGGGATACTCCACTGGTGCGGCCAGATGGAACTGGCCGGACCGCCTTCCGCTTCGTTGTAGCCGGCATAATAGAAGAGGATCATGTCCACCTGTCCGTCGTTGTCATAGTCGTACTGCGAGAAGTCTATGACATCATCCAGGGCCTTGGCGGCATCGACAACGGCCTCTTCGGGACGGATGTCGTTATTGTTCTGGTTCTTCCCGTAGTAAGCCATGGTGTTGGGCAGCGTGACCGGACCGTAGACGTCGAAAACCGGTGTAAAAGCGCCGTGGGAGTTGTCGACATAGTAGTCCTGGACGGAACCCGTGCCACCGCCGGCGCTGTAGCCTTTCTCGTTGAGCAGGGCGGTGAACTTTACGGCCGGATCGGAAATTGTGAAGTCGACGTCGGAGAAACTGGCCAGCAGCACCGGAATATGGCGTTCGCCATGGGTCATCGGGTCGCTGTTGTGCGTGCGGGGACGGGCCGTGCGCTGTCGGTTGGCGGCCAGGCGGCTCTGCCGCGCGGCTTTGCGGACGGTAGGGTCCAGGCTGGCAGGATGCCAGAATCCGTCATCGCCGAGAATGACGACCTGCGAAGTGCCCGCCAGCGTCGTCCAGTGGAAGAATTCGTCACCGTGGCGCTCGAGCCGCACGACCGAGCCGTCGGGCTGGGTATAACTGAAAGCGCCGGGTCTCGCCGGAACGGCAAAGGCTGCGGTGCAGGCAAGGGCGGCAAGGGCCGCGAGAAGGATGTTTCTCAGTTTCATAGCCATGCCTCCTTATTTTTTAATAATGAAAACGGCCTGGTCCTCCGACTTGAGCCAAATCAGCGACTCGTCAGCTTCCAGCAGCGTCACATCGTACTCCCGGATCAGGAACTTCCCGCCCTTTTGCCAGCCTGTGACAGACAAGTGGGCGCTGCTTCCGGCTTCTGCATCCGGATCGAAGCCCTTGAGCGTGAGGACAGAAAGGGTCTCGCGGTTCATCAGGCGGAATTCCGCGGAACCGTCGGTGTTCCGTACCGAGCTGCAGAGATTCCAGCCGTTGTTCCCGAGGAAGTAATTGGCACTGCCGATCTTGTAAAAACCAGGCGTGGTGATCAGCAGGGCGGGGTCCATCCCCTCCTGCCGGACTTTTACGTCCACGGAGGACGCTGTCCCGTCCACGGGAGTGAAACGGATGACGGCCGTGCGCTCGGAGAGGGTTTCATTGCGATCCACGGTGAACAGTTCCGTCGCCTGGTTCAGGGCTTTGGTTTCGTTATGATGGACCCAGTCGGCCTCACATTCAATCTGATAGCTGACGTTCGACTGGGTGATGACGGCGAAATCGCCGCCCTTGTAAGCGAAATCCACCTGGGTGTTGTCCGCAAGGATGACATCCTTCTGGCTCTGCAGGACGGGGATGGTGAAGGCTTCGGATCCGATCGTTACGGTCAGGCTGCCGCTGCGGTCGCCGATGTTCTCATTGGGATCAACCGCCTTCACGGGAACCTTGGCATAACCGGACGCTCCTTCCGTGGCTCCGATGAGGATCCAGTCCTCCCCTTCCGCGATGGAAACCGTCCAGGCTGCGGGCGAATCGAAAACCAGCGGCACCTCGGACACGCCGGCAAGGTGGATTTCCGTCGGCATGAAGAACTTGTCCAGGCTGCTTTGCGTGATGCTCTTACGGACCGACTTGGACCCGGAGGAGATCACGAGCGTGCCTGTCCGGTCCTCGCCGGATCGGTTGCAGTCGAACCTAAGCACGATAGAGCCGCCGTCGGCAAGGGCCGTCTGCGACTCGATCGCAGCCCAGTCCGCACCTTCGAGTTCTGCGCTCCAGCGGGCATCGCATCGGACGCTGAATTCCAGGCTCCGCACAACGGCGCTGGCCGTGGTGCTGCCGTTAACCTGGAGGATGGTGGGCTCTTTTTGTACCTTGTCCTCTTCCTCCTTCTCCTTACAGGAAGAGAATCCGGCAAGGAGAAGCAGGGAAAAGGAAAGATAAAAGCCCGGGTTATGTCTCATGAGCATAATTGGTTACTGTTTACCAATTGAGGATCTTCTTGAAGTCGTATGCCTCCGGATCGGCGACATATTTCTTCGCGGCCTCGTAATCGGCAGGAGTAATGTAATGGCAGATGTTGTTGTAGTAGTTCTGGGCGATACCGCCGTCGATGGCGACGCGGCGCGGCGGGATCTTGCCGTCGGCACCCTGGAGGTCCTTGAGGTAGAGCGGATGGGCCTCGCCGAATGCGTCGACATAGACCATGCAGCCGGTCTCGCCCTTGATGAAGAGCTCGTAGGCGCCCATGGCCAGCTCGGTGCAGTAAGTCAGGTCGTAGGCGATCGGGTCCTGGCAGCGGACATCGTAGCCGATCTCGACCGGACGGGTCTTGACCTTGAGGCCGATGGCCTTGAACTTCTTCTCGAGGATGTCGTTGAACAGGACGGCCTTGGAGATCTTGCCGAGCTCGGGGTGTCCGTGCTCGTCATAGGTCATGGAGACGCCGGCGTTCTTGATTTCCTGCGGATCGAGGTCGTGGAAGACGCCCTCGGCGACGACGACGGTGCCGTAAGGGATGCCGAGGATGTTGCGCTTGATGATGCAGGACAGGGCGAGGTTCACGATCTTGTCGAGGGTAATGGTCGTCTTGTTGAACATCTCGGGGATGATGGTCATCGGGCAGTGCGTGGCCTCGCCGATACCGAGGGCGAGGTGGCCGGCGCTGCGGCCCATGGCGCTGATGATGAGCCAGTTGCCGCTGGTGCGGGCGTCCTCATAGACGGTGCGGGCCAGGTGTGCGCCTTCGTCCTTGGCGGAGTTGAAACCGAAGGTCGGGGTGTTGTTCGGGAGGGGCAGGTCGTTGTCGATCGTCTTCGGAACGTGGATGTTGTGGATCGGGTACTGCTTGGCCTCGAGGAATTTGGCGATGCGGTTGGCGGTAGACGCGGTGTCGTCGCCGCCGACGGTCACCAGGAGCTTGATGTTGTTGTCCTGGAACAGGCTGAGGTTGAAGTTCTCCTCAAAGTCCTTGTCGGTCGGTTTGAAGCGGCTCATCTGGAGATAGGAACCGCCGCGGTTGAAATAGGCGTCCGCCTTGAAGAAATCAATCTCCTCCGTGCGGGGATTCTTGCTGAAAAGGCCGCTGTAGCCGCCGTGGAGACCGATGACGCGGTATCCGCCGGTAAGGAAGGTTTTGGCAACAGACATAACGACGGTGTTCATGCCCGGGGCCGGGCCGCCGCCACAGAGGATAATGATGGAGTCTTTCATAAAGCGAATATAATTAACGTTGTAACTGCGATTAAAATCTCACAAATTTACCAATAAATTCCGGTTCGGCAATAAAAAAACGAAATGTCAAATAGATTTGCTGTTTTAGGGATTTTGTCGTAAATTTGTTAGTTATTATTATGGAATTCGATCGTTCACAGGCGCTGGCGCGTATCAGCGCCCTACGGGAGCTCCTTCGGGAGAATGCCCGGAAATACTATGTCGAGAATGCGCCGACGATGTCCGATTTCGAGTACGACCAGCGGATGCATGAGCTGGAGGAGCTCGAGGCGGCATGGCCGGAGTTCCAGAGTCCCGACTCCCCCACCCGTCGCGTCGGATCCGACCTCGAGGACGGCGGCTTTGCCAAGTTCCCCCACAAATACCCCATGCTCTCGCTCGGCAACACCTATAGCATGGAAGAGGTGGAAGCCTTCGCCGAACGGGCCTCCAAGACCCTGGAGGGCGGTTTCTCTTATTGCTGCGAGCTCAAGTTCGACGGCACGGCCATCTGTCTGACCTATCGAGACGGCAGGCTGTTCCGTGCCCTGACCCGCGGCGACGGCGTGGTCGGCGACGACGTGACCCGTAACGCCCTGCAGATCGCCAACATCCCGCATGTCCTGTCCGGCAGCGGCTGGCCGGCGGAGTTCGAAATCCGCGGCGAGGTGCTGATGCCCTACGACTCGTTCGATCGGCTGAACGCCGAACGGGAACTCGCCGAGGACCCGCCGTTTGCCAATCCCCGCAATGCCGCTTCCGGCTCGCTGAAGCTCCAGGACCCGGCCGAAGTGGGCCGCCGCGGTCTTTTCTGCACGCTCTATCATATTCCTGTCGGGCAGGTCGATTTCCCGACCCATGACGAGGCGCTGCGTGCCGCTGCGGAATGGGGCCTCCCTGTTTCCGCCGACCGCAGAATCTGCCGGAACATCGGCGAGATAGAGGATTTCATCGCCCACTGGGACACCGCCCGAAAGTCCCTCCCCTACGCCACCGACGGCATCGTCATCAAGATCAATGAGATGGACTGCCAGCGTGCCCTCGGCTACACGGCCAAGTCCCCGCGCTGGGCGGTCGCCTATAAGTTCAAGGCCGAGCAGGCCCTGACGCCGGTTCTCTCCATCGACTACCAGGTGGGCCGCACGGGTGCCGTCACGCCGGTGGCGAACCTTTCCCCCGTTTTCATTTCCGGGACCATGGTCCGCCGCGCCACCCTCGTCAACGCCGACCAGATGGAGGCCCTGGACCTTCACGAAGGCGACTGGGTCTATGTCGAAAAGGGCGGCGAAATCATTCCGAAAATCACCGCCGTGGAGCCCTCCAGGCGCGCTCCTGGTGCCCGAAAGCCCGCTTTCCCGACGCTTTGCCCGGACTGCGGCACTCCCCTCGTCCGCGAAGAAGGCGAGGCGAAATGGTTCTGCCCCAACAGCCTTGGCTGCCCGACGCAGGTCAAGGGACGGCTGATTCACTTCCTTTCCCGCAAAGCCATGAACGTACTGGCCGGCGAAGCGACGGTCGAGCAGCTTTACAGCCTCGGCCTTGTCCGGACCCCGTCCGATTTCTACAGCCTCCGCCGGGAGGACCTTCTGCGGCTGGAAGGCTGGAAAGAGCGTTCCGCCGAGCGTTTCCTCCAGAGCCTCCGCGAGTCCCGCGAGGTGCCTTTCGAGCGGGTCCTTTTTGCCGTCGGCATCCGTTTCGTCGGCGAGACGACCGCCCGTGACGTGGCCCGGCATTTCGGCTCCGTCGAGGCGCTGGCGGCGGCTTCGCGGGAGGAATTGCTGGCGGTCCCCGAAGTGGGTGAGGTCATCGCCGACAGCATCCTCCGCTTTTTTGCGGATCCGCGAAACGGCGATGAAATCCGGCGCCTGCGGGAGGCCGGGCTCCGGCTTTCCGTCGGCGAATCCGGGCCGGCGCAGCATTCCGACGCCCTCGCGGGCAAGGTGATTGTCATCAGCGGCAATTTCTCCATTTCCCGCGACGCGATGAAGGCGCTCATCGAGGCCAACGGCGGAAAGAACAGCGGCTCTGTCAGCGGCAAGACAGCCTTCCTGCTGGCCGGCTCGAAGCCTGGCCCCGAGAAAATCCGCAAAGCCGGCGAACTCGGCGTCCCCGTCCTCGACGAGGCCGCTTTCCGTGCCCTTCTTCCCGAGGGTGCGCTTCCCGAAAGTGAAACCCCCGCTGCCCCGGAAGACGGGCAGCTCAGCCTTTTCTGAGAGCCGATGAAGCGATGGTTTAAAGATCTGTTCTGGTGGGTTCGCAAGCAGGTGAAGCGTGCGAAGGTCCTTGTGGGCTATATCGTCCGCTTCCTGACGCACGACCTGTGGAATCTCGACGAGGACCTCCTCAACGTCTCCAGGTGGAAAACCCGCCTGATCACGGACCTCAAGGTCATCCTGATCCTGATTCTGTCCTTCTCCAAGCGGCGCATCGCTTTCCAGGCGACGGCCCTGGCGTTCCGGACCATCCTGGCTCTTGTTCCCCTGATCGCCGTAGTGCTCTACGGCCTGTCGCAGTTCGGCTTCGACGGCTATCTGGAGGGCTTCATCCTCAGCCATGTCCACGAGCAGGGCATCGTCGAGATGGTCCTCTCTGCGGCGCGGAACCTCGTCGCCACCTCTACGACCAGCCTCTTCGGTTTCATCTCCTGCATCTCCTTCTTCTGGATCCTCATCTGGATGATGCTCCAGGTCATCACGGTCTTCGACAATGTCTGGGGCAACATCCGCAAGCGTTCTTTCGGCCGGAACTTCATCGCCGTCATCGTCCTGCTGATCCTGATGCCCCTGATGCTGCTGATTTTCATCGGCGGCTTCCTGATGATCGGCCGGGTCGTCGATTTCGTCATTCCCGGCGATCCTGCCGTCAAGTCCTTCCTGAACTGGTTCACCCTTGGCGCCATCACCGTCCTGATCCTGTCGCTGATGTATACCTACATCCCCTCCGTCAAGGTCCGTTACCGCTATGCGCTGCGGGCGGCCCTTTTTGCCGGTGCGGCCTTTACGCTGCTGGAATACCTCTATTTCGGCTCGCAGGCTTTCCTGACCGGACAGAGCAAAGTGTATGGCTATTTCGCCGCGATTCCGCTCTTCATGGTCTGGCTCAACCTGGGCTGGACCGTCATCCTTTTCGGTGCCCAGCTCTCCTATGCCATCCAGGCCGTCCGGCGCGGTGACGTCACCGTCCGCGAACTGGACGAATTCCGTGCCCGCAGCCACAAGGAAGGGCACGATGACACCTACAGCAATGTTTCCGACATCATGCGCGATGTCAAGTCGAACCGTAAATGATCCTCCTCTCCCATGGCTTATTCTGAATTCACTGAAAAAGACTACGAGCTGATTGCCGCCGAATATGCGATCCTCAAGGAGGACGCCCGCAAGCGCTGTGCCGACGAGGAGGAACTCGCCATCGTCCAGCGCGCTTTCGACTTTGCCAACGAGGCCCACAAGAACATCCGCCGCCGCAGCGGAGAGCCGTACATGCTCCATCCGATCGCCGTGGCCCGGATCGTCGTCGAGGATATCGGCCTTGGCTGCAAGTCCATCACCGCCGCCCTGCTCCACGACGTCGTCGAGGATACGGACTATACCGTGGACGACATCCGCAACCTGTTCGGGGACAAGGTCGCAACCCTCGTGGACGGCCTTACCAAGATCAAGAACGTGCTCGACACCGGCGACAAGACCATCTCCGATCCCCTTGCCCAGCAGAGCCTGCAGGCCGAGAATTTCAAGCGCATCCTGCTGACCCTGAACGACGACGTCCGTGTGGTCCTGATCAAGCTGGCGGACCGTCTGCACAACTGCCGCACGATCCAGCACATGCCCGAGCACAAGCGCGACAAGATCCTCAGCGAGACGATGTTCGTCTTCATCCCCTTGGCGCACCAGCTCGGCCTCTACAGCATCAAATCCGAGCTCGAGAACATCTGGCTGCAGTACAAGGAACCCGCCGCCTACAAGGAGGTCAGCGCCAAGATCAGCGCCTTTGTCCGTGAGCGCGGAAAGGATATGGAGGCCTTCGTCGCCCCGATAGACAAGGCCCTGAAGGAGGCCGGATTCCGCTTTGAAATCAAGCGCCGCGTCAAGACGCCTTATTCGGTCTGGCGCAAGATGCGGGTCAAGGACATTACTTTCGACCAGGTCTATGACCTCTACGCCATCCGCATCATTTTCGAGGCGGACCAGCAGTTCGGCAAGACCGAGCGCGACCAGTGCTGGCGCGTCTTTTCCATCATCACCGATATCTACCGCTACAATCCCGAGCGCCTGCGCGACTGGGTGAGCAACACCAAGGCCAACGGCTACGAGGCGCTCCACTGCACACTCATCGGTCCCGGCGGCGTCTGGTTCGAGGTCCAGATCCGTACGCACCGCATGGACGACATCGCCGAGAAGGGCATCGCCGCCCACTGGGCCTACAAGAAGGACGGCTATATCGGCGAGGAGGACAGCGAGATAGAATCCTGGCTCTCCCGCGTCAAGGAGATCCTCCGTAATCCGGACGTGTCCTCGCTGGAGCTGCTGGACATCATCCACAACGACCTCACCAGCTCCGAGATTTTCGTCTTCACGCCGAAGGGCGAGCAGCGGACTATCCAGAAAGGAGCCACCGTGCTCGACTTCGCCTATATGATCCATACCGAGATCGGCAACCGCGCCATCGTCGCGAAGGTCAACAAGCGCCTCGTGCCGCTGAGCCGGGTGCTCCGCAGCGGCGACCAGATCGAGATCATCACGGCCGAGGAAGGCACTCCGAAGAAGGAGTGGCTGCAGTTCCTCCATACGCGCCGCGCCCGCAGCGTGGTCATGGACTACTTCCGCGACGAGCGCAAACAGAACATCGAGGACGGCCGCAAGCTGCTGACCGAGCACCTGCAGGGACTCGGTTACAACGAACTCGACGACGAGACCCGGCGCCGCCTGCTCTTCCATTACCAGCTCGGTTCGATGGACGACCTTTACCTCCGCATCGGTCTCGGGATCGTAAAGATTGACGGTCTCCACGAATTCTTCGCCAAGAAGAACCGCTCATCCGCCGCTTCCCGCTTCTGGACATGGTGGCGCCCGCGCAAAAATGGCGACCAGGCCGCCGTCCAGGGCGGCTACACCATCGCCACCTGCTGCAACCCCGTGCCCGGTGACGCCGTGGTCGGCATCAAGTCTCCCGACGGCACGATCACCGTCCACAAGAAGACCTGCCCGGTCGCGGACAGTGTCGGCACGAAGCACGGCGACTGGATCGTGGTCCCCAATTGGGATGTGGATCCCGCGGCCGAGCCGTTCTGTGTCCAGATCCAGCTCAAGGGCATCGACCGCATCGGACTTGTCAATGACCTGACAAAGACGGTGTCGCTCCTGCTGAACGCCAACATGCGAAAGATTTACCTCGCTTCCGAGGACGGCCTCTTCGAGGGGTATATAGAGGTATATGTCCGCACCCGTCAGGAACTGGACACCATCGTAGCCAAACTCCAGAAAATCGACGGCATCGAGTCCGTCGTCCGTAAAGAATTATAGAATAAGATGTTCCGTCATACGAAATTCCGTCTTCCCTTCTGGTCTCCGCTTCTTCCCGTCGCGGCGGTGCTGGGCTATGCGATGCTCGCCCACGGCTGCGCCAACACGACGACCCCGCCGAGCGGCGGCCCCAAGGATACCATCCCTCCGGTGCTCCGGAAGGTCGAACCGCTGCCCGGCACGGTCGGCGTTCCGACCCGCAAGCCGCGGCTGGAATTCACCTTCGACGAATATGTGAAGGTCAAGGATCCCAAGTCCATCTTCCTCTCTCCCCCGCTGGAGAAGGCACCGCGTTTCCGGATGCGCGGCAAGACCCTTGTCGTCTATTTCGAGAGCGACCTCGACAGCCTGACGACCTATTCGCTGGACCTGACCGGTGCCGTCGTCGACAACAATGAAGGCAATCCCTTCCCCGGCTATACGCTCGTATTCTCTACGGGCGACCAGATCGATTCGATGATGGTGACGGGCATCATCCAGGACTGCCAGACGCTCAAACCTGTCAAGGGCGCGACGGTCATGCTCTACAAGGACCAGGCGGACTCCGCCCTTTTCCTGCACCGTCCGAATGCCGCCGCCAAGACGGACGACTGGGGCTATTTCAGCATCCGCAACATCCAGGACACCGTCTACCGCGTCTACGCCATTCTCGATGCCAATTCCAACAACCTCTACGAGACCGATAACGAGCGCATCGCCTTCCTCGACACGCTTTTCCGGCCGACGATGGTGGTGCGCGACAGCCTCCCCGAGCTGATGAAATATGACATGAAGGATACGGCCGCCTGTCTGGCCCGGCGGACGGAACTGGAGATGAACATGTTCCGTGAGAAGCCGTCCAAGCAGCTGATCGTCAAGAAAGAACGCGTCGGCTGGCGCACGGCCTACATTACCTTCATGGCCCCGAACGCGGAGGTGGACTCCATCTGGATCCGCGGCATCCGGCCCGACCGCCTCATCACCCAGTTCAATCCCCAGCGCGACTCCCTCGAGATCTGGGTCAACGATCCCCGCCGCATGCCGGATACGCTCAAGATGTTCGTCAAGTACAAGAAAACGGACACCCTCGGCGTCCTCCAGCCGACGGTCGAGGAGGTCAAGCTCGTGATCGACAAGAAACTCAAGGCCGAGGCCAAGACCCCGCGCCGGAACCTCAAGCACGAGGATACGCTCTGCGTCCTCAAGCCGGAGGTCTCGCCCGAGACCGTCGAACAGTACGGCTTCACGGTCGAGTTCCAGTATCCGCTGGTCGCCGACGGTTTCGATTCGCTCGTGTTCCGGAGCGTCAACCCGCGCCAGAAGGAGACCATCGGCCGCTACCGGGTCACGCGCGATTCCCTGAACCTTCGCCGCTATACCATTATGCCCGAGGAGAAACTGCAGGAAGGCTATGAGTACTTCCTCAAGTTCCCGCACCGCAAGTTCCAGGATATCAACGGTTTCTGGAATGATTCGACGGAAGTCAAGGTTTCCCTCCCGAAGGATGAGAACCTCAGCACCCTCATCCTCCATGTCTCCGGGGCCGGCGGCCACCGCTACCTGGTGGACCTTCTGAACGAAAAGCGCGACAAGGTCCTGCGCTCTTTCCAGATCCGCAGTGACCAGACCCTTACCTTCCCCTATGTCAAGGCCGGCAAGTACTCCATCCGCGTGACGGAGGATCTCAACGGCAACGGCATCGTGGATACCGGCAACCTGCTGGAGCGGCGTCAGCCGGAGAAGGTGCGCTTCTTCAAGATAGACGATGCATCCGTGATCGACATCCCGCAGCGGACCGAATGGGAGCAGGATCTCGACCTTGTGGAGCTCTTTAAGTAGGAGGATGCAGAGATGATGAAACGTTTGTCCGTCCTCCTTCTCCTGCTTGGTCTGGCGCTTCCTGCCGCCGCACAGCCCGACAGCCTGTCGGTGCCGAAGGGCCTGCAGCTTGATACCGTTCAGATCAAGCGCGACTTTGTCGTCAACGACTATTCGACCATCGGTTTCGAGGGCGGCGCCGTGCTGAGCAACATCCTCTTCAACCCGCCGAAGGACACGAAGTTCTTTCTGAACGGTCCTGCGTTCAACCTGATGTTCACGCACTATTCCAAGCTCTTCGGCTACATGCCGTACTTCGGTTTCCAGATCGGATTTGCGTATACCGGCGGCGGCTATATGTTCAAGATGGACAAGGAGACGAAGATCACTCCTTCGCTGGACGGTTACAAGGCGGCGCGTTGGAAAGTGGCGGAAATGCCTTTCCTGATGCTTTTCCGTGTGGATGCCCCGCATTTCAGGATCATGGCCAAGGCCGGTATCTATGCCGGCTACCGCTGGGATATCCGACGGACCGTGCATGACAGCTATGCTGATTACGAGGGAGTGGTCATTACCGGTTTCTCCGTCCATGACTATACCGACAAGTGGCGCGACATCGACAATCGCTACGACTACGGCCTCGAAGGCGGACTCGGATTCGCCTTTGTCTTCGATCCCTTCGAGTTCCATGTCAACGCCCTGCTCAAGTATGGCTGGTCCTCGCTCTATCAGCCGGATTATGCCAGTCCCTATTATTACCGTTTCGCCTATCCTTTCGACGTGATGATTACCGCCGGTATCCACTTCCAGCTGAGCCGCCGCACCGGCAAGAGCAAGGCCCAGCTGCGCCGCGAGGCCTATGACGCCGTCTATAATCCTTCCGCCAACGAAGAAATCGTCCCCGTCCAGTAAAAGATATGAAAACCCTGACCGTTACCGTAGGTGGCCGCGTCCATATCGGCTCCGACTACCCGATCGTCCCGCAGACGATGTGCAATACGCATACGTCCGATATCGACGGGACCGTCGCCCAGTGCCGCCGTATGGCCGAAGCCGGTTCGCAGCTCATCCGCATCACCGTTCCCGGGCTCCAGGATGTGCCGCACATCGCCGAGAGCCGTCGCCGGCTGCGCGAAGAGGGCATCCTGACGCCGCTGGTGGCGGACATCCATTTCTCTTCGGAGACTGCCATCGCCGTGGCGAGTGTCGTCGAGAAGGTGCGCATCAACCCCGGCAATTTCCATCGCGACCATGAGGAGGCGCGCCGCCAGTTCGCCCGTTTTCTCGCCGTCTGCAAGGAGCACGGCACCGCGATCCGCGTCGGCCTGAACCACGGTTCTCTCGGCGAGTACATTACGAACCTCTACGGCAATACGCCCTTTGCCATGGCCAAGGCGGCGATGGAGTGGCTGGAGATGTGCATCGAGGCGGAGTTCTATCAGGTCGTGGTTTCGCTCAAGGCGAGCAATACCGTCGTCATGGTCGAGGCCTACCGGCAGCTCGCCCGGATGATGCAGGAGCGCGGCGTGGTGTTCCCCCTCCACGTCGGCGTGACCGAGGCAGGCGGCGGCGATTCCGGCCGCATCAAGTCCTGCGTGGGTATTTCCGCCCTTCTCGCCGAAGGCATCGGCAACACGGTCCGCGTGTCGCTGACGGAGGACCCGGTAAATGAAATACCGGTCGCAAAGTATCTCTGCGACCGCTACTCTGCTGCCTCCAGCCTCCGCTCCGCCGATGCTGCCTCCAGCCTCAGCAACGCTGATGCTGCCTCCAGCCTCCGGGCAGAGGCACCCAAAAGCCCGATCGATTTGCCCGGGCAAATCGGTCCTCGGCGGACGGCAGGGCTTTTGGGCACCTCTGCCACTACGGCTGGCAGCTACAAGGCGGGGTCCCGGGAGGAGCTGCTGTGCGCAGTGGCGTGCGACTGGGGGAAGAAACTGCTGGACAAGGAGGTCGATCTGCCTGTGATAGAGGGAACGTATGTCGATGAGGGGGGACGGACGGTGGCGATCACGCCGGAGATGTCGGCCTATCTGACGGATGAGCTGCTCCAGGCGTGCCGGCGGCGGTTTTATCGGCCGGAATATATCGCCTGTCCGGGCTGCGGGCGGACAATGTATGACCTGCAGGGGGCTTTCGAGGCCGTCAAGGCGCGTACGGGGCATTTCAAGGATGTCGTCATCGCCGTGATGGGCTGCATCGTCAACGGTCCCGGCGAGATGGCCGACGCTGATTACGGCTATGTCGGCGAAGGCGGCGGAAGAGTGACGATCTATCGCGGCTCGACGCCGGTTCTTCGGCATGTTCCCGATTCGGAGGCGGTTGACAGACTCGTCGCGCTGATCGAGTCCGACCGGAAGTAATATCGGATCAGTCCCTTCCGCTTTCCAGTATCTCCTCGAAGACCGCGCCGGGCAGAGGTCGTGCATTATAGCACGAAGCCATGGATTCGCCATAGGCACCGGCCGATCGGATGGCGATAAAGTCGCCCCTGCGGCATTCGTTCATGATAATTCCCTTTCCGAAAACATCCGAACTCTCGCAGATGGGGCCGACGACATCGTAGGCTGCTTCCGGCCCGTCCGAGGAGAGATTTTCAATCCGGTGCACGGCGTGGTACATGGCAGGGCGGACCAGGTCGTTCATGCCGGCGTCCAGGATGGCGAATTGCCGGGAGAGGCCGGCCTTGACATAGAGGACCCGGGCGATAAGGGTTCCGCAGGGGGCGACAATGCTGCGCCCCAGCTCGAAGTGAAGGGGACGGTGGCCGTCGATATGTTTGCTGAAAACCTGGAAGTAGCGCTTGAAGTCCGCGATGGGAAGATGGTTGGGATGGCCGTATTCGATGCCGAGGCCACCCCCTACATTGATATCCCCGACCGTGATTCCCTGGCGCTCCAACCTGGCGCAGATGTCGTTGATGCGGTTGCACAGGGCTACGAAATCCGTCATGTCCAGGATCTGTGATCCGATGTGGAAGTGGAGACCGCAGAAACGGACATGGGGCATCTGCATCGCCTTTCGGATGACCGTATCGACCTGGGCATGGTAGATGCCGAACTTGTTTTCGGCGAGCCCTGTCGTAATACCGGCCAGGGTGTGGGCGCCGATGTCGGGATTGACGCGGAAACTCACGGGGGCGACGCTTCCGCACGCAGCCGCGACGTCCTCGATGACCTCCAGCTCCGCCTCGGATTCAACATTGAACCGTCCGATCCCCTCTTCCAGTCCCAGCCGGATCTCCCAGTCCGCCTTGCCGACACCGGCGTATACGATACTTTCCGGGGCGAAGCCGGCGCCAAGAGCCGCGCGGATTTCTCCGCCGCTGACGCAGTCCGCTCCGAACCCCGCCTTCGCGATGAGCTGGAGGATGACCGGGTTGGCATTCGCCTTGAGGGCATAGTGGACCTTCCACGATGCCCTGGTCTCCTGCGTGATCGCATCAAGCGTTTTCTGCAGAAGCGGCAGATCGTAGAAATAGAACGGCGTGTTGATTCCGGAGAACCGTTCCAGCGGGTAGTTCCCTTTCAGCATTCCCGAAACAGATTGCGGCTCAGGGCCTTGAGGGTTGCGGCTTTGTCTTCTTCTCTGACCAGCAGGGAGATGTTGAAGTTGCTCCCGCCGTAACTGACCATCCGTACGGGGATGTCCTGCATGGCGGTAAGAACAAGGGTCTCGAAGCCCAGATTCTCCCAGTCCATGTCGCCGACGACGCAGACGATGCACATGTCGAGGTCCACCGATACCGTTCCGTACTTCTTCAGGTCATGGACAATCTCGCTGAGGAACCGCGTGTCGTCGATGGTGACCGAAACACCCACCTCCGAGGTGCAGATCATGTCTATCGGTGTCCTGTAGCTTTCGAATATTTCAAAGACCTTGCGGAGAAAGCCATGGGCCAGGAGCATCCGCGAACTCTTGATCTTGATGGCGGTGATGTTGTCCTTGGCTGCGACCGCTTTGATCGTTCCCCTCTCCGTCTGATTGTCGATGAGCGTGCCGGGGGCCGACGGCTCCATCGTGTTCAGGAGCCTGACGGGAATGTTGGCGAGCTTGGCCGGCTGGATGCACGTCGGATGGAGAATCTTGGCTCCGAAGTAGGCCAGCTCGGCCGCTTCGTCGAAACTCAGGTGGCGGACGGCGGATGTGTGCTCCACTACGCGCGGATCGCTGTTGTGCATCCCGTCGATGTCCGTCCAGATCTGGATCTCCTCGGCGTCCAGCGCGGCGCCGATCAGCGATGCCGTATAATCGCTGCCTCCCCGCTGGAGGTTGTCAACCTCTCCGCGTGCGTTTCGGCAGATGTAGCCCTGGGTGATGAACAGGTCGGCCTTTTCCCCGGTCAGCGGCTTCAGGTGCGACTTGATATAGGGAAGGTCCGGTTCTCCCTGCGCATCCAGCCTCATGAATTCCAGGGCAGGGAGCAGGACGGCATGGATGCCCTGCTGCTGCAGGTATAACTCCATCAGTTTGCTGGACAGGAGTTCTCCCTGCGAGAGGATGATCTTTTCCTGAAGCGGCCCCGTAAACTCGCGGGTCAGGGCGAGCATCGAGGCAATGATGTCCTTGATGAATCCATGGCCCCTTTCGTCTCCCAGCAGTTCGCGCGCCGTCTCGAGATGCCGGTTCTCGATTCTCCGGAGCGTTTCCCGCGCTCCGTCGGGATTGCGGTTATAGAGATAGCCGGCCACTTCGGTCAGCATGTTCGTGACCCCGGACATGGCGGAAAGGACGACCAGAGGGCATCCCTCCGTCTCGCTTACCAACTGGGCGACACTCTTGATCCTTGCGGCTGACCCGATCGAGGTCCCGCCGAATTTCATGATTTTCATTTGCGTGGTTCGTTATCTGCAAACATGCTGGATTATCGCAGCAGATCCTCCAGGGTGATGGATCCGGCTGTCTTGTCATCGCGGTATTTGACGATGACCGGGCAGTAGAGATGGACGCCGGAGGGCACGGGCTTGCCGTCCCGGAGGATGGGCTTGGAGCCGCTGACGACGACGGCGTTCCGGGGAACGACGATGCGGCCGTCGGCGTTGCGGCGGATGAACTCGCCCTTGACGGCATCGAAGATGGCCGTCGAGGATGTGATGATCACCCCGGAAGCGATGACCGCCCCTTCCTGGACGATCGTTCCCTCATAGATGCCGCAGTTGCCGCCGACGAACGCGCCGTCCTCGATAATGGTCGGAACGGCACCGGCCGGCTCGAGCACGCCGCCGATCTGCGTCGAAGCGGAAATATGGATATGCTCCCCTACCTGGGCGCAGGAACCGACGGTGACGTGGGAATCGACCATCGTGCCGGCACCGACATAGGCGCCGACATTGACATACGCCGGTGGCATGACGATGCTGCCGGGGGCGAGATAGGCGCCGCGGCGGATGCTGGAACCGCCCGGGACGATCCGGACGCCGTCTGCAGCCGTGAACTTGCGGACGGGGAAGGTATCTTTGTCGAAGAAGGAGAAGCGTCCCTCGGACATATCGGTGATGGCGCCGAGTTTGAAACCGGCAAGGATTACTTCCTTGATGTGGCGGTTGACGATCCACTGGCCGTCCTTTTTCTCCGCGACGCGGATTTCGCCCTTCTCAAGGGCCTGGATCACCTGCTCAAATTCCTGGATAGTTATTTCTGCCATAATTCTGCAAGGGTTTCATTCATCAGTGATTCGGTTTTCTGCGTAGCGGGGACGAGCGGAAGGCGCAGAATATTCTCCATCAGGCCGAGCTGGGCCATCGCCGCCTTCGCCGGGATCGGATTGGACTCGACGAAGCAGTTCTTGAACAGCGGCATCAGGCGGTAATGGAACTCGCGGGCGGCCGTCATGTCGTCTCTCATGAGGGCATGGGTCAGCGCGACCATCTCCGCAGGAGCTACATTGGAGGCGACGGAAATGACGCCTTCCGCGCCGGTTGCCATCAGCGAGAGCGTCTCGTCGTCGTTGCCGCTCAGGACGGTGAATCCCGCAGGCCGGTTGCGGATGACCGTGCTGATCTGGGCGTAGTTGCCGGAAGCCTCCTTGACGGCGATAATATTCGGGTGGGCGGCCAGGCGGAGCGTTGTCTCCGCCGCGAGGTTCGCGCCCGTCCGACCGGGCACGTTGTATAGGATGACCGGCCTTTTCGCGGCATCCGCTACGGCGGTAAAATACTCAAATAGGCCTTCCTGCGTGGGTTTGTTGTAATAAGGGACAACCACGAGAAAGGCGTCTGGCTGGACGCCTTCCAGACTGCGGATGTTCTCCAGCGTGCCGTTCAGGGAGTTGGTGCCGACTCCGGCGACAATCGGGAGCCCGTTCGCGCATGAACGGGTCAGGCGGAGGATTTCACGCCGTTCTTCTACGCTCAGGCACGGGGTCTCCCCTGTCGTTCCGAGCGGGACGAGAAAGTCCACGCCGGCCCCGACCTGCCGCTCTACACATTTTACATAAGCGTCATAATCGACGCTGCCGTCTTTCTTGAAGGGTGTCAGGAGCGCGGTCCCGCAGCCTTTTATGGGAGATGAAGAAGCTGTCATGGCCAAAAACATTTCCCCAAAGATAGTGTTTTTTGCGCAATTTCTTATAACTTTGTCAGTTGAAGGAATTTTATTCTGTTTTATATCTTATATACCATGAAAAGATTTATTGTAATTCTCGCCGCTGCAGCGATGATGCTTATGGTGGCTGTCGCCTGTGGCGGTAATGGAAAGAAGTCTTCCTCTGAGGCAGAAGCACAGGCTGTCGCCCTTACTCCGGCAGACCAGGCTATTTCCCTTGTTCATGACATGATCAATGCCGCCAAGGCGGATGACGTCGCCGCATTCAAGGCTGCCTTTGAAGCGGCGAATGCCCTTTACGAGGAACTGTCTGAGAAGGAAAATGAAGAGATTGAGAAGAAGATGGAAAAAGAGTTCTCCGAGAGTGATCTGGATGTCATCGACTCCTTCATCGGTGCCCATTATGCAGAGATCGTCGGTGAGTTTGACTTTGACGATGACGACGACGACGAAATCGTTGTTTCAGACGATGAAGATGATTACGATGTCAGCGGTCTCTATGATGAGGCGACCGAGAAGGCCAGCCAGATGTATGAAGATGCCCAGAACGAGGCTGCCAAGGCTATGGAGGACGCGCTGAAGGGACTCAATTAGTTTTCATCCGCTTACATAACACAAAAAAGCCCGGGGCCAGGCGGCTCCGGGCTTTTGTCTGGATGACTGGACTTGAACCAGCGACCTCCTGGTCCCTAACCAGGTGCGCTACCAACTGCGCTACATCCAGAGGTAGCTTTGAAAAGCGGATTGCAAAGGTAGCAATATTTCTCGAATTGACAAACAAAAAATTACTTTATGCAACTTGTCAGCACTTTCATCGTCCCTTTGGGCTCGAAACGGACGCTGCGGGATGTCGCCGGAATCAGGACGGTTTCGCCCTGGCGAAGGGCCATCCTGAAGGCTCCTTCCGGCTCCCCGTCGATGAGAGTCCCCTCTCCCCCAACGCACATGACGACAAGGAAGGAATCCAGCTCCGAAAGCGGCTTGACGAAAGGCTCTGTCAGGTCTAATACGCTTGTTGTAAAATATTTGCAGCTAACTACTTCGATATCTTTATTTGAAGCATTGGAATAGTCTGTCCGGTAGCTCGGCAGAACGCGGTAGTCGATGGCTTCCCTGGCCAGTTCCGTATGGAGTTCCCGGGGCTTTCCGTCGAGACCCTTGCGGCCGTAGTCGTAGATGCGGTAGGTGAGGTCGGAGGTCTGCTGGATTTCGGCGACAAAGCAGCCGCGGCAGATGGCATGGACCCGGCCCGCCGGCAGGAAGAAAACATCGCCGGGGCGGACCTCGTAGCGGCTGAGGACATCGGTGATGGTGCCGTCAGCAACCCGTTCAGTATACTCTTCAGGCGTAATGTGAGCGGCCATGCCGCAGTAAAGGGCGGCACCCGGATCTGCTCCGATCACATACCACATCTCGGTCTTGCCCTTGAAGCCCTTTCCGTGGTTCCTTTCGGCCTTTTCGTCGTCGGGATGGACCTGGATGGAGAGATCGCCGGCGGCGTCGATGAACTTGATGAGCAGCGGAAACTGGTCCCCGTAATCGGCATAGACCTTCCCTCCGACAAGACGAGCCCCGTATTTGCATACCAGCTCGTTGACCGTCAGGCCGGCATCGGGGCCTTCCGCCACGAGAGTCGGGTGCTCGCCGTAGCCGGATATTTCCCAGCTCTCCCCTATTTTCCGGATATCGGTCTCAATGCCTTTGTAGGCGGCGATTTTCTCACCGCCCCAGACCATGGTCCGCAGAAATGGCGTAAAACGGATCGGGTTCATCTTCATTTGTCATTTTGGCGGGCAAATTTACGAAAATTATTGTTATATTTGCTAAATATGAATTTTTAAAAGATATGCAATATGAAAGAGCTTAAAGGCACCCGCACCGAAAAGAACCTGATGGAAGCCTTCGCCGGCGAATCCCAGGCCCGTAACAAGTATACCTATTACGCTTCCAAGGCAAAAAAGGACGGTTTCGTCCAGATTGCCGCCCTCTTCGAGGAAACGGCCGCGAACGAGAAGGAGCACGCCAAGATCTGGTTCAAATACCTCCACGGCGGCGCCGTTCCCGGCACGGTCGAGAACCTTAAGGACGCCGCCAGCGGCGAGAACTTCGAATGGACCGACATGTACGCCCGCATGGCGCGCGAGGCCCGCGAGGAAGGCTTCGACGAGATCGCCGCGAAATTCGAGATGGTCGGCGCCATCGAGAAGCACCATGAGGAGCGCTACCGCAAACTCCTGAGCAATATTGAGGACCGGAAAGTCTTCTCCAAGGACGGCGACGCCATCTGGCAGTGCAGCAACTGCGGCCACATCGTCATCGGCAAGTCCGCCCCCGAGATCTGCCCCGTCTGCGACCACCCGCAGAGCTATTTCCAGGTCCTTGCAGAGAACTATTAATCCGATATGGCGGATATCATTCTCGGCATAGAGTCCTCCTGTGACGATACCTCGGCAGCGGTCCTTCGCGACGGTTACCTGCTGTCGAACGTCATCGCCTCGCAGGATGTCCACAAGGCCTACGGCGGCGTCGTCCCGGAGCTGGCCTCGCGGGCGCACCAGCAGAATATCGTTCCGGTGGTTTCCGAGGCCCTTTCCCGGGCTGGCGTGAAGCCGGCGGATCTGACGGCCATCGCCTTTACGCGCGGGCCGGGACTGCTCGGTTCGCTGCTGGTCGGTACATCCTTCGCGAAGGCCCTTTCGCTTTCGCTGGACGTTCCGATGGTGATGGTCAACCACCTCCAGGGCCATATCCTCGCCAATTTTATCCGCGAGGAAGGCGTCGAGCCGGATGAGCCGCAGTTCCCCTACCTGTGCCTCCTGGTGTCAGGCGGGAATTCGCAGATCGTCCGGGTCGATTCCCCGCTGGAGTACACGATCCTCGGCCAGACGATCGACGACGCCGTCGGCGAAGCCTTCGACAAATGTTCCAAGATGATGGGCCTCGGCTATCCGGGCGGCCCCGTCATCGACCGACTCGCCAAGGAGGGTGATCCCGAGCGCTTTACCTTCGCCAAGCCGCAGATTCCGGGACTGGACTACAGCTTCAGCGGCGTCAAGACATCCCTTCTCTATTTCGTCCGCGACGAGATGGCCAAGGATCCGGATTTCATGGAAAAGAACAAGGCCGACATCTGCGCCAGCTTCCAGAAAACCCTCATCGACATCCTCATGTCGAAACTCATCCGCGCCGCCAAGCAGACCGGGATCCGCCAGGTCACCATCGGCGGCGGCGTCAGCGCCAACAGTGGCCTTCGCGACCGGCTTGTCGCTGAAGGACAGAAACGGCATTGGAAGACCTTCCTGCCGCCCCGCAAGTTCACGACCGACAATGCCGCGATGATCGCCGTCGCGGGATGGTTCCACTACAAGGCCGGCGAGAGAGCCCCGCTCGATGTCGCCCCCGTTTCACGCTTATCCGAATTCTAGCTATGGCAGACGAAAAGATCATCTTCTCGATGAACGGGGTCAGCAAGATCCTGCCCCACAACAACAAAGTCATCCTCAAGGACATCTACCTCGGCTTTTTCTACGGAGCCAAGATCGGCATCATCGGTCTGAACGGCGCCGGCAAGTCCACCGTGCTGAAGATCATCGCGGGCGTGGAGAAGCCGACCCGCGGCGAGGTCGTCTGGGCCCCCGGCTACAGCGTCGGCTACCTCGAGCAGGAGCCGCAGATGGACCCGGACAAGACCGTCCTCGAAGTGGTTCAGGAAGGCGTGCAGGAGGTCATGGACGTGCTCGCGGAGTACAACGAGATCTCCATGAAGTTCATGGAACCGATGGACGACGACGCCATGAACGCCCTCATCGAGCGCCAGGGCGAGCTGACCGAAAAGATCGAGCACCTCGGCGGCTGGGAGATCGACTCCAAGCTGGAGCGGGCCATGGACGCCCTCCAGTGTCCGCCGTCGGAGGCCCTGATCAAGAACCTTTCCGGCGGTGAGCGCCGCCGCGTCGCCCTCTGCCGGCTGCTCCTGCAGCAGCCGGACGTGCTCCTTCTCGACGAGCCTACGAACCACCTCGACACCGAGTCGATCCAGTGGCTGGAAGCCCACCTGCAGCAGTACAAGGGCACGGTCATCGCCGTTACGCACGACCGTTATTTCCTCGACAACGTCGCCGGATGGATCCTCGAGCTCGACCGCGGCGAGGGCATTCCCTGGAAGGGCAACTACAGCTCCTGGCTCGACCAGAAGACCAAACGGCTGGCCGTCGAGGAGAAGCAGGAGAGCAAGCGCCGGAAAACGCTCGAACGCGAGCTCGAATGGGTGCGCATGGCCCCGAAAGCCCGTCAGGCCAAGCAGAAAGCCCGTCTCGGCGCCTATGAGAAACTCGCATCGGCAGACCAGAAACAGAAGGAGCAGAACCTCGAAATCTACATCCCCAACGGCCCGCACCTCGGCAACAAGGTCATCCGTTTCAACGATGTCTCCAAGGCATACGACGGGCGCGTCCTGTTCGAGCACCTGTCCTTCGAACTGCCGCCGGCGGGTATCGTCGGTGTCATCGGCCCGAACGGCGCCGGCAAGACGACCCTTTTCCGCCTCATCATGGGCATCGAGAAGCCCGACACCGGGTCCATCGAGATCGGCGACACCGTCAAGATTTCCTACGTGGACCAGCAGCACCGTTCCATCGATCCGGACAAGACCGTCTACGAGACCATCGCCGGCAACAGCGAATGGGTCCGTCTCGGCGGCCGCGACATCAACGCCCGCAGCTGGGTCAGCCGCTTCAATTTCAGCGGCGCCGACCAGGAAAAGCTCTGCGGCGTGCTCTCCGGCGGTGAACGCAACCGCCTCCACCTCGCGCTGACGCTCAAGGACGAGGGCAATGTCCTCCTGCTGGACGAGCCGACCAACGATGTGGATGTCAACACCATCCGCGCCCTTGAGGAGGGTCTCGACGGTTTCGCGGGCTGCGCCGTGGTCGTGTCGCACGACCGCTGGTTCCTCGACCGCATCGCCACGCACATCCTCGCTTTCGAAGGTGATTCGCAGGTCGTGTTCTTCGACGGCAACTACTCCGAGTATGAGGAGAACAAAAAGATGCGTCTCGGCAGTGTCGAACCCAAGCGCTTCAAGTATAAGAAACTGATGGAATAGCCGCAGACTGCAATGGCCAGGGAAAAGAAGGCAAACGGCGGAGAGAAAAGGCGCACGGGACGGAAAATCGTCTCGCGCGTTTTCGGCGTCCTGCTCATCGCCGTGATCGCCGCTTTCCTGGCGCTGCAGCTGCCGGCCGTGCAGTCCTATCTCGCCCGAAAGGCCATTGAACGACTGGCCGGGAACATCGACGGCGATATCCGCTTCGAGTCCGTCCAGCTGCGCCCTTTCCATGGTTTTACGGCCCGTGGCCTCGTCATTCTCGACCGGCATCCTTACGAGAGTCCGTCGCAGGGAAAGGCTCCGGATACGCTGCTGGCCGTCGGTTCCGCCAGCGCGACATTCAGCATCATGAGCCTGCTTTCCGAGGGCGTCCTTCGCATCCGCAATGCCGAGCTGAACGATGTCAGCGTGAATCTTGTCATGGCCCCGCAGCGCGACAGCGGCGATGCCCGGCTCAATCTCGTCCGCGTCTTCGGTCTGGAAGAAGAGTCCGGGGACAATGCCCTCGGCCGGCTGCATTGCCGAAGCCTGGCGGTCCGGAATGCGCGTCTGCGCTACAAGGACTATGTGGCCCTCGAAGCGAGGGATTCCCTGGAAGTCCCCGCCGGGATGGACCTGGCAGACCTGGATGCCCGTTTCGACCTGTCCGCCGGCGACATTTCCGTCGGCGAGGACAGGTACTCCGCCATGCTGCGCAGTTTTAACCTCCGGGAACGGAGCGGCCTCGCGATCGCTTCCTGCAGCGGACGTTTCAGCATGGATCCCGGCCGGGCCGAACTGACACAGTTTCTCGTCGATGACGGAAAAGGGACGAAACTGGATGTCCCGCGTGTAGCCGTTGCCGGTGAGAACGGTCTCAGCGCCGCGATGGAGCGTTTTGCCGATGAGCTCGGCTTGGAACTCGAGCTGAACGAGTCATCGTTCGATATCCGGAGCCTGGCCCCGGTCCTCCCGGAAATGGCCGACCGCCGTTTCGAGGCCCGGTTCGCCGGCAAGGCGGAGGGTACGGTCAACAACCTCCGGCTCCAGATGTTCCGGCTGATCGGCACCGACAGCGGCCTGTCCGGCCTGCTGACGGGAAAGATCCGCAACCTGAGCGATCCCGAGCGGGCCCGTTTCGACCTCTCGCTGGATAATCTGCGTGCAAGCGCCCCGGGCATCGACCGCCTTGTCAGCGGCCTATCCCCCGGCACGGACCTCAAGGTCCGTCAGCTCTATCAGGGCGGTCCCGTCACGGCCTCGGCCTTCGCTTCAGGCTCCCTGGAAGAAATGAAACTGCGCGCCCAGGCCCGCGACGCGGCCGGCGGTCGGGTCCATTTCGAAGGCTCGCTGGCGAATCTGCTCTCGGACTCCCCCGTTGTCGTCGACGGAACCGCCAGTGCTACCCGGCTGGATCTCGGGCGGATTCTCGGCATCGAAGAGCTCGGCGACGTGACCGCGGAATCGCGCCTGACCGCAGAGCTCAAGCCGAGCGGCCCCGAGGCCAAGATCTATTCCTTCAACCTCAGCCAGCTCGAATTCGCCGGCTACCGCTACGGCCAGGTCTATGCCACGGGCATTCTCGGCCCCAACTTCTACAAAGGCAGCATCGTCTCCCGCGATCCGAACCTCGATTTCCTCTTCGGCGGCCAGATCACCCTTCCGACCGCAACGCAGGACGGCAAATATGCCTTCACGGCCGATGTCGGCTATGTCGACCTTTCTGCCCTCCATCTCGACAGCCGCGAAGTGGCGCAGATGGACTTCCGCCTCGTCGCGGACTACCGCCAGACGCCCGACGGCGACTTCCACGGCGATGTCCATGTCCGCAATCTCAATCTCAAGGACGAGGCCGGCATGCACCATGTCGGAAATGTCAGCATCCGCTCCTCCTCGGCGGAGGGAGACCATCGCATGGACCTTACCTCCCGTTTTGCCACCGGTACTTTCCGGGGCACGGAGAGCGTGGGACGCTTCATTACGGACCTTCTGGACGCTACCCTGCGCAAGGATCTTCCGACCCTTGCCGGAGAACCTGCCGGAGAACCGGAGGGGCGCGGCAGCTACCGGCTCGACTTCCTCCTCGGGAACACCCGCGAAATCCTGCCCTTCTTCGTTCCCGACATGTACATCGCCGAGAATTCCCGCTTCGGGATGGAGCTCGGCGCCGACGGCCTGCTGGACGCCCAGCTGACCTCCGACGGTCTTGTCTATGGCAGCGTTTTCGCCAAAAACCTCGATGTCAACCTCGGCAATGCCCAGGGCTGGCTCTCGGCGGACGCCTTTGCCGACGAGGTGGGATTCGGGGAACTGAGCTTCCGCGAGAACAATCTTTCGGCCTATGCGGCGGAGAATGCGGTGGATGTGCGCTATGACTTCGATATAGAAGGGGCACAGCCCGGCGACCGCGGCGATCTCCACGTCCGTGGCTTCCTCAGCCGCGACACGGTCGAGGATGAGGACGAAGTGGTCCTGACGGCGGATATACCTTCTTCCCGCATCGTCTTCTATGGGACGCCCTGGGACCTCGTGACGAGCCGTATCCGCTACAGGGACCAGGACCTCTCCCTCGACGGCCTGCAGCTCTCCTCCGGCGCCCAGTCCCTCCGCGCGGACGGCCGCATCTGTCCTGTCGACGACGGCGTGCTGAATCTTCTCCTGAGCGATTTCGACCTCTCCCTGGTGAACCGCCTGCTCGCCGAATACGATCTCGGGCTGGACCTCCAGGGGCGCCTCTCCGGCCGGGCCCAGCTGGTCTCTCCTTATGACGACATCCCGAATGTCGTCGCCCGCCTGACCAGCGAGAATACGAATATCGGCGGCTACAGTCTCGGTACTCTGGACTTTGACAGCGAATACCAGGAAGACGAGGAGCGTTTCTTCCTGCGTCTTCGCGACGAAGCCAGGCGCCTCAGCGCCAGCGGTTTCTTCTATCCGACGGACGGGACGGTCGATGTCGGCGCCCGGCTTGCGGAATTCCCGCTGGGATGCATCTCCCCGATGCTCACCTCCGTATTCAGCGACTTCGAAGGGGCCCTCAGCGGCAGCGTCGATGTGACCGGCCCGCTCGGCAGTCCTCTTTTCTCCGGCACGGATCTTAGGGTAAGCGACGGTCTGATGCAGCTGGCATTCTCCGAAGTCCCCTATTTCATGGACGGCGAACTGCTCCTGCAGGGCGACCGGATGCTGTTCGACTCGCTGAAGGTCCGCGACCGCTATGACGGCAATGCCCGGGTCCGCGGAGGTCTCTTTTATCCGGGCCTCACGCGGGATGGATTCAGCTACCGCATGGACATCGATGCCGAGAAACTGGAATGTCTCGACCTCGGCCGCCAGCAGGGAGAAACCTTCTACGGCAACCTCTTCGGGACCGGCAACGTGCTGGTCGACGGCAACCTCGACCGTCTTGCTGTCAAGGTCGACGCCCGGACATCCCGCAGCGGCACTCTCCATATCCCGTTCGACTATTCCGTCGACGCCACGGCCGGCGACCTGCTGCGCTTCACCGAGCCGCCGAAGGAGGTGAAAGTCAATCCGCTGGACTCCATCATTACCCGCAAACGCAATGTGGAGGAGACCCGCACGGCCATCGATCTCGACCTCCGGATCAATGCCACGCCGGATGCCCAGGTCCTTCTCGAGCTGGATCCTTCGACAGGCAATGTCCTCAGCGCCCGCGGCGACGGGCGGATCGACATCGGCTACCACAACGACGATTTCACGATCAGCGGCGATTACACCGTCTCCAGCGGCAACTATCACTTCTCCGCCATCGTCGCCGCGCGAGATTTCGACATCGAAAGCGGCAGTACGCTCCACTTCAACGGCGATATCTACGACACAGACCTCGATATCAAGGCGAAATATGCCACCCGCGCCTCGCTGGCGCCGCTGCTGGCCGACTCTACGACGACCCGTGTGCCGGTGGAATGCAAGATCGCCGTGACGGAAAAGCTCCGCAACCCGGCTGTGGAGCTCAGCATCGAAGTGCCGCAGCTCGACCCGACCAGCCAGGGCATGGTCTCCGCCGCGCTCAACAACCAGGACAACATCCAGCGCCAGTTCCTCGCCCTGCTTCTGAGCGGCAACTTCCTGCCGTCCGAGCAGAGCGGCGTGACCGGCAGCAACTCCAACCTGCTGTTCTCCAATGTTTCCGGCATCATGTCCGACCAGCTCAACAACATCCTCCAGAGCCTCGGCATCCCGCTGGACTTCGGTCTCAACTATGAGCCCACGGACGCCGGAAACGACCTCTTTGACGTCGCCATCTCCACACAGCTCTTCAACGACCGCGTCATCGTCAACGGCAGCGTCGGCAACCGCCGGTACACCAGTGCCGGCCAGGGCGATGTCGCCGGCGATCTCGACATTGCCGTCAAGCTCAACAAGAGCGGTTCGGTCCGCGCGACCTTCTTCTCGCACTCCACCGACCAGTATACCAATTACCTTGACACCTCCCAGCGGAACGGCGCCGGTTTCTCCTTCCAGAGGGAATTCTCCTCCTTCGGCAGCTTCTTCCGCAGCCTCATCCACGGCCAGGGCTGGCATTCCAGCCGCGAGACGGTCCAGAACGGGGAGGATGTGACCATTACCATTAACCCGCCCGAACATGTCCCCCACCGCAGAAAGTAAAGGAAAACTCTATCTCATCCCCTCGCCCCTCGGCGAGAACGATCCGGCGGAGGTGATTCCCGCGCCGGTCCTGGCCCGGCTGCAGCAGATCCGCGTCTATGTCGCCGAAGAGGTCCGGACCGTCCGTCGCTATCTCTCCCGTGCCGGCCTCAAAGGCCATATCGAGGAGCTTCAGTTCCATACCCTGAACGAGCATACCACTCTGCAGGAAGTGGAGAGCTATCTCGGTCTCTTTGACGGCGGACAGGATGTCGGTCTCATCTCCGAGGCGGGCCTTCCGGCCGTTGCAGACCCCGGAGCTGCATTGGTGGCGCTCTGCCAGCGGCATGGGATCGAGGTCGTCCCGTTTGTCGGTCCCTCATCGCTGATGCTCGCGCTGATGGCCTCTGGCCTGAACGGCCAGTGCTTTGCCTTCCGGGGCTATCTTCCCGCCAAACCGGAGGAACGCCGCAGCGCCATCCGCAGCCTTGAAAAGCGTTCCGCAGCCGAGCGGGAGACCGAAATTTTCATCGAAACCCCTTACCGCAACGACGCCATGCTGACGGACCTCCTCGCAAACCTCCGCGATACGACCCGCCTCACTCTGGCGGCCGACATTACCCTCCCGACGCAGTGGATCCGGACCTGCACGGTTCGCGAGTGGAAGGCGCTCCGGCCAACCGTCGGCAAGCGTCCCTGCGTCTTCCTGATCCTTGCCTGAGAGATGCCCCGAATCGCCTATCATACCCTTGGTTGCAAGCTGAATTTCGCTGAGACTTCCACCTATCGCCGCGGTCTTGAAGCCGCCGGCTGCATGAGCGTTCCCTGGAGCGCCGAGGCCGACGTCTATGTGCTGAACACCTGCGCCGTCACGACCGTCGCCGAAAAGAAATCCCGCGGCCTGATCCGCAGTGTCCATCGCCGCTCCCCTGCCGCCCGCATCGTCGTCACCGGCTGCTATGCCGCCCTCCGCCCGGACGAAATCCGCAGCATCGACGGCGTCGCCCTCGTTCTCACTGACAAGGAAAAAACGGCCCTCGTGGAGCGCACCCTCGCCCTTCTGGCGGAAACCGGAGTGTCAGAGGTGCCCAAAAGCCCTGCCGTCCGCACAGGACCGAAGGAAATGCTTCCCGCTTTTTCCGCCGGCGACCGGACGCGGTCGTTTCTCAAGGTACAGGATGGGTGCGACAACTTCTGCGCGTACTGCACGGTGCCCTATGCCCGGGGGCGGAGCCGCAATCTCCCGCTTTGCGAGATTGTCCGCCAGGCCGAGGCGATCGCTGCCCGGGACGTTCGCGAAATCGTGCTCACGGGCGTCAATACCGGCGACTTTGGGCGCAGCACCGGCGAAACCTTCCTCGATCTGCTGAAAGCCCTGAACGGGGTCGATGGCATCGACAGATACCGGATTTCCTCCATCGAGCCGAATCTTCTCACCGAAGAAATCATCGACTGGATCGCCTCGGGGACGAAGTTTCTGCCCCATTTCCACATCCCGCTGCAAAGCGGCAGCGACTGGGTGCTCAAAAACGTCGGGCGGCGTTATGATACCGCTCTGTTTGCCTCGCGCATCGATTATATCCGCCGGAAGATGGGCGACAAGGTCTTCTTCGGCATCGACGTCATCGCCGGACTCCCCGGGGAGACGGAAGAGCGCTTCGAAGAAGGTTATCGCTTCCTCGCGGAACGCATCCGTCCGGCCTATCTCCATATCTTCCCTTATTCTCCGCGTCCCGGGACCCGTGCCGCCAAGATGCCGGACCAGGTCCAGGACCGTGTCAAAACGGAGCGTGTGGCCCGTCTGGAAGCCCTTTGTGAGCAGTTGCATGCGGAATTTGTCGCCTCGTGCAAGGGCCTTCACGAGACCGTTCTCTGGGAAGCGGCGGAGAAAGACGGCAAGATGGAAGGCTATACCGGCAACTATATCCGGCTCGAGCGGCCGTATGATCCCGCCCTGGCCGGTCAACTGGAAGAGATTGTGCTATGAACGGACCTCAATTGACCTTTTTCGGCACCGGGACCTCTCTGGGCGTCCCGATCAACGGCTGCCACTGCCCCGTGTGTACGAGTACGGATTCCCGCGACAAGCGCCTTCGCGCCTCCGCGCTGGTGCGCTGGAACGGGCTCAGCATCCTCGTGGACGCCGGGCCGGACTTCCGTATGCAGCTGCTCCGGCACGACATCGGCCATCTCGACGCCATCCTCCTGACGCACAACCACAAGGACCATACGGGCGGGCTGGATGATGTCCGCGCGCTCAATTATGTCGACCGCAGGGCCATGGAGATTTACTGCGAGCAGCGTGTCCTGGATTACCTCAAGATTGACTACGGCTACGCCTTTGCCGAAAAGAAGTATCCGGGCGCCCCGGAGTGGCATATCCATTTGATTGACGACCGGCCCTTCCGCGTTTTCGATACGCGGCAGGCGCCCGTTCTCGAGTGGGTCCACGACGTCGGCTACCGTTACCAGCCCCTGGAAGACGCCCCGTCCGATCCCGACTCGGTGGAAGTCATCCCGATCCGTGGCTACCACGACCAGATGCCCGTGCTCGGCTTCCGCTTCGGCGATATCGCCTACATAACAGACATGTCCCGTCTTCCGGAAGAGGAACTCACCAAGCTGCACGGGCTTCGTCACCTGACGCTCAATACGGTCAGTTACAAGCCCCACCACAGTCATTTCTCGCTGGACGAAGCCATCGCCCTATCCGAGCGAATCGGTGCGGAGCACACCTGGCTGACGCATCTGAGCCACACCTTCCCGCGGCACGCGGAATTTGCCGCCATGCTCTCGGAACGGACGGGAGGGCGTGTCCAGCCGGCTTACGACGGACTTACCATAGAATAAAAAGAAAGCTGCGGGAGATGACATGAACCCCGAAAGTTAGACAAAAAACTTTCGGGGTTTTGTTATGCGCAAAAAGCACACTTTTGAAGATCGCCTTAAGTATATGGAGTTGCTTGA
>CACXMA010000017.1 GCA_902768665.1 uncultured Bacteroidia bacterium | reverse complement strand
CTTGTTTGGAATCAACGCTGCTCTGTATCTTTGAATCACAACTTTCGTTACAATTCCGGTACTTGCTTGTACTTTCCTTTCAGTCTTTTCAATGAGCTTGTAAATATTAACGCTCGCTCTTTAGGGCGTTAAAAACCCGCTCTACTTTCAAGCGGGACTGCAAAGGTACGAATTATTTTTTACCCACCAAATTTTTTTACAAAAAAGTTGCAAGTTTTTTTCACAAAAACGTAACTTTGTCCGGCAATAGAATCAGACCATGGAATTCAAGGCAGCGCTATTCGATCTCGACGGAGTCATCTTCAACACTGAGCCTCAGTACGATACGTTCTGGGCGGAGATGGCAGCGCGCTTTCGGCCCGATGCGCCGCAGATGGTCCGGGAGATCAAGGGCACCACGCTCGTCTCCACACTCGACGCCTGGTTCTCCGGGCCGTACGAGAAATACAGAAAGGAACTGGTCGGGCTTCTCGACGCTTTCGAGGCGGGCATGGACTTCCCCTACATTCCCGGATTCGAGGCCTTCCTCGAAACGCTGCGCCGGCAGGGCATCAAAACGGCCGTCGTCACGAGCAGCAACCGCCCCAAGATGGAGAATGTCTACCGATCCCGCCCCGGATTCGCTTCCCGTTTCGGCGCCATCCTTACTTCCGAGGATTTCCGCGCGAGCAAACCGGACCCCGACTGCTACCTCAAAGCGGCGGCACGGCTCGGGATCTCCCCCGCCGACTGCGTCGTGTTCGAAGACAGCCGGACCGGCATCCAATCCGGAAAAAGCGCCGGTGCCACCGTCGTCGGCCTCGCAACGACCCTTCCGGAAGAAACCGTCCGCAATCTTGCCGACATCACCGTCCGCGATTTCACGGACGTCCGCCTCCGGGAAGGCCTTCCAATTATATTATAATGGATAAATGCCCGCCCCGATGAAATCGATCAAATCTCCGGGGGCGATGCAGATCTGAAGTCCGCGCACGCCGGCGCTGATGTAGATGCTGTCGTAGAGAAGCGCCGATTCGTGGACAAAGGTCTGCAGGGGCTTTTTCATGCCGATGGGCGAACAGCCGCCGCGGATGTAGCCGGTGGAGGGTAGCAGCTCCTTGACATGGATCATCTCGCAGCTTTTATTGCCGGAGATATGCGCCGCGATCTTGAGATCCACTTCCAGCGAACCCGGAATGACACATACGAAAAGGCCCGTACGGTCGCCCCGCAGGACCAGCGTCTTGAAGACGCGGTCGATATCCTCCCCAAGCTGCGCCGCCACATGGCCGGCGTCGAGATGCTCCTCGTCGACCTCGTAGGGCACGAGCGAATAGCGGATCCCGGCGGCGTCCAGCAGCCGCGCAGCGTTGGTCTTCATCGCAATGAATCAGTCGTCAATATCCCTGACGAAAACGTGCCCGAAAAGTCCCCAGGACACAGTCTTGCTCTCACCGTTGAAGGGATTGTTGATC
This sequence comes from uncultured Bacteroidia bacterium, assembly GCA_902768665.1. Lineage (GTDB taxonomy): Bacteria > Bacteroidota > Bacteroidia > Bacteroidales > UBA932 > Cryptobacteroides. Next base: position 31,088 of record CACXMA010000017.1, on the reverse strand, counting down.
TTTCCTACGCTGAAAACAAGGTAGTTCTTCACCTGCAGCGTTCCGTCGAGCACGGCACCGACAAAAAGGCCGCCTAGCGCATTGGCGATAGCTTCGGACGTGTCGTCGGGCAGGTCGGCTTCGTCCATCATCTCCTGCTGAATCGCCTTGCGGTGGTCCTGCTGGTCAGGACAGGTAAAGATGGCGGCCAGGACGATGAGGCCGATGATTATCCATTTCAGGATGCCGGATCGTTCTTTCATGATACAGACTCCCCTATTCCAGATCGAGAACCGAAAGGGCGTTACCGTCGGCGATAAGCGCCTGGCGGTAGGCACGGATCACAGCCCATTTCTCGGGATTGGCCTGCTTCCACGCGGCCTCTGCCTTGCTGTAGGCCTCCCACTGCTCGGGCGTAAACCAGTCGGCCTCGCCGCACTCATAGTCGATGCCGCAGTACTCGTCGAAATCCTGGGCGGCAGCGGCCTTGTAGAACGCCTCCATGACGGAATTGGCATATTCAGCCGGAGAGATGCCGGCATCCTGGGCCGGTTCTTCCTCTGCAGGCTCCTCAGACGGGACATAGGTCCGCTCGGCCGCTTCCTCCTCCGCTCTCTTGGCGGCGAACCAGGCCTCGCGCTTGTCGCGAAGGGCAAGCTGGCGGTCATGGTCTCCGTTGTAGCACATGATTTCAAAGAGCGTGGCAACCTGCTTGAAACCCTGTTCATCTTTCGCCGAATAGGCGCCTTCCAGAAGCGTCGTCAGGATCGTGCCCACGGAAGGGACTTCAGCGGCGTGAAGCATTTCCTCCATCTCATTGTCGAAGGTCACATGCGAACCGTAGTCGCCTTCCTGGTAGTTTTCACGATACACCCAGAAGGCCTCGAAGAAGGCCTGCTGCTCGGCGGCATCCAGGCCGTCCAGCTTGCCCGCCAGCTTGTCCAGCTGCTTGCCCGCCGCGGCGGCATCGCCCTCATCAAGGGAAGAAAAGGCTTTGTCAAGATACTTGGCGGTATCTTTGGCCGGATCGAAACTGCAGGACACTGCGCAGAAAGCGACCAGTGCGGACATGAGTAGAGTTGTTGCTGCTTTCATAATGATTCTACGTCGTTAAGATTTTCCTTCAAAGATAATGTTTTCCCGGGAAATTTGAAACCATCCCACGACATAATCCACCTCCCCCGACCTTCACCCCTTGCCGTCCTATCCTCAAAAAGCGCCGTTTCTAAGGACAGGTCAGTCAATTGGCCGGGTCTGTCCTCAAAAAGTGCCGTTTCTGAGGATAGCTCCGTCCCTCCGTCATTCCACGGCACAGTCCGTGGAATCTTTTTCCCCTTCGTCAGGCATGATCTCGTGGATATTTGTGCCTGGCCAAGGGCGGAGCGGGGTAGCAGCGTGGCTACCCTCCCGCAAGAGAAGGAGAGAGGACACGAAAATGCCACAAAAGTGATACTACCCTCCTTCCCATTCGAGAGGGTAGCCACGCTGCTACGGCCTGCCGGGTTCTTCCCCGCAGCTGACGGCCCCTCCCCTCGGAATCGTTTCCCGCCCTTCCAAACCAACCTAAAGGCCAATAAGAAACCGACAAAACCCTTAAGAAAAGCGATTAAGAAAGATAAAAACGCTTAAGAAAGAGAAAAAACTCACTGTCCGGAAACTTTTCTTTGCTGAAACTCCGGATTGTTTCCATTATAATTGCAGTCCGGTTTCCGCATCGGGGCCGGGCATTCTTCGCGGTGAAGGATGCAGCATGTTCAACACTAACAAAGGCTGCAATATGGCAAACAAACAATCCAGAGTAGGTGCCGGGGTCTACGCATACCTCCTCTACGACGCGACGTTCAAAACCGTTGTCTGTACACCGGAAAACGAGAAACTTGTCATCGAGATTCTTGAGTTGCTTATCCCCGGGAAGCGAATAGGACATATTGATTTTATCAACAAGGAGCGGCATGGTTTGGTAGTCAGCGAAAAAAACGTTACTTTTGACCTGTTGTGCAAGGAGAAGGACACCGATGAGGAGTTTCTGGTTGAGGTGCAGAACAGAGAGATGGACAGCTTCCGCGACCGGATGCTCAGCTACTCGACATATCCGGTACGCGAGCAACTGGCGGTGAAATTGCAGAAGCGCAGGTCTGGTGAGATGATCGATCCCATGGATTACAGCCTCAAGCCTGTCTATGTAATCAGCATGGTGGACTTCGTCCTAGAGCACGACAGCGAAGAGGCGCTGGAAGAGGGATATATCAGCCGGTATGAGATCCGTAACGGCCGGAATAATGAGCTTCTGACACAGAGCATGCATTTTGTATTCCTGGAGATGGGGCGCATGGGACTTGGGTTTAACGAGTGGGACAAATGCCGGAACATGTTGGAGCAGTTTATCTTCTCCATGAAGTTTATACACCAGCTGACGGAGCGCCCCGAGAGGTTTGACAGTCCCTTGCTGAGGGACTTGTTCGACGCAACGGAACTGGCGTCAATGACGGTAACGCAACGACAGAATTACGATACGATTATGACCAACGAACTTGACAGAATCTGCCAGATATCTTTCGCTGAAAAGAAAGGAAAGGCTGAAGGCAAAGCAGAAGGCAAGGCAGAAGAGCGGGCCGAGAATGTCAAAGCTCTGCTCCGGGCCGGTTTTGAGGCCGGGACGATCGCCAATGCTTTGGGCCTGACGCCGGAAGAGATTGAGAAGTTAGCATAGTGATATGGACTGGACTCTTGCATTAAGACTTCTGATTGCCGGGCTGCTGGGCGGGCTGGTCGGTTTTGAGCGCGAGCTGAGGGCAAAGGAAGCCGGCATCAGGACGCACTTTGTGGTTGCGCTGGGCAGCGCCCTGTTTATGATTATTTCCCAATATGCGTTCGGGGATCAGGCGCACGATGCGGCCAGGGTTGCGGCTCAGGTCGTCTCGGGCATCGGCTTTATCGGCGCCGGCGTCATCATCTTCCAAAAGAATGTGGTGCGTGGCGTGACTACGGCCGCCGGGCTCTGGGTGGCCGCCGCCATCGGTCTGTCTGCCGGAGCGGGAATGTATGGCATCGCCGCGGTTGCGGCCGTCCTCACCATCGCATGCCTGGAGACCATGCATTTTATCCATCTCAAGTATGTGGAGAAGGCCGTAAGGCTTTCGGCCGACTGCAAAGGCGCGACCGATCTGGAGTCAACCCTGAAGCTCTTGAAAGACAATGGCATTACTGTGGATTCCTACGCCATTCAGGACGGCCGCGTCTCTTTCGACATCCGTGTCGGTCAGAAGACCTATATGGAGGTCCTGCCCGGGATTGTCTCCGGGCTTTCCAACCCCTCTGTCGAGAGCGCCGCTTAGTTCTGAGACTGTGCCGTGGAAGGGCTGAGAGACCGGGCCGTGGAATGACGGCTTCATTTGCCACGGGCGCTGGACGGAGCTGTCCTCCAAAACGGCACTTTTTGAGGACAGATACGGCCAATTGACTGACCTGTCCTCAGAAACGACGCTTTTTGAGGACAGGACGGCAAGGCGGTGTGGGTCAGAGAGTGAACAACGGAAGAGGCTGTCAGTGAGTGAAACGGCGGAGGGAGCGCTTCGCCCGGATAAAGAAAAATGGCAGCCGACGTTGCCGTGGCTGCCATTTTCTCAATCGAGTCCATCTTACTGCGCGCTGAGGATCAGTTCCAGGATCTTCACCTCGCCGGTTGTCAGCGTCAGGTGCGCTTCAACCACGTGGGTTCCGGCTGTCAGGGTAACTGAGCTGCCGGATACCGGCTCATCGTCGAAGTACCACGCCACGGAAGCGACAGGCTGGGCCTCGCTCGTTGTCAGGGACAGATCGAACGTGCTGCCTGCGGAGTAAACGCCATTTCCGGGATTGTCGATGATGTTGTAGTTGAGTGTCGAAGAGGGCACGGTCGCATACAGAGTCACCTGATTGTTCGAATACGAGATGTTCGAAAGCTGAATGTCGGAATCCACCCCGTTCCAACTCCTCGCAGTAAAGGAATTATACGTCTGGCTGTTGCGGGTAGTCGGGAAAGGAATCCAGACATTGTAGCTATCGCTGAAGTAATAACTCTGGTACTGCGAATAGTAGGTATAGCCGAACATCAGATTGGACGGCTCTGCCGCCGGGACCACATAGCAGCACGGATGGGAACCGTTCTCGTTGATGGCATTGTACAGGCCCCAGTTGCTCCAAAGCTGACCGGCCGTCTGGTTGGTAACCTTCGTGCTGCCGTTATAAATCGTAACCTTTCGGGACGACTTGTCAACATGGGTAACGATGAGGCCATGCGCAGGAAGGCCGGCATCCCAGCCATTAGCGCCGCGGCACTCATACACGAAGTATTCCCCGTCCTGGTCGGTAGGAGTCCTATAAGCGATGTTGTTATCGACAGTGCCGATTGTATAGCTTCCAGAAGCGGAGAACTCCCTGAAAGCCTGCGCTTCAGTAATCCAGCCCAGCATGATCCGCTCCTCAATCGTGAAGTACGGCGGTGTGCGGCCGTCATTGTTATACGAGCCGCTGTCCATGGTCGAGAAGCTGAACATGCCGGCGCTCAGGCCGTTCTGGCTGTCGTAGTCGGTGTCGTAAAAATCGGGAAGGCCCATCGCGTGACCGAACTCGTGGCAGGCCGTGCCGATGCCGCACATCTGGTTCTCGTAGGTACCATAGCCGACAATTTCATTGGTGCAGGCATACTTGTCAACGGTTTTCCCGTCCAGGGTGAGGCTTATGCCGCCACTGGAAAGTTCCCACTGATGCGGCCAGATGGCATCTTCCACATCGCTGTCGGCTTCGCCTTTCCCGGCGTAGTACATGAACACCAGGTCCACCTCGCCGTCGCCATCGTTGTCATACTGGGAGAAATCCACATTAAACTGAGAATTGACCTTCTGACAGCCCTGCTGCACGGCAACCACCGGACGCAGGTCATTTCCGCCGGAATCGTTTCCGCCGTAGTATGCCCGGTTATTATCCAGCGTCACAGGCCCGTAGACATCAAAAATGGGTGTAAATGCGCCGTGGGAATTGTCGTAGTAGAAATCCCTGGCAGATCCCGTACCGCCGTTAACGCTGTAGCCATGCTGATTCAACAAGTTGGTAAAGTCCTGCTGAGCAGTACTTTCGTTGGCAAACTTGACATCCGAGAACTGCACCAGGATTACCAGAAAATGCTTGGTTCCGCTGGCGATACCCGCCTTGGCCGGAGAAGACCGGCGGCGGGCATTGGCTTCGGCGCGGCGGACCTGAGCGGCAGCGCGGCGGGAAGAGAGCGAGGCAGAAGATGCGGGCCTGTAGTACCCGTCGGCACCCATCTCCAGCACCTGCCCGGAGGCATCAGTTACCCAGTGGCAGAACTCATCGCCATGCACACGGATCATTATCACCGAGCCGTCCGGCTGGGTATGACGGATAAGGCCACGGTAAGCGGGAACGGCATGGGCCACAAAGCCAAAGCACAGAGCCACAAAAACAAGAAGGAAAAACTTTTTCATGGCTCTTTACTTTTTAATGATAACTCCATGAGTACCGTCGCTCAGCCACACCTTCGGGCCCTCCTCCTTGATCAGCGTCACGTTATAGGACTCGCTGTGGATGGTGCTGATACCTTTCCTCCACTGAACCGAAACCGTAAAGCTGTCTCCCTTCACATACGACTTCTTATACCCGACAATTTCAAGTTCTTCCACTTCCGCCGGATCTATTAGCGTATAAGTCTGCACTCCGTTGGTATCGTAAGAACGCGTCACCTGCTCTTCCCCGGGGTTATATTCCCACTCGAGACCGGTCCCGAGATAGCAGCCGTAGGCGCTTTCCTGAAGAAGAGGATCAGGCCCGGCAGCACCGGAGCCGCCATCGTGCCTTGTAATGATGACATTGTCAATATACGCTCTCTTAGTACTGGTCGCGATTCTAACGGTAGAAGAACTTGTTGCCGCGTCAAAATCTAACGAATAAGCGGTATCCGTCGTAGTCGGTGTGATCTCTTTGGTGACATCCCCCACGGTTACTTGTACTTTTCCCGAATCAGTATTATATCTGAGCACATTAAGGGTCACAGTAAAACTACTTGAAAGATCGAGTGACTTTGAGGTGATATAGCCACTGGCAGAAGAAGAACCTAATTTTACGCCGCCAAACTGACTCGTATATGCCTTTGAAGTCGAGCCACTAAAATTCGGGAACTTTGATGAACCGAATTCCGTTGAAGAATCACTTGTCGTGCCGTTATCAAACTCTTCGCTCAATACAACTACATCGCCTCCACCGCTCCCGCTGCCTGCGGCGGTGAAATCGGCCCCTGCCATATTCACAGAGAATACGGCGGTGCGGCCGGCTTCGAACTGCCTGCCAGCCGGGAATTCCACCAGCTGCTCGTGGTATCCGAGGCTGGTGAAGACGGTCACGGTCATCATCTCGCCGGACACATCTACGGGCGCGCACGCGAACCATATATCACTTGTGCGCGTAGTGTTGATGGTGAGGGTAGAAGATGCACCGTAGTCGGTAATGGTGCTTCCGGAGGTGTTCCAATACCAGTCACCCACGATGGGGGTCGTGACGGTCAGCTCTACACCGGAAACCGTTTCTCCGCTCTCAAGTGCAAGATTCGCAAGTGAGAGGCGGCCGTAGGCGGTGAGGTGGTTGAAATAGAGATTCACCTCGCTGATGTCAGTGACTTCGCCGAAAGCGTCGCTGGTGGCGGCCAGGATGATGCCGGCTTCGTCCACGGAGGTGGCAGTAGGGGTCTGGGTGCAGGGAATGGTGACCTTCCAGGCTTCGCGGCTCGGACTCAGGGCTTTCGCGGCAGAGGACGGGCTCACGGAGTAGAAGACGTAGGGAGCGGTCAGACCGGTGAAGTCGAAGGTCGCTGCGAAGCTGGCGGTGCGCTTGTCGCCGGCGGGGGTTACCGCTGCTCCTTTAACGCCGCCGTAATTGAGCGAGAGTTTGACTTCTGTGTCGTTATCTGTCCAGAGGGTGGGATAGGCTCCGTTCTCGGCTTCGCCGAACTGGGCCTTGGTGTCGGTCTGGGTGGCGCTGAAGCGCACCACCCAGGCTGACGGGTCATTGTTCTGGACGGGCTCCGGGATCTCCACCTCCATCTCGCGGCTGCAGGAGAAAACCGCTATGGCTGATGCCAGTAGGAGTGCAAGTTTCTTCATGGATCAGCCGCTTAGAGAGTGCCCCAGTTGTTGTCATACACCGAGGAGGTGTTGGACACGCCGGTGAACCAGCTGTGGTCGGTGTTCGTTTCTGCGGAGTTCTCGAGGTCGTCGGGAACTTTCGCAAAGAAGTCAAAGCCGGCACGCTGCTCGATGGACCGGATGGAGGTTGCCCCTGAAACATAGTTCTCGCCGGTGTGGGAAGCATTCGTATAGACGAAGGCAATACCCTGGGCTCCGGTGACCTGGCCAGAACCATTGAGCGAGCATTTCATGATGCACTTGTAGAAGTGGCTCGGAATGGGAACGTTCTTACCATTGCTGGGAAGCGTTGTAGTATTCCCTTCATACAGGACACCGGTTACAACGTACAGCATGGTATACTGTCCGCTGGGGGTCTTGGTTTTCACCCTTCCTTCCAGCGTGGCCCATATGCCATCGTTGAAGCCGCTCTGCCACTGCGGTGCCTGGTTGGAGTAGTAGAAGGTCTGCTTGTTCTGCTTAACTGTGGTCTGCCTGTATTCAGAGGCCACAAAGTGGCCACGGCTGTAACCGACACTGCTGGCATTATCAAGGCCTGTCTGCTGAGTCAGGCTAATGGCAGGATCACTTGTCCAACTGTCATTCCGTCCCGCATTCTCGTCCGGCCAATAGGTTGAATTCATCGTATGGGCCGTCCAGACGGGAGCATATTTGCTCTGGTCGTAGAGGACAACGTAGTTGAGGGTTTCCGCGCTGTTCGGCGCACCTTCGGAGTACGTATGGACAGCAATCTGACGGTTGCTGCTATTGGTGTTGTAACTATACCATTTGTCGTTACGGTCGCTATAAGTACCGCTCTGCCTCAGGCTGACTCCCAGTCCGGAAATATCCGGCATTCCGTAACCAGTAAGGTAATCGTTGTTCCCCTGCTGCTGGGCAGCCGTGGTGAACGACTGCACCGTGGAAGCGGCACGCTCTACATAATTGCCGGAAGCCTCGTCATACTCAAGGACATACGCCTTGTAGTAGTAGGTAGTACTGGCGGATAACGGGCTGCTGCCTCCAATGGTGCAGGAGAAACTGCCGGAGGAAGCGTTGGTGCCGTCGGTCGTAACGGTCTGACTCAAATTACCGGACGATGTTCCCCAGTAGAAACCGGTCTCGTAGATCTGACCGGTTGCTCCGGAGAAATGACCGTTAAGCTGGGCCGATGACGAAGTAACCGCCGAAGCCGCATCGTTGTACACCGTGGAAGTAGCAAGCGCCTTGGTCTTGAAGGACTGCACGCTTCCCGTACGCTCCTGACCGCCCTCGATCACGTAGGCCTTATAATAATAGGACGTGTTCGCGTTAAGGCCGGTGAGGGCCTTGCTGAAAGGAGAACTGGTTCCTGTTGCAGTTACCTTCGTTGAAGGATTGTCTGTTGTGCCGTAGTAGAATCCTACTTCGGAAACCGTCAGTGTCTCTCCTGCGTAGGAGCCCGACAGGGTTGCCCCTGTCGAGCTCACTCCACTCGGAGTGCTGGCGGTCGTCACTGTTGCTGTGGGCTCATCACCCCCGGCGCCGCCGCCGGATCCGCTTCAATTGTGTGTAATCTCAATACTCTTAACCCAAATACTATTAGTTGTAGTATTGGCTGTTACCTTAATAGTACCTGTCTGAACCGTGGCAAAGTCGAAAGTAGTTGTATAATTGCTACTCCTACCATCGCCGCTTGAGTATGAAACACTATTAGAGACTTCACTATTAGAACCAATCTTTATTACAATAGAACCAGCGCCTGCACTCTTGTTTGTATTGTATGTTACAACAATCTTTGATACACTGTTAAATGAGACCTTTGAAGTCGCATTAGCTCCTGAGCTACCTGTTGTAACTTGAATACCTTGACCAGCCGTATAGCCATTACCGGCTTTACCGGAAGTCCAGGAATTGGTGCTATCCCCCCAAGAAGCAGATGTGAATGTGTATGTTGTAGTTGTCGGATTTCCACCGCCACCATTGCTAGTGAACGAAGCGCTAAAATTGACGGCCTGCTTACCAACAGTGAATGACGTGGATGCATTATTTGAATTTACCAAAGTTGCACCAGTAATCGACCATGCACTGAATGAATAACCTGTACTGGGAGTCGCAGTGATGTTAACGACTGTTCCCTCTTCAAATGTATCGCCAGATGAAATGGCAGTACCACCAACTGTCGCAGAGATGGTACCATTGTCAGGAGCAGTCCATGTCACTGCATAAGTAGAGGGAGTCGATGCACCCGTTGAGACATACTTTACAGTTAGGGCTGTCAAACGAACCTGACCATTAGTGGCGGATCCAGTATTTGCCACGCTATAAGTTACGGAGCTCCCGCTCACATCAAGTGTATTACCACTAGCAGCGCCATCTAGGGTACCTCCATTTGTAGTACTGTAGGTAAACTGGACAGACTGTAATTCATAACCGGCTGCAACAGAGACAATCACATTACCATTGCCTCCTTGATATAGTCTCCACTCTGTCCCAGTTCCATATACCTTACCATTATTAGTAGTGCCTGTCGTTGAAACAGTTACTACACTATCAAAAATAAGAGGATTAACTTTGGTACCATCAGCGACATTAGCCTGTCCCATCTCTGTCAACACTTCTTTAATAGTTTTGGACACGATGACAGGCACAGAAGCCTCTTCTTCAACCCTATTACCGCAGTTGGCAAGGTTAAGGCCGAAGGACTTCAGACCTGCGCGCTTGAAGCTCTGGGCAGATGAAATAGTGAATGTATACTTAGCCTTGTTTGTAGTAACAAGCACAGAGCCAGTAACATCGGTTTCTGGTGCAATGACCATATAGACATGGCTTGCCGCATCACGAGTTGCGCCAATAGCATCAGGAGTATTAATGGTTGTCGTTACATCAGTCTCGGTATAACCGGAAATAGAGAGTGTGCTCTCATCATTGATCTTCACCGAAGAAATATCCTTTGAGAATGCACCCGCAATAGCCTTATTGGCAGACAGCTTAACGCTGAGAATAGTTTCAGTTGCGTAGGTTGCATTAGTTGAATACACCTGAAAGTCAACAACTGAGCCAAGGTTTGCCAGCTGAATATCCCCCACGGGTGTCTGATTTGTGTTGCTGCCAGTAGTAACCACAAAAGGCTCACCTGCCATCGGCATTGCATCAAAATCGAAATCAGAGCCGGACTGATTCTGATTTACGGGGATTGTAAAGGGGATAGCAGCTTTGCTGGAAGCAGAAGAGTTATAAGGATAGTAGGTATATACAATATCATCAACCTCTAAACCTCCAGTTTTAAAGATTTTAAAAGAAGCAGGAGACTCACCAGTGGGCAAAGTAATAGCAGCATATCCGGGATTGGCATCATTAATAGCCTGACCAATTCGGTCACCTTCTTCCCATTGCCCAAACTTACCTTGAGAATCGCTGGCGAGAATAGCCTTGGTGTCGGGATTACCAAGTGTGAAAGTATAGTAGAAATCCTGATCGTTCTGGATCTCATTCTCCACTTTATTACATGCGGCAAATGTAAAGACGCTCGCGGCAAGTACTAACACAGTTTTAGAAGATCTTTTCATGGCCACAAGTTTTTAGATTAAGTCTCCACCATCTTCTTCGAAACCAAGGTACTCAGTGTGGTTGTCACTGTTTGCCTTGTAAGACATGATGTTCTCCTCGAATCGTACCACGAGGAGATCAGAAAGCGGGGTTACATACCCCTGTTTGGTTTTGTTCATAATACTATGTTTTGAAAGATTAATATTTCTCTCTGTGTCAACGGGAAACACCGCTAAGCACGCGCTCTTAGCTGTACGCTAGGGGCGCTGATTTGTACAAGATTCAGCTCTTTTTGGTCATTGTACCTTTGCTCGCAGGTGAATGCTATTTCCGTTTCCAAGCCGCAAAGGTAACTATTATTCCCGTGGAAAACAAACTTTCTATAGAAAGAAATCAACATTTTTATTCTGCGCGATGCGGGCCTGGATCTCCCAGGTGCGGATGCGGTCTTTGTAGAGGTTGTTGGCGTTGAGCTTTTCGACGCTGAGGTTGCCGTCGGAGTTGTCTTCCCAGCGGCGGCAGGTGTAGAGGACGTTCCACACGCGGCCGATCCGGTACTCGCGGCTGATGCGCAGGCCGACGGCATAATCCTCGCCGTACTTGGTCGTCGGGAAGTTGATCTCCCGCAGCAGCGGCACCCAGAAGCCGCGCGGCGCGCCGAGGCCGTTGATGCGGAGAGCGTTGTTGCGACCGTTCTCGGGCGTCCATTCGCGGTGCTCGATGACATACGGGGGCAGCGGATTGCCGGCGAGGTCCGTCATCTCATAGCAGCCGATGACCATCGCACAGCGCTCGGCGCGGAAGGCGTCGACAAACTGCTGGACGGTAGTCTCGTCATGGTATTTGTCGTCGGAGTCGAGCTGGAGGGCGAAACGGCCGCACTGCGGATGGTGAATCGCGGCGTTCCAGTTGCCGCCGATGCCGTGCCAGGTCGGGTCCTGGGCGATATAGACCAGCTTCGGGTCGCCGAGGAAAGACTGGATGACCTCGACCGTGCCGTCGGTGGAATTGTCGTCCACGACGATGACGTTGTAGGGGAAGTCGGTCTTCTGGCCCAGCGCGGAGCGGAGGGCGTCGGCAATCGTGCGGACGCGGTTCTTGCACGGAATCACGACCGAGGCCTCGACCGGGAACTTGCCGAGGGTGAGGTCGACGGAGAGGAAGGCGCCGGGGGCGAGATAGGCCCCGATGGCCTTGAGGTGGGCCGTCACGGCCTGTTCCATCTCCACCTGCACACCGCGGTTCTTCGGGTCGACATAGTCGAACTGCTTCTCGCCGGAAGTGCGGAGGTCGGTCTCGATCTCATAATAAAGGAACTCGCCGACATGCTCCGGAAGCCGCTGCTGCGAAAGCCGCAGGCGAAGGTCGTAGAGGCCGGCATACTGATAGTCGGTGTCCATGGCCGCGGCGGCGGCCTTCAGCGCATCCGTCCGAACAAGAAGCAAACCGCCGAAATCGAAATCGTCCCGGACCGAGCCGAGCTGGCAGTCGATGACTGGATGGGGCTCCACGACGCCGTTTTTCTCGCGGAAATGGTCGGCGTAGAGGAAAGAAGCGCCGCTGTCCGATGCGAGCTGCACTAGACGCTCCAGCGCATAGTGGACAAGACGAAGGTCGGTGGACTTGGTGTATAATAATGTATACTCTTCCCGGGCATTAGCGGCCGCCTGTCGAATCGTTTCTGTCTTATTGAAAGAGTCTTTCAATACCGTAACGCTTTGGACCAGAGGCTCTTTCTCCAGAACTTCCGCCTGTTTGGGCTGCAGAACGTATGCGTCTATCATTTCCATGTTATTTGTTTTCTGCTGCAAGTTACGAAAATAATTGCAGATTCAAGAAAAAGCATTACCTTTGCGATTGGATTCGTCGTAGAGGAACTTCGTTTGAAGGGATGACAACCCTCTCAAGGAAACTTGATCCGAGCCTCACTGAAAAGTCGCCACCAAGCGGCTTTTACTTTTTTTGTCCACCGCTGATATAGTAAAGAACGTGTTCGCCTTTTGATTGTTGATAGCCAATCAACACTCTACTTTGTCTCCATTGAAGGTGATACATCTTGGAAAACGCTTTCTGGTTTTTGTTACCTGCTTTCAGCGGTAATTGTTTTACCAGTTCCGCATTGGATAGAATCTCTGTCAAGTGGAACTGCGCCTCTGTCGCTTCCGGGGATCTGGAAGCATGAATAAGTGTGGCTACCCTCCTGAAAAGGCGGGAGGGAAGGCACACTTTTGCGGGGTTTTCGTGTCTTCCCTCCCCATTTTTTGGGAGGGTAGCCACGCTTCAGATGTCCGAAGGTGCGAAGGCGGCCCGTTGCTGCTGCGGTGCGGGCTCGTGTGCGAAAACGGAAATGTGCGGGGGCCCCGTGCAGGGGGCGGTGACGCGAAGCGGCATGACGAGCACTGTCCGCCGACGTTAGGCCCGCGCAGCGGGACTAAAAGGAGAAGTTGCTCGTCAAGCCCCCGGTGCCGCTCCGTTTTCGCACTTTCGAGTCCGCACTGCAGCAGCAACATCAGGACGCCGCAGCGCCGGAGGACAGATGCCCGATCGGGTCGGGCATGACGAAAAAAGATGCCACGGACAAGGCCGTGGCATGACGTTTACTGTTTCTTTCTAATTCTTCGGAATTTCAGGCGGATAACCCCGCCGAAGGCCTCGCCGAAGATGCCGCTGGACATCTTGGACGTCCCTTTCTGGCGATTGATGAAGATGATGGGGACTTCCTGCAGGTTGAAGCCGAGCTTCCAGGCGGTATATTTCATCTCGATCTGGAAGCCGTAGCCGTGCATCCTGACGCTGTCGAGGTCGATGGTCTCGAGGACCCTGCGGGAATAGCACTTGAAGCCGGCGGTCGTGTCCTTGATCTTCATGCCGAGGATCATCCGGACATACTTCGAGGCATAGTAGGACATGATGATCCGGCCAAGCGGCCAGTCGACGACGCTGACCCCGTTGCAGTAGCGGGAACCGATGGCGAGGTCCGCCCCCTGTTCGGCGCAGGCGGCATGGAGCCGCAGCAGGTCGTCGGGGTTGTGGGAGAAGTCGGCGTCCATCTCGAAGATGTAGTCGTAGCCCTTTTCCAGGGCCCAGCGGAAGCCGGTCAGGTAGGCCGTGCCGAGGCCGAGCTTGCCGGAGCGTTCGATAATGTGCAGACGCTCGGGGAACTCGCCCTGCAGCCCCCTGACGATGGCGGCGGTGCCGTCGGGCGAACCGTCGTCGATAACGAGAATGTGGTACTCTCCGGGAAGGGAGAACACCTTGCGGATGATTGCCTCGATGTTCTCCTTCTCGTTATAGGTAGGGATAATGACGACTTTTTTGTCCATTGTCACTTCTTGTCAATTTCTTTGAGCATCTCGGCGACGGCGGCCTCCAGCTGGAGGTCCTTGCCGGCGAGCACGGATGCGGGATCGTTGTAGACGAGGATGTCGGGCTCGATCTGGAAATTCTCGATGTAGCGCTGGTCCTTGACGCCCCAGTTGCCCACCTGCGGGATACCGAAGACCACGAAGCCGTTGATCTGGCTCTCCCACCAGACGGCGGTCATTGTCCCGGGGATCGGGGCGCCGATGAGCTTGCCGAGGCCGAGGCTTCGGTAGGCGTACGGGAAGCCGGAGGCGTCGGAGTAGCAGTCCTCGCTGACCACGACGCAGGAAGGCTTCGTCCACTTGTTGAACGGTTCGTGGCCGATGTACTGGCCGCGCGGGGTAAAGAGGCAGTACTCCTTGCCGCCGAGGAAGGTGACGAGGTCGTCGTGGAGCCAGCCGCCGCCGTTGTGGCGGATGTCGACGATGAGGGCCTCGCAGCCACGGTACTTGCCAAGGGCCTTGGAATAGACCTCGCGGAAGCTCGGGGAGTCCATGCCCTCGACGTGGACATAACCGACGCGGCCGCCGGAGAGCTTTTTGACCATCTCCTCGCGCTGGCGGACCCAGCGGCGGTAGAGCGGCGCGGCGTCGCTGCCCGCGGGCGTCAGGATCAGCTCCTTGGTCTTGCCGCCGGACTTGATGTGGACGACGATCTTCTTGCCGACGGTCTCATAGAGGTATTTCAGCGGGTTCTCCCCTGCCTTGAGCGCATGGCCTTCGATGGAGACGATGACGTCGCCGGCCTTGATGTCGGCATCGGCACGGGCGAGCACGCCGCCGGGCAGGATTTCGGCGATCTTGAGGCCGTCGCCGTCATAGGCGGCGTCATAGATGGCGCCGAGATAGCCGAGGTTGCGGCTGGACGGAGCGCGGTAACGGCCGCCGGTATGGGAAGCGTTCAGCTCGCCGAGCATCTCGGAGAGAAGGTCCTGGAAGTCGAAGTAATTGTTGATGTAGGGCAGGAACTGCGCGTAGTTGTCGTGGTAGTACTGCCAGTCGATACCGTGGATGTCAGGGTCGTAGAACTTTTCCTTGACCTGCTTCCAGCAGTGCTCGAACATGTAGGTGCGCTCCTCCTGGGGCTTGAATTCGTACTCGCCCGTGAAGGAAACGACATCGCTCTTGTTGCCGGCGAGGGTGATGCGGGTGATGTTGCCGCCGCCACTGACAAAGAGGTATTTGCCATCGGCGCTCGGAGTGAAGCGGCCCATGACATTCTTCTTGACGACCGTCACGTCGCCCTTCTCGATGTCGCGGCAGCACAGGTCATAGCCCTTCTCGAGACGCTGGGTGAAGTAGAGCTTCGTGCCGTCCTCGGTCAGGTAGTGGTCGCCGATGCTGTTGGAAAAACGGGTAAGGCGAAGGATGCGGTCGTAGCGGTTGTCGAGGTCCGGATTGAGTTTCTCGGGCTTTTTGTCCTTGTCGAGGGAATCCTTCTGCTCCTGCTTCTCCTGCTTAGCGGCCTTCTTCTCGCCGAGGAGCATCTTGGCGATGTCGACCTGCTCCTTGCTGCGGCCGAACTCGTTGTAGGCCTTGCCGTCGAAGAACATGATGTAGACGTCGGTCTCGGCGCCCCAGCTGCCGTGGCTGCGGTAGCCGTTCTTGTCGGACTCATAGGTCATAGCCTTGCCGCCGAGGGACCAGCGGAAGGAAGTGTCGGAATAGCCGCTCTCCGTAAGGTTGGTGACCGTTCCGTCCTCGACGTCGATCATGGCGATGTCTTCATTGTTCCATCCGCCGCCAGCCTGCCAGTTGCAGAGGATATAACGGCTGTCCGGGCTCCAGGCGAAGGACTGGTCACCGTCGGAATAGGAGTAATTCACGCCCTTGTGGAGGGACTTGACCTTGCTCGAGCCGATCTTCTGGACCACGAGTTCCGTGCGGTCGCGAAGGTAGGCGATCTGCTTGCCGTCCGGAGAGACCTCCATCTGGAAGCAGGTCTCGCCCTCGGGGCTGATGCGCTCTTCCTCGAGCTTGACGGCGTAGGTGAAGAGGCTCTCGTCCTTGTCGGCGAGTTTCATGCAGTAAATGCTCCAGCAGCCGCCCCGCTCGGAGGCATAGTAGAGCTCACGGCCGTCCTTTCCGAAAGAGACTCCCCGCTCCTGCTCGGGGGTATTGGTGATGCGGCGGGTCGTGGCGTAGTCGACGGACGTGACGAAGACGTCGCCGCGGATCACGACGGCGATCTCCTTGCCGTTCGGGGAGACGGCGATGGCGGAAGCGCTCTTGAGGGAGAGGCGGTTGATGTCTTTCTGGTCCTCGTCGCGGTGGAGGGTGATGGAGACCTTCACGGGCTCGGCGCCTTCCTTCATGGTGTAGAGGTCGCCGTTGTAGGAGAACGCGAGCGTCCCGTCGGCGGCCACGGAGAGGAAGCGGACCGGATTCCGGTCATAACGGGTCAGCCGCACCTGCTCGCCCGGGTTGGAAAGGGAGCTGCGGTAGACGTTGGAGGTATTGCCGTCCTGCTCGCTGAGGAAGTAGAAGGTATTGCCGTCGGCGGCAAAGACCGGATTGCGGTCCTCGCCTTCGTAGGTGCTGAGCCGGGTGAACTTGCCGTCCGCGAAAGTGGCTTCTTTGCCGCCCGCGGCCTCCAGAAGCCAGATATCGCGGGTCACGGAAGAGGTGTGGTGCTTGCGGAGCGGATCCTCATAGCCCTTGTAGTCCTCATAGAGGATCTTGCCGTCGGCGCTGACGCTCATCGCGGACATCGTGATCTGCGACAGGAGCTTCGGCGCGGCGCCCTCGAGAGTCGTCGTCCAGACCTGCTGGCCCGTCGGGAAGTCCGCATAGGCGCCGTCGACGAAGGTGTAGTTTGTCCAGCTGAAGTAGACCGTCCCGTCCGCGGCGACCGCCAGGGGCAGCTCCGTGCCGGGGAGATCCGTCAGGCGCTTCAGTGCGCCGCCGGCCGCGGGCACCGAATAGAGATCCTTGCTGTCCTCGCGCCAGGAGGTGAAGACGATCACGCTGCCGTCCGGGGTCCACACCGGGTCGGACTCATAGGCTTTGTTGGAGGTCAGCTGCCGGGCCTCGCCGCCGGTGGCGGGGACCGTCCAGATATCTCCCTTGTAGGAGAAGACGAGGGTCTTGCCGTCCGGGGAAATGGCGTTGCGGCGGATCCAGGAAGGGGTTTCCTGCGCGCTGAGGACGGTCGTCGCCATCAGGGCCAGCAGGAGAAGGGCTTTGCGGATATTCATTTTCAATGTCTTTGGTTTTCAGAATTGCTAAGTTAGGCATTATTTGCCGTCTTTGCAAGGAATTATTTTTATCTTTGTGGGAAAGACTTGAGTCATCATGAAACAGCTCTACATAGACGCCATCGCCGAAAAGGCCGGCGCGAAGCCCTGGCAGGTCGAGAACTGCATCGACCTTTTCGCCGAGGGCGGTACGATTCCCTTCATCAGCCGCTACCGCAAGGAAAAGACAGGCGGCCTCGACGATGTCGCCGTCGCGGACATCCGGCATTGGATGGAGGTCTTCGACGAGATGGAAAAACGCAAACAGACCATCCTCGGGACCATTTCCGAGGCGGGCAAGCTGACGCCGGAGCTGCAGGGCGCCATCGAGAGCTGCCTTGTCGCCAGCGAGCTCGAGGACCTCTACCTCCCCTACCGGCCGAAGCGGAAGACCCGGGCGACAGTCGCCGCCGCCAAAGGACTGGAGCCGCTCGCGGACCAGCTGTGGAGCCTCCAGGCCCGTCGTCCGGCCGAGGCGGCCAAAGCCTTCATCACCGCGGAGGTCCCCAGCGTCGAGGACGCCCTTGCCGGCGCCCGCGACATCATCGCCGAGCGCATCGCCGAGACGGCGCCGATCCGCGAGCACCAGCGCGAGGCCTTCCGCCTGCGCCGCATCGTATCGAAGGCCACCAAGGCCGCCCAGAGCCCCGAGGGCGCGAAATACCGCAGCTATTTCGACTGGAACTACCCGATCGCAAGGATCCCTTCCCATAACCTGCTGGCCCTTCTCCGGGCAGAGAACGAAGGCTTCGTCACGACCCGCATCGACGCCGACCCCGAGCGCAGCGGCAGCAAGATCTACTACGATTTCTGCAAGGAGCACGGCTATCCCGCCACGAAAGAGCTGGAAGCGGAAATCCGCGCGGCCATCGACGACAGTTTCAAGCGCCTGATCGCCCCATCCATCGAGGGCGAGGTCATCCGCGAGGCCAAGGAGAAGGCCGACATCGCCTCCATCGCCGTTTTCGGCGAAAACCTGCGCCAGCTGCTGCTGGCCGCCCCGGTCGGCGAAAAGCGCGTCCTCGCCATCGACCCGGGCTTCCGCACCGGATGCAAGGTCGTCTGCCTCGACGCCCAGGGCCGTCTGCTGCACCACAGCGTCATTTTCCCGCACCCGCCGCTCTCCAAGAAGGTCCAGGCCATCACCGAGATCGCCGACCTCGTGGAGCGGTATCAGATCGAGGTCATCGCCATCGGCGACGGCACGGCCGGCCGCGAGACGGAGGATTTCGTCCGCCGCGTCGGGCTGCCGGAAAGCGTCCGGATCTTCAGCGTCAGCGAGGACGGTGCCAGCGTCTATTCCGCCTCGGAAACGGGCCGGGAGGAGTTCCCGGACGAGGATGTGACCGTCCGCGGTGCGGTTTCCATCGGCCGCCGGCTCATGGATCCGCTCGCGGAGCTCGTCAAGATCGACCCGAAATCGCTCGGCATCGGCCAGTACCAGCACGACGTCGACCAGGGCCTGCTGCGGGAGAAGCTCGATTTCACCGTCGAGGCCTGCGTCAACCGCGTCGGCGTCAACCTCAACACCGCGAGCCCCTGGCTGCTCCGCTATGTCGCCGGAATAGGCCCCGTCCTGGCGGAGAATATCGTCCGGTACCGCGCGGAGAACGGCCCGTTTGCGGCCCGGGCGGACCTTCTGAAAGTCCCCCGCCTCGGCGCCAAGGCCTACGAGCAGTGCGCCGGCTTCCTGCGCATCCGCGGCGCGGCCAATCCGCTGGATGACAGCGCCGTACACCCGGAGCGTTACGCGCTCGTCGGGAAGATGGCCGCCGACCTTGGCGTGGCCGTGAAAGAGCTCGTCGGCAACGAGGGGCTGATCGGGAAGATCGACCCCCAGCGCTATGTCGGCGGCGACGCCGGCCTCCCGACCGTCCGGGACATCCTCAAGGAACTCGCCAAGCCGGGGCTCGATCCCCGCGCCAGCGCACAGGAATTCGCTTTTTCCGATGAAATCCACGAGATCGGGGATGTCGTCGAGGGGATGGAACTCCCCGGCATTGTCACGAACATCACCGCCTTCGGCGCCTTTGTCGACATCGGCATCCACGAAGACGGGCTCATCCACATCTCCCAGCTCGGCCGCCGGGGCACGGACCCTTCCGCCGTGCTGAAACTGCGACAACAGGTGCGGGTCAAGGTCCTCAGCGTGGACCTCGACCGCCGGCGCATCGGACTGCGGCTGATCAGCGGATAAAACGGCGCTTGAGGAAGAGACGGCGGATGCGGAGACCGCCGGTGGACTGCGTCAGCACCAGGCCGAAAATCGAGAGGCCGATGCCGAGCCACTGCAGCAGCGTGAGGGTCTCACGGCCGAGAATCCAGCAGAGAAGGGCCGTGAAAACGGGCGTGATGGCGATGAAATTGCCGCTCTTGGCCACACCCAGATGCTTGATGCAGAACGCCCAGAGCGAGAAGCAGAGGCAGGAGCAGATGAGCGCCAGGGCAAGCAGCGGATAGAGCACGTCCCAGGAAAGATAGACATCCGGATCGAAGGTCACCAGATAAGGCACGTCCGTCGCCATGCCCGGATTCTCGTGGCGGAGCAGGAACATCGGGATCATATAGACCGTACCGATCAGGAACTGGTACATCACGATGACGCTCGGGCTGTAGCTGGCCTTTTCGTCGGCCGTTTCCGTGCCGCCGGTGGTCAGGCGCTTGGTCATGCTGGCGTAGGATACCTCGGACAGCACCGCGACCAGGAGGATCACGATGCCGAGGTAATAGACTCCGCTTTCACAGGCGGCCGTTTCGCCGCCGGCCCCGAGCAGCACCACGAAGGCAAGGCCGCAGATGGTAAGGACGAGGCCGATCACGTTGATCAGCCTGATCTTCTCGCGGAAAAAGAGGATGCCGAAGCAGAGGGCGAAAACCGGATTGAGGCCGAGAACCAGGGCGGAGATGGACGGGGAGTCCACCAGGAAAAGACCGTAGGACTCGGCGAGGAAGTAAATCAGCGGCTCGAACAGACTAATCAGCAGAAACAGGCGGAAGTCCCGCCAGGAGCGGATCTTCATCGACTGCCCGGTCAGCCAGTTGAAAACGAGAAGGACCATTCCCGCCACGAAGATACGGAACGTCAGGAAGTACTCCGGCGGGATGCGGAACGGCTTCAGCCGGTCTGTCCAGATCAGGGACATACCCCAAAGACACATCACCAGCAGGGAGAGGAGATAGACTCCCATCTTCTTGACATCAAATTTCATTTTTCCTTTTCTTCTACGGTTAGACGAACAAATATAAGGAAATAATTTGAATTTGCTTACAATTTTTGTCTATTCGCGGGAAAAATCACGCAGTTCGTTGCGGTAGGCCGAGAATATCTTGGACTTGGAGACGAAGCCGAGATAGGTGCGGTCCCGGCGGATGACGGGGAGGTTCCAGGCCCCGGTCTTCTCGAATTTCCGCATCACGGAATCCATGCTTTCGTCCTCGAAGATATACTCCGGCGCCGAATACATATAATTATAGACGTGGCGCGTCTCGTACAGCGACGGATCGAACATCTCCTTGCGGATGCTCTCCAGCGGCACATAGCCCTGGAAGCGGCCCTTGCCGTCCAGTACCGGGAAGATGTTGCGGCTCGAGGCCGACACGGCCTTGACGAGGGCGGACAGCGGCGCGTCGATGTTGACGGGGAGGAAATCGTTCTCGATGAGCGTGGAGGTCTTCATCAGCGTCAGGACCGCCTGGTCGCTGTCGTGGGTCAGCAGCTCGCCGGTCTGGGCGATGCGCTTGGTGTAGATGGAGTATTTCTCGAAGAAACGGACCGTGCCGTAGGAGATGGCGGCCGTGAAAATTAGCGGAATCAGGAGCTCGTAGCCGCCGGTGATCTCGGCAATGAGGAAAATACCCGTCATCGGGGCCTGCATGACGCCGGCCATCAGCCCCGCCATGCCGACCAGGACGAAATTGGGCGTCGGCACGAGCTCCGGGGAGATGAGGTTCAGCGAGGCGGAAACGACATAACCGGTCATGGCGCCGATAAAGAGCGTCGGGCCGAAGGTGCCGCCCACTCCCCCGCCGGCGTTCGTGAAAGTCATGGCGAAGACCTTCAGCAGCACGATCAGCAGGAAAAACAGGGGGATCGTCCAGGGCCTGTCCATGAAAAACGCCAGCGGCGAATCATAGGAAGGCACAAGGCCGCCAAGCAGCGGCATCAGGTCGCCGTAGCCCTCTCCGTACAGCGGCGGGAAAAGGTAGATCAGAAGGCCCAGCGCCGCGGAGCAGAGCAGCCAGCGAAGATAGGGCGAGCGCATCCTGGAGAAGCGGTCCTCCAGCGCCAGCGTCGTCCGGATAAAATAGCAGGAGCAAAAGCCGCAGACGATGCCGAGGATAAGGTAGAACGGCACATTCCGCAGGCTGAAGGGCGTCAGGGCGCAGGCGAACTGGGTCACCTGCCCGAGGCAGAGATAGGATACCAGCGTCGCCGACACCGTCGACAGCAGCAGCGGCAGGATGTGCGTCATGGAGAGATTGAAAAGGAGAATCTCCAGCGTAAACAGCACGCCCGCGAGCGGAGCGTTGAAGATACCCGCGACGGCGCCGGCCGCGCCGCAGCCCAGCAGGACCGTCATGCTCCGGTAGCTGAGCCCCAGATAGCGGCCGAGGTTCGAGCCGATGGCGGCGCCCGTGTAGACGATGGGGGCCTCGGCGCCGACGCTGCCGCCGAACCCGATGGTCAGGGCGCTCGTCGCCAGCGAGGAGACCATGTTGTGGCTCTTGATCTTGGACTCGTTCTTGGACACCGCGACGAGCACTTTCGTCACGCCGTGGCCGATGTTGTCCCGAATCAGATAGCGCACCAGCAGCAGCGACAGGAGCATGCCGGCGCCCGGGAAAAAGAGGTAGAGCCAGCTGAAGCCGCTCGCCTCGACGCTGCGTAGGACGATGCCGGCGTAGATCCAGTGGATCGCCTGCTTCAAAAGGACGGCCGCGAAACCGCAGAGGACGCCCACGACCACCGACAGGACGAGCAGCATCGTCTGCTCGTTCCGCTTCCCGGTCAGGCCCCGAAGCGGCCCCCATAGGTATTTGGCGGCGGGATTGTCCATAACGTCGGGATACAACGATGGCCGGCAAGGGGCCGGCCAGCGCTTGTAAGGTCTTATTCGCCAGCGTCTTCCGAGGCGTCGGAATACTGGGCGATATTGTCGTCCGGGAGGGTGTTGTCGCCGGAGTCCGCCGCATCGGCGCTGCCGCCGGCCACGGCCTCGGTCTCGGCCTCTTCCTCGCCGTCGAGCCATTTCTCTATGTCCTCGAGATCGTCGATCTTGACATTGATCTTCACGAGATAGATCGCATCCGGAATCTCCACCGTGACGGCGTAGAAGGACGTGCCGTCGGGCTTGGGGTACTTGACTAGGTCGTTCAGGTAATCGTTGAATCCGTTGGGATACTTCTCCTGGAAGGCCGCGGAAAGTTCCGGGGACATCTTCTCGTAGCTGACTACGTGTCTTTTCTTGTTATCTGGTGACATAGGTTCAGGTAATTTCATCATGCAGGGAAGCTATCTCTTCGGCTTCCCGTTCCGAGGTGCAATATTAAGGGATTTTTTTGAATTCCCATACATCTTAGCGGAAATTTTAGCATTTTTTGCGGAATTTGCGTCCTTTGCCGAAGCGTGGGCAAAGAAGAAGGACTTCTGCAGCCGCTTCTTTTCGGGGTCGCGCTCCGTGAAGACCGGGGTCATGTCCCGCGGATCGAGGCCCGTCCAGAACATCACGGAGGAGGTCGTCATCGGGGTCGGCGTAAAATCCTGCACCTGGTCCATCCAGATGCCGCGAAGGGCCGGGTGATTGGCCAGGGACTGCATGTCCTTCATCGTACAGCCGGGATGGGACGATATAAAATAAGGTACCAGCCCAACGTGGGTCCCCGCCTCGCGGTTGACGGCGTCGAATTCCCGGCGCAGGCGCTCGAAAAGGCGGAAGCTCGGCTTGGCCATTTTCTGCAGGACGTGGTCCTCGGTGTGTTCCGGGGCCACTTTGAGGCGGCCGGAGGTGTGGCTGAGCACGAGCTCGCGGAAATACGGCCGGGAGCTCGGATCCACGAACCCGTCCTCGCCGAGGAAGAGGTCGTAGCGGATGCCGCTGCCGATATAGCTGTGGCGGATGCCCTTGGTGGCGTCGATTTTATGGTAGAGGTCCAGCAAGCGGGTATGGTCCCGGTCGAGGTTCCTGCAGGGGGCCGGGAAGAGGCAGCTGCGCCGGCGGCACTTCGCGCAGAGTTCGCGGTCGCGGCCGCCCATGCCGTACATGTTCGCCGTCGGGGCGCCGACGTCGGAAATGTTCCCGGCAAAGCCCGGAAGAGCGTTCAACTGCCTGACTTCCTGCAGGATGGACTTCTCGCTGCGGGAGGTGATGAACTTTCCCTGGTGCGCGGCGATCGTGCAGAAATTACAGCCGCCGAAGCAGCCGCGGTGCGTGCAGACCGAGAATTTGATCATGTCGTAGGCCGGGATCCGCTTGCCGGCGTAGCGCGGGTGCGGCAGTTTCGTGAACGGGAGGTCCCAGAACGAGTCCATCTCCTGCTCGGTCGCGGGCGGGAAAGGCGGATTGATGCGGACATAGCCGTCGCCGACCGGCTCGATGATGGTGTCCGGGTGCAGCATGTTGGCGTGGGTCTCGATCTCGTGGAAATTCTCGGCAAAAGCGCGTTTTGAGCGCCGGCACTCCTCGAAGCTGTGCAGCAGGAGGATGCCCTCGCCGGGCTTCGGTGAGCCGCTGCGGAAAAAGGCCAGCTGCGGAATCTGCTCGAGCCGGTGCTGGTTCCATCCCTTTTCGATGCCGCGGGTCAGCTCCAGCATCGGCCGCTCCCCCATCCCGTAGCAGAGCCAGTCGGCGCCGCTGTCCACGAGCACGGACGGCTTGAGGCAGTCCTGCCAGTAGTCGTAGTGCGTCAGGCGGCGCAGCGACGCCTCGATGCCGCCGATCACTACCGGCACGTCCGGGTAGAGCTGCTTGAGGATCTTCGTATAGACCGTCACGGCATAGTCCGGGCGGGCGCCGGCCTTGCCCTCGGGGGTGTAGGCGTCGTCATGGCGCAGGCGTTTCGAGGCGGTGTAATGGTTGACCATCGAGTCCATGGCCCCGGCGTTCACGCCGAAATAGAGCCGCGGCGCCCCCAGCTTGCGGAAATCCCGCAGGTCGTCGCGCCAGTTCGGCTGCGGCACCACCGCCACGCGGTAGCCCCATTTCTGCAGCCAGCGGCCGATCACCGCCGTACCGAAAGAGGGATGGTCGATCAGGGCGTCGCCCGTGACGAGGATGACGTCGATGTAGTCCCATCCCAGCCGCTCGACCTCCTTGACCGAGGTCGGAAACATATATGCCTGTTGCTCTGCCATGGCGCAAAGATAAGGATTATTTCGAAAGAATGGCGTCGAGGGCCGCCTGCAGCGCCTCGGGCGAATGCGTCCGGGCGCGCATGCATTCCCGGGCCGGACGGTCGCACAGCAGGCAGCGCCGCTCGGGAAGGCCGACCGCGGTGCGGGAAATGGGATGCACAGTTTCGTCGCCTCCAGCCTCCAGCACGTCGATGTCCATCAGGCGGCCCCATGGGTGGGTGTCCTCGATGCGGCAGGCGCGGCGCTTGGCCGCGAGGCGGTCCGCCGCGACGATGAAAAAGGCCTCGAATCCGGTCCCGAGGTCCCGGATTTCCTCGTAGAGGGGCTGCAGGGTCTCGCGGACGGCGGCGACTCCCGCCTCCCCTACCCGCAGGCTCCGCTCATCCCGCTTGACGGCCCCCGGGAGCACCACCGTCAGCGACAGCAGCGTCCTCTCCGGCCAGGCCGCGAGGAGCTCCCGCTGCCGCGCCGCGCGGTTGTCCCGGGCGGCGAGAAGTTCGGTCAGTGAGATGGCGGAAGGTTCCATACGGCAAAGGTACCTTTTTTATCATTATCGCGAAAATAATTGTACATTTGCGCTGCCGAAAACCTGAGGATGTATGATGATGATGCGTGATTTCCTGCTATCCCTGCTGCATGTCGTCTGCGAGATGAGCCCGTACCTGCTGCTGGGCTTTCTCATCGCCGGATTGCTGCACGTCTTCGTGCCGCAGGGCTTCTACCGCAGGTACCTGTCCCGGGACAACCGCTGGGCCGTCCTTTGGGCCGCCCTTCTCGGCGTCCCGCTGCCGCTTTGCTCCTGCGGGGTGATTCCGACGGCCATCGGGCTCCGGCGGGAAAACGCCTCCAAGGGCGCGGTCGCCTCTTTCCTCATCGCAACGCCGCAGACCGGCATCGACTCCATCCTCGCGACCTATTCGCTGCTGGGACTGGGCTTTGCCGTCCTCCGGCCTGCCGCGGCGCTTGTCACCGGCATCTGCGGGGGTATCCTCGTCCATCGCTTCGCCGGGAAGGAAGACAGCGATTTCGCCGCTGGAGGTGCCTGCAAGGCCGAATCCGGCAGCCGGCTGTGGCGGGCTCTCCGCTATGCCTTCTTCGAGATGATGCAGGATATCGGCGGGCGGCTCGTGCTGGGTCTGTTGGTCGCCGCCCTCATCCAGGTGGCGGTGCCGGACGCGTTCTTCCTGTCCTTCGGCTCGCAGCCGCTGCTGCAGATGCTGGTCATCCTCGCGGTGGCCGTCCCCATGTACATCTGCTCCACCGGCAGCATCCCTGTGGCGGCGGCGCTGATGATGAAGGGCCTCTCCCCCGGCGCGGCGCTCGTGATGCTGATGGCAGGGCCGGCCGTGAACCTCGCCTCCATCCTCGTGGTCCGAAAGGCCATGGGAAGCCGTTTCACCTGGATCTATCTCGGCACCATCGTCGGCTTCTCGCTGCTTTTCGGCCTGCTGGTCAACGCCATAGGGTTCGGCCTGCCGGGCAGCGCCGACAGCGCCGCCTGCTGCCCGTCCGAAGCCCTTCCCGGCCCCTTCAAGCTTATTTGCGCATCCCTATTAACCCTTTTACTTAGCCACGCACTGATCATGAAACTGTTCGAACGCTTCCATCGCAGCAAGGCCGCCGATCCCGACACGGCCGTCTACAGAGTCGAAGGCATGCACTGCAGC
Organism: uncultured Bacteroidia bacterium; assembly: GCA_902768665.1. Taxonomy (GTDB): domain Bacteria; phylum Bacteroidota; class Bacteroidia; order Bacteroidales; family UBA932; genus Cryptobacteroides. The sequence continues at coordinate 4,793 of CACXMA010000017.1, read as the reverse complement.
CACTGCGAAGCCGCCGTGTGCCGCGCCGTGGAGGATCTTCCGGGTGTGGAATCGGCCAGGGCCAGCGCCTCCGGCAACCGCCTGACAATCAAAGGGCCCGCGACGGAAGAGTCCGTGCGGGCCGCTGTGGAAAAGGCAGGTTATACCTTCAAGGGCAGAGCCTGAGCCGGCTTCTACTCAACCTCTCCGATAATCTCTTTCACCAGCACGCCGGCGCCGATGAATTTCTCGCCGTAGTCCTTCGCAAACTTGCGGAAATAGGCCTTGTGCCCTGCGCTGATATAGAACCAGGTGCCGTCGTGCTGATAGAGATACATCACGGACGCAGCCGGTTTCTCAGCGGTAGGGGCCTCGGTCGCCTCTTCTCCGCGCTGGTTGTCGAAAGTGCCTTTCTGGTAGTAGACCACCCCGCCGTCCGCCGCTTTCTTGACCGCGGCATAGACCTTCTGCAGATAAGCCTGGACTTTTGCGGCAGGGATGGCGGTGATATCCGGGCCCGTATAGAAGAACGCCTCGTCCTTCATGGGGTTGGATTCTGACCGCGGGCTCGTAGCCAGTTCGGCGAGCTCGAGGGCGAAGTCCGGAACCAGCTGATCGCTCTGCAGGCCGGCAAAGGCAAATTTGTCGCCGATGGAGATGGCGGCTGCGGTGCTGCTTCCGCCCTGCGTTTCATTTTCGTTCCCGGCAGCGGTGTTTCCACCCTTCTGGCCGTTTCCGCCGCAGGAGAGCACCAGGGCCGCTACGGCAATGAGAGATAATACCTTTTTCATCATCTTATCAACTATTTTTTGACGAATTCAACCCGACGGTTTTTGGAACGGCCTTCCTCCGTGCTGTTGGAGGCGACCGGCTCGTGGGAGCCCTTGCCGACAGCGGTAAGGCGCGCGCTGGCAATGCCCTGCTCGACGAGCGCCGCGACGATGGCCTCGGCCCGCTTCTGGGAGAGCGGATCATTGACCTTGTCGGAGCCGGTGGTGTCGCAGTGCCCCTGCACCTCGAACTCCAGGCCTGGATTCTCCTTCATGAGCGTAGCGATGCGGTTGATCTCCACCATCGATTCGGGCCTCAGATCGGCCTTGCCGGTTTCGAACGTGATGGCGTAGGTGACGATCTTGCCCTCGCTCATCAGGCGGTCATAGAGCGGAACGGCGCCCTTGGCGAGACGGACGTTGCTGATGCCGCTGTAGCGGTACTGGGAGACGCTGTTGAAATAGAAATAGCCGGGAGCCTGCATCGCCGGCACATTGATGAGGCGGACGCCGTTGATATAGCCTTTGAAAGCCCGCTTGTTGAAGGAAAAGGCGAAATGGTTCCATGCCCCGGCCTTCAGGGGATTGTCCTTGGCGTTATAATCCTCCAGCCCCGGATTGAGACCGAGCATCTTGTCACCGCGGGTCTCGGCATCGGTTCCCGGCTTGAGAAGCCCCCACTCCAGACTCGAGGAGCCGTCCTCGCGATAGCGGAACAATACATAGCTGGAGGCATTGTAGTAGTCGGAAGCGCCCCGGTTGCCGAAGCAGACCTCCATACCCAGCTCCGAGCCGGCATCCTCGTCGAGAGGCGCCACGAAAAGGTCGAATTCGAGGGTGAAGACATCCGGCAGCCAGCTCCAGCTGTTTTTCATCAGCGGCATGACCTCTCCGAGGCCGTTGTCGGTGAATGCCAGCACTTTCCGGCCTGCGAGGGAAGCGGTCTCCACATAGCCTTCCAGCAGGTCCCAGCGGACGGGGAATTCGCCGATGCGCTCGCCTTCGAACGTGTCCTCGAAGAAAATCTCGTCTCCGGGGACAAAGTCGCTCTTGGCGTAGGCCGACTCGACCTGCTGCTTGTCCGCCTTGGCCTCGTCTTTCGGGGCAGAGCTCTCCTCCTTTGCAGAGCCTTTTTTCTGCTTTTTCTCTTTCTTGTCCTTTTTCTTTCCGCTCAGAAGATCGTTCACGCCCTGCTCCACCTTCTCACCGATTTTGTTTTCGGCGGCATCTTTGGCGCGTTCGCCGAGTCTTTCCAGCAGGCTCTGGCCGCTTGCGGCGAAACATCCCGCCAGCAGCAGCGTGAGCATGATAGCTACAATTCTTTTCATGGCTGTGGTTATAATTAGAGGATATTAGACAGAATCGCCTTGCGCACGACCTCGGCGGAGGTCGCGGCGGAGAACTTGACAAGAAGCTGTTTCCGGTACCACTTCACCGTCTCGGGACTCAGGCCCAGATTCTTCGCGATCTGCGGGGTGGTCCGGCCGAGGGCGACTTCCTGGAGAATCGTCATCTCCCGCCGGGTCAACTTAATGTCTTTTGAGATAGTCTCTTCCATCGGTGGTTTTCGTTTCTGCAAATTTCGTCTATTTCATTGTCTTAAACACCACCCTTTGGGGTGGCCAATTCCACCCTTCGGGGTTGAATCTAGCAGTTTTTCACCGCCTTTGACAAGTTATTTTGGGACAATTCCCTATCTTTGTCTTTATGAGAAGAATCTGTATCGCAATCCTGCTGACGGCGCTGCTGCAGGCTCCGGTTTTCGGCTACAACGACCACCGCGGGCACAACCTGGACTCCCTGGAAAGGGTGGTGGGCCGGTGGACGCCCCAGGCCATCGACGAGGCCACCGGGGAGCAACTGCTCGAGCTGAACCGCGCCTGCCGCGACCTGATGCTCGGCTATAGCAGCATCAATGGAGAAAAATGCCTTTTCTATGCCCGGAAGGCCCTTTCCATCAGCCTCCGGCAGGACTGGGTCTATGCCAGCTCCGACGCTTACCGCTATATCGGTCAGCATTATTTCGGCCAGAATCAGCTCGACAGCGCCCTTTTCTATTACCGGAAGTCGATGGAATGCGTGCAGCGGATGGCCGCCGGCGCCACTTCCGCCACTAATTCGGCGGGCTACTCGGAGAAGGAAATCGACGACCAGCTGTCGGTGCTGTACGGTTCCATCGGCAACGTCTACAACATGATGGATTCCATTCCCCGGGCCATGGACTGGTATGAGAAGGCCGGGGCCATCTTCGAAAAATACGGCTGGCGGGAAAGCAGCTCGGTGCTGTACTACAATATCGGCGAGACCTGGGTGGAGGAAGGCGATCCCGGGAAGGCCATCGCGGCCTACGAGAAAGCCCTGCAGTACGGACAGGGCGACTCCCTGATGGTGGCCAATGCGCAGAAAGGCCTCGGGCGGGCCTATCTCGAGCTCGGCGAGAATCAGAAGGCCATCCAATACCTCCAGGAGGCCGAAAAGTACTATTCCGCCCACGAAAGGGAGGAGCTCCTCTTCGTCAAGGAGAACTACGAATACATGTCCGCCGCGCTGATGGCCCAGCGCAGGCAGATTATCCTGATGGCTGGCGGAGCCGTCCTCATCCTGCTGCTTGTTGTCGGCATCCTGCTGCTCGGAAAAAAGCTCCGCCGGTCCCGGAAAGAGCAGGCCGAGGTTTCCGCCGTGCTGGAGGAGACGCTTCTGGAGATGCCGCATCCGGCGCCGTCCGAGGCCGCCCCGCAGCTTTCCGCGCGGGAAATGGAGATCCTGGACCTCCTGACAAAGGGATACACCACGCCCCAGATCGCCGAAGCGCTCGGGCTGAGTCCGGAGACGATCAAGTGGTACCGCAAGAAACTGCTCGTCAAATTCGACGTTTCCAACACCGCCGAGCTGGTCTCGCAGGCCAACGGCATGAACCTCCTGCATTAATGCGGCCATGACAGACTTTGCAGCCATCGACTTCGAAACCGCCAACGAATGCCCCTCCAGCGTGTGCAGCGTCGGGATTGTCATCGTCCGTGACGGCCGCATCGTCGACTCCTTCTACAGCCTCATCCACCCGGAGCCGGAATACTACCAGTGGTTCTGCCAGCGGGTCCACGGCCTGTCTGAGGCGGATACGGACGAGGCGCCGGTGTTTCCGTATGTGTGGGAAAAGATCGCCCCGCTGATCGAGGGACTGCCGCTGGTCGCGCACAACGCCCGCTTCGACGAGGGCTGCCTGAAGGCCGCTTTCCGGGTGTACCGGATGGACTATCCGGACTACCGGTTCTACGACACGCTGGCCGCCTCCCGGCGGTATTTCGGCTGGCGCCTGCCCAACCACCAGCTCCAGACGGTTGCGGCCGCCTGCGGCTTCGACCTCACCCGCCACCACCACGCCCTCGCCGACGCCGAAGCCTGCGCGCACATCGCCCTGAGGATCCTGTAGAGATGCCTGAGTTCGGCCACAATCTCATCGAACGCCCGCCAGCATGGCCTCGCAGGCGGAGAGGATGTCCTGGAAGGTGGTTTCGAAGTCGCCGGTGTACCAGGGGTCCGCAACGTCGCGGCCGAGGCCTGCATAGGACATCATCAGGTGGATCTTGCCCTCCGGGTCGTCGGGGATGATCCGACGCATCCAGCGGAGATTGGAGGCGTCCATGCAGATGATGCGGTCGAAGCGGTCATAATCCTGCGGCGTTACCTGCCGGGCCGCCCGGGGCTCGAACGGCACGCCGTGCTGGGACAGACAGCGCCTCGCCGGCGGATAGATCGGATTGCCGATTTCCTCCGTGGAAACGGCTGCGGACTCGATGAAATAGCGGTCCTCCAGCCCCCGGGCGCGTACCAGCGCCTTGAGGATGTACTCAGCCATGGGGCTGCGGCAGATGTTGCCGTGACAGACAAAGAGGATTCGGGGCATCGCGGCTTCTTTTTCTGTTTTCTGCAAATATAGCAATTCCATTGCGGAGATGTCTTTCCCTGAAAAAAGTTGACTCGTAAAACACACGAGTCACAATGTTTCAGTATCAAACAAAGACAAGAGATCTTTACTATGACAAA
>CACXMA010000016.1 GCA_902768665.1 uncultured Bacteroidia bacterium | reverse complement strand
AATCGAAAAAAATGAAGGATACCGAAATATCTCGATATCCTTCGATTGTCTTAATTGTCAGAGGCCTTCTGGTTAGGCACCTTTTTCAGTGCCCTCGCGCCTGCATCTCCTTTTTTGTGGTCCCTGGGGGACTTGAACCCACGACCCACGGATTATGAGTCCGCTGCTCTAACCGACTGAGCTAAGGGACCGGTCACGGGGCCGCTTCTGATACAGAAACAGCCCCGCTTTCTCTGACAAGATTACTCTCAGACTTTGATCTCAACCTCTACGCCGGAGGGAAGCTCGAGCTTCATGAGGGCATCAACGGTCTTGGCGTTGCTGTCGTCAATGTCGAGCAGGCGGACGTAGGAGTCAAGCTCGAACTGCTCGCGGGACTTCTTGTTGACGAAGGTCGAGCGGTTCACGGTAAAGATCTTCTTGTGGGTAGGCAGCGGAATGGGACCATTGACCTTTGCACCTGTAGACTTCACCGTATCAACGATCTTGGCGGCCGACTTGTCGACGAGCATGTGATCGAATGATTTCAGTTTGATTCTGATTTTCTGACTCATATCAAAAACATTTTTAGATTTCTACAAATTATTCTTCCTCGGCGGAACGTCTGCTGTAGCCGCTCTTCTCGACGATGTCCTTGGCGAGATTCGCCGGGACCTCGGCGTAGTGGTCGAACGTCATCGTGCTCGTGGCACGGCCGGAGGACAGGGTCCTCAGGACGGTGACGTAACCGAACTGTTCGGCGAGCGGAACATAAGCCTTGACGATACGGGCGCCGTTGGATGTCGAATCCATGGCGACAATCTGTCCGCGGCGACGGTTGAGGTCGCCGACGATGTCGCCCATGTAATCCTCCGGGGTCACGACCTCGAGGGACATGATGGGCTCCATCAGGACAGGATGCGCCTTCGGACAAGCATGACGGAAGGCCATGCGGGCTGCGATTTCGAACGAGAGCTGGTCGGAATCCACCGGGTGGTACGATCCGTCGAGCACGGTCACCTTCAGGGAAGGCACCTCGTAGCCGGCCAGGACGCCATTTGCCATGGCTGCCTGGAAGCCCTTCTCGATGGACGGGATGTACTCCTTGGGGATGTTGCCGCCCTTGACCTCGTTGACGAACTGCAGACCGTTGACGCCTTCGTCTGCGGGAGAGATTCTTACGATGATGTCCGCGAACTTGCCGCGTCCGCCCGTCTGCTTCTTGAAGACCTCGCGGAGCTCCACCTCACTGGTGATCGCTTCCTTGTAGTTGACCTGCGGCGCACCCTGGTTGATGTCCACGCCGAACTCGCGGCGGAGACGGTCCACGATGATGTCGAGGTGCAGCTCACCCATGCCGCTGATGACGGTCTGACCCGTCTCGGGATCGGCCTTTACGGTGAACGTCGGGTCTTCCTCGGCCAGCTTGCCGAGCGCGATGCCGAGCTTGTCAAGATCCTGCTGGGTCTTGGGCTCGACGGCAATACCGATGACCGGATCCGGGAATTCCATGGATTCCAGGACGATCGGGTGGTCTTCGACACAGACCGTATCGCCGGTGCGGAGGTCCTTGAAGCCGACGGCTGCGCAGATATCACCCGCCTCCACGAACTCGATCGGGTTCTGGTGGTTGGAGTGCATCTGATACAGACGGGCCACACGTTCCTTCTTGGCGGTACGCGTGTTATAGACATAGGAACCGGCGTCAAGCCGTCCGGAATAAGCCCGGAGGAAGGCGAGACGGCCCACGAACGGGTCGGTCGCGATCTTGAACACAAGGGCGCAGAAAGGCTCCTGGTTCGACGGTTTGCGCTCGATCTCGGCACCCGTTCTCGGATTGGTTCCGGTAACGGCACCCTTGTCGAGCGGGGACGGAAGGTAACGCATGACGGCGTCAAGGAGGAACTGGACCCCCTTGTTCTTGAAGGATGATCCGCAGCAGGCGGGGACGATCTGCATCGCGATGGTACCCTTGCGGATCGCCGCGATGATCTCCTCCTCCGTAACGGAATCAGGATCCTCGAAATATTTCTCCATCAGCGCTTCGTCGCACTCTGCCGCCGCCTCGAGGAGTTTGTCCCTCCACTCGGCGACCTCGGCCTCCATCGACGCCGGGATCTCGGCAACACGGTAGTTGACGAGTTCCTCGGAATTGTCGTAGTAGATGGCCTTGCGGGAGAGCAGGTCGACGATGCCTTCAAATTTGTCCTCCGCACCGATAGGGAGGCAGACGGGAACAGCGTTCGCACCGAGCTTCGTGCGGATCTCCTCCACACAGGAGAGGAAATCGGCACCGACCCGGTCCATCTTGTTCACGTACGCAATTTTCGGCACGCCGTATTTGTCGGCCTGGCGCCAGACAGTCTCGGACTGGGGCTGGACACGGCCGACGGCGCAGAATGTCGCAATCGTTCCGTCAAGTACACGGAGGGAACGCTCCACCTCAACGGTGAAGTCTACGTGGCCGGGCGTATCGATCAGGTTGATCTGATAAACCTTGCCTGCATAGTGCCAGAACGCGGTTGTCGCGGCGGAGGTGATGGTGATACCACGCTCCTGCTCCTGGACCATCCAGTCCATGGTCGCGGCACCCTCGTGGACCTCTCCTATCTTGTGGGTTTTCCCAGTATAGTAGAGGATACGTTCCGAGGTCGTCGTCTTGCCGGCATCGATATGCGCCATGATGCCGATGTTACGGGTGAATGTAAGATCCCTGTTCGCCATTTAGCTTGTCGGAATTAAAAACGGAAGTGTGCAAATGCCTTGTTGGCCTCTGCCATTCTGTGCATATCCTCTTTACGCTTGAAGGCGCCACCCTCACTGTTGTAAGCGGCGACGATTTCGGCGCAAAGTTTTTCTGCCATAGAGTGGCCGGAACGCTTCCGAGCAAAGGAGATCAGGTTCTTCATGGAAACGGAGACCTTCCGTTCCGGGCGCAACTCAGTCGGCACCTGGAAGTTCGCACCACCGATACGACGGGACTTGACCTCAACCTGAGGGGTCACGTTCTCGAGGGCTTTCTTCCAAATATCGAGAGGAGCCTGTTCAGAATCTTTCATCTTCTCGCCTACCATGTCAATGGCATCGTAAAAAATAGAATACGCGATACTCTTCTTCCCCTGGAGCATAAGATTGTTCACGAAACGGGTAACCTCCACATCGTGGAACTTCGGATCAGGAAGTAGAATCCTCTTTTTAGGCTTCGCTTTTCTCATTGTGAAATAAATTAATAAGGTAAATGATTACTTCTTAGATTTCTTCGGGCGTTTCGCACCGTAGAGAGAACGGGACTGGGTCCTGCCTTCTACGCCAGCGGTATCCAAAGCTCCTCTAAGGATGTGGTAACGGACACCCGGAAGGTCCTTCACACGGCCGCCGCGGACCAGCACGATGCTGTGTTCCTGGAGGTTGTGGCCCTCACCGGGGATGTAGGCATTGACCTCTTTGGCGTTGGAAAGACGGACACGGGCGACTTTACGCATCGCGGAGTTCGGCTTCTTAGGGGTCGTCGTGTAAACACGCAGACACACGCCACGCTTCTGAGGACAAGCATCCAACGCACGAGACTTGCTCTTTACTTCAATGGTCTCGCGTCCTTTGCGGACAAGTTGTTGAATTGTGGGCATAAATGTTTGTAAATAAATAAATTATAGTTACTTCCCAAGCAGCGGCTCTTATGTTTCCGCATTTTTTGGGCTGCAAAGATACGTAAAATTATTTAATTAACAAAGTTTTCAACAGCACGGACCCGGCTGTTCGTGCTCATTTACACATACATGGGCACCCAAGCGGCGGGAAAATACTCCACTTCCTGCCGGCCGCCGCCGAGAACGACGGAGACGATGTCGAAGAAGGATTCGCCGCTGCCGGCGAGGGGCTTCGGCGCCCCGGAATCGTTGAGATAAGCCCGGGCCGCGGCGGCAAGGCGGCGCTGCTTGGTAGCGTTCACCTGCTCCTCGGGCGCGAGGGCGACCGGCTCGATGCGGGTTTTCACCTCCACGAAACGGAGATTCCCCTCCCGGTCGGAGGTCACGATGTCGATTTCGAGGTGGCCGCTCCGCCAGTTGCGCGCCAGGACGGTCTGTCCCTGCTGCTCGAGATAGCGGCAGGCGATGTCCTCGCCCAGCTGTCCCGCAGCGCGTTTTCCCTGCAGTTTGCCGGAAGCCGCTTCCATGATCAGCCGAATTTGACGACGGTGACGCCGGACCCGCCGAAGCGGATATCCTCGTCGGCGACGGAAACCACACCGGGGACGGTCCGGAGGTATTTCTGGATCTCCTCGCGGAGGGCGCCCGTGCCCTTGCCGTGGAGGATGCGGACCTGGCCGACCGAGAGCATGAGCGCGTCGTCGGCATAGCGCATGACGTTCTCGAGCGCCTCGCCGACGCGCTGGCCGCGGACGTCGAGCTCAGGCTGGAAGTTGAGTTTCCGGTTCTGGATGGACACGTCGATCTTCTGGAGCGGGACGCGGCTCGGCGCGGCTTTCTTCTCCGCGGCGCGGAACTCGTTGGCGGTGATCTTCTCCACGCGGTCGAGCGGGAGCTTCGTCTGGATGTTGCCGACGATGACGGTCACGGCCTTGGTCGAGACCTTGGAGACCTCGCCCACGAGGCCGTTGTCCTTGATGCGGACCTTCTCACCGGCCTTCAGGGGCGAAGTGCGGAACTGTTCGAGGCGTTTCTGCTCCTCGGAAGTGCTCTCCAGGGCCGTGCGCTCCTCCTTCGGGGCGCGGCGGAGGCGACGGGCCTGCTCGCGGGCCTTGTGCGCCTCGACCTGGCGGAGCTTCTCGTCGAGGTAGGCCTCGCGGTTCTTTTCCTGCACGCGCTTGGTCTCGCCGAGGGCCTGGATAAAGTCCTGCAGCCCCTTGCGGGCCTCTTTCGTGGCCTCCTTCTCGGCCTGGGATTCCTTGATCGAGCGGATGGTATTCTCGACCTGGCGGTTCGCCCCGCGGATGATGTTTTCCGCCTCCCGCTTGGCACCCTCGAGGATGTCCTTGCGCTGGGAACGGATGTCCTCCAGCTCCTTCTGGTACTTGTCGGTAAGGGTGTCGAGGGTCTTGTCGGCGGCCTTGACCTTCTGGAGCTTCTCGTCGAGGGCACGGCGGCCGCGGGCGATTTTCCTCAGGTTTCGCTCGACGGCGACGAAACTCTCCCCGGCACGCTCCTCGGCGTCATGGACGATGGCCTCGGGGAGGCCCATCTTCCGCGCCAGCTCGAAGGCGAAGGAATTGCCCGGGAGGCCGATTTCCAGCTGGAAGAGCGGGGTGATGTTCTTGGCGTCGAAGAGCATGGCGCCGTTGACGACGCCGGTGTCCTGCCCGGCCGCATAGAACTTGAGGTTCGAGTAGTGGGTCGTGATGACGGCATAGACGCCGCGGCGGTCCAGCTCCGCGAGGATGGCCTCGGCGATGGCGCCGCCGGCGGCCGGCTCGGTGCCGGAACCGAATTCGTCGATGAGCACGAGCGTGTTCCCGTCGGCCTCCGCCAGCATCCGGCGCATGTCGGCGAGGAAGGAGCTGTAGGTCGAAAGGTCGTTCTCGAGGGACTGGTCGTCGCCGATGGAGACCATGATCCGGTCATAGACCATCAGCTCGGAAGTCTCGGAGGTCGGGACCAGCATGCCCCACTGGAACATATACTGCAGCAGACCCACGGTCTTCAGGCAGACGGACTTGCCGCCGGCGTTCGGGCCGGAGATGAGAAGGATGTGCTTGCCCTGGTCGAGCGTGACCGTCAGCGGCACGATCTCCTTCTTTTCCTTGCGGAGGGCGCGCTCCAGCAGGGGGTGGCGGGCCTTGCGGATCCGCACGGCGCCGTCGTCGGAAATCACGGGCATGCCCGCGATCATGTCGAGGGCCGTCTGGGCCTTGGCGAGCAGGAAATCGATCTCGCCGACAAAATCCGCGCTGACCAGAAGGTCGGGGATGTACGGGCGCAGGAATTCCGTGAACTCGCGGAGAATCCGGGCGATTTCCCGGGTCTCGGCGAAGCGGAGCTCGGAAAGGTCGTTTTGCAGCGCAACGATTTCCGCCGGTTCGATGAAGGTGGTCTTTCCGGTCGCGGACTCGTCCCAGACAAAGCCGGAGAGGCGTTTCTTGTGGGCGGACGCCACCGGAATCAGCATCTTGCCGTCGCGGACCACCACCGAGGCGTCGGCGTCGGCGATGCCCTCCTGCTGCGCTTTCCGGAGGATCTGGCCGATGCGCTTGGAGATGTCGGCCTCGGCCTGGCGGATGTCGCGGCGGATCTTGTAGAGGTCGTCGGAGGCGGTGTCCTTGACCTCGCCGAACTTGTCGAGGATCGTGTCGATGCGGCGCGTCACTTCGGCGAAATAGAGCACCCGCGAGGCCATCCGCTTGAGGTTGGGATAGACGCCGTCCTTGACCCCGCTGAAAAAATGGGTGATCCGGCGGACCGTCTCGAGGAGCGTTTTCAGCTTGCCGAGGGACAGAAGGTCGATCGATCCCGACTTCTCCAGCGGCTCGAGAAAGTCCCGGCAGTCGATGTACCCGGCCATGGGGAAGTTCTCCTCGAACATCACCACGAGCCGCATCTCGTCGGTCAGCAGCAGGCGGCGGCGGATCTCGTCGGGGCGCGTCGAGAAAGTCTCGGTGCGGACGCGGCCGTCGGCATAGGCGGTCATCGTCCGGGCCGCGATCATCTCGCGGATCCGGTCGAAACCGAGCTTGGCTTCCAGCCTCCTGTCAATCTCCCCGCCGGCCATATTCGATCAGGATTTCTGCTCGGGAGCCTTGCCCTCCTCCGGGAGGGAAGCGCCCAGCAGCAGATTGAGTTCGTTGATGTTGTGGATTTCCTGGAGGTTCTGTCCGCTGACGAAAAGGATGTGGCCCGTCTCTTCGGAGACCACGATGACGTCGGCGTCGGACTCCTCGCAGATGCCGATGGCGGCCTTGTGGCGCATGCCGTAGCTCGCCGGGATGTCGGTCCGTTCCGTAATCGGGAGCGTGCAGCGGGCGGCGATGATGCGGTTCCCGCCGATGATCATGGCGCCGTCGTGCAGCGGCGAATTCTTGAAGAAGAGGTTCATGATCAGACGGCGGTTGATGGCCGCGTCGATGCGGTCGCCGGTCTCGATGATCGACTGGAGGTCATTCCCGTGCCGCAGGACGATCAGGGCGCCGGTCTTCTCGGCGGACATCTGCCGGCAGGCCTCGGTGATTTCCTTCACCGTCTCGCCTCCGAGGGCTTCCTGCGTACCGCCGAAGAGGCGGCGCCAGAAGGCGGAACTTTTCCGCGCCCGGGTGGCGTTCGAGCCGAGCCGCATCAGGAAATGGCGAATTTCCGGCTGGAAGATGACGATCAGACCGATGATACCGACATCCAGGATGGCGTCGAAGACCCGGCTGGTCATCCGCATCTCCAGCGCTCCGAAGACGACCCGGAGGATCATCAGCAGGAGCAGGATGCCGAAGAGCGTCACCAGCGTCGAGCCCTTGATGGCCCGGAAGACGAAATAGATCATCAGTGCCACCGCCAGAACGTCGATGACATCGATAAAACCGATCTTCAGGAAGCCGAAAAGTTCCATAGTGCGAAGCGCTTACTGCTGCGGCTGCTTGACGTCCGTCCGGATCTGCAGCTCGTCGAGCTGGACCTGGTCGATCTCGGACGGGGAGTCGATCATCACGTCGCGGCCCTGGTTGTTCTTCGGGAAGGCGATGTAGTCGCGGATGGTATCCTGGCCGCCGAAGAGGGCGCATACGCGGTCGAAACCGAAGGCGAGGCCGCCGTGAGGCGGGGCGCCGAACTGGAAGGCATGGATGATGAAGCCGAACTTGTATTCCGCTTCCTCGGGACCGATGCCGAGCACCTCGAACATGCGCTTCTGCATGTCAGCGTTGTGGATACGGATGCTGCCGCCGCCGAGCTCGTTGCCGTTGAGGACGAAGTCGTAGGCGTTGGCGCAGACGCGCTCCAGATCTTCCTTCTTATTGCTGTAGAACCACTTCTCGTGCTCCGGCTTCGGGGCGGTGAAGGGATGGTGCATGGCGTAGAAGCGCTGGGTCTCGTCGTCCCACTCGAGCAGCGGGAAGTCGACGATCCACAGCGGCGCGAAGACCTTCGGGTCGCGCAGGCCGAGGCGGCCGCCCATCTCGAGACGGAGCACGCCGAGCATGGTCTGGACCTTGCGCTTGGCCTCGCCGCTCATCACGAGGATGAGGTCGCCGGGCTTCGCTTCCGCCCTGGCGGCGATCTTCGCGAGGTCTTCCGGAGCATAGAACTTGTCGATGGAGGACTTGAAGCTGCCGTCTTCGGCCACGCGGATATAGATCAGGCCCTTGGCACCGACCTGCGGGCGCTTGACCCACTCGGTCAGCTCGTCCACCTGCTTGCGGGTGTATTCCGCGGCGCCGGGGACGCAGATCGCGCCGATGTAGGCCGCACCGTCGAGGACGCCGAAGCCCTTGCCCTTGGCGACGTCGGTGATCTCGTGGATCTCCATGCCGAAGCGCACGTCGGGCTTGTCGGAGCCGTAGTTGTCCATGGCGTCGTACCAGCTCATGCGCGGCAGCGGGTTCGGGATATCGACGTTCAGCACGTTCTTGAACAGGGTCCGCATCATGCCCTCGAAGGTGTTCAGGACGTCTTCCTGCTCCACGAAGGACATTTCGCAGTCGATCTGCGTGAACTCGGGCTGACGGTCCGCGCGGAGGTCCTCGTCGCGGAAGCAGCGGACAATCTGGAAGTAGCGGTCATAACCGGCCACCATCAGCAGCTGCTTGAAGGTCTGGGGGCTCTGCGGCAGGGCGTAGAACTGACCCGGATTCATGCGGGACGGGACGACAAAGTCGCGGGCTCCTTCCGGGGTGGACTTGATCAGGTAAGGGGTCTCGATCTCCATGAAGCCCAGGCCGTCGAGGTAGTTGCGGACCTCGTGAGCGATGCGGTGGCGCAGCATCAGGGCATTCTTCAGCGGACCCCGGCGAAGGTCGAGGTAGCGGAACTTCATCCGCAGGTCCTCGCCGCCGTCGGACTCGTCCTCGATCGTGAAGGGCGGGGTGACGGACTTGTTGAGCACGGTGATGGCGCTGAGCTTGATCTCGATGTCGCCGGTCGGCATCTTCGGGTTCTTCGCCTGGCGCTCGACCACCTCGCCGCAGGCCTGGATGACGAATTCGCGGCCGAGGGAGGTCGCCGTCTCCACGAGCTCCGCCGGGGCGTCCGCCTCGACGACAAGCTGCGTGATGCCGTAACGGTCACGGAGGTCGATAAAGGTCATGCCGCCGAGCTTGCGGGCTTTCTGGACCCATCCGGCGAGCGTTACCTGCTGTCCTTTGTTCTCGATGCGGAGTTCTCCGCAGGTGTGTGTTCTGTACATATCGTTGTTTTATCTATCTTCAAAACAGTCTGCAAAGATAGCAATAATCCGCGGTATATTGTAACCCCGCAGGCCAAAAGCCGACACAATCGGATACAGTTCGGGGGCAAAACACTGGTGCTTTGCCCCCGAATGAATCATCAGTTGTCGTCCGGCGTGTATTCCAACAGGTCCGCCGGCTGGCAGTCCAGCGCTCCGCATAGGGAAGCGAGGGTCGAGAAGCGGATGGCCTTGGCCTTTCCGGTCTTGAGAATGGAGAGGTTGGCCGGGGAGATGCCTATTTTCTCGGCCAGCTCGCCGGAAGACATTTTCCGGCGGGCCAGCATGACATCTACGTTAACGATAATGGCCATCCCTGACTACTTCTTTTTCGGTTCCTCGGGCTTTGCGGGAGCATCTTCCTCCTTCTTCGGCGCCTTCAGGTAGCTCGGCAGTTCCATGCCGGCCATCTGGAAGAGGTCGTTCAGCGGGGGAACGGATTTCATCATCCCGGAGATGAAGTTCGACGTGGCGGTCTTGCCGTCGGTGCCGCTGCCGGTGTCCCAGACGGTGACCTTGTCGATGTTGATGCCCTTGACGGCCTCGACCTGCGTCTTGACGAGCTCGGGCAGTTTGTCGGCGATCATCATGAGGACGGCCTTCTGGGCGTCGCCCTCGGCCGCACCGACGAGGTTCTTGAAACCGTCGGCCTGCTTGGTGAGCACCTCGAAGATACCGCGGGCCTGGGCGTCCATCTTGGCGAAGATGGCGTCGGCCTCACCCTTGGCCCTGCGACGGGCCTGCTCGGCCTCGGCCTCGGCCTCGATGATGCGCTTTTCCTTGTCGATCTCGGCGGCCACGACGATGTTGGCCTGCTGGGTCGCCTTCTCGCGTTCGGCACGGGCGATTTCCGCGTCGCGCTCGCTCTGGTATGCCTCCTGGAGGGCCTTGGCGGCCTGGACCTTTTCGGCGGCGACGGCGAGGCGGTCGGCTTCGGCGGTCTTCTGGCGGCGGAGGGCGTCGGAGTTCGCGATCTCGATCTTGGCGCTGTTCTCACCCTTGACGGCATCGGCGTCGGCGGCGGCGACATTGACACGGGTGTCCTTGTCGGCCATGGCCTTACCCGTCTCACCGAAACGGTTCTGCTCGGCGACGGACTTCTTCGCGTCGTTGATGGCCTTGGCGGCGGCTTCCTTACCGAGGGCCTCGATATAACCGGACTCATCGCGGATATCGGTGACGTTCACGTTGATGAGCTTCAGACCGATCTTGCGGAGCTCGGCTTCGACGTTGGCGGAAACGCTGGCGAGGAACTTGTCGCGGTCGGCGTTGATTTCCTCGATGTCCATCGTCGCGATGACAAGACGCAGCTGACCGAAGAGGATATCCGTCGCGATGCTCTGGATGCTGTCGGTCGTCAGGCCGAGCAGACGCTCGGCGGCGTTGGTCATGACCTCGGGTTCGGTGGAGATACCGACGGTGAAGCGGCACGGGACGTCGACGCGGATGTTCTGCTTGGACAGGGCGTTGGTCAGGTTGCACTCGATGGAAATCGGCTTGAGGTCGAGGTACTTGTAATCCTGGAAGACAGGCCAGATGAAGGCGGCACCGCCGTGGATGCACTTGGCGGAGGACTGGCGGCCGGTCTTACCGTAGATCACGAGGATGCGGTCGGAAGGACAGCGGCGATAGCGTCTGAGGATCGCCGACAGCGTGACGATGACGACGGCGACAATGATCAGGATAAGGAAGATTTCGTTCTGTTCCATATGGGGTTATACGATTAAGGTGTTGACTTCTTCGACAAGGAGGGTGTTGGGGTCGACAACCTCGACCACGCGGATGCGCGTGCCGGTCGGCAGGGTGTCCCCGTCCGTGACGGCTCCGTACTCGCGGACGGCGCCGCCAATGGTGATCTGGACCTTTCCCTCGCCCGCGCGGGCGCCCGGAATGGTCAGATAGGTCGTGCCAGTGCAGCCGGCGGCGGAGCGGTAGACGTTGATGTTGCCGGACTGCTGCATGTGGCTGAGCCACTTGAAGAGGTACATCACCAGCGCGACGAGGCCGCAGCCGATGGCCACGGAGATGACCATGCGCCAGCCCCAGGGGATGTTCGTCAGCAGCACGGCGGACCAGCCGAATCCGAGCAGGAAGTTGATGAAGTTGCGGAAAGTGAGCAGGTTCATCCCGGATGAATGGACATCCGCGAAGGAAGGATCGTCGGGAATCCCGTCGACGTCAAAGTCGGCACCGCCGTCGAGGGAGCCGTCCGCATCCGCGCCGAGGAAAGTGGCGACGGTCTGGATGAGGAAAATCAGCGACACGGCGATCGTGATGCCCCAGAGGATTTTCATTCCGACTGTAAGAGAAGCCCAAAATGCAAACATAGTATATAGGTATTTGTGTATCTCCTTACCCGAACGGATCGGGTATCTTTTTCGCAAATTTAATAATTAATTATTGAAAAACAATAAAAAATTAAAAATTTCGCAAAAAAACTGCTTCTTACCGATAATCCTCGTAGCCCGGCAGGGCGATGCCGGCGATGAAGTCCCGGTACCGTTTGTCGTCACGGGGGCAGATGAGAAGGGCATCCGTCGTGTCCACGACCATATAGTCCTTCAGCCCGCACACCGCGATGAGCTTCTCGCCATTGTCGGTGACGAGGAGATTCCCCCGGGCATCCCGGACATAGGTGTGCTCGGTGTTGGCGGCGTTGCCGGCACCGTCGCGTTCCGGGACATTGCGGTAGACCGCGTCCCAGTCGCCGATATCGTCCCATCCGAACTGCGCCGGGCAGAGCCAGGCCTTGTCGGTCTTTTCCATGACGGCATAGTCCACGGACACCTTCTCGCAGTCGGCGTACATGCGGGCAAGGAAGGGCTCTTCATTCTCGGTGCCGGCCACTTCCGGCCAGCCGTCGATCATGTTCCCGAGAACGGGGACGTAGCGGGAGAGTTCCGCGAGGATGGTCTCGTTGCGCCAGACGAAGATACCGGAGTTCCAGAAGAATTCGCCGCTCGAGAAGAAGGCTTCGGCGACCTCGGCGTCGGGCTTTTCCGTGAAGGTCTTTACCGGGATCGGCTCCGTGGTGTTCCGGGCCTGACGGCCTCCGTGGACCTGGATGTAGCCGTAGTCGGTCTTCGGCGCCGTGGGGATGATGCCGATGGTCATCAGGACGGGCTCGGCGTTGACATGCTCCACGGCCTTGAGGATGGAGGCCGCGAATTCGGGGCCTTCGGAAATGATGTGGTCGCACGGGGTGGCGATCATGATGGCCTCGGGATCGCGCTCCCGGATCTTGCAGGCGGCCAGGGCGATGCAGGGGGCCGTTTTGCGGCCGATGGGCTCTTCGATGATATTCGCGTGCGGCAGCTCCGGAATCTCCTCGTGCACGAGCAGGGCAAAACGCGAGAGCGTGACGACGAAGATGTTTTCCTTGGGGATGAATTCGGCGAAACGGCTGAACGTGCCGCGCAGGAAGGACTCTTTGTGGATGGTTCTGCCCCTGAGAACGTGCTGGGGGTGGTCCTCCCGGGTGACGGGCCAGAAATTGTTTCCGCCGCCGCCCGCCATGATAACGCAGTATAGGTTACGTTGCATAGATGTGGTCAGTTTCATTGGGTGTTTTTTCGCTGCAAAAATCGGGCTCGACCGGACCTTTTATGCCAGAAGGTTTGTCAGCGCGACAAAATCCTCGACGGACAGCGTCTCCGGACGGCGCGAGAAGACCTCCGCGGCCAGGAATTCCGTCAGCTGCTCCTCGCTCCAGCCGAGCCGGTCGGCCTTGGCGCGGGCAAGCGGTTTGAGGGGGTTCCGGAGCATTTTCCGGCGCTGGCCGAAAGCGGTCTTGACCACGGTCGTGAACAGGGCCTCGTCGCAGCCGAGGGCGCTCCGACCGTTGCGGGTCAGGCGGATGACGGCGGATTCCACCTTCGGCGGCGGGGCGAAGCAGCCCGAGCCGACCGTGAAGAGGTATTCGATGTCATACCAGGCCTGCAGGAGCACGGAGAGGATGCCATAAGTCTTCGAACCGGGCTTCTCTGCGATGCGCTCGGCCACTTCTTTCTGGACCATACCGACCACCTGCGGAATCCGCTCCCGGTAGTCCAGGACCTTGAAGAAGATCTGCGAGGAGATGTTGTAGGGGAAGTTTCCGATGACGGCAAACTGCTCCGGGAAGATCTTCTCCAGCTTCAGGGTCAGGAAATCGGCCTCCATCAGCCGGCCCTGCATCCCCGCAAAATGGGTCAGCAGGTATTCCACCGACTCGGTGTCGATCTCCACCAGCCGCAGGTCCACATCCGCCCTTTCCAGCAGATACTGCGTCAGAACGCCCATGCCGGGACCCACCTCCAGAACGGGGAACGGCGTCTCCGCATCCGCCGGCCAGGACGAATCCGTCATTCCACGGCTCGTCCGTGGAATCTGAAGCGCGTCGACAATGGCGCGGGCGACCTTCTGATCGGTAAGGAAATGCTGGCCGAGGGCCTTTTTTGCTCGTACTTCCATATATTAAGACTTTGCATTGATACAACGGGTGCGGATCCAGTCGAGGACGAAGTCGAAGTCCTCCGTCGCAGCGTAGACCTGGTTCTTATTGAGGGTCTCGTTGACCTTGATGAGGTGCCGGCGGGGATAGGCCTTCACTTTTTTGACGTATTTGAAATCGGAGGTCGAGGCCTGTCTGGTCGCGGAGAGAAGGCCGGCGCCGGCCGTGGTCGGCCGTTTGGCGGCAAGGCCCACCAGCGCGGTGATGAGGCCCATCGCCTGCGCCCGCTTGAACTGGCGCGGGAGCTGGATATGCTTGATGCTTTTCTCATCCATCTCGAAGAGGACGATATACTTGCCATGGTACATCCAGCAGAGGATCAGATAGGCGATGACGAGCAGCACGGCCATCACCCCCATCACGATGCCTAGCACCCTGGTCATTCCCAGCAGTCCGTCCCAGTTCCCCTCGATGGCACTGAGAAGCAGCCCAAACACGAGCCACAGACCGAGAAGCACCCCGCCGAGGACCTTCGCGACCGTCAGGATGATGGTCGGGTTCCGAAACATGTTCATTTCATAGAGCCAGCGGTATTTCCCGTCCTCGCACAGACGGACCTCCTTTCCCTGATAGTCTTTCTTCTCCATATTACAGGCGGTTGATGACATCGCAAAGCCGGGCGCCGAGACCGATGGAGTAGCCCTCGGAGCTGAAGAATACGCGGTTGAAGCTGTCGGCGAGGATGACCACGGGAAGAGATCCCGCGGCCAAGCCGCCGGATGACGTGATCGATCCACGGATCCCGCCGGTATCGATGCCGAAAAGTACCGTTGCCGGCAGCTTCCCATAGCGACCGGCGCGGATTTCCGCCGTCAGTTTCTCCATAGCTGCCGTGCTTTCCGTCAGCAGCAGGATCGGCCTTCCCCACGTCTCCATCGCCTCCCGGACAGCCGCCAGATCCCGCAGGAAATGGTTGGTCGGTTCCTTGCCGGGCTCCACGACCGCCAGGGCATAGAAGCCGCGGCCGACGGCGGAAAGGACAGACTGGCGGGGGATAGATTCCACGGACAAGCCGTGGAATGACGGGTCGTCATGCCCTACCCCGTGGAATGACGAGTCGTCATGCCCGACCTGATCGGGCATCTGTGTGTACAGCGTCTCGGCGTCGAAGCTGCCGATCACGCCGACCTTCCCCTCCTCCTCGCGGATGACGAGATCGACGGTCGTAGTCTCTCCCTCTTTGATCGAGAAGAACTTCATCGTTACGGGCACGGAGCCGTCGGAGCTGCGGTTGCCGCTCACCAGCAGATACTGCCCCGTCTCCAGCGGATAGCCGGAGCGGAAGACATGCTCCCAGTCCACGCCGCCGCCCATGTCGACTTCGCCCTCATCGAAAGTCAGCAGCCGCGGCCGGCCACTGACGAGGCGGGAAATCGTAAAGTGGCTGTAGTAGCCGGGATTCGGGATGGCGCGGGTCGGCGAATAGCTGAGCCGCAGGATGCCGGTCGGGGCCTTGGCCGCCGGGGCGCCGTCGAAGTGGACGTCGAACCACTCGCCGTCCTGCCGGTACTGGACCTTGCCGGTGACGGGATCCTTCTGCGCCTCAAAACCGAGCGCCCGGGCCAGCGAGACAAAGAAGATGTCGCGGCTGCGGGGCAGGGCCAGACCGCTTTCGAACACCGCGGCGGGGCTCATGGGGATGTTCCAGGCAAGCGGACTGTCCAGGACGGTAACATGGTTCCGGACCCACTCCACAAGCGCCTCCGGCGAAGCGACCGCGTCCGTGAAATGCTCCCGGAAGTAGCCGTAGAAAGGCGTCAGGAACTCATTCTCGACACGGGCGCCGAGGAAACGGTCCGCGGCATAGTAGTCCTGCAGGACTTCCAGCGGGGCATCCTTCAGGTCCTTGCCGCTGAGGGCCGTCAGCACCTGCTCGACCCGCTCGTGGTTGCCGCTCATGGGCATGAAGGCCTCGATGGTCTCCCAGTTGCCGCGGGAAGCGAGGATCGGAGCGGCCATGTGGTGGCCATAACCCTGCCCCTGCACGAAGGCAAGGGCCTCGTCGTGGGTCGGGAACGTCGCCTCGTAGGCATGGCGGAGGGAATCCTCCCGGGCAAAGCGGCGATCGTTCTCCGCGCGCTGCTCGGGCGTTACCGGCGGGATGTTCGCGCCCTCCGGCGGCGGCACGACGGTCACGGATTCCACGGACAAGCCGCGGAATGACGGATTGTCATTTCGACCGAGCGAAGCGAGCGGAGAAATCTCAATCCGCACCTCCCCGTCCTTCCCGAACGAGGCCTTCTTATAGCCGAACGCCCCCTCCTTCGACGCCCAGACGAGCAGGTCGCCGAGGCCGGCGGAAAGGCTCGTGCGGCCTTCCGCGTCCGTATATTTACTCAGCGCCGGATAGAACTCCGCATAGTTGTAGATACAGAAATCGACGCGGGCGCCCTCGACCGGTGCGCCGTCTCCGTCGATCACGGTGAAGTCCACTTTCGCGGTCTTGGCGTAATTGTCTATGAGGTTGATTTCCGTGTAATTCGGGCTTTCCAACACCTTCTCCTCGGGGCCGTCGTAGCGGCCGAACACCTTCGTGTGCATGAGCATGGCGCGGGAAGCGGGCGCATTGAACCAGCCAAGATTCAGCACCGGCTCGGGCTCGCAGGCGCCCATGAAGTACCACTGTCCGTCCGCCCAGGCCTCAACCCAGGCATGGTTGTCATCGGTGTGGGCCCATCGCGGCGTGTAAACCTGCCGCGCCGGAATGCCGACGCTGCGAAGGGCGGCGACGCAGAAAGTCGACTCCTCGCCGCAGCGGCCGAGCGCGTTTTTCAGGGACCCCAGCGGCGACAGCGTCCGGGCATCCGACGGCTGGTAGGTCAGCTTTTCGTGGCACCAGTGGTTCACTTCCAGGATGGCCTCCCGCATCGGCAGGCCCTCCACCCGCGGCTTCAGCTCGCGGTAGAAAACCACGCGGGATGAGTCCAGATTCTCGTTGTTGACCCGCAGCGGCAGCACGAAATGGCGGAACTCCCGCTCGGGGACATTCCAGCCCATCTCCTCCGCCGTCCGCAGCGAGGCCCGGACATTATCCAGATAGAACGCTGTCGGATAATCCGTCAGGTCCGCCAACGGCATGTAGGCATAGAGGAACTCCAGCGCCTCCTTTTCGCGAAGGGTCGCATCTTCCGGGATGGCGCAGAACGGCCGCAGGGCGCCGTCATGGGCAGAAAGCCGCTCCTCCAGCGCCTCCTCCACCGCCGCGCGGTAGCCCTCGTCGCTCAGAAAGTGCACTTCTTTCGGGCTGCAGGCACCGACGATCAGCGCCACGATAGGGATCCAGATTCTTTTCATAGAGACGAATATACGAAATCGGGCACAAAAAAACGCATTTTTGTGCCCGATTGGGGAAAAATTCTCTGTTCGGGCACGAAAATGCCCGATTCCGTGCCCGATTACTCAGCGGGAGCTTCAGCCTCGGCGGCGGGAGCTTCAACTGCGGGGGCCTCGGCAGCAGTCTCGGCCTTCTTGGCGCGGCTGCGGCGGGTCGTCTTCTTGGCTTCCTTCTTGGCGGAGGCGAGGGCGGCTTCGTTGAAGTCGACCAGCTCCATCATGACGACGGAAGCGGCGTCACCCTGGCGGAAACCGAGGTGGAGGATACGGGTGTATCCACCGGGACGGTCAGCGACCTTCGGAGCGACGGTGCGGAAGAGCTCGGCCGTTGCGTATTTGTCCTTCAGGTAGCTGAAGACGACGCGGCGGGAGTGGGTGGAGTCATCCTTGGACTTGGTGATCAGCGGCTCAACGTACTCCTTGAGGGCCTTAGCCTTGGCCTCGGTGGTCGTGATTCTCTTCTTGATGATGAGAGAGCAGGCCATGTTGGCGAGAAGGGCTTTGCGGTGACCGCTCTTGCGACCCAGATGATTGACGGCTTTATTGTGTCTCATTTTTAATCGTTCTTTTTCTTGGGTTCAATATTGTACTTGGTGACATCCATCCCGAAGGAAAGCTTCATCTTCTCCACGAGGAGGTCGATTTCGTTGAGGGACTTGCGGCCGAAGTTGCGGAACTTCATCAGTTCGCTTCTCTGGTAGGAGACAAGGTCGGCGAAAGTATCGATCTCGGCGGCCTTCAGACAGTTGTAAGCGCGGACGCTCAAACCCATGTCGGAAAGCTTGGTGAGAAGGAGATGACGCATCCGGAGGGATTCCTCGTCGAGTTCCTTGGATTCGGTCTCGACCGGGCTCTCGAGCGTGAGCTTCTTGTCGTCGGTGAAGAGCTTGAAGTGATAGATGAGGATGTTGGCTGCATCCTGGAGAGCGGCGTTCGGGCTGATGGAGCCGTCGGTGCGGATCTCGAGGTTGAGCTTCTCATAGTCGGTCTTCTGCTCGACACGCCAGGGCTCGACAGTCCAGTTGACCTTCACGACCGGGGTGTAGATGGCGTCCACGGGGATGGTGCCGATGGGGGTATTCTCATCGCGCATCTCATCGGCGGGGACATAGCCACGGCCCTTGGTGATGGTCAGGTTGATTTCGAGCTTGACGGAAGGTTCGAGAGAGCAGATGTGCAGTTCCGGATTCAACACCTGGAAAGAAGACAATCCCTTCGAGATATCATCGGCGGTAAACTCCTGCTTGCCGCTGATGGTAATGTTCGCCGTCTCGCTGTCCACGGTCTCAACCATCCTCTTCACGCGGACGCGCTTGAGGTTGAGGATAATGTCCTGCATGCCCTCGATCACACCCGGGATGGTGTCGAACTCCTGGTTGACGCCGGAGATCTTGATGGAGGAGATGGCAAAACCTTCGAGGGACGCAAGGAGGATGCGGCGGAGGGCGTTACCGATGGTCGTTCCGTAGCCAGGCTCAAGCGGCCTGAACTCGAACCGGCCGAGGGTATCGGTACCTTCGAGCATGATCACTTTGTCCGGTTTTTGAAATGCTAAGATTGCCATAATTATTCTGGTGTTTATCGGTTACTTGGAGTAGAGGTCGACGATCAGCTGCTCGTTGATGTTCTCGGGGATCTCGGTGCGGGCCGGGATGTTGAGGAACTTGCCGACGAGGGTGTTGGCGTCGAACTCAAGCCAAGCATACTTGTTGGCGGAGGCAACGCTGGCCTGGATGACCTCAAGGCTCTTGGAACGCTCGCGGACAGCGACGGTGTCACCGGCTTTCACCTGAGCGGACGGGATGTTGCAGATCTCGCCGTTGAGGGTGATGTGGCGGTGAAGGACGAGCTGACGGGCCGCCGGACGGCTCGGAGCGATACCGAGACGGTAAACGACGTTGTCGAGACGGGACTCGAGGAGGAAGAGGAGGTTCTCACCCTTCTGGCCCTTCATGCGGGAAGCCTTCTCGTAGGTGTTGCGGAACTGGCGCTCGAGCACACCGTACATATATTTGACTTTCTGCTTCTCCTTGAGCTGGGTACCGTATTCCTTCTGTTTTTTGCGCTTCGCTGCGAGACCATGCTGTCCCGGAGGGGTGTTGCGCTTCTCGAAGTTCTTGTCAGGGCCATAGATGGGCTCGCCGAATTTGCGGGCGATGCGGGTCTGGGGACCGGTATATCTTGCCATAATGATTCTTCTTTAAGGGTTAATTAAACTTTACGGCGTCCCTTCGGGCGGCAACCATTGTGCGGCATCGGGGTCACGTCGATGATCTCGGTGACGGTGATACCGGCGTTGTTGATGGTACGGATAGCGGACTCACGGCCTGCACCGGGACCCTTGACGTACACCTTCACCTTGCGAAGACCGGCGTCGAAAGCCGTCTTGGCGGCGTCCTCAGCAGCCATCTGGGCGGCGTAAGGGGTGTTCTTCTTGGAACCGCGGAAACCGCACTTACCTGCGGAAGACCAGCTGATAACCTGGCCCTGGGCGTTGGTGAGCGAAACGATGACGTTGTTGAAAGTGGAAGACACATGGGCCTGGCCGAGGGCTTCGACTTTGACAACTCTTTTCTTGGTGGTTGTTGTTTTCTTTGCCATAACTTTCTACGCTTACTTGGTTGCTTTCTTCTTGTTGGCAACGGTCTTCTTGCGGCCCTTGCGGGTACGGGCATTGTTCTTGGTGCTCTGACCGCGGACGGGGAGACCGATACGGTGGCGGATGCCACGATAGCAACCGATATCCATCAGACGCTTGATGTTCATCTGGACAGCGGAGCGAAGCTCGCCTTCGATCTTGTATTCGTTGGCGATGAGGGTACGGATGGCGGCGACCTGTTCGTCATTCCAGTCACCGACCTTGATGCTGCGATCGATGCCGCAAGCGTCCAGGATGGACTGGGCGGAGCTGCGACCGATACCGAAGATATAGGTCAGGCCTATTTCTCCACGTTTGTTATTCGGTAAATCTACACCGGCGATTCTTGCCATAATTTATCTAGTGCTAATTTGTTATACAAGTTGACGATTATCCTTGGCGCATCTTGAACTTCGGATTCTTCTTGCAGATCACGTAGAGACGGCCTTTGCGCTTGACGATCTTGCAATCCTCGCTGCGCTTTTTGATGGATGTTTTGACTTTCATTGTATTGCGTTTTTATTTGTATCTGAAGGTAATTCTTCCTTTGGTCAAATCATAAGGTGACATTTCAACTTTGACCTTGTCACCGAGGAGGATATGGATGAAGTTCATCCGCATCTTCCCTGAGATGTTGCAGAGGATGACGTGGCCGTTGTCCAGCTCGACGCGGAACATCGCGTTCGGGAGGGTCTCAACGACGGTGCCGTCCAGTTCGATAGCTACTTGTTTTGACATTGTCTATACTAAATTTACGTGTCACACTTAAAAATTGATCGTACCGTCCTTCTCGATATAATCAAAGGTCGACAGCTGCTCGGCATGGCCTTTCCGGACAACAACCGTAAGTTCGTAATGTGCCGCGTTCTTATGGTCCGCCGTGTGGATCGCCCAACCATTTCTTGCGACATACACACCGCGCGTTCCTGCGCAGATCATCGGCTCAATACAGATTACCATTCCGCTGCAAAGTTTCGCACCGCGGCCCGGCTTTCCGTAATTCGGGACACCCGGATCCTCGTGCATCTTCTTACCGAGGCCGTGGCCTTCCAGCTCACGGACGACGGAGAAGCCCAGCGGCTCGACATACGATTGCACCGCGTGTCCGATATCACCGACGCGATGCCCGTCCACAGCCTGCTCGATGCCCTTGTAGAGCGACGCCTTGGTGGCGTCCAGGAGCTTCCGGGTGGCGGCATCCACTTCCCCGACCGGGAAAGTGTATGCCGAGTCACCGTTATAGCCCTTGTAGAGCGTTCCGCAGTCTACCGACACGATGTCGCCTTCCTGAAGGACGTAGTCCGACGGAAAACCGTGGACGACGACGTCGTTGACGGAGATGCAGAGAGCTGTGGGGAAACCTTCAAAACCTTTGAAAGAGGGAATTGCACCGTTGTCGCGGATGAAAGTCTCGGCCACCCTATTCAACTCAAGCGTTGTCACACCAGGGGCGACCACCTTACCGACTTCCGCCAGCGTCCGGGACACGAGATCTCCGTTGATGCGGAGAAGCTCGATCTCTTCCTCAGTTTTCGGTCTAACCATCTTACTCTGACTTTATTTCAAAAAACTACATTCCGGAACGTCCGGTAAGCCGGCCGGTCTTCATGAGTCCGTCATAGTGACGCATCAGAAGATAGCCTTCAATCTGCTGCAGCGTATCGAGGACCACACCGACCGTAATCAGGAGGGAGGTACCGCCGAAGAAGCTGGCGAACTGAGGGTTGACACCCGCCATACGGGCGAATGCCGGCATGATGGCGATGAAGGCGAGGAAAATGGAACCCGGGAGGGTCACCTTCGACATGATGCTGTCGAGGTATTCCATCGTCTTCTTGCCGGGCTTGACACCGGGAACGAATCCGCCGTTCTTCTTGAGCTCCTCGGAGATCATCTGCGGGTTGACCGTGATGGCCGTGTAGAAGTAGGTGAAGAGAACGACGAGGATACCGAATACGAGGTTGTACCAGAATCCGGTATAATCACTGAACATCGACGCGAGGGTCGGGCTGACACCTGCGAAGAGCATCGGGAGCATCATCAGGGCCTGGGCGAAGATGATCGGCATGACACCGGCCGCATTGATCTTGAGCGGGAGGAAGTTCGTGCCGCCGTACTGACGGTTGCCGATGATACGCTTGGCGTACTGCACGGGGACCTTGCGGACTGCCTGGACGAGCGCGATGGCGGCGGCCAGGACGAAGAACCAGATCACGAATTCGATGATGATGAACAGAAGACCGCCGTTGGTGGTGGTGAGTTTCTGTCCGATTTCAGCGGTGAGGGCCAGCGGGAGGCGGGCGACGATACCGATCATGATGATCAGGGAGATACCGTTGCCGATACCGCGGTCTGTAATGCGCTCACCGAGCCACATCACGAACATGGAGCCGGCGATGAGGATCAGCATGCTGACCATGGTCGAAGCGGAGAACCAGCTCGCAGGAACGCCGAGGCCGAAGAAGGCCTGAACGGGCACATCCTGGTGGGGCAGGGACATCATGTATGCCGGAGCCTGGATCAGGAGGATTGCGATGGTCAGGTAGCGGGTCAGCTGGTTGAGCTTGCGACGGCCGCTTTCGCCCTCCATCTGGAGCTTGCGGAAATACGGCACGAAGATGCCCAGCAGCTGCACCACGATGGATGCCGAGATGTACGGCATCACACCGAGGGCGAAGATGGAAGCGCTCGAGAAGGCACCACCGGAGAACATGTTGAGCAGGCCGACAAGACCGCTGTTATCCGCGTTCTTGGACAGCTCGACAAGGGTGTAGCCGTCGATACCCGGGAGGACGATCTGGCATCCGAGGCGATAGATGATCACCAGCAGGAAGGTGTACGTCAGGCGGGTACGGAGCTCTTCAATCTTGAAGATATTCTTGATAGTATCAATGATCTTCTTCATTGCTATTGGGCGATAGTGGTTTTACCTCCGGCAGCCTCGATCTTGGCCACAGCCGTCTTGGAGAAGGCGTTGGCGACGACGTCAAGCTTCGCGGTGAGCTCCCCGTTACCGAGGATCTTCACAGGATTCGCGCCCTTGACAAGGCCGGCATCCACAAGCGTGGTGAGGGTGATTTCACTGATGTTCTGCGCCTCGGCGAGAGCCTGCAGGGCAGCGACGTTGACGGGCTGGTACTCGACGCGGGTCGGGTTCTTGAAGCCGAACTTCGGCAGACGGCGCTGGATAGGCATCTGACCGCCTTCGAAGCCGATCTTGTGCTCGTAACCGGCACGGGCCTGGGCGCCCTTGGTACCACGGGTGGCGGTGCCGCCCTTACCGGAACCCTGTCCGCGACCGACACGCTTGCTATTGTGGGTTGCACCCTTTGCGGGTTTCAGATTTTCAAGTTTCATCTTTCTTTCCTCCTTCTTAGTCAATTACTTCAAATTCCACGAGGTGATGAACTTTCTCGAGGCGACCGCGGTTGATGGCGTTGTCCTCAACCTCGACGGTCTGATGCATCTTGCGGATTCCAAGGTTGCGGAGATTGGCGATCTGACGCTTGGTCTCACCGTTCTTGGAAACAGTCTGGGTGATTCTAAGTTTTGCCATAATGCTTTCTCTTTTAACCGTTAAAAACCTTATTCATGGAGACACCGCGAAGACCGGCAACCGTATAGGCGTCGCGCATCTCGGTGAGAGCGGCGATCGTGGCCTTGACGAGGTTGTGAGGGTTGGAAGAGCCCTTGCTCTTGGCGAGAACGTTCTGGATACCGGCGGACTCGAACACGGCACGCATGGCACCACCGGCCTTGACACCGGTACCGGGCGCTGCCGGCTTCATGAACACGCGGGCACCGCCGAAAGCAGCTTCCTGCTCGTGGGGGATGGTCGTGTTGATCACCGGGATCTTGACGAGGTTCTTCTTTGCATCTTCGACGCCCTTGGCGATAGCGGCGGTAACTTCGTTCGCTTTACCGAGACCATAGCCAACAACACCGTTTTCGTCACCGACGACGACGATGGCTGCAAAGCGGAAGTGACGGCCACCCTTGGTAACTTTCGTTACGCGGTTGATGGCTACCAGTCTGTCCTTGAGCTCAAGGTCAGAGGTCTTTACTCTTTTAACATTTGTATTTGCCATAGTCTGTAGTATTAGAAATCGAGACCCGCTTCACGGGCGGCATCAGCCAAACTTTTAACTCTGCCGTGGAAAAGGTATCCGCCGCGGTCGAACGCGATCTTCTTGATACCCTTAGCCTGAGCGCGCTCTGCGATCGCCTTGCCGACGATGGCAGCAGCTTCAATTCCGCTCTTGCCCTTGGTCTGGGCGGCCAGTTCCTTGTCGTTGGAGGCAG
Source organism: uncultured Bacteroidia bacterium (assembly GCA_902768665.1). GTDB lineage: Bacteria > Bacteroidota > Bacteroidia > Bacteroidales > UBA932 > Cryptobacteroides. Next base: position 14,519 of record CACXMA010000016.1, on the reverse strand, counting down.
CGGCTACGAGGGTCTTACCCTGCTCGTCGTCGATGACCTGGACATAGATCTGCTTGTTGCTGCGGAAGACAACCATGCGGGGTCTTTCGGCCGTGCCGTTGACCACCTTGCGGATACGGTAATGGATCCTTCTTCTTCTTTCAATTCTATTGAGTGCCATAATCTTATCCTCCTAATTATTTAGCGGCTGCAGTCTTGCCGGCCTTGCGGCGGAGCTGTTCACCAACGAACTTGATACCCTTGCCCTTATACGGCTCAGGACGACGGAACGAGCGGATCTTGGCGGCAACCTCACCCACGAGCTGCTTGTCAGCGCTCTTGAGAATGAGGAGCGGGTTCTCACCCTTGCGGACCTGCGGGGTCTCGGCCTTCACCTCAGCGGGGAGGAGAAGCTGGATCTCGTGGGAGTAACCGAGGGACATCTTGACGAGCTGGCCTTCGGCAACCACGCGGTAACCGACACCGACGAACTCCTGACGGATCTCGAAACCTTCGGAGACACCGACCACCATGTTGTGGACGAGAGCCCGGTAGAGACCGTGCATGGAACGGAAGCGCGGCTGGTCGCTGGGACGGGTGAATGTGATGACGTTACCCTCTACATTGACGGTGATGGCCGGGTCAACCTTCTGGCTCAGCTCACCGAGAGGTCCTTTAACCTTCACCACGTTACCGTCGAGGAGCTGTACGCTCACGCCGGCCGGAAGGTTTACAGGAAGTTTTCCAATTCGTGACATTACTGTACTTGTTTGAGATTAATAAACGTAGCAAATAACCTCACCGCCGACGTTGAGCTCACGGGCTTCCTTGTCGGTGATGACACCCTTGGACGTGGAAAGGATAGCGACACCGAGGCCGTTGAGGACGCGCGGCATGTTCTTCACGTCAGCGTACTTGCGAAGACCGGGGGTGGACACGCGCTGGATCTGCTTGATCGCGGGGGTCTTGGTCTGCGGATGGTACTTAAGAGCGATTTTGATGGTGTTGAACGGCTCACCCTCAACGAGTTTCCAGCTGAGGATGTAACCCTTCTCGAACAGAATCTTCGTGAGGGCGACCTTCATGTTGGAGGACGGGATCTCGACGACCTTCTTACCGGCGAGGTAAGCGTTACGGATTCTGGTCAGAAAATCTGCAATAGGATCAGTCATTTTTTTGTCTTTTTGTGGACCGGCGCCTCAGGGGACGCCCGATATCCGATTGTTGTTATATTATTAAATAGTATGCAAGCCGAAGGGCCGAAACCCCGCAGCTTGCGGTATTGTATTTTACCAGGAAGCTTTCTTCACGCCCGGGATGAGGCCGGAAGACGCCATCTCACGGAACTGGATACGGCTCAGACCGAAGTCCCTCATATATCCTTTCGGACGACCGGTGAGGGAGCAGCGGTTGTGGAGACGGACCGGGCTCGCGTTCTTCGGGAGCTTGTCGAGGGCGGCGTAATCGCCGGCGGCCTTCAGGGCAGCTCTCTTTTCGGCATACTTAGCAACCAGTTTCGCGCGTTTGACTTCGCGGGCTTTCATGGATTCTTTTGCCATAATGCTATCGATTAGTTATTATGTTTCTTGAACGGGAGACCGAAGGCCTTGAGGAGGGCGTGTGCCTCTTCGTCGCTCTTGGCGGTCGTAACGAACGTGATCTCAATACCGTGGATGCGCGGGTTCTTGTCGATATCAACCTCGGGGAAGATGATCTGCTCCTTGATACCGAGCGTGTAATTGCCGCGGCCGTCCATCTTCTCGGCGATACCGTTGAAGTCACGGATACGCGGGAGGGAGACGCGGATGAGGCGCTCGAGGAACTCGTACATCTTGACGTCGCGGAGGGTGACCTTCGCACCAACCTGCATGCCCTTACGGAGCTTGAAGTTGGAGATATCCTTACGGGAAGCGGTGATGACCGCCTTCTGACCGGTGAGGGTGGAGAGCTCTTCAGCGGCTTCCTCGACCAGTTTCTTGTCCTGGGTCGCGTCACCGACACCTTCGTTGAGGGTGATCTTGACCAGACGGGGAACCTGCATGACGGTCGTATAAGAGAACTGCTTGACCAGGGCCGGAACAATCTCTTCCTTGTAGACCTTCTTCAGGGTCGGAACGTAGCCGGTGGGCAGGGCCTGCACTTCGGCGGGCTTGTTAGTCTTCTTTGCCATAATTACTTGATCTCCTCTCCAGATTTTTTAGAAATACGAACCTTCTTGTCACCTTCCATCTTGTAGGTAACCTTAACCGGCTTGCCGGAAACGGGGTCGATCAGCTGCAGGTTGGAGACATGGATGCCGGCCTCCTGCTTGACGATGCCGCCCTGAGGGTTCTTGCTATTGGGTTTGGTGTGCTTGGACACCATGTTGATACCTTCCACGATGACGCGGTCCTTCTCCGGATACACGGCCAGCACCTTTCCGGTCTTGCCCTTGTCGTTACCGGCATTGACGAAAACGGTATCGCCTTTCTTGATGTGTAACTTTTTCATACTCTCTACTCTTTTAAAGGACCTCCGGTGCCAGTGAAACGATCTTCATGTAGTTCTCGCGGAGCTCGCGGGCCACGGGACCGAAGATACGGGTACCGCGGAGTTCGCCGGCATTGTTCAGAAGAACGCAGGCGTTTTCGTCGAAACGGATATAGGAACCGTCCTGACGACGGATTTCTTTCTTCGTGCGAACGACGACAGCCTTGGAGACCGTACCCTTCTTGGCATCGCTGCCCGGGATGGAGCTCTTGACTGTGACGACGATCTTGTCGCCCACGGTCGCATAACGGTGGTGGGTACCGCCCAGCACGCGGATGCAGAGGACTTCCTTAGCACCGCTGTTGTCGGCCACCTGTAAACGTGTTTCCTGCTGTATCATAATTACTTGACTTTTTCAATGATTTCGACTAATCTCCAGTTCTTGGTCTTGCTGAGGGGACGGGTCTCCATGATGCGGACGGTGTCACCCTCGCTGCACTCATTCTTCTCATCCTGAGCGACGAACTTCGTGGTCTTCTTGACGAACTTGCCGTAGATGGGATGTTTCTCATGGCGCTTGACAGCAACGACGATGGTCTTGTCCATCTTGTTGCTGACCACTATACCGATTCTTTCCTTGCGAAGATTTCTTTCCATAGGACTTACTTAACTTTAGTTCTGCTGTTTTTCTTTCTCAGCAAGGATGGTGAGCATACGGGCGATGTCCTGCCGAGTCTTCTTGAATTTAGAAGTATCTTCCATCGGGGAGATGGCGTGATTGATCTTCATGGTGTCGAGATTGCGCTGTTCGACCTCGATGCGGTCGCGGAGGTCAGCAATCGACATTTCGCGTACTTCGGAAATTTTCATTTTTCTTCCTCCAAATCAATTATTCTTCAACATAATCCCGACGGACGACGAACTTCGTGGCGACAGGGAGTTTCTGGGCGGCGAGACGCATGGCTTCCTTAGCGGTAGCGAGCGCAACACCTTCAGCCTCAAAGAGGATACGGCCCGGGGTCACGGGAGCGACAAAGCCCTGAGGATCACCCTTACCTTTACCCATACGGGTATCGAGCGGCTTCTTGGTGAACGGCTTGACAGGGAAGATGCGGATCCAGATCTGACCCTCACGGTTCATGCGGCGCGAAATAGCCTGACGGGCCGCTTCGATCTGCTGAGCGGTAAGCCAGCAGTTTTCAAGGGTCTTCAGACCGAAGGAACCGAACGCAAGCTGGTTTCCACGACCGGAATTACCCTTCATGCGGTTTTTCTGTTCCCTTCTGAATTTGGTTCTCTTAGGTTGTAACATTGCTGTATTCCTTTTAAAATATATTTCCAATTACCTAACTCATTGAGGCTCAGCTGGTTGGCGCGTTTCACCCCATTTTTTAGGACTGCAAAGTTACAAAAAAATTCCGGAAAACAAATACTTTTTCAAAAATTTTTAAACATTTTCGACAATGTTTTTTGCAAGTTATCTTATTGTTTTTTCGCGAGTTACAAATATTGTTGAAAAGTTTTTACCCGCATTTTCGACATGGCACCTATACAGCTTTCTCGACTCAATGCGCCCGCTCGAAATGACAGGGTATGCTTTTTTCAAAAAACGGCCTTATCTTTGCATATCCATGCCTCCGACATGAAAAAACTGACGTTCATACTGACCGCCGCGCTGCTGCTTCTTCTTTCCGAAGCCGCGTTTGCGCAGCGTAAAGGCGAGAAGACGGAGCCCGACAAGGGCGGCTGGCTCGCCATCAAGGTCGTAAACGGAGACACGCTCTACTTCGACTCCATCGACCCGATCTGGATCTTCCCCCGCGGGCGCCAGGCCAGCAAGAGCATGCGCCAGTACTACAAGCTCGTCTATAATTTCAACAAGGTATATCCTTATGCGATCGTCGCGCGAAAGATCCTGAGCGAGGCCGACCGGGAAATCGCCGGCAAAGACCTGTCGGGCCGTAAGCGCGAGCGCTTTATCGACAAGAAACAGAAAGAGCTTTTCGACGTCTTCGAAAAGCCCATGCGGAAAATGACCTACTCGCAGGGAAAGCTTCTTGTCAAGCTCATCGACCGCGAGATCGGGAAATCCTCCTACGACATCATCAAGGACTACAAGAACGGCATCGCCGCCAAGTTCTGGAACGGCGTGGCGAGCCTGTTCGACAACGACCTGAAGAAGCGTTACGACCCCACGGGGGACGACGCCATCACGGAAAGCCTGGTCGAGAAATGGGAAAGCGGGGAATTCCCGGCCCTCTATTATTCCATCTATTACGAGGAGCCGCCGCGGGTCAAAATCCCGTCGAAATACAGATAGTAGGACCCCTCGAACCAATCCTTCATCACGCGAAGCTCCGCTCCGCCCTCGACCGGCATGTCCACCTCGAGATGGTAGTGCCCGAAGATAAAGTAGTCGACCGGTTGCTTCGCCTGGAACTCCTTACAATATATATATAAAGGCTCCTTATCGTCCTTCCAGACATAGGGCTTTCGGTGCGTACGCGTACGGCGCGACCAGGTGTTGCCCATCCAGAACGCCAGCCGTGACGGAACGAGACTGAAGAGGAACTGGAAGAAGCGGTTGTGGAACACCCAGCGCATCACCTTGTAGACACGGAAACCGGGGCCGAGCCCGTCGCCGTGGCCGATGCAGAAGCGCTTGCCGCCATACTCGAACACGTATGGCTGCCTGAGAATCTTGGTGATGCCGATCTCCTCGAAATAGCGGTAGGCCCAGATATCGTGGTTCCCCTGGAAGAAATAGACCTTCACGCCCGCTTCGGTCAGGTCCTCCAATGCGGCAAGCACCCGCGCGAACCCCTTCGGGACGAGGTGCTTGTACTCATACCAGAAATCCCAGATGTCCCCGAGAAGGTAGAGCGCCTCGGTCTTTTCCACGGGAATGGACTTCAGGAAAGCCACAAATCGGGCCTCCCGGGCCTTCGGGTCCAGGATATCCATGCCGAGATGGACATCGGAAGCGAAATATATGCGCTTAAGTCCCGTCATCGGCTACAGGAACAGGCAAAGCACGGCGGCCAGAACGCAGTAGATGGAGAACCAGTAGAGCTTGGCGCGGCGAACGAGCGCGACCATTGCCCGGCAGGCAAAAAGGCCCGACAGGAAGGCCGCCACGAAACCGAGCGCCAGCGAGAGCGCCGAGACTTCGGGGCCGAACAGCGGGTCGCCGCCATGAAGGCTTTTCAGCACGCTGAGCAGCTGCTCGCCGACAATCGGCACCAGCACCATCAGGAAGGAGAACTGGGCCATCACGTCGCGGCGGACGCCCGTCAGCAGACCTGTCGCGATCGTGGTGCCGCTGCGGGACAGGCCCGGAGCCACGGCGCAGGCCTGTCCGATGCCGACCGTGAACGCCTGCGCGAAGGAAATGCCGTTGCGATGCTCCTTCGCCCCCTTGCGGCTGCCAAACAGATCCGACAGCCAGAGAAGCAGGGCCGTGATGAGCAGGCAGCAGCCTACGACGATAAGTCCCTCACCGAAGAGGTCCTCGACCGCATCCTTGAAAAAGAGTCCCACCACCATGACCGGAATCATGGACACGAGAATCTTGGCGACATAGTCGGTCTCGTCGTTGTAGCGGAAGCGGAAAAGACCCTTCAGCAGCTTCCAGATCGCGGCCCAGAAGACCACGAGGGTGCTGCAGACCGTCGCGAAATGGACCAGTACGGTAAACCCCAGGAAGGAATCCGGATTCACGTCCGTCCCGGTCAAGTGCTGGAAAATAATCAGATGCCCCGAACTCGAGACGGGGAGAAACTCGGTCAGTCCCTGGACGAGACCGAGAATGAGCGCCTGCCACCAATCCATTACCGATCCTCCTTTTTGTCCTTCGGGACCTTGACAATGGCGATGATCATAATGGCCACGCCCGCAAGGAGCACCAGCGGCGCCGCGACGAGACGGCGGAAGTCGAACATCGCGTAGTTGAACACGTTCGGGTCGTCACTGCCGCCGCCGATCATCAGGATGATGCCGGAGAGCATGACGATGAGCCCGATCAGCAGGTATTTCAGTCCCCGGGCGGTCAGCGGCATGGGCCTGGAGGCCTCCGAGGCGGTATTTTTCTTACTCATATATCAATAATACAATTGTTCCTTTTTCATGGCGAGAAGCCGGTTGACACTCCAGTAGGTGCTCACCAGGCAGAGGACCACACCCGCGGCGACCACTACGCCCGCCACCGCCAGCAGCGTCTCGCGGTCGGCCAGCAGCAGCGCATAGCCGCCGGCGGACTCGTGCCGCAGCAGAAGCAGCAGCAGGGCCATCCAGCCGAGCGCCAGCAGCGCCGAAGCCAGCCCCTGGAAGACCGCTCGGACCATGAACGGCCGGCGGATGAAGCCTTTCGTCGCACCGACGAGCTTCATCGTATGGATCGTGAAGCGGCGGTTGAAGACATTGATGCGGACGGTGTTGCCGATGAGCACGAAGGAGATGAACAGGCTCGCCGCGATCAGCAGGCCCAGCACGAGGCCGATCTTGCCGAGGTTGTCGTTGAGCTTGTCCACAAAAGCGGCGGGATAATTGACGGATTCCACCTCCGGGAAGGCCGAAATCCGCTCCCCGACGCGGGCGAGGCTGTCCGACGAGACATAACCGGGCTCGAGGGTTACTTCGCAGGAAAGCGGGATAGCGACCTCCTCGAACACGTCGAGAAAGTCCTCGCCGAAGGTCTCCAGCAGCTCCTTTCGCCCCTCCTCCTCGGAAACGAGACGGACGGACGAAACGCCGCTCACGTCCGAGAGCTTCCGGGCGAAGATTTCCGCCTGCGCCGGGGTCACCCCCTCGGCGAGAAAAACCTCCGCCTGCATGTTGCTGCGGATGTAGTCCGACACCTTCCGGGCGTTCAGCAGCAGGGCCGTCGCGATCCCGAGAAGCAGGAGCACGAGGGAAATGCTGATGACGGAGGAAAGGTAGGCTGAAAGCAGCCGGCGCACGGTTTTTCTGTTCTCTCTTTTCGGCATACAATGTCCCAAATTCGCTCCAAAGATAGCAATTATCGCAGTTTTATGGAAAAAAATTCCTATCTTTGTAGGAATAAAGAAGAAAAGTATGGCCGATACCGTCAAAAGAGTCCTCTTCGTCAATTCCGAGATAGAACCCTACCTCCCGGAGTCCCGGATTGCCCGCATCGGAAGATACCTTCCGCAGGGAATCCAGGAAAGACGCAAGGAAGTCCGTCCGTTCATGCCCCGCTACGGCTGCATCAACGAACGGAAGCACCAGCTGCATGAGGTAATCCGCCTCTCCGGCATGAACATCATCATTGACGACGTCGACCGCCCGCTCGTCATCCGGGTCGCGTCCATCGCCGCCGCCCGCCTGCAGGTCTATTTCATCGACAACGAGGATTACTTCCGCCGCAAGCAGACCTTTGCCGACGCTTCCGGAAAGTTCTTCGAGGACAACGGCGAAAGAGCCATCTTCTTCGCCCGCGGCGTCCTGGAGACGGTCAAGAAACAGCGCTGGGCCCCGGACATCATCCACTGCCACGGCTGGATTTCCCATGTCCTGCCCCTCTACCTCAAGAAAGCTTACAAGGACGACCCGATCTTCTCGCAGAGCAAGGTAGTCCTGTCCCTATACGGAGACACGCCGAAGGAGCATTTCTCCCCGGAGCTGGCCCGGAGCATCCTCTTCGGGACCGTGACGCCGAAGGATGTCGCCATCCTCGGAGACAAGCCCGATGGCACGGCTCTTGCTAAACTGGCAGAGCGGTATTCCGACGGCATTATCCTCGGCGACGGGGAGGTGGATCCGGAGCTCGTGCGTTATGGGGAACAGGAACTGGGCCTGCCCGTCCTTCCTTTCAACGAAATCGCTCAGGAAAACGGCCGGTATATCGACGAGTACAACGAATTTTACGACCAGTTCCTTGGCTAGCGGCATGAACCTCAAAACTTCCGTAAGAATCCTTTCAGCCCTTGCGGCTGCCCTTTTCACCGGTGCATCCTGCGTCTCCGTAGATGAGAATCTCGGAAAAGACCTGATCGCCACCGACCAGATGTTCGACATCCACACCGCCGAGATTCCCCTGACGGGCATCCGGATGGAGATGGCGGACAGCCTGTCCGGCCTGTCTTCCAAACGCATCGCCCTCGGCGCCGTCCGCGACGACCGTTTCGGACTGACGACAAGAAGCTGCGTGCTGACGCTCCTTCCCGCCTTCGAGGATCTCGATTTCGGCAAGGACCCCGTCCTTCGGAACATGCATTTCGCAGCGGCGCTCGACACCGTTTCCGTCGCGACCGAGGCGGACCGATACCTCATCCAGAACGTGCGCGTCTATGAACTTGCCGAGCCCGTCGACCTCGCCAAGATCCGCACCAACGCCACCGTCCCCCACAAGGGCGAGCCCATCACCGACGGCGGTATCGTCTACGGCGGCGGGGATTCCCTCAGCTTCAATTTCTCCCGCAAGTTCGCCGAGCGCTATCTGACCATCACCAAGGAGGATACCGACACGCTCCCGAACTTCACCAAGCGTTTCCCGGGCCTCTACCTCGAAATCGAGCCCCCGACCGGCAACGGCGGCCGCATCAATCTCTTCGAGCTCGGCTGCCTGACCTACAGCGCCTCTTACGGCACCTATCTCCTCAACGGCAACTGCGTCCGGCTCAACTTCAACGCCGAGTATGAAGGCGTCCGCAAGGACACGAGCTTCCTGTTCATCTACGGCGAGCCCGATTTCCTCGACGAGGCGACCTATATCAACAACAAGCAGAAATTCCCGCAGTACGCCTGCAATCTCACCGGCCATGAGAGCGCCCCTGCGGCCGGTCTCGCCGGCGCAGACCTTCTGGTCGAGGGCGGCGGCGGACTCAAGCCCGTCATCGACGCCCAGGCCCTGCTGGATGCCGCCAAGGCCGAAATCGGCCAGTACGGAGACCCGGCCAAGGCCGTCATCAGCCGCGCGCAGATCAGCCTTCCGTTCGAGTACGACGGGGATTACAAGGCCCTCGGGACCTTCTTCCCGCCGGTGCTCAGCCCTACCTGCCGGATCATTACCGACGGAGTCGGCGCGAGCTTCGCCGGACTGTCGGACTCCAGCGCCAAGGATGAGGACCAGGGCAGCCTCCACCGCGACCGCCTCTGCTACTCCCCCGACGTAGCGCACCATCTCCAGCAGCTTCTGCGGATGGAGGAAGGGACGGATATGTCCAACTTCGACATCTGGCTGCTGATCATGGCCACGGAAACGGAAACGACCGCCAACACCACCGACAACAGCTATTACCAGAATCTCGCCTACTACAGCTACCTCAACAGCCTCTACAGCGGCTATGGCGGCTATGGCGGTTACGGCGGATATGGTGGATACGGTTACGGCGGATACGGCTACAACAGCTACTACAATTATTATAATTACGCGATGATGGCCGCGATGATGAATTCTTCATCCTCATCGACAACGACCACGACCGAGCTGGACCGCGACCGCTACTACAGCGCCCGCCTCCTCGGCCCCTCCGCCCCCGGCGGCCGCGTCCCGACCCTGACGCTCACCTACGCGATTCCGAAGGAATAGACCCCACGGACAAGCCGTGGGGTGACGTCATGCCCAGCGCATGCAGGACATCTAAAAAAAGAGACTGGCCGGCAGGTCAGTCTCTAACAAGATACTCGCTTCTTCTGATGATTCGCTATTCCTTTAGATTTGAGTATGCGGGATAATAAATAATCTTGGTTCCTTTTGGCGGAGGAAAACAAAAGTCTCTGGCTTTAAATTCATTCTTTGTGTACGTTATCCTCGCATATATATCTTCGTTGGATATCCTTTCAATATCCGACTCTGATAATTGTGTTTGCTGCTTTTTCTCAGAGAGGCTTGGTATCACTCTTACCACATAAAAGTGCATAGAATCTTTTACCCTCTTTCTCCAACTGCTGTCGTCATCCACGGCTTCTTTCACACCCGGGGCAATCCCTTTTACATAATAGCTCCCGCGGGTTATAGCATTATCTGTAGGTGAAAAATCTGCAATAATCCCTATCGGTTCAGATGAATTATTTGTAAAAGTAAAGATATAAATACGATCTGCAATTAATACACATGAGACAAGAAGGAAAGAAGCCAATAATAATAGAAGCAATGTGGTATTCCTCATATCTATCTACAATAACCACAGAACGATGTGGACCATTTTTTCTTCAAAAATAAGGAGTAAGAATGTAAAAACCAAATAAAACTAAAAGAGACTGGCCGGAAGGTCAGTCTCTTTCGTATGTGAAAAATCGCAGGGGAATTACTCCTTGGCAGCGAGTTTTTCTTCAACCTTGGCGATAGCGTCGGCGACGGTAGCGATGCCGCTGGTCTCCTCATCCGGGATACGGACGTCAAAAACCTTCTCGAATTCCATAAGGAGCTCGACGGTGTCGAGGGAATCAGCACCCAGATCGTTGGTGAAGTTAGCGGTTTCGGTAACCTCAGACTCTTCAGCGCCAAGCTTGTCGACGATGATTTCTTTCACCTTGGCAACGATTTCTTCGTGTGTCATAATCGTAAAGTTTAGATTTATTTATTTAATAGTAACTTTCAATATTAATGCATGCTCCACGCATACAGACTGCAAAGTAACGAAAAATTTCCCAAATATGAAAATCTTTGCCGAAAAAGCCGACGAACGGGAAGGCTATTTTGCCTCGGGCCGGCTCAGTTTCAGCCAGATTCTCAGGCCGTTAAGGGCATTGATCAGGTAGAAGGAGTACTTGACGATATAGACCGATGCAAAGGACTTGTCGGAGAACAGCCACATACCGATGGAAGTGACATTGACCGCCAGCCAGAAGATCCACTGCTCCATGTAGGCCGTCGACATAAGGAGCTGTCCGATGATGTTGCACACCAGCGGAATCGCATCCAGCAGCACGGCCACCTTGAGGAAGCTGTCGGCGGCGCTTCGGTCGAAGCGGGCCAGGATCAGATACAGCACGACGGTTGCGACGAGGGTGATGGCCAGCCAGGTCCAGCGCATGAAGGGACGGAGCCGACGGGCTTTCACCTGCGAGGAGGCCTTGGCCCCGCGGCGGCGCCATTGGAGATAACCGACGAGCTGCATCGGAACGAAATAGGCGAAGTGGAGGATGGCATTCCCAAGGCCGGACCCGCCGCCCCGCCAGTTTACCCAGCAGGCCACGCCGTAGATGGCGACGTCCAGAAAACCGAAGAGGAAGGTGATGATCCATCCGTTGGCCGAGCAGACGGTCGCGAGCACGCCCATCAGCGACCCGAAGGCCGCCAGGAGGAGCCAGGCCTTCTCGCTGCCGCCGGCGGCATCCGCCAGCTTGAACCAGGTAACCAGGCAGGTGACGATCGTCATTCCCGCCAGGATGAAGATGTTAAACCATCTGTTGAATACTTTTTCCGTCATAATTCGTCATTCCACGGCCTGTCCGTGGAATCTTTATTCACTGTTCAGATAATCGTGGATACGCATCGCGAGGTCGGCGCCGACCTGCGCGGAAAGGTCTTCGAGCGGAGCCGCGGCGATGCGGGCGACGGAGCCGTAGTGGAGCAGCAGGCGCTGCTCGGTCTTCTCGCCGACACCCTTGATGTCGCGGAGCGCGCTGTGGATGGCCGCCTTGGAGCGGAGATTGCGGTGGAAGGTAATGCCGAAGCGGTGGGCCTCGTCACGGATCTGCTGCAGCACGCGGAGAGCCTGCGAGTTCCGGTCGATGAAAAGGGGATAGGGGTCGCCGACGCGGATGACCTCCTCAAGGCGCTTGGCCAGGCCCACGACCGTCACCCGGTCGAGGACATCCAGCTCCAGCAGCGCCTGGTAGGCGAATTCGAGCTGGCCCTTGCCGCCGTCGATGACGATCAGCTGCGGCAGGTCATCCGGGTTCTCCTGCAGCATGCGGGCGTAGCGGCGGTTGACGACTTCCTTCATGGAGGCGAAGTCGTTGGCGCCGATGACGGTCTTGATCTTGAAGCGGCGGTAATCCTTCTTGGAAGGCACGCCGTCGCGGAACACGACGCAGGAGGCGACGGGGTTGGTGCCCTGGATGTTGGAGTTGTCGAAGCACTCCATGTGGCGCGGCAGCTCCTTCATACCGAGAGCCTTGCGGAGGTCCTCCATCACCGACATCTTGTAGCTGTCGGGATCTGTGTGCTCGCGCTGACGGAGGCTGCCGGCATAGAACTCGCGGGCGTTCTTGGCGCTCAGCTCCAGCAGGGACAGCTTGTCGCCGCGCTGGGGGATGCGGAACTCCACGCCGGGAATCTCGACATCGGGCAGGAACGGCACGATGACCTCGCCGGAGAGGGCGCCGAACTTGTCCTCGATCTCGCCGATGAAGGTTGCGAGGAGGGTTTCCTTTTCCTCCTCGATCTGGCTGCGGAAACCGAGATTGAGGGACTGGACGATGGCACCGCCGCGGATGCGGAGGAAGTTGCCGAAGGCCTCTCCCCCGTCGAAGACCATCGAGAAGACATCGGCGTCGGTGTCGGCCGCCTGCGTGATGACGGACTTGGCGTAGTGCCGCTCGAGGGTGCCGATCTTGAGCTTGTACTCCTGCGCCGTCTCAAAATCGAGGCGCTCGGCGGCTTCGGCCATGAGGGCCTTGTAGTGGCGGATGACTTCCCCGCCGCGGCCGCTGAGGATACGTACGATCTCGTCGATGTCGGCCTGGTAAGCGGCCATGGAGATCTTGCCGACGCAGGGGGCCTTGCATTTTCCGATATGCATCTTGAGGCACGGGCGGAACTTCCCGCGGAGGATGGCGTCGGAGGTGATTTTGAGGTTGCAGGTGCGGAGGGCATAGACTTCATGGAAGAAGTCGACAAACCCGCGGGCATGCAGGGCGCTGCTGTAGGGGCCGAAGTAGCGGTTGCCCTTGTCGATCCGCCGCGTGATGAACACGCGGGGGAAATCCCCGCCGGTGACACAGATCCAGGGATAGGTCTTCGAGTCCTTGAGGAGGATGTTGTAGCGGGGCTTGTACTGCTTGATGAGGTTGTTCTCCAGCAGCAGGGCGTCCGCCTCGGAATCGACCACGGAATACTGTGCGTCGGCGATTTTGCTGACCAGGATGCGGGTCTTCGTGTTGAGCCGCTCCGGCGGTACGAAATACTGCGCCACCCGCTTGTGGAGGTCCTTGGCCTTACCTACATAAATAACTTTTCCCTCGGCGTCATAGTATCTGTAGACGCCGGGGGAATGGGGGAATAATGCTATTTTCTCGCGAACGGTCATAAAAGATTCCACGGACAAGCCGTGGAATGACGGTTAAACGTCATTGCCGGCGGATGCGGGCAATCTACTTGCCGAGAGCCTTCGCGACGGCGGCGCCGATCTCCGGACCGCGGATGTCGCTGGCGACGATGGTGCCGTCAGGACCGAAGAGAATCAGGTGCGGAATGCCTTCGATGCCGTAGAGGTCCGTCGGGACCCGGCCGGCGTCGATGAGCTGGTTCCACACGAGACCTTCTTCCTCGATAGCCTCCAGGCTGTCCTCGGGTTTATCCCAGACAGCCACGCTGACGATGTCGAAAAGATCGCCGTGGTAGGTCTCGTAGACATTCTTGATGTTCGGGATCTCCCGGCGGCATGGGCCGCACCAGGATGCCCAGAAATCTACAAGGATGTACTTGCCGTGACCGACAAAGTCGGACAGCTTGGCGGTGCCGCCTCCCGGAAGGGAAGCCGTGAAATCGAGGAAATCCTCGGGCAGGACAGCCGCTTCGGCGACCTGCTCCCGGGCCTCAGCCTTCTTGGCCGTCTTGTTGCCGCAGGCGGCGACCATCAGGGTGGCCGCCGCTGCGATCAGTATAAGACTCTTTCTCATTCGGTTGATGATAAGGGGATTAGTCCTCCTCCTGCTCCTGGGCGGCGTACTCGGCGAGAAGCTTCGTCTGGACGTCGGCCGGGACCTGCTGATACTCGGCGAACTTCATCTGGAAGGTCGCGGAGCCGCCGGTCAGGGAGCTCAGGACGGTGGAGTAACGGTAGAGCTCGGCGAGCGGAACGCGGGCGTGGAGGACGGTGAAGCCCTTGTCCATGTCCTGGTTCATGATCATGCCGCGACGGGTGTTGAGGTCGCTCATGCAA
>CACXMA010000015.1 GCA_902768665.1 uncultured Bacteroidia bacterium | reverse complement strand
ACCCCCTTTTCGCGGCGCCAAGTGATGTGACCCCAAAAAGTTGGACACAACAAGGAGTCCAACATGAAGAAAAAATTTGAAAAAAGGCGTCAAATTCTCGAACTATTTGAGAACGGGGTCGGTGTCTCCGAGACCTCCAGGAATGTCGGAGTATGTATAACCACAGTCTCTCGTCTCCAGCAGCTATACAGGCTGTTTGGGAAGGAATATCTTCTGCGAGATAAGTCCAGTACCACATATGCTCCGGAGATAAAACAAGAAATTGTTTCCGAACATCTTGAAAAAGGTGTATCTTTAACAGATATATCAATCAAGTACAACGTATCACGTTCGTCACTCTGCAATTGGATAAAACTTGTCAGAAAGAATGGATATGGTATATTGTCGGTGTCTCATTATTGCAGCATAGAAGATATGAAAGAACAAAGACGAGAGCATTCGGCACTTCTTGATGCGCTGGAAGAGAACCAGCGTTTGAAACGTGAGCTGGAAGAACTGCGTGTAGAGAATGCACTGTTAAAAAAAGTGAAGGCCTTAGTCGCAGCAAGGGATGCCCGTCTAAGAGAGATTGGGCGGGAGCCATCGAAGAACTAAGGCTTGAAGGCTATCCGCTTGACATTATGCTCAAGCAGATGAAGATGGCTCGATCGACCTTCTATTACAATCTCGCCCAATCCCGCAAGCCGGACAAGTGGGCTGGCGTCAAAGGGAAGATATTCTCCATCTACCACAAGAACAAGGGGCGTTACGGTTACCGGAGAATAACACAGGCTCTCCTTGACAACTATGAAATAATTGTCAACCACAAGACTGTCAAGCGGTTGATGGACGACATGGGTCTCAAGTCTCTGGTTAGGGTAAAGAAGTTCCACTCTTACAAGGGCGAAGTTGGGACAGTCGCTCCAAATGTGTTGGAGCGTGACTTCGGCACGACCGGGTTCAACCAGAAGTGGGTAACGGATGTAACCGAGTTCCATTTACTTGGCTGCAAGGTCTACTTGTCTCCAATCAGCGAGCTGCATAATGGGGAGATCCTGGGTTATACGATATCTGACCATCCTAATCTGGACATGGTTCTTGATATGGTTGACTGTGTCCTGAAACGATATCCTGATCACAAGGGTGTCATACTCCACTCTGACCAAGGGTCCCTGTATCAGAATGCAAAATATCAGAAAAGACTAGCCCGTGCGGGCATAATCCAGAGCATGTCCAGGAAAGGAAACTGCCTTGACAATGCTTGTGCTGAAAGCTTCTTCAGCCAGTTGAAGGCAGAGTTTGACTACTCTTCGTTCGATACTGTAGAGCAGTTCAAAAGCGCTCTGCGAGAGTACATAAAGTACTACAACGAGGAGAGGATCAAATCCAGACTTGGGACAAGCCCGGCAAAATATAGAGCCCGGATGGAGGATGTTGCATAATGAGCAGGAATATCATATCTTTGCAATGGCGCGAGGAGAGGTCCGGACGCCGACCGAAGAATGGCCCCGTCTCTACGGGCGGGGCTTTTAAGAAAAACATCACATTCTTTGGTCTAAATACCTCGGGGTTTGGGGCAGAGCCCCATCCAGAATCTTAAGTTAAACCCGTCCAACTTTCGGGGTTCAGTACAAAACGCGAGTAGGGGTGCGATTCTTGAGGGCACCGAAAAACCCTTCTGACCGTCATGTAGGACATATGAAAAAAAGTTTGTCAGACCATCAAATATATTTGGTAGTCTGACATATTTTTTGTAACTTTATCATATTGATTAATAGACGTTTATATGCTTCCGATACAGGGTAAAATACGATTTTCAGACTACTCTTCCTTGTACGATATTGTCGTCCGGAAAGACAACAAATGGCGCCGACTGAGTGAACTGACCGACTTTTCCTTCGTTTACGACGAACTGAAAGACAAATACTGCCCGGACAATGGCCGTATGGCAGAGGATCCAGTCCGTATGTTCAAGTATCTGATGCTGAAGAGTGTATTGGGGTTGTCCGATGTTGACCTTGTGGACCGCTGCATGAGCGACATGGCCTGCAAGTTCTTTCTGGGCCTTGCACCCGAAGACAATGTCATAGACTCCAGCACGCTTAGCAAGTTCCGCCGCCAGCGATTGAAGGATGTGGAACTGCTGGACATGCTCATCGGGAAGTCATTAACGATTGCACGTGAAAAAGGGATTGAACTTAGCCGGACGATAATCGTGGACTCGACGCACACGTTGTCCCGTTCCAACCCTACCATGCCGGCAATTGCTCTTCAGAAGCAGTCAAAGATACTGCGGAAGACCGTCTATGAGATGGACGCGTCGCTCAAGGACCATATGCCGGAGAAGTATGAGGGTGATAACCTTGAGAAGGAAATGGACTATATCGCCAAGTTGCTTACGTTCCTGAAAGAGCAAAAAGTATCGCTGCTTCCCAATGTTACGGAGAAGATGAACCTGCTGTCCGAGATGATGGAGGATATCACTGACCACTACACCGTGTCTGTTGATCCGGATGCCAGGACAGGGCACAAAGCGGAAGACTCGGAGTTCTTCGGTTACAAAGGGCATCTGGCTGTAACGCCGGACCGTTTGGTCGTGGCAGCAACGATGACCTCCGGTGAAAAGGGTGATGGGCCGGAACTTCCGGAACTTATCAGGAAAGCGAAGATCCACATTCCCGACCTAGAGGAGGTCATAGGCGACGGAGCGTACTGTGGTCAGAAGAATCTGGAGAATGCCGAAAAAGAAAAAGTATCCCTGATATCAAAACTTAAACCCCTGGTCGCAAATGAAGGCAACTATGCACGGAATGGCTTCAGCTACAATAAAGATGCGGAGATGATGGTCTGCCCGGCCGGGCATATGGCAATATCCAAGAAGATCGTAAACTACAAGGAGGAAGCCAAAAAGTATCAAAATGAGGTAATGGCGTTCTCTTTCTCTGCGACTAAATGCAGAGTCTGTGCCCATGCTGAGAAGTGCGGGTACAAGCGGACTAAGACAATGCGTTCCGGAAAGATCTACTACGTGTCAATCCCTACGCAGGAACAGATACGCCAACGGAAAGAACAGGAAACCGAGGAGTTCAAGCAGAAATACCGAGAGCGATACATCGTGGAGGCGAAAAACTCAGAGCTGAAACACTCCTATCACCTGGACAGAGCCATCAGTTACGGCCTTGATGCATATACGATGCAGGGGGCAGTGGCTCTATTCTCATCGAATATGGTGAGAATATTGCGGATATTGGATGAAAAAAGCGGGAAATAGAGGGAAAAACCGCTTTTTCTAGCAAAACAACCCCATGAGAATCGAAAATCTGAAGAAAAGTCGAACTTCTCACGAAGTTGCTTGAATACGCCACTCTCAGAGGCCTTATAAACTGACCCCTTTTTCAGTGCCCTCACGAAACGTGCAGGCTTTTTTTGTGTCGCCGGACACTATTTGCCGGCGAGGCGTTTGTAGGTCTCGAGGCGGATCTTGGCGAACTCCTCGGTCTTCTGGAGGAGTTCGTTGGCGCTCTCCGGGAACATCTTGTAGAGGGACGCGAAGCGGACCTCGCCCTGGTGAACGGGTTCTTGTCCGTGCCTTCGAGAGCCGGGTTGTAGCGGTAGAGGTGCCAGTAGCCGCAGTCGACGGCGAGCTTCTCTTCCTTCTGGCTCAGACCCATGCCGGCCTTCAGACCGTGGTTGATACACGGGGAGTAGGCGATGATCAGGGACGGGCCGTCGTAGGCCTCGGCTTCCTTGATGGCGTTGAAATACTGGACCGGGGAAGCACCCATCGCGACCTGTGCGACATAGACATAGCCGTAGCTGATGGCCATCATGCCGAGGTCTTTCTTGCGGATCTTCTTGCCGGAAGCGGCGAACTTGGCGATGGCGCCCACAGGGGTAGCCTTGGAGCTTTGGCCGCCGGTGTTGGAGTAGACCTCGGTATCGAGGACGAGGACGTTCACGTTCTCACCGCTGGCGAGGACATGGTCGAGACCGCCGTAACCGATATCGTAGGACGCACCGTCACCACCGAAGATCCACTGGCTGCGGGACGGGATGAAGTGCTTGTACTCGAGGAGGGCCTTGCAGGTGTCGCAGCCACATTTCTCCATGAGCGGGACGAGCTTGTCGGCGACTTCGCGGGTGATGGCGGCGTCGTTCTTGTTCTCGAGCCACTTGGTGAAGAGGGCCTTCATCTCGTCGGTGCAGCAGGAGCACTCGAGGCCCTGGAGCATCAGGCGCTGGACGGTCTCACGGGCGCGGTCGGAACCGAGCTTCATACCGAGACCGAACTCGCAGAAGTCCTCGAACAGGGAGTTGGCCCATGCGGGACCGTGGCCCTGGACATTGGTGCAGTACGGGCTGGCCGGGAAGGAGGCGCCGTAGATGGAGGAGCAACCCGTCGCGTTGGCGATCATCATGTGGTCGCCGAAGAGCTGGGTGATGGTCTTGATGTTCGGGGTCTCACCGCAGCCGGCGCAGGCACCGGAGAACTCGAAGAGCGGCTGGGCGAATTGGGAGTTCTTCATGTTGGCCTTCTTGTCGACGAACTCGCGGTAGCCGATCTTCTTGTGGAGCCAGTCGAAATTGGCCTGCTCGTCCTGGTGCTCGATGTACGGGACCATCGTGAGGGCCTTGTCCTTGGCGAGGCAGACGTCGACGCAGTTGCCGCAGCCCGTGCAGTCGTCCACGGAGATGGCGAGGGCGTACTTGTAGTCCTTGAGGTTGGCGCGGCCGTCTGCGTATTTGACACCGGCGGGAGCACCGGCGGCTTCCTCGGCGGTCATCAGGAACGGACGGATGGCGGCGTGCGGGCAGACGAAGGCGCAGCTGTTGCACTGGATACACTTCTCGGCGTCCCACTCGGGAACGGTGACGGCGATGCCGCGCTTCTCGTAGGCGGCGGTGCCGGCGGGCATGGTGCCGTCGGCGTATTCCATGAAGGCGCTCACGGGCAGCGTGTCACCGGCCTGGGCGTTGACCACGTCGGCGATGTCCTTGACGAACTTCGGGGCGAGACGGTCCTTGTTCGGGTTCTCGAACTTGGCGGTGATGTCGGCCCACTCGGCGGGGACGGTGATTTCGGTGTACTCACCGCCACGGTCGACGGCGGCGTAGTTCATGTTGACGACGTTCTCGCCCTTCTTGCCGTAGGACTTGACGATGGCGTCCTTCATGTACTTGACGGCGTCCTCGTAAGGGATGATGCCGGTGATCTTGAAGAAGGCGCTCTGGAGAATCGTGTTCGTGCGGCCGCCGAGACCGATTTCGGCAGCGATCTTGGTCGCGTTGATGATGTAGACCTTGATGTTTTTCTTTGCGATGACGGCCTTGACGTGGTCGGGGATGTTGGCCTTGGTCTGCTCCTCGTCCCAGAGGGAGTTGAGGAGGAGGGTGCCGCCCTGCTTGATGCCCTTGAGCACGTCATATTTCTTCAGGTAGGAAGGAACGTGGCAGGCGACGAAGTCGGGGGTGTTCACCAGGTACGGGGCCTTGATCGGCGCGTCGCCGAAGCGGAGGTGCGAGCAGGTGTAGCCGCCGGACTTCTTGGAGTCGTAGTCGAAGTAGGCCTGGCAGTATTTCGGCGTGTGGGAACCGATGATCTTGATGGTGTTCTTGTTGGCGCCGACGGTACCGTCAGAACCGAGACCGTAGAACTTGCACTCGGTCGTGCCGGGCTTGACGATGGAGAACTCTTCCTTCTGCGGGAGGCTGCGGAAGGTCACGTCGTCGACGATGCCGATCGTGAAGCCGTTCTTCGGCTCGCGGAGGGCGAGGTTGTCATAGACGGCGACGATCTGGGCGGGGGTGGTGTCCTTGGAGGAGAGACCGTAGCGGCCACCGACGACGAGGATGTTGTCGCCGCGGCCCTGCAGGGCGGTCTTCACATCGAGATAGAGCGGCTCGCCGAGGGCGCCGGGCTCTTTCGTGCGGTCGAGGACGGCGATGCGCTTGACGCTCTTCGGGAGGACGCCGAAGAAGTACTTCTCGGCGAACGGACGGTAGAGGTGGACGGTGATGAGACCAACCTTCTTGCCTTCCTTCTCCATGTGGTCGATGGTCTCCTTGATGGTCTCGGTGACCGAACCCATGGCGACGATGATGTTCTCGGCCTTCGGGTCGCCGTAGTACTCGAACGGGCGGTAGCTGCGGCCGCTGACCTCGGCGATCTCACCCATATAGCGGGCGACGATGTCCGGGACGGCGTCGTAGGCCCGGTTGCGGGTCTCGACGGCCTGGAAGTAGACGTCGCCGTTCTGGGCTGTGCCGCGGGTCACGGGAGCATCCGGGTTGAGGGCGCGGGCGCGGAAATTCGCGAGGGCCTTCTCGGACACCATGCTGCGGAGGTCATCCTCGTCGAGGGCTTCGATCTTCTGGATCTCGTGGGAGGTGCGGAAGCCGTCGAAGAAGTGGATGAACGGGATCGAGGACTTGATGGCGGAAAGGTGTGCGACGGCAGCCATATCCTGCGCTTCCTGGACGGAGCCGGCGGCGAGCATCGCAAAGCCGGTTTGTCGGCAGGCCATCACATCCTGGTGGTCGCCGAAGATGGAGAGGGCGTGGGATGCGAGGGCGCGGGCGGAGACGTGGAACACGGTCGGGAGCATTTCGCCGGCGATCTTGTACATGTTCGGGATCATCAGGAGGAGACCCTGGGATGCGGTGAAGGTGCTGGTCAAGGCACCGGCCTGCAGGGAACCGTGGACGGCGCCGGCGGCACCGGCTTCGCTCTGCATTTCGGTCACCTTGACGGTCTCGCCCCAAAGGTTCTTCTTGCCGTGGGCTGCCCATTCGTCGATGTTCTCCGCCATCGTGGAAGAAGGCGTAATCGGGTAAATGGCAGCATGCTCACTGAACAGGTACGCGATGTTCGAGGCCGCGTAGTTGCCATCACAAGTGATGAATTTTTTCTCTTTAGCCATAAGGTTCGGTTTAATGTTATGTTGTGTTATTCGGATAATCCTTCGATGGTGAGCTCGGCTCCGCCGGTGCGGCGGACAAGGCCCTGCAGGACGTTGCCGGGGCCGATCTCCATGAAATAGCCGGCGCCGTCATGGATCATGTTCAGCACGGTCTGCGTCCAGCGGACGGGGGAGGTGAGCTGCTTGAGGAGGTTGGCCTTGATCTCGGCCGGGTCGGTCGTCGGGCGGGCGGTCACGTTCTGGTAGACCGGGCAGACCGGGGTCTTGAACGGGGTCGCCTCGATGGCGGCGGCGAGCTCGACGCGGGCCGGTTCCATGAGCGGGGAGTGGAAGGCGCCGCTGACCGGCAGCGGAAGGGCGCGCTTGGCACCCGCGGCCTTCATCTTCTCGCAGGCCTCCTCGACGGCGGCCTTCTCACCGGAGATCACGATCTGTCCCTCGCTGTTGTAGTTCGCGGGGATGACGGTGCCGCTGGTGCACTCGCCGCAGAGCTGCTCGACGGTTTCCGTCGGCAGGCCGATGATGGCGGCCATCGTGCCGGGAACGCTCTCGCAGCATTTCTGCATCGCCTGTGCACGCACGGAGACGAGCCTGAGGGCGTCCTCGAACTCCATCGCGCCGGCGGCGGCCAGGGCGCTGAATTCGCCGAGGGAGTGGCCCGCGACCATGTCGGGGGCGAAGCCCTCGAGGCACTTGGCGAGCACGACGCTGTGGAGGAACACGGCCGGCTGGGTCACTTTCGTGGCCTTGAGGTCTTCGGCGGTGCCTTCGAACATGATATCGGTGATGGGGAATCCCAAAATTTCATTGGCGCGGTCCAGGAGCTCCTTCGCCCGTGGGTCCGTTTCGTAAATCTTCTTGGCCATGCCCGGGAACTGCGAGCCCTGACCAGGGAAAACGTATGCTTTTTTCATTTCTTAAAAACAGTCTTCTAAAAACGTACAAATTTAGTGAATTCCCATGGAAATAACAATTTTTAATTCAGCCTGCGCTATCTTGTGAAAAATTTGTATCTTTGTAGTCCCGAACTGCCCCTGTAGTTTAAAGGATAGAATTTCAGATTCCGGTTCTGACGGTCCCGGTTCGATTCCGAGCGGGGGTACGAAAAAGCCAGCGAAAACCTCGCTGGCTTTTTCGATTATTTCAGGCGAAGGAAACTGTAGCCGAAGCGCTCGCAGGCGGCTTTCTCTAACGCCTCCCGGTCGTCGGGGTGGGCGATGGAGATGAGGAGTTTGGCCCTTTCGGCGAGGCTCTTGCCGCGGAGGTAGACGATGCCGTATTCCGTTGCGACATACTGCGTCTGGAAGCGGGTTGTCACGACACCGGCGCCCGGGGCGAGGTGCGCGACGATCTTGGCGCGTCCCTTGGCCGTGCGGGAAGGCAGGGCGATGAAGGTCCTGCCGCCCTCGGCGAGGGAGCAGCCGTACATGAAGTCGTGCTGTCCGCCGACGCTGGAGAAAATCGTGTCACCGATCGAGTCGGCGCAGATCTGCCCGGTCAGGTCGACCTCAATCGCGGAATTGATCGCGCAGGCGCGGGGATTCTGGGCGATAATGAACGGGTCGTTCGTGTAGGCGACGTCGTAGAACTCCATCGAGCGGTTGTGGTCGATATACTGGTACATCTCCTTCGAGCCGATGGCGAGGGCGGCGATGCTCACGCCCGGATGCACCTTCTTGAGCGAATTGTCGATGACGCCCTCCTTCATCAGGCGGATCACGCCGTCGGTCATGGCCTCGGTGTGAAGCCCCAGGTGGCGGTGGTGCTTGATGCCGTTCAAAACGGCATTGGGGATGCCTCCGACGCCAATCTGGAGGCAGGCGCCGTCCGGAATCTTCGATGCTACGTTGGCGCCGATCGCCGCCTCGACGGGCGTCGGTTCCCCGAAGGTCATGGCGAAGGGGGCGACGTCGCAGCGGACCGCCGCCGTGATCTTGCTCTCATGGATGAGGCAGCCGCCGTAGAGGAAGGGGATGTTCGGACTCACCTCGGCGATGACCACGCGGGCCACTTCCGCCGCGGAAACGGCGATGTCGGCGGAGATGCCGAAGCTGCAGTAGCCGTTCTCGTCCGGCATGGAGCAGGTGATGAAGGCGACATCCACGGGGAACTCCCCGCTGCGGAACAGGGCCGGCACCTCGCCGAGGAAGGCCGGCGTCATGCTTCCGTAGCCGGCGGCGACATGGGCCCGCTGGTCGGCGCTGATGAAGATGGAATTCACCAGGAAGGAGTCCTTGTACTCGGGTTTGCAGAAGGGGGCGGGATCCTTGTGGACGTTGAAACCGGAGGTGATGGTCACGTTCCGGAGCTCTTCGTGACGGC
This sequence comes from uncultured Bacteroidia bacterium, assembly GCA_902768665.1. Taxonomy (GTDB): domain Bacteria; phylum Bacteroidota; class Bacteroidia; order Bacteroidales; family UBA932; genus Cryptobacteroides. The sequence continues at coordinate 79,215 of CACXMA010000015.1, read as the reverse complement.
GGGCCAGCGCTTCCTGCAGAAGCACCGGCACGGAGGCGCCGCCCTGGCAGCAGACGGTATCGCCGCTGCGGACGAGACGGACGGCTTCGTCAGCGGTTACATAGTTCATAGTCAGCCTTTTATCAGTTCAACAAAATTGGCAAGGTGGCGATCCAGCCGCTCGAAGTCCTCTTCGGTGTTGAGGCGGGATACGCAAACGCGCACGCCCGTCTGGCCGCTGCCGGTGGAGTTCAGGGCGATGGCGACGATGCCGCAGCGCAGGAGCCCCTCCAGCAGCTGGCGGTTGTCCACACCGGGGTAGGTCACCGTGTAGAAAAAGCCGTCGCTGATGGTCTGCTCGAGGTCCTTGTCATAGACGAGATGGAAACCGTGCTTGTCAAAGATCTTGCGGGATCGGTGCGAACGGCGGCCGTATTCGCGGACCTCCTTGACGAAATTGTATTTCCCTTCGACGGCGGCCTTCATCATCGCGGACAGGGCGTACTGGGCGGAATGGGAGGTGCCGGAAGAGGCGACATAGAGGAAGTTGAGGATGTAGTTGTCGCCGAAGGTACCGATGCCGTAGCGCTGGCGGAGGGCCGGATACTCCCGCTTGTAGAGCTTGTCGGAGATGCAGGCCACGGCGATGCGCTCGCCGGCGTAGCTGAAGATCTTCGAGCCGGAGAGCATGAAGACGTAGTTGTCGGTGTACTTAGCGACGGTGGGCTGGAACGGCGGCTCGAACGGCACGGACATGTCCTTGCGGAAGTCCATGCACAGGTAGGCCATGTCCTCGAGGATGATGCAGTCGTACTTCGTGGCGCACTCGCCGATGGTCTGCAGCTCCTCGTCCGTCAGGCAGATCCACGCGGGATTGTTGGGGTTGGAGTAGAGGATGGCGGCGATGTTGCCCTTCTCGAGATAGGACTCCAGCTTGGGGCGGAGCTTCTCGGCGCGGTAGTCATAGATGTCGAAAAGGACGTTCTTGATCCCCATTATGTCCGGCTGGCGGCCGTGGGGCGGGAAGCCGGGGCAGATATAGAGGATGGTGTCCTTTTTCGGGTCCAGCTGCGAGCACTCCAGCACGAGGTTGAAGCTCGCCTGCATCGAGCCGACCGTCGGGACGATGCCTTTCGGGTCTACATCCACGTCGATGAAGGCCTTGATGAAGCGGGAGGCGTTCTCCTTGAGCTCCGGGAGGCCGTTGATGACGGGATAGATGGAGGCGATGCCCTCGTCCAGGGCCTTTTTCTGCGCCTCGATGCCGTAGGGGCAGGGGCGGATGCCGGGAACGCCGATCTCAAGGTGTGAGAAGGGCTCGCCGGCGGCTTTTTCCATGGCGCTGCCGACCGCTGTGCACTGGCGGATGGTGGCCCGGGAAATGTCGCGGATGTCCATTTCCTGCAGGATGCGGTCGAGCGTCTCTTTCGGAAGCGGTCTGTCCATCTTACTGGCGGTTTTTGAGGGACGCCGCAAAGCCGGCGTCGAAGGCTTTGATATTCGTTTCCACGATGGCCTCGCCCTTGCGGCCGAACACGCGGCGGATCCCGTCGCGGAGCTTGTCCGGGTCGAGGATGCCGAGGACGGCGGCCGTCGCGCCGAGAAGGACCATGTTGGCGCTGCGCGGGGACTGGACCTCCTTGGCGATGGACTCCACGTCGATGGCGATCACGCGCGGGAGTTTACCGAGTTCGGCCCGGACGGCCTCCATGTCGGGGTAGTTCGGGATGTTGACAAACGGGGCCGTGGAGGTGATGATCCACCCGTCCTCGGAGAGGTAGGGGAGATAGCGGAGGGCCTCCATCGGCTCGAGCGAGATGATCAGGTCCGCACCGCCCCTCGGAATCAGGTCGCTCATAATCGGCTGGCTGCTGAGGCGCAGGTTCGACTGGACGTCGCCGCCGCGCTGGCTCATGCCGTGGACTTCGGCCTGCTTGAGGTGGAGCCCCTGCTCCAGGGCGGCCGAACCGATGACGGTGGCGATCGAGAGGATACCCTGTCCTCCGACGCCGGCAAGAATCATGTCTTTTTTCATTTCTTGGCGTGCCTTTTAGCGGTTTGGATGCATTCGCGGCGGCAGATGATGACCGAGACGCCGTGGTATTCGAGTTCTTCCCGGATGGTCTTTTCCATGTCGGGGTAATTCTTCGGGAGCGGGACGATGGTCCGGATGTGGGCCGGGTCGACACCGATGCCCGCGCAGATGGCCTCCAGACGGCCCGTGCCGGCCGAATCCTGGCCGCCGGTCATGCCGGTGGTGAGGTTGTCGGAGATGCAGAGCGTCACGTCGGCGTTGGTGTTGACGGCATCCAGCAGGCCCGTCATGCCGCTGTGGGTGAAGGTGCTGTCGCCGATGACGGCCACGGACGGCCAGACGCCGCTGTAGGCCGCGCCCTGGGCCATGGTCAGGGATGCGCCCATCTCGACGCAGGTATGCAGCGCGCTGAACGGAGGCATCCAGCCGAGCGTGTAGCAGCCGATGTCGCCGAACACGCGGGCGCCTTGATAGTCCTTGAGGACCTGGTTGAGGGCGGTGTAGAAGTCCCGGTGGCCGCAGCCCTGGCACAGTGCCGGGGGACGGGGAACGACAATCTCGGAGGCGGCGAACTGCGGACGCTCCGGCAGGCCGAGGGCGGCGCGGACGGCGTCAGGGGTCAGCTCGCCGTCGCGGGGAAGGGCTCCGTCGAGCCGGCCGTGAACGGGAATGGGGGTGTCGAAAACGCCTTTCAGGCGCTCTTCCACCAGCGGCTGTCCCTCTTCCAGGACGAGGAGGCTGTCGACCTTCGCGGCCAGTTCGCGGGCGAGCCGGCGGGGGAACGGATACTGCGAGACCTTGAGGACCGGGAACGGGCAGCCGTCCGGGAAGTTCTCCATCAGGTAGTTCCAGGCGAGGCCGCAGGCGATCACTCCCATGCGGCGGTCCGGACCGTCCTCCAGGAGGTTGAAGCGGGAGATGGCGGCGTCTTCCTCGAAGCCGGCGTAGTCCTTGATGAGCTGGCGGTTGCGTTCACGGGCATTGACCGGAAGGGTCACCCACTGGCGCGGGCGCTCCGGGAAATGCATCTGATTCTGTTCCCGGACGGATTCCCAGCTCTCGACCACGGCGCGGGAATGGGACAGGCGGGTCGTCATCCGCAGCAGGACGGGGATGCCCTTGGCCTCGGAATAGTCGAAAGCGGCGCGGGTCATCTCATAGACTTCCTGCTGGTTCGAGGGCTCGAAGACGGGCATCATGGCGAAGGATCCGTAGAAACGGGAATCCTGCTCGTTCTGGGAGCTGTGCATGGAAGGGTCGTCGCAGGATGCGATCACCAGACCGCCGTTCGCGCCGGTCGTCGCCGAGCCCATGAACGGGTCGGCGCAGACGTTCAGGCCCACGTGCTTGAAGCACACCAGGGCGCGCTTGCCGGCATAGGACATGCCGAGGGCGCCTTCCATGGCGGTCTTTTCGTTGCAGGACCAGTCGCAGTGGACCTTGCGCTCGCGGGCGAAGGCGCTGCCCTGGATATATTCGGTGATTTCGGTGGAGGGGGTGCCGGGATAGGCATAAACCCCGGTCAGGCCGGCGTGCAGGGCGCCGAGAGCCAGGGCTTCATCTCCAAGTAAAAGCTTCTTGTCAGCCATAGCAGTGTTTTGTTTCTCCTACAAAGTTACAAAAAGAAAGGATAAATCAAAACACTCGTGCAATTTTTAAACAAAATCGCAAATAAAGCCCTATTTAATAAGAAAAATTAAAGATTTTTAAGAATTTCCAAACGTGTCCCATGGATCTCCCGGGCTCCCGTTACCGCTAAGATTTCCAGGACATTATCTGCCGTGATGCCTTTCCCCGGCAGGATGATCGGCCGCTCTGCTACTCCGGCTTCCGGCCGGATAAGCTGCGCGAGGCGGAAGCGGCCGTCGAAGGCGGTGGGCATGCCGCCGGAGGTGAGGATGCGGTCGACGCCGAGCCGGCACACGTCCTCGCAGGCGCGGAAGTAGTCGGCGGCTTCGTCAATGGCGCGGTGGAAGGTGACCGAAAGGCCGTGCTCCCGGGCGCGGGCGACGAGGGCGCCTGAGGTGACCATGTCGATGCGGCCGTCCGGGGTCAGGGCGCCGACGACCACGCCGGCGGCACGGCTCACGGCCGCTTTGTCGATGGAGGCGAGCATGGCGCGTACCTCCTCTTCCGAGTAGACGAAATCACCGGGGCGGGGGCGGATCAGCACATGGACGGGACCGCAGAGAAAGGGGATGGCCGTGAAGTCCTCCGGCGCAGGAGTCAGCCCGCCGCAGTCGATGTCGCGGCAGAGCTCGACACGGTCGGCCCCCAGCGCGAAGGCTTCCCGCGCCCGCTCCACGCTCGGAGCGCAGATTTCCACCAAGGGTCGTTCTAAGCAACAGTTTGACATTCAATTACTTCTGTAGAACGCTAACGGGAGCTGAGGCTGGCGAACCAGTCCAGTACCGCGCGAAGGTAAGCGGCCATGTCGGCGTCGGGAAGGCTTTCCAGCGGGAAGCCGAAGGAGACGGCGCCGTAGTGCCAGCGTCCGGCCTGCCCTTCGGAGAACATGTCGCCCTCCGCCTCCTCGTAGCCGCCGGCATAGGCGATGGCCGCGTCCACACGAGTATCGGCGTAGCGCAGCACGGCGAAGGCGCCGTCGGCGGCCGCGACGATGCCGTCCGGGTTGTCGACGGTGTAGCGGTCCGCTCGGCCGATACGGGTCCCGCGGAGCGAGAACGTCGGCGGGACAAGGGGCTGCGGGGCCGGTTTAGCGCCCTTTTTGGCCGGTTGCTGGGTCACGAGCGGCTTGCCGGCGTAAGGGACAATCTCGAAGCTGCGCGTCGGACGGTCGGCCCGCCAGCGCCAGCCGAGTACGGAGGTGGCGAACAGGGCGGCAGGGGAGTCGTCGCTGAAGCGGCCGACACTGTCGCCGTAGATGCCGCTCCAGATGTCCGTTCCGATGCGCGCGCCGGAGACGATCAGGTGTACGCCGGCTTTCGTGCAGGCGGTCAGCGCGGCCTGCAGCGGCTCGGGGAAGACGCTGAAGCGGTCCGGCTGCTCGCCGCGGCCAAAGCGCGTGGTCACCTGCTTGCCGCAGATCAGATCCACGGCGAAGGCGCCCCGGCGGAGCGTCGAATCCGCGGCGAAGGCGCTTGCGGAGCAGCTCCAGAAGGGATGCCCGCTTTCCAGCAGGGCCTTTCCGTGGACGGAAGGATAGTCGAAGGTATTGCCCGGGGTCTTCTTCCCGGCCTCGTCCACATAGCTGCCGCCGAAGCCCGGACAGTCGTCGTCGAGCCAGGGCTCCATGCGCCGGAATCCGTACATCCGCCCGGCATAGGAAATATCCTCCATGTAGGGCACGCCGCTGTCCGTTCCCATGTCGAAGCCGGCATAGACCGGCGTGTCGAACCAGGCCGGCGCGGACAGACGCGTGAAGTTGTTGACGACCAGCACCGGCTCCGAAGCCCTGCGGGAAGGCTTTCCGGCCGAAAGCGTCTCCGACGGGAAACTGCACCCGCCCCCGTTCACCGCGACGATGCGGAAGCTGTAGAGATGGCCCTTTTCGATGGGGACGCGGCAGGTCAGCGCGCTGCCGACATCCCGCCCGAGGTCGAAGCCGCCGTCGTCCACCCTGGTATATAAAAGGTAGCGCTCCGGCGCGGCCGTCGGCTCGAGGCTGTCCTCGGCCGGGGCCCAGCGCAGCACGGCGTCATCCCCGTCGAGGGTCACGGCAAAATCCCGCACCGGCAGCGGCTGGACGACATACGGACGTCCGTAGCGCTCGGCCAGGAACTTGAGCATGCCTTTGTAGACGGCCCGGCTGACCAGGAAGCGGAAGGACGGGTCGAGGCCGTATTTCATGTCGGCGAAATTCTGGTGCGAGAGCAGCTCCAGGATCATGCCCGGAACGCCCGTCGTCCGCGATTCGCTGTAGCTGCGGTTCCACAGCTGCCGCCGGCTCCACTTCGAATCCGCCTGCGCGCGGAGGTCGCTCACGACCTGGTCCTGCAGCAGGCTGGCGAAATCCCGGCACTGGGCGCGGGAGGAGCCGTCGTCCAGCTCGTCCTTGCCGTCGCACAGGAGCGTATAGATGGCGAGCGTCCCCACGATGGAGTCGTTCGGCGTCACTCCGGCGTCGGTATGGAAGGCCAGCGACAGGTCCACGGGAATGCCGAGGCCGCCCCGGTATTTGGGATTGACCGCCGAGCCGCCGGACAGGTGGCGGACCCAGGCGCCGCGGCGGGCGTAGTCGTTGGTGTAGTCGAGTTCCTCGTCCCTCAGCGCCCGGCCGTTGAAACCGGCCCACTGCATGGCGTACATCGCGCCCTCGAGGTAGGCGGGCAGTCCGGATGTCTCCTGGGCATCCCCGCGGGCGACCTTTCCCATGCCCCCGCCGAAGCGGACGGCGTCGGCCGTGACGTATTCGCCCTTGCGGTAGGTCCGGCCTTCGGGCGTGGCGTTGTCGAGCGTGACGAGACCGCCGCCCTTGTCGAAGTCGAAGGTCCCGAGATAGACCCAGGTGCCCCCGCCGATGCGCTGGTTCACGATGAACTCGCTCGTGCCGCCGCGGTGCCGGACGGTGTAATGGGCGCCGCTGGTGCTGCCCGGGAGGGTCTTGTAGGAGACGTAGACGGCATAGCGCCCCGCTTCGGGCAGGTCGCCGTTCCACTGCGCCTGGCAGAAGACGGAGCTGGCGGCGGAAACGGTCCGGGCCCGGCGGGCGGTGCCCATGCGGAAGGGATTGTCCTCTCCGCTGTAGACGGCCTTGGCGTCGGCAAATCCTTCGCCGGCGTCGTCCCAGCTGCCCTGCTCGGCGTACATGCCGCAGCGGCGCAGAAGCCCCTCGCGGGCGTCCTCGAAGGCGGGATCATTGTCCACGACGACCTCCAGCGGCTGCGTGTCCCGCTCCCGCGGCGTCATGACCACGGCGCCGGCATTCTCCAGCATCGGGATGAGGAAGGGGAGCACGAAACTCTGCGTGAAGAGGTCCTCCGTTGTCTGAAAGGTCGGGGCGCGCTGCCATTCCCAGCGCTCCGTGCGCTGCTCGAAGTAGCGGCCGTGGCTCTGCCAGAGGGCGATATGGCGGCCTTCGAGGCCCCTGGGCGCGGGAGTGCGGTCCAGCGGCACGACAAGCGGCCAGCCGGCGGACGGCGCCTGCATGCGGTGGGCATACTCGCCGGATGGCTTGCCGTCCCGGCCCGCGGACAGGCTGACCAGGGCGGGGAAGGCCTGGCTCTTGACGTCGGCGTAGAAGAGGCCGGGGGTGCAGCTGCGGTACTTTGCCGGCATGAGCGACCAGAGCTCTTCCTGGAACCAGGCCGTGTCGGCGGGCGTCCAGGGATAGTCGGAGAACTCCTTCGTGAAGCGGAAGTCGAGCTGGTCGCCGCTGCGCTGGATGCTCCGCAGCGCAATTTTCGACTTGACGGAGGTCCGGCGCTGCATCCGCACGGTCAGCGAATCGCAGGCGCGGCGAAACTCTGCCGTCGACTGGGCGGCGGCGCCAAGGCTCAGCAGCAGGCCGAGGGACAGGCTCAGGAGGCGGAGGAAGCGTTTCGGCATGATGATCGGCGGACTTTGAAAAGAAGGACGACAAGGACGGCGAGCGAGCTGCTCAGCAGGGCGGAAGTGTCTGCCACCCAGTCCCATATGCTCGGATCGCGGTAGGTCGTGTAACCCTGCCCGATCTCGGTCGCAGCGGCGATCCCGAGCCCGCAGACCAGCAGCAGGAAGGCCTCGAGAAAGGCTTTTCCATAGCGGCCGGGCCGGAGGTCCAGCGCCAGGGCGGCGATGATCGGGAAGGGGAAGAACATGATGAAGTGGATGATCTTGTCCTGTGGGATGCCCCAGATGGGCCTGCTCATGTCCGGCAGGTCGTCGAAATGTCCGAAACAGACATAGAGGACCATGCCGAAATAGACCAGGAGGGCAATCCGCGCCGCCATCACAAACAGGGTATGAAATTTCTCGCCCATGCCCGCTTAGATGCTCTGCATGTCGTGGAGGTGCTTGTAATAGCCGCCGAGGGCGATCAGCTCGTCGTGGCGGCCGCGCTCGACGATGCGGCCCTCGTGCATGACGATGATCTCGTCGGCGTTCTTGACCGTCGACAGACGGTGGGCGATGGAGATGGTCGTGCGGGAGGACATCAGCCGGTCGAGGGCTTCCTGCACGAGGCGTTCGGACTGGGTGTCCAGCGATGCCGTGGCCTCGTCGAGGATGAGGATGGGCGGGTTCTTGAGGATGGCGCGGGCGATGGAAAGGCGCTGGCGCTGGCCGCCGGAAAGCTTGACGCCGCGGTCGCCGATGTTGGTCTGGTAACCTTCCTCCTTCTCCATGATGAACTCGTGGGCGTTGGCGATCTTCGCCGCGGCGATGACCTCTTCCTCGGTGGCGTTCTCGACACCGAAGGCGATGTTGTTGAAGATGGTGTCGTTGAACAGGATCGGCTCCTGGTTGACGTTGCCCATCAGCCCGCGGAGCTCACTCAGGCGCACCTCGCGGATGTCCGTGCCGTCGATGGCGATGCGGCCCTCGGTGACGTCGAAAAAGCGGGGGATGAGGTCCACGAGCGTCGACTTGCCGGCGCCGGACTCGCCGACGATGGCGATGTTCCTGCCCTTGCCGATCTCGAGGGAGATGTCGTCGAGGATGCGGCGGTCGGTCTCATAATTGAAGCTGACGTGCTCGAAGGTGATGCTCTTTTCGAAACGGAGGGGCTTCGGGGAGGCCGGGTCCTGGATCGGGTTCTCCGCATCGAGGATCTTGTTGATGCGGTCCATCGAGGCCATGCCCTTGGGGATGCTGTAGGTCGCCTTGGAGAACTCCTTGATCGGGTTGAGGATGGAGTAGAGGATCAGCAGGTAGTAGATGAAGGTCGGGGCGTCGAGCGTGGCGCCGAGGAAACGGGCGCCGGCGGTGCTGCCCGCACGCTGCGATTCGATGATGAGGTAGCCGCCGAAGATGACCACGACAAGGATCATTACGGTCCCGAGGAACTCGCTCACCGGATGCGCCAGGGTCTGGCGGACGCCGACGCGGGTGTATTTCTTCCGCATGCTCTCGGTGATGCCGCCGAAACGGTCGGACATCTTCTTCTCGGCGCGGAAGGCCTTGACGATGCGGAGGCCGCCGAGGGTCTCCTCGACCTGCGACATGGTGTCGCTCCACAGGGCCTGGGCCTGGAGGGACTTTTTCTTGAGCTGCCGGCCGATGACGCCCATGATCCAGCCCATCAGGGGCGTGAACACGATGGTGAAGAGGGTGAGCTGCCAGCTCAGGAAGATCAGGGCCGTGGCGTAGATGACGATGAGGATCGGGTTCTTGATGAGCATGTCGATCGAGGAGGAGATGCTGTGCTCCACCTCGGAGACGTCGCCGCTCATGCGGGCGATGATGTCGCCCTTGCGCTCCTGCGAGAAGAAGCCGATCGGCAGGGAGAGAATTTTGTTGTAGATCCGGCGGCGGAGATCCCGCGTGATGCCCGTCTTGATCGGAATCATCACGGCGCTCGAGCCGAAGTAGCAGGATGTCTTCAGCAGGGTCATGAAGGCGAGGAAGGCGCACAGCACCAGCATGACGTTGATCGGGTCGTAGAGGCCCACATAGTAGTAGGCGTTCTCGACCACCTTGTCCTTGATGGAGACGCCGGCCGTGTCCCAGGGGATGAACTGATGGACCTCGTTGTCGATGTTGAAGAGGATTTTCAGCATCGGGATGATGACCGTGAAAGAAAAGACGTTGAAGACGGCGGAAAGGATGTTCAGCACGACCGCCCAGCCCAGATATTTTTTATACGGAAGGACGTAGGTCCTTACCATTCTTAGGAAATCTCTCATATATATACTTTGAATCGCAAAAATACGAAAAAAACGGGAGATTCCACCGAAAATCGCTATATTTGTTCGTCACAGCCCGCCCTATGGAAAACAACGACCTGGCCCTCATCATCCCGCATCTCGGGCAGGACGCCCTCTACCGCGTTCTTTCGTCCCTTACGCTCCAGAGCGACAAGCGTTTCGCCGTCTACGGTTTCTTCCGAAGCGACGAGCCGCAGATCAAGGCCCTTTTCGAGGATTACGCCGAGCATCTCGACCTTGTCCTCTGCGAGTCGGACGCCTATCCGGCGGAGGACGCCCCGATCGCGGAACTCGTTTCCTTTTTTCTGAGGCCCCTCGCCGGGGAGCGTTTCGTGACCTTCTCGGACGGCGGGTCGATCTATGACCGCCACTGCGTCCGGCAGCTCCATGCCGTCGAGGGCCAGGCCCCCGACAGCGATCTCTTCCGCTGGCGGAATAAGGCGGAGCGCGTCAGTTTCCGCGGCTTTCTTCGCGACTGTGTGCTGGGGGAGAAGGACATCCCGCTGTCGGAGCTCGTTTTCCGCCGTCCCACCCTCGAGAGGTGCGTCGCGGCTTCGGATTATTTCTCGCTGCGGCAGATGCAGGCGGATCTCGCCGCCGCGGGCGGGATTGTGGGTGTCAAGGCCCCGGTGAGCCACCCGGAGCAGCCGGTTGGCGGCACGAAGGAGCAGGTGCGGATCGCCGAGGAGCGCTGCTCAGTCGTGGAATGGGCCGAGGTGCATTTCGCGGGCCGGTGGCCGGTCGGCCGCTGGAGCAGCCTGATGCGGAGCGCGGACCTTTTCACGAACCTCATCCCCTGGGTCCCCAAGGAGGAGGCACGGGAGCGCTATATGGGACTTCAGCTGGCCCGGGAGGCCCCCGGACTGGCGAAACTGGCTTTTATGCTGAACAGCTGGGGCTTATAATCTGGCCGCCAGGAAATAATAGATCAGCAGGATTCTCCGTCGCAGGACGGCATAATCGAGCGTCTCGGGCGTGTCGGTGGTCTTGTTGGTGTTCATCGTGATGCCGGACGTGAACATCACCGCGGGGATACGCCGGTCGAGGAAGGCTTTCTGGTCGCTGACCCGCTTGTAGAAAAGGCGGGTGAAATCCTCGCTGCCGTAGTAGTTGCCGATGATCTCGAGATGGATGCGCTCGCCTTCGTTTCGCGCCTTGATGGAGTTGTGGAGGTAGGTGTTCGAGCCGGTCAGCACGAGGATGTAGTCCTCGCGGCCGCCCTCGGCGGGACTCAGCGTCGAGCCGAGCACGTCGAGGTTGATCATCAGGGAGATGTCCTCGATGCGGATGGTGTTGCCGGTGGAAGGATTCTTCAGCGCGCCGTCCTCCACGGCCTTGACGAAGGCCTCCGAGCCGGCGAGGTTCATCTCCTTGGCGTCGAAGGCGACGAGGATGAGGCCCTTGTTGTAATTCTTGCCGAGCAGGATCATTTTCCGGACCATGTTGCCGATGCTGAGAAGCGCGCCCACGCCCGAGGCGTTCTTGTCCGCGCCGGGATAGAGTTTGCCGTCGAGGCGGCCCAGGTGGTCGAAATGGGCGCCGACGACGACATATTTGTCGCTCTGGCCCGGGAAGATGCCGGCGACATTGCATCCCTTGACGCCGTCGGCTACGGTGAATGGAATCTCGTAGGAGTTGCCCCTGAGGGGCTTGAGGCCGAGGTCCTGCATCCGGCGGGCGATATATTCAGCGGCGTGCCTGCCGCCGGGCGTACCCGTCTTGCGGCCGTTGCAGGCGGGACCGCAGAGGCTGTCGATGTCCTTTCGGAGCGCCTTGGCGTCGAACGCGACCTCGCCGTTTCGGGCATGGGGAACCCCGCCGCTCTGCGCGACAGCACTTCCGGCCGCTCCGAAAAGGAGGGCCGCTGCGAGGAAGAATGTCGTCAAAAATCGCTTCATCCGGTTGAAAAAGGCACGATAAATGCTTATCTTTGTAGGCTCCGATGCCAAATCGGGGCCAAAATTAGGCATTTTAGCCGGAATCGGAAAATTTTTCGGTATTTGTTGCAGTGTAAATCCATACAACGGGGTATTCTCCGGCGTCTCCCGGCGCTGGTGCTCCTGTTTTTTGCGGCTTTCCCGCTGCGGGCACAGTATGACAAGGACCACTTCTACATGTCCGGGCGCCAGGCCATCATCGACGGCCGCTACGGCGATGCCATCGAGCGCTTCAACGTCCTCGCGCAGCTCGACACGACCGACCACCTGACTTTCTTCTTCCGCGGCATCGCCAAGTACAATCTCGGCGACCTTCGCGGCGCGCGCCAGGACTTCGACCGCAGCGTCCGCATCAACCCGGTCTTTACCTCCGGCTACCACTACCGCGCCATCACCGAGACGCGCTTCGGTCAGTATGATGAGGCCCTGCAGGACCTTGAACGGGCGATTTCCCTGCGTCCCGGATTCAACCCTCTCTATTTCGCGCGGGGCGTGACCTACTTCCTGTCGCAGCAGTTCGAGCCGGCCGTCGCCGACTTCGACAAGTATATCCGCAAGGAGCCCAAGGATCCTTCCGCCTATCTCAACCGCGGCGCCTGCTATCTTTTCCTGCAGGACACCGTCAAGGCCCTCTCGGACTACAACAAGGCCATCCGAATCGACCGCTTCGAGCCCGAGGGCTATTCCCGCCGCGGCCGCCTTTATGCCGCGCTGGGAAAGACGGAGGAGGCCCTTTCCGACTTCGACCGGGCGCTGGAACTCGACCCGGAAGGGACGCTCAATTACTTCTACCGCGCGCAGCTCTACTACTCCCAGAGCCGCTGGAACGAGGCCGTCGCCGACTTTGACGAGGTGCTCCGCCGCGAGCCCGGCAATGCCCTGACCCTCTATAACCGCAGTCTCATCTACGCCCAAGTCGGGGAGATGGACAAGGCCCTCGAGGATATGGACCGCGTCATCGACATCAATCCCGAGAACGTGCTGGCCTACTACAACCGCGCCGTTTTCTTCACGCAGATGGGGGACTGGCTGAGCGCCCTGGACGACTACGACCAGGCCATCGCCCTCTTCCCGGATTTCGCCAAGGCCTACCAGAACCGCGCCTATGTCAAGGAGCGCCTCGGCCGCCGGGCCGCCTCCCGCAAGGACCTCGAGACCGCCCGCCGCAAGGTGGCCGAGTTCCGCGAGAAGGCCGGCGGGGAAGGTTCCGCCCTGCAGGATACGACGGCCTCGCTCGAACGCATCCTTTCGCTGGACGCCGATTTCGCCCGGAAGAATTTCGACAACGAGCAGATCGGCCAGCGCGAGGTCGGCGTGACGCTCCGCGGGATGTATTCCTTCCGCTTGGCGAAGGAGTGGCAGCAGCATATGGCCCTTTCCGGCGGCTATGAGCATCCGCTGCTGGAGCGCTTCGGCCGCAGCCTCGGCGTGCCGGTCACGCTGACGACCGAGGCGGAGGACGAGACACCGGCCGCCGGGAATGACGGTGCCGGTCTTTCCGAGGCGCAGCGGCGTTTTCTCGAAGGCCTGAATAAGCTGGAGCAGAAGCAGTTCCTTGGTGCGACCTCATCCTGGACTGAAGCCATCGAGGCGCCTTCCGCCGACGGCATCGAGGCGCTCTATAAGGCCTTCTACCACATGAACCGCGGCGTGCTCCGGGCGGAGATGATCCGCTTCATCTCTTCGATGGAGAGCAATGTCCAGACCCTCAGCCTCGACGGCGAGGGCCGCACCCGCGCCCGCGTCAGCGACCGGGTCGTAGATACCTACGACTATTCCGAGGCGACGGAGGATATTCAGGCCGCTCTGGCCATCCTTCCCGAGTTCCCGTTCCTGTGGTACGACCTCGCCAACCTCGACTGCCTGTCCGGCCGCTGGGTGGAGGCCGTGGCCCATTATACCCGTGCGACGGAACTGTTCCCGGCCCTTGCCGAGGCCTATTTCAACCGAGGACTCGTCCTGATTTATCTCAAGGACAAGGAGAAGGGCTGCATCGACCTGTCCCGTTCCGGCGAGCTCGGCGTGGCCGAGGCCTACCGCGTGATCGCCAAGCATTGCGAGGAGGAGCAGCGATGACGGGGAAGGCGGTGCGTCTGATGAGTTTTACCAGCGGCAGCTGCGGCAACGGGGCCTATATCGGCTTCGAGGACGGCCCCGGCATCCTTATCGACGCCGGCGTGAGCGTCCGCCGCGTCCGCCGCGAGCTGCAGGACAGGGGAGTGGACCTGTCGTCCCTCGCCGCGGTCCTGGTTACCCACGACCATTTCGACCATATCCGGCACCTGGGCTCCTACTGCAAGCATTTTGCGCTGCCGGTATGGGCGACGCCGAAGCTCCAGCGCGTGTTCGCGACGCATTTTTTCACGAAGGACTGGATCGGCGGCTGCCAGCGGGAGTTCCCCGCGGACGGATGGGCGGAAGTGGCTCCCGGCATCAGCGTACACGCATTTCCGGTGCCGCACGATGCGACTGACACGGTTGGGTTCGCCATCCGGATCGGGGAGGAGCGGCTGGTGTGGATGACCGATCTCGGCGAGGTGACGGCGGATGCGATGTCCCTGGCCCGGGAGGCCACGGCGGTGGTCATCGAGTCGAATTACGACCCCCACATGCTCATGCACGGCAACTATACCTGGCAGCTGAAGATGCGCATCGGCACCGGTGGGCAGGGTCATCTCAGCAATGATGCCTGCGCCGAGGCTATCCGCGCTTTCTGGCATCCCGGCCTTCGCAACGTCTTCCTGTGCCACCTCAGCGGCAACAACAACACGCCTTCGATGGCCATGTCCTGCGCCAGCGCCGCGCTGCGGATCGCTGCCGGCCCCGAAGCGCCGACCCGCCTGCTGTACTTCCCGCGGCAGCTGCCGACGCCCCTTTACTCGCTTTGAGCCGCGGCTTCTTTGAGGTGCGCAAGGATTTCGTCGCTTTTCCGTCCGATGAGGCGGGCAGTCTCGCTCGTGGAGTATCCCTGTCCGAGCATCCGCTGGAGACGTAGCTCTTCGTCGAAGCTCCAGGGCTGGCCTTCCCGGCCGCGGAAGCAGCAGATTTCGCCCATGCTCATCAGTTTCTTGCGCACGCCCTGGGGCGTCCGGCCGATGACCCGGGCGATCTCATCGATGCGCATGCCGTCGAGAAAGAGCTCGCGCATGCGGTTCATGTCCTGGAAGGTCCAGAATTCGTAGAAGTGGGGATGTTCCGCCCGGATGGCTTCCCGTTGGAGGAGGAAGGCGGCGCGGGAGGGGGTGGGAGTGTTTACCTGTTCCATAAGTGCAAAAATTAACTGCGGCGCACCGTGCACCGCAGTTGCAAACTTAGGGAACTTCCTGCTAAAAGGCAGCAAAGAAAAGTTTCCGTCCAGTGATTTTTTTCTCTTTCTTATCGGTTTTGTCTGTTTCTTATCGGCGCCGATAAGAAAAATGATCACTTTTCTTTAGTAGGTAACGACAGCCGGGAGAGCCTTGGCGGCGTCAATCATCTTCTGAAGCTGGGCAACGGTGGGGACGACCTTGGTCAGGTGCTTGGCCTCGTTGACCTCGTTCATCTTGGCGCAGAGGTTGTCGGCGCGGCGGGTGGCGAGTTCCTTGACGGTGTCGACGCCGGCGGCCTCAAGCAGTTCGGAGAACTGCGGGCCGATGCCCTTGACGCGGAAGAGGTCGGCGTGGTTGACCCACGTGAGGATGAGCTTGCCGGAGATGCCGGTGGCTTCTTCGAGTTCCTTGCGGCCCTTCGGGGTCTTGCCCTTCTCGAGAAGGTCGTCTACCGTGTTGATGCCGGCGGGAATGAGCTTGGCGGCGTAGGATTCGCCAACACCCTGGATGTCGATAATTTTGTAAACCATGTCAGTGTAGTATTAATGTGTTAAAAATGTGTTCCAAGCGGTTCAGCCTCAAATATACACATTTTTTTTCTCCCCGCAAAAAAAACCTTTTTCGCCGGGCTTTTCATGCCTGTTCCGTCATTCCACGGCCCCGTCCTCTTGTCATTTCGAGCGGAGTCGAGAAATCTTATCCGTCATGCCCGACCTGATCGGGCATCGGGATCCGTCATTCCACGGCTCCGTCCGTGGAATCTGTCCACCGTCACTGCGCTTGACGAGCCAACTTCTCCTTTTAGTCCCGCTGCGCGGGCCTAACGTCGGCGGACAATGCTCGTCATGCCGCTTCGCGTCACCGCCCCCTGCACGGGGCTCACGCACATTTCCGTTTCCGCTCACGAGCCCGCACCGCAGCCGCAACTGGCCGCTGCAGCGCTCCTTCTCTCCTGATATGCGGGGAGAGAAGGCGCAAAAAGGCCGCAAAAGTGCGCCCTCTCTCCCTTCTCAGGAGGAGAGAAGCCACAATGGCGGGGGAGCTATCGCTCGGCGGGGACGATGATCCAGATGATGATGTAGAGCCAGAACAGAACGAAGAAGGCGAAGATGATCCGCAGCAGGACCACGTCGATGTTGAGGTGCTTTGCCAGCCCGGCGCAGACGCCGCCGATCCAGCCGTTATACGTATCTCGTCTAAGCTGATTTTCCATGGCCGATTACTTTTGGGTAAGATCCTGATACATTTTGAAGAGGCGGGCGACGATGTCGGATTCGGTTTTGTTCTTGGCTTATCACTGGTTGGTTTCCGGCAGTTCCAGCAAATCGTCACCGTCCATAAGCCGGTCGAAGTCGGACTGGAAGAGGCGGTCCTGAATGACGCGGTATTTCTCGAATTCTGTTTCGGCGAATTCTTTGGCGTATTCTGCGGTAATGCGGCCCGCATCATCAAGGACGGGACGGTCATCGCCTTCCAGGAATTTGTCGATGCGGGTGGCCCAGTCTTCCATCGTCATCGGGATGTGGCGCTTGGCACGCTCTTCTGCGAGATCCAGGAAGGCACTGACGACCCGGCCCATTGACTCCAACTCATTTTCTTTGAGGTAGTTCTTGGCAATGGAGACATCGGATTTGAGTATCTTGCCGTGCGGAGATTTGGCCCAGGTGGTGAGTCCCATATGCTCTTTCTCTGCGTTAGCACGTTCTACAATCAACTCGGCAGCAGTATGGCCGTGGACAGCATAGTGCATCTTGTTCTGGACTTTTTTGAAAAAGATGCGGGTGGTCGGAGCATCGGGATTATAGTCAATGGCCGTGGCGTAGATGTCCGTAATCTTCTGATAGAATCGGCGTTCACTGAGACGGATCTCCCGGATTTCTTCCAGAAGCTGCTCAAAATAATCGACATTCAGGAAAGTTCCGTTCTCCATCCTCTTTTTGTCAATGACGTAGCCGCGTATGGCAAACTGGCGGAGCACGTTTGTGCACCACTGGCGGAACTGGGTGGCCCTCACGGAGTTGACACGATACCCAACAGAGATGACTGCATCCAGATTGTAATACTTTACGTTGTAGTTCTTCCCGTCTGCGGCAGTCTGTCGGAATTTCCGACAAACTGAATCTTCGGCCAGTTCTCCAGAGGCAAAGATGTTCTGCAGGTGCTCGGCAATGGTAGAACGGCCTTTGTCAAAAAGCAGGGAGATGGCATCCTGGGTGAGCCAGAGCGTTTCGTCGGTGTAAAGCAGCTGTACGCCGTCTTCCCGGTTCTCCAGCTGAAAGATTAGGAATTCGGCAGTACTGTTGTGTATGGTGAGGTTCTTTTCCATGGCCGATTACTTTTGGGTAAGTTCCTGATACATTTTGAAGAGGCGGGCGACGATGTCGGATTCGGTGGCGTCTTTGGGGAAGCCATAGGCCTCCAGTACAGCAGCGTCATTGGCTCGGTGGGCCTTCAGCAACTCATAAGGCATTGTGAGATCGTCATAGAGATCTGCAAAACTGCTATCCGGATATAGCGCTCTTGCATCAAGGATTCCTTGGGCCGTCTGCTCAATCTTGATTCTTTGTGCTTCAGTAACCTGTGGCCAAGGGAAGTTGTTGTATACGATAGTGTTAGAATAACTATATCGCATTTCAAGGCGACCACATACGGCGCGCATCCAAGCCATTTGAACAGAAGAAGTCATTACACCAAAATCAAACAGTGACGCTCTCTGCATACAGAACAGTTTATCACCTGGTATTATTCCTGGTTCCAAATAATCCATTGGGACGTATTCCCTGTTTTCCGAAGACACTTTTGGTATAGCTACGTATCTGCCCTTACATTCAAACGGAGCGCCGAATAATGTAGGGGTTTCAGCGGCTTTAAGAGTGCTTGTCCTGTTGCTTGCAAGTCTAAATTCACGGACCCTCTGAATACGTTCCAATACTCTGTGACATGTTTTCAGTGTCGAAGGATTCGCACCTTTCAACCACAAACAATAACGCGGTTTCCGCTGGATGAAATCTTTCCCCATCATGTAATGCCGGATAAAGACAGCAGCTTGTGGCTCCACCTTGAGCAGTTCATCTTTCTCTTCTTCGATTAGAGTAAGATTTCCATCATCAATTGGTTGACCTCCAAGGCATATTTCAGGGACATCGCAGATAGGGTGCATCCGCTTCTCTATGAAAATATTGGGAGCATCAAGAAGATAACCATTAATTGTCTTGGCTATAACCACGTTATCTCCATCATAAATACATTTGGGAGATGCATTCGGATGTCTGCTAAATCCGACAATAACACAGTGAACATGCGCCATCATATTGGCTTCACTGTCCCATCTAAAAGTCCTCCACGCAAAATCTATATGAATTCCAGACTCCATTAGGGGTTTCCAAAGATTAGTTACGGCTCCACCTTGAGTTATGGAATTAGTAGACACTAAAGCACATCTAATAGGATAGTCCTCAATGTAATCAGAAGCAATTTTATACCAACACGTTACATAGTCAAGGTCACCGACTCCAGGCCAATCCTTTCCAAATAGGTTGACTAATTCAGATTTTTGACCTTTTCCCATCCACCGGGCACCAATAAAAGGCGGATTGCCCATAATGAAATTGAGCTCAGAAGCAGGAACGACATCTTCCCACTTTATCTGAATGGCGTTCCCTTCGTGGATATTTGTATAGGTCTTGAGAGGCAGCGGGTCGAGGCTGAAGCCGACGATTTCGTCGGTTTCCTGCATCATCTGGCTCTCGGCAATCCAAAGGGCCGTCTGAGCGACGGAGCAGGCGAAGTCGTTGATTTCGATGCCGTAGAACTGGTTGATACTGACCTTGATAGGGTCTGCCATCTCGCCGATGACGCGGTCGCCGCCGTAGATGATGCGAAGGGCCTCGTTCTCCAGCCGGCGAAGGCTGGTATAGGATTCCGTCAGGAAGTTACCGGAGCCACAAGCAGGATCAAAGAACTTAAGGCCGGCGAGCTTGTCCTGGAAGGCGCGTGCTTTGTCTTTCCGGGCTTTGACGACGGAGGTCGCCTTGATGTCGGCCAGCTCGGCTTTGAGGTCGTCGAGAAAGAGCGGGTCGATGACCTTGTGGATGTTCTCGATGGAGGTGTAGTGCATGCCGCCGGCGCGGCGGGTGGCGGGATTCAGCGTGCTCTCAAAGACGGCGCCGAAGATGGTGGGGCTGATCAGGCTCCAGTCAAAATCGTCGCTGGCGCGCTGGAGGATGAGGTCCCGGATTTCGTCGCTGATGCGGGGGATTTCGATGTCGCCGGCGAACATGCCGCCGTTGACATATGGGAAGGCAAGGAGTTTCTCGTCCTCGTAAGGATCGCGGTCTTCCGGCTTCTGGTCGAGGATGCGGAAGAGTTTGATGAGCTTCTCCCGGAATTCGGCGGCCGGGAACTGCGCCATGTAGTCGTGGAACAGGTTCTTGGAGCCGAAAAGACCGGCGTCTTCGGCGTAGAGGCAGAAGACGAGGCGCACGCAGAGCTTGTTCAGCGCTTTCTGCGATTCGGGATTCTGCGGATCTTTATACTGCGCCAGAATCCTGTCGTAAAGCACGCCGACGATTTCACCGGCCTGGATGGACACTTCCAGTTCTTTTTTCAAGTGGACGTTGGTGTCATCGACGAGGAAACTGAGCCGGTGGTATTCTTTCTCCAGATCCGCCAACTGGATGATCTCAGGAGCATCGTTGGGGCGCTCCATGTCGTGGACTTCGAAGGTGGAGAAGTTGCAGGCGACGATCCAGCGGGGAGCCATGGAGAGGGGGAGTCCTGCGGCATAGCGCCGGGCCTGCTGGTAGGGCGTCAGCTCCTGGCCGTCCGACTGCCGGGCCTTGGCGCCGAGCTCCACCTTCGAGCCTTTCTGCTCGATGAGCACTTTGGTGGAGGGGATGTAAGCATCGATGAAATCGGAGCCTTTCTCCTTGGTGATGGGCTTTACCGGCATCTCGAACTCTATCATCCGGGTAGGGTTCTCAATGCCGAAAACGGTGTGGAGAAGGTCGATCCAGAAGCGCTGGGTTTCGCCCTTTTCATAGCCCTTCCCGGACCATTCCCGGACGAAAGCCCGGGCTGCCTGATTGGTTTTTGTCGTCGTGCTCATACGCGTGCAGAGTATCGTATCATACAAAAATAGCGATTTTTCTTCAAAATTAGTTCGCTTTTGTTAACTTTGTAAAAACCAATCCCAAACGATTATGAAAAGGATCCTTATTGGCATGATACTGCTGCTGGTGGCGGGCGCTGCGGCGGGGGCGCAGGACCGCGTCAAGACGATGAGCCTGCAGAATGCCGACGGCTCATACAAGGCCGATTATACCTTCGAATACAACAGCGACGGGCGGCTGACTTCCTACACGCACGTGACGAATATCGGCGGGGGGACCACCGAAAGCTACCGGTTCCGCTATGATGAGGCGAAGGACCGGATTGCCATTGAGGGTAGTGACGGTGTCTGGAGCGAGTATACATGCCTCCCGTCGAGCTCGGTGATGGGAACCCACGAGCCCTTTGCGTGTGTGGCGCTGGAGCGTGTCTGGAGCCATCATGACGGTGAGATGGAATGGGAAGGAAGTATGACGGAGTTCTACTATCGCGAGGGGAGCCTCCTGTTCTCCTGGAGCGAGGAGTTTCCGTGGAATAGCACCTCGAGTCTCACGCCGGATTGGCACGCGGAAGAGCCTGGGCTCCTTTATTCCCTCTATGGGGAAGATTTTGAGGAGACCCGATGGGGCTGCACGGCGTTTGAATATGACGAGGAGGCGGCGAATCCCTTTGTGGGCGTCGATCCGGTCGCCAAACTTCTGGCGACGGGGCTCGATGCCTGGTGGCTGGGCTTTGCCGGCAAGCGGCCGAACCTTCTGATCAAGGGTTTCTCGTGCTTCGAGCAGAACTGGATGGAGGCGGAGGATGAGGTGGAGCCAACCTGGAAGACGGTTAAATTCACCTATCTGAAGGACGTGAAAGGACGGATTTCTTCTATTACGGAAATAATTGATGGAGAGGTGTTTTTTCGCGTTAAGCTAACGTATTAGTTCCGGCTTTGAAAAAGGTCGTTATCGCTTCGGATTCGTTCAAGGGCTGCCTCTCGTCGCAGGAGGTGGCCGCCGCGGCGTCGGAGGCGGTCCGCTGCGTATTCCCGTCCTGCGAAATCCGCTGCCTCACGATGGCGGACGGGGGCGAGGGAACGGCTGAGGCGCTGGGGGCGGCTTTGGGCGGAGACTTCCGCTCTAGGACCGTCCGGGGGCCGCTCGGGGACCCGGTTGAGGCATCCTATCTCGTTACCGGTTCCATGGCCGTCATCGAGATGGCCCGCGCCAGCGGCCTGACGCTGGTGCCGCCGCAGCGGAGAAGTCCCGCCCTGGCATCGACCTATGGGACCGGCGAGCTGATTGCCGACGCCCTCGGCCGCGGCTGCCGCGACTGCCTGGTCTGCATCGGCGGCAGCGCGACAAATGACGGCGGAATGGGCGCACTGGCGGCCCTCGGCTGGCGTTTTCTCGATGCGGCAGGGGAGGCGCTGGAGCCGGTCGGCGCGTCGCTGGGGAAAGTGGCGCGGATCGAAGGCGGCGGTGCCATCCCGGCGCTGAAGGAGAGCCGTTTCCGGGTCGCCTGCGATGTGGACACACCCTTTTTCGGCCCGTCGGGCGCCACGGCGGTGTTCGCCCCGCAGAAGGGGGCGGATGCGGCGACGGTCCGGCTTCTGGAGGAGGGGATGGCGCATTTCGCGGCGGTTGTCCGGGATGCGACGGGGGTGGATATCGGGTCCATGCCGGGCGCCGGCGCCGCGGGCGGACTCGGCGGCGCGCTGCACGCCTTTCTCGGGGCGGAGCTGCTTCCCGGGGCGGAACTGGTCCTCGATGCCCTGGGCTTCGACGCCCTTGCCGCAGGGGCCGATCTCGTGATTACGGGCGAGGGGAGAATGGACGCGCAGACCCTTCACGGAAAGGCACCGGCCGTAGTTCTCGCCCATGCGCGGCGGCTCGGCGTGCCGGTCGTGGCGCTGGTGGGAAGTCTCGCTGGGGAAAAGCCGGCCGGGTTCCGGGACGTTCTCACGGTGACCCCGCCCGGGATGCCGACGCAGTGGGCGCTGTGGCCGGAGACCGCGCGGCTCAATATCGTCCGGACGCTGCAGGCCTTTTTGGTGAATGCCAAATAATGCCTATCTTTGCAGCCACTAGCTATGAAAACCGAGCCGAAATACTGCTGGTATGCCCTGAAGGTCTTCTACAACAAGGTCTTCGAGCTTGAGGAGACGCTGGCGCCAAGGGGCGTGGAGACCTATATCCCCATCGGCCGGGAGGAGGTCAAGGGTGAGCAGTACCTGCGGATGCGGACGGCCATGAAACAGGCGGGACAGGACCGCCTTGACGACCCCCGCTACATCTTCGAGAATCCCCATATCTACAAGCGCGTCCCGCTGATCGGGTCGGTGATGTTCGTCCGCTGTCCCGACACTCAGATCAAGCAGATCCGCACCGTGGTCGGCGAGCGGGGATTCGTCTATCTCAAGGCCGACGGAAAGTCCCCGGCCGTGATTCCGGACCGGGAGATGGCGGCCTTCCGCCTGGTCGCCGACCATTTCCACGAGGGGATGCTCATCCTGCAGGACGAGGCCTACACCCGTTTCCGGGAGGGCGGGCGCGTCCGCGTTAAGGAAGGCCCCTTCAAGGGCGCGGAGGGCTATATCAAGCGCATCCGCAAGGACCGCCGCCTGCTGGTGGCCATCGAGGGCGTCATCGCCGTGGCGACATCCTACATCCCGCCCGAGAATCTCGAGCCCGTCCCCGAGCCGGAGGCGTAGTCACCTTTCTAAAGAAAGGCGGTTTGGAAAATCCCGCCGGAATTGTTATCTTTGCAGACTAAACACTTGTAAGGATATCCATGGCCGCCTATACGATCAAAGAAATCAGCCGCAAATGCGACATCCGGAAGTTCATCGCCTTTCCGGACCGCCTCTACAAAGACTGCAAGCAGTATGTGCCCGCGCTGCACGGGGATCAGATGAAGTCCCTGACCAGCTGCGCGCCGCTCCGGTACTGCCGGCGCAAGCTGTGGCTGGCCTATGACGAAAAGGGCCGGATCGTCGGCCGCATCTGCGGGATGATCAACCCCCGCTACAACGAGCGCTACGGCACCCGCCGCGCCCGCTTCGGCTGGTTCGACACCGTCGAGGACATCGAGGTCGCCCGCCTGCTTCTGTCCACGGCCGAGGCCTGGGCGAAGTCCGAGGGCATGAACGAGATCCACGGTCCGCTCTATTACAACACTTCCGGCAAGCAGGGCATGCTCGTGGAAGGTTTCGAGAACATCCCCGTGTTCAACTGCCTTTACAATTTCCCGTACTATGTGGACTTTGTCGAGCGCCTCGGTTACGCCAAGGAATGCGACTGGCTGGAGTACAAGGTGGTTTCCGACGAGGGCGTCCCCGAGAAGGCCTCCCGCATCGCCAAGATGCTGATGGAGCGCTACCACCTCCATATCGGCAGCATCCGCAAGCTCAAGAAGGACCCCGAGAAGATCAAGGAGTTCTTCCACGCCTACAACGAGTCCTTCTCCACGTCCGTGCAGAATTTCATTCCCTTCACCGAGGAGGAGATCGAGGAGGAGGCCAAGGCGTTTGTGCCCCGCCTCAACGACCGCGTCAGCTCGGTGGTTCTCGACGAGAACGACAAGCTGGTGGGCTTCGGCATCTCCATCCCGGACATCTCCCGCGGCCTGCAGAAAGCCAAGGGACATCTTTTCCCCTTCGGATGGTTCCACCTCTGGCGCAGCCTCCGCGACTACTCCCTCTGCGACATGATGATCAACGGCGCCGTGCCCGAGTGGCAGAACAAGGGCGTCTCCGCGATCTACCACTGCTCGATGTCGGAGAAGTTCCAGAAGGAGCGCTGCCACTTCACGCTGTCGAACCCGCAGATCGAGACCAACAGCGCCGTGAACATCTGGGCCAGCTACGAGCACGAGCTCTACATGCGCCGCCGCTGCTACCTCAAATCCCTTTGAAACCAAGACCTTTATGGCAGAAAATACATTACTCGAGAAGGTGCTCAGCCTTCAGGACAAATACAAGAAGCTGGAAGAGCAGCTCGCCGATCCGGAAGTGATCGCCGACATGAAGAAGTTCGTCCAGCTCAACAAGGACTACAAGCAGCTCCAGCCGATCATCCAGACCGGCCTGGAGTACAAGCGCATGGTCGACGAGCTCGCCCAGGCCAAGGACATCCTCATGAACGAGAAGGATGACGACCTCAAGGAAATGGCCCGCGAGGAGATCGCCGGCCTCGAGCCGAAGCTCCCCGAGATGGAGCAGAACCTCAAGCTCCTGCTGATCCCGGCGGACCCGGACGACGGCAAGAACGCCATGGTCGAGATCCGCGGCGGCACCGGCGGCGACGAAGCCGCCATCTTCGCCGGCGACCTCTTCCGCATGTACCAGCACTACGCCGAGAGCCGCGGCTGGAAGCTCGAGGTTTCCGACCAGGCACCCGGTACGGCCGGCGGCTACAAGCAGATCGTCTTCAAGCTCTCCTCGACGACCGACGGCGTCTACGGCGTGATGAAATACGAGTCCGGCGTCCACCGCGTCCAGCGCGTGCCGCAGACGGAGACCCAGGGCCGTATCCAGACCTCAGCCGCCTCCGTGGCCGTTTTCCCCGAGGCCGGCGAGTTCGATATCGAGCTCAATCCCGCCGATATCCGCAAGGACCTCTTCTGCGCCTCCGGTCCGGGCGGCCAGGGC
Source organism: uncultured Bacteroidia bacterium (assembly GCA_902768665.1). Classification (GTDB taxonomy): domain Bacteria; phylum Bacteroidota; class Bacteroidia; order Bacteroidales; family UBA932; genus Cryptobacteroides. Next base: position 54,406 of record CACXMA010000015.1, on the reverse strand, counting down.
GTCAACACGACCTATTCCGCCGTGCGCCTGACCCACATCCCGAGCGGCATCGTGGTCCAGTGCCAGGAAGAGCGTTCGCAGTTGAAGAACCTCGACCGCGCCATGGAGGAACTCCGCTCCCGCGTCTACAACATGGAGCACCAGAAGTACCTCGACTCGATCGCCGCCAAGCGCAAGACCATGGTCTCTACGGGCGACCGCAGCGCCAAGATCCGCACCTACAACTACCCGCAGGGCCGCGTCACCGACCACCGCATCGGCTGGAGCATGTACAACCTGCCCGTGTTCATGGACGGCAATATCCAGGAATGTATCGACCAGCTGCAGATCGCGGAGAACGCCGAGCGGCTCAAAGAAGCAGGGGAGGAAGCCTAATATGCCGAGAAAAAGAGAAGAAGTCCGGGCCCTCGGACGCGAGAGCGTCTACAGCCAGAATTACGCGCCGGAAGTGCTGGAAACCTTTGAGAACCAGCACCGCGACAATGACTACTGGGTGCGTTTCAACTGCCCCGAATTCACAAGCCTCTGCCCGATTACCGGGCAGCCGGACTTCGCCGAGATCCGCATCAGCTATGTGCCTGACGTCAAGATGGTTGAGTCCAAGAGCCTCAAGCTCTACCTCTTCTCCTTCCGCAGCCACGGGGATTTCCACGAGGACTGCGTCAACACCATCATGAAGGACCTTATCCGTCTGATGGACCCGAAATATATCGAAGTCACGGGCTTTTTCACGCCCCGCGGCGGCATCTCCATCTACCCTTACGCCAATTACGGCCGTCCGGGGACCAAGTGGGAGAAGCTCGCGGAACAGCGCCTGTTCGAACACGACAAATAGCATCACAACCTTATAACTTATCTGAATGAAAATTTTAGGAACAGGAAGTGCCCTTCCCAAAAAAGTCGTCACGAACGACGACCTCTCGACCTTCCTTGACACCAGCGATGCCTGGATTCTGCCCCGCACGGGTATCCGGTCGCGCCATGTCATCTCTGACGAGCAGATCGAGGACCTCGGTACCGAGGCTGCCTTGAAGGCCCTGGAGATGTCCGGCCTCAAGCCCTCCGACATCGACTATTTCCTCTGCTCGAACGTCCTTACAGAATTCGTTACCCCGGGACTGAGCTGCATCATCGCCGACAAGATCGGCCTGAAGTGCCCCTGCGTGGACGTCAACTGCGCCTGCCCCGGATTCATTTTCGCCCTCGATATCGCCGAGGCCAAGTACAAGGCCGGCCAGGTAAAGAACGTCCTGATTGTCTGCTGCGAGGAACCGACCCGCATGTGCGACTGGACGGACCGTTCGACCTGCGTGCTGTTCGGTGACGGCGCCGGTGCCGTCGTGCTCGGCGAGGGAGACAACGTCAAGGGCGTCAAGCTCAACGCCAAGCCGTCCCCGGGACAGCTCTGGCAGAAGCGCAAGCTCCACCCGACTCCCTACATCACCAAGGAGGAAGTCGATTATCCGCTCCAGATGAAAGGCCGCGAGGTCTTCCGCTTCGCCGTCAACGCCTCGACGACCGAGGTGGAGGCCCTGCTCAAGAGCCTCGGCATGAGCAAGGAGCAGGTAACCTACTATATGATCCACCAGGCCAACCTGCGCATCATCGACGCCATCAAGGAGTATCTCGGTGAGCCGGAAAGGAAGTTCCCGACGAACATCGCCGACCACGGCAACTCCTCCTCCGCCTCCTGCACGATCCTTCTCGACGAGTGCAACCGCAAGGGCATGTTCAAGGACGGAGACGTCCTCGTGTTCAGCGCCTTCGGTGCGGGCCTTCTCTCTGCTGCAGCGGTACTTGAATGGTAATCCGATAATTATTCCTATATTTGTAAATCATAAGAACGATATATCCCATGGAAGAAAGAAAACGCGTTGTCATCACCGGTCTTGGCGTCGTATCCGCCATCGGTCAGGACGTTGACACCTATTGGAACAATTTGATCAGCGGCGTTTGCGGCATCGACTTCATTTCCGGTTATCCGCCGGAGGTCCTGCCCGTGAAGATCGCCGCCCAGATCAAGGAGTTCGACGGCGAGCGGTTCGGCATGGACAAGGCTTTTGTCCGCAAACAGGACCGCTTCACCCTTTTCGGCGTCGCCGCAGCCTGGCAGGCCATGAATGATTCCGGTCTCCATTCCGAAGGAGAGGAGCAGAATATCGATCCCTTCCGCCTCGGCGTCTATGTCGGCAGCGGCATCGGCGGCTTCGAGACCCAGTACAAGGAAACGCTCAAACTTATCGACGACCCGTCCGGCCAGTGGATTTCCCCGCTGTTCATCCCCACGATGATTTCCAACATCGCCGCCGGCCAGATCGCCATCAAGCACCACGCCCAGGGCCCCTGCCTTGACATCGTGACCGCTTGCGCGACTTCTTCGCACTGCCTCGGCGAGGCCTTCCGCGCCATCCGTCACGGCTATGCCGACGCCATCATCGCCGGCGGCTGCGAGAACGCCACCATTCCGCTCGGCATCGCCGGCTTCGCCAATGCCAAGGCCCTTTCCCGCGCCGAGGATCCGAAGTACGCCTGCCTGCCGTTCAACCTCAACCGCAAGGGCTTCGTGATGGGTGACGGCGCCGCCATCCTCGTTCTCGAGGAATACGAGCACGCCAAGGCCCGCGGCGCGAAGATCTACGCCGAGATGGTCGGCTACGGCAACACCTGCGACGCCTACCACGCCACGGCTCCGCGCCCGGACGGCAGCACGCAGTCCCAGGCCATCATCGACGCCCTGAAGGAAGCGCAGTTCGACGAGAAGAAGGATACCCTCTATATCAATGCCCACGGCACCGGTACGCACCTCAATGACGTCGCGGAGACCGTCGCCTACAAGATCGCCCTCGGCGACTTCGCCTACAAGGCCCACATCTCCTCGACCAAGTCCATGACCGGTCATATGTTCGGCGCCGCCGGCGCGGCCGAGGCCATCGCCTCCGTCCTCGCCCTCAAGCACGGCATCATCCCGCCGACGATCAACCTCGATACCCCGGATCCCGAGTGCGACCTCGACTACACGCCGAATGTCGCCCTGGAGTGCCCGGTCAACCTCGCTATCTCCGATTCCCTCGGCTTCGGCGGCCACAACGCCTGTGTCGCCTTCCGTCGCTACGATGAGAAGTAATCCGCTTTACCATGGAAAGAGAAGAAATCAAGAATTACCTGCCGCACCGCGAGCCCATGCTCCTTGTCGACGAGATGCATCTCGACGAAAACGGCGTCGGCCATGCCCAGTACCGCATCCGTGAGGATGAATTCTTCACCCGCGGCCATTTCCCCGGCAATCCCGTCGTTCCGGGCGTGATCCTTTGCGAGATCATGGCCCAGAGCTGCACGGTCCTCGTGCTGGACGACGTGATCGGGAAGAACACGCTGTACCGCGGCATCGACCAGGTCAAGTTCAAGAACATGGTCAAGCCCGGCGACCTGTGCGAGATTACCTGCACGCTCGACGACAAGAAGGCGGGCCTGTATTTCTGCAGCGCCAAGCTCTGTGTCGGCGGCAAGCTCTGTGTCAGCGGCAAGTTGACCATCGCCCTGCTGCCCAAGGCTTAGGCGAGGGATACCTCTATATGCTCCTTGTCGGCGCTGAGCGCGATCTTCAGGATCCGTTCGGCGCCGGTCTCTTTCTGCCTGTCCTGCAGGATGCGGTCGGAGATGATGAACTCGGAAACGGGGTCCTCGATATACTTGGTGACGGCCCTTTTCAGCGGGCGGGCGCCATAGGCCGGGTCATAGCCGGCATCGGCGACAAAGCGCTTGGCGGACGGCGTCACGCGGAGCTTGTAGCCTGCCTCGGCGGCGCGGAACTTGAGGTCGCGCAGCTGGATGTCGATGATGTCCTCGATGTTCTCCTTGGAGAGGGAGTTGAAGAAGATCTGCTCGTCGACACGGCCGGTGAACTCGGGAGGGAAGGCTTTCCGGACGGCCTTGGCGACGATGCTCTTGCGGTCCGCCTCGACATTCTTGCCGGCGGTCACGAATCCGACGCCGCGGCCGTATTCCTCCACCTCGCGGCTGCCGATGTTGGAGGTCATGATGACGATGGTGTTCTTGAAATTGACCGTGCGGCCGTTGCTGTCGGTCAGGCGTCCCTCGTCCATCACCTGCAGGAGCAGGTTGAAGATGTCCGGGTGGGCCTTCTCGATTTCGTCCAGGAGCACGACGCAGTAGGGTTTGCGGCGGACGCGTTCGCTGAGCTGGCCGCCCTCCTCGTAGCCGACATAGCCCGGAGGCGCACCGATGAGGCGCGATACCGAGAACTTCTCCATATACTCGCTCATGTCGATGCGGACGAGGTTCTCCTCGGAATCGAAGAGGTACTCCGCGAGGGAGCGGGCGAGCTGGGTCTTGCCGACGCCGGTCGGGCCGAAGAAGAGGAAGGTGCCGATCGGGCGGTTGGGGTCCTTGAGGCCGGCGCGGTTGCGCTGGATGGCGCGCACGACGGTGTCCACGGCCTCGTCCTGGCCGATGATCCTTTCCTTGAGGCGCTGCTTCATCTTGATGAGGCGGGTGCCCTCGGATTCGGCGATTTTCGTCACCGGGATACCGGTCATTTTCGACACCACGGCGGCGATGTCCTCGGCGCTCACCTCGCTGGAGCGGCTGCGCTTCTTGGCGAGGTTGAGGCGGACCATGGAACCGGCCTCGTCGAGGGCGTCCAGGGCCTTGTCCGGCAGGGAACGGTCGGTGATGTAGCGGTCCGTCAGGCGGACGGCGGCCTCGACGGCTTCGTCCGCATAGGTGACGTGGTGGAACTCCTCGTAATGGGGCTGGAGATGCCGCAGGATGTCGATGCTTTCCTTGACGCTGGTCGCTTCGACGACGATTTTCTGGAAGCGGCGGTCGAGGGCGCCGTCCTTCTCGACGATCTTGGTGAATTCGTCCATGGTCGTCGCGCCGATGCACTGGATCTCGCCGCGGGCGAGGGCCGGCTTGAGCATGTTGGCGGCATCGAGGGAGCCCTGCGCGCCGCCGGCGCCGACGATGGTGTGGAATTCGTCGATGAAAAGGATGAGGTCCGGATTCTCGCTGGCTTCCTTGATGATGGCCTTGAGGCGCTTCTCGAAGTCGCCGCGGAATTTCGTGCCGGCGACCACGGATGCGATGTCGAGCGAGATGAGGCGTTTCTTGGCGAGGGCAGCGGAGATGTCTCCCGAGGCGATTTTCAGGGCGATGCCCTCCACGATGGCGGACTTGCCGACACCGGGCTCGCCGATGAGCATCGGGTTGTTCTTCTTGCGGCGGCCGAGGATCTCGATCACGCGGGCGATTTCGCTCTCGCGGCCGACGACCGGGTCGAGCTTGCCCTCGCGGGCGGCCCTGGTCAGGTCGAAGCCGAATTCCTCGATGTCGAGGCCCTTCTTGCTCTCCTCGGCCTTTCCGGGACGGGGTTCCTCTTCGGCCTCCCCGTCTTCGTTTTCGGCCTTGTCGGGCTGGAGCATTTCCTCTTCCTTCATATAGGCGAGCAGGCGGCCGTAGTCGACCCCGCGCTGGCGGAGGTAGACCTGCCCGTAGCTTTCGGTCATGCGGGTCAGGGCCAGCAGCAGATGCTGGGCGCCGGCCTGCGGCGATTTCATGCGGGAAGCCTCCATCACCGTGAGGCTCAGCACGTTCTGGGCCTGGCGGGAGAAGGAGATCTTGTCCAGCTCGGAGTAGGGGATCGTCTCGTTCGTGAAGATGCGCGCGTCGATGAACTGCTTCATCTCGTCGGTGTCGATGCCGAGGCCGCGAAGGCAGGTGAAGGCCTTGTTCTCCGCGTCGCGGATCACGCCGAGATAGAGGTGGTCCGTACCGATGCCGTAGCTGCCGGTGCGCATCGCCTCTTCACGCGCATAGTTGATGATATTGTTGAGTTCGCCTGAAACTTGTAATTGCATGGAAAATCTGATTGGGTTCAGCCCTGTTCAGCAACAATCATTCCGCTTCGGCGGCCTGCCAAAATGTCAGCGCGGCTACAGCGTCGACATGCGGTCGACGGCCAGCTCGACGAGTTTCCGGATCGCGGGCTTGTAGTCCGGATTGGAGCTCTGGAGGTAGCGGTTGGCGATGATGCAGCAGACCGTGGAGGCGTTGTGGCCGAGGTGGGCGGCCAGGCCGGCCAGCGGCGAGCTCTCCATCTCGAAGTTGGTGATGCGGTAGTCCTCTCCGGCCTCGCTGAAGCGGAAGCTCTCGATGTCCCGGAGCATGTCGGGCATGGCGAGCGGCACGCGGACGACGCGGCCCTGGGGACCGTAGAAACCGTTGGCGGAGATGGTGACGCCCTTGAGGGTCACATCCTTCATCAGCTCGATGATCTTCGGGGACGCCTTCACGAAATAAGGGGAAGGAAGTACGTCCAGCCACTTCATGTGTTTCTTGAAGGCCTCTTCCACGGCGGGGATGGTGACCTTCTCGCGGTTGCCGTACCAGTTCATGACGCCGTCGAAACCGACACTGATGTGGGACAGGACATAGCTGCCGAGGGGAATGTCGGCGTGGAGGGCGCCGGAAGTGCCGATGCGGAGGATGTTCAGGGCCTTGTGCACGGGCTTGACCTCGCGGGTGGCGAAATCCACGTTGGCGAGGGCGTCCAGCTCGGTCATCACGATGTCGATGTTGTCCGGACCGATGCCGTGGGACAGGGCGGTGATGCGCTTGCCGTTGCGGCGGCCGGTGATGGATACGAATTCACGGGACTCGTGGCGGAACTCGATGTCCGTCAGGTACTCACCGATCATGTCCACGCGGGAAGGGTCGCCGACCATGATGACGTTGTCGGCCAGCTCCTCGGGCTTGAGGTGGATGTGGAATACGGAGCCGTCTCCGTTGATGATAAGTTCGGATTCTGGGATACGCATAAGGCTATGTGTTATTGTCTGTGATCAATCTTTCTTTGAAAAAACAAATATAGGTTTTGTTTGCGGAAATTCCTATTTTTGCAGACGAATTTTAAATGATCAGCTTATGTGGCAGCGTGTCCAGACCCTCTATCTCCTGATTTCCACCGTGCTTCTCGGTATCCTGTGTTTCAGCGACGTGGCGACCTTTGTCGAGCCGGATGGCTCCCTGACGCCCATCACCTATTGGGACAAGGTCGTCTACTGGGTGCTCCTGTCGGTGTGCCTGCTGGGAAATCTCGTGGCCCTGAATACCTATAAACTGATGGTGCTCCAGATGCGGGTCGCGACGCTGACTACGCTCGTCACGCTCGGATTTGCCATCGTGCTCGGCATCGACTGGGTCCGTCTCGGCAGCGAGCAGCTGACCTTCAGCTACAACATCGTCTTCCCGGCCGTCTGCACGGTGCTCGACGCCCTGGCCGTCCGCGGCATTCTCCACGACCAGCTGATGGTCGAGGCCGCCGGCCGTCTGCGGGACCATTACCGCAGAACCGGGCGGAAAAAGTAGGTGCCTCCGAAGGCGCTAAAACCGCTAAAATTGAAATACGGGCTTAAAAAGGGCCTTTATGGGGAAATTTGCTTGGAAATGCCGAGCAAATTTTTTATATTTGCATGTTTATAAACGGCGGTATTTCCCGCCTTGTGAGAGCAAAGAAAAATGGATAAGAACGAAAACGAAATCATGCAGAATCCCGAGCTTCCCGAGGAGCCGAAAGGCACCATCGAGCAGGTTGAGATCGACCGCGAGATGCGGACGGCCTACATCGACTATTCGATGTCCGTCATCGTCTCCCGCGCCCTCCCGGATGTGCGCGACGGCCTCAAGCCCGTGCAGCGCCGCGTCCTTTTCGGCATGGACGGTCTCGGCCTGAGCTACAGCGGCCAGACGAAAAAGTCCGCCCGTATCGTCGGTGAGGTTCTCGGTAAATTCCACCCCCACGGCGACTCCAGCGTCTATGACGCCATGGCCCGCCTCGCCCAGAGCTGGAACCAGCGCTACCCGCTCGTCTGGGGCCAGGGCAACTTCGGTTCCATGGACGGCGACCCGGTCGCGGCCATGCGTTACACCGAGGCCAAGCTCGACAAACTGACGGAAGAGGTCCTTGCGGACATCGACAAGGATACCGTCGACTTCACGCTGAACTTCGACGACACGATCGAGGAACCGACCGTGCTCCCGACCAAGCTTCCGCTCCTGCTGCTGAACGGTTCCGCCGGCATCGCCGTCGGTATGGCCACGAACATGGCCCCGCACAACCTCAGCGAGACCTGCGACGCCATCTGCGCCTATATCGACAACCCCGACATCTCGGTCGATGAGCTCATGCAGCACATCAAGGGACCGGACTTCCCGACGGGCGGCATCATCATGGGCCGCCAGGGCATCAAAGACGCCTATGAGACCGGCCGCGGCCGCGTCGTGATCCGTTCCCGGACGGAGATCGAGGTGGACGACAAGGGCCGCGAGACCATCGTCGTGACCGAGATCCCCTACATGGTCAACAAGAAGGAGATGATCGAGAAGATCGCCCAGATGGTCGAAGACAAGCGCATCGACGGCATCTCCTACATCAACGACGAGACTTCCCGCGAGGGCGTCCGGATCGTCATCCGCCTGAAGATGGGCGTGAACTCCAACGTGGTGCTCAACACCCTGTTCAAGTACACCCCGCTCCAGAGCAGCTTCTCCATCAACAACGTCGCCCTCGTGAAGGGCCGTCCGCGCACGCTGAGCCTCAAGGAAATGCTCGCGAACTTCGTTGACTTCCGCCACGAGGTGGTCGTCCGCCGCACGCGGTTCGAGCTTGACAAGGCCCTCAAACGCGCCCATATCCTCGAAGGCCTCCTCAAGGCCATCGACGTGATCGACGAGATCGTCCACATCATCCGCCACAGCGCCAGCGTGGACGACGCCAAGGCCGAGCTCATGGCCCGCTTCGAATTCACGGACGTGCAGGCCCAGGCCATCGTCGACATGCGTCTGCGCCAGCTCACCGGCCTCGAACGCGACAAACTCCAGGCCGAGTACGAGGAGCTCGAGCGCTTCATCGCCCGCTGCAACGAGATTCTCGGCAGCGTCGAGGAGCAGCTCAAGATCGTCAAGGAAGAGACCGTCCAGGTCAAGGAAAAATTCGGCGACGCCCGCCGCAGCGAGATCACCCTCGCCGCCGACGAGTTCAACCCCGAGGATTTCTACGCCGACGAGGATGTCGTCATCACCATCTCCCATCTCGGCTATATCAAGCGCACCGCGCTGACCGAGTTCCGTACGCAGAACCGCGGCGGGGTCGGCTACAAGGGCGGAGCGACCCGCGACGAAGACTTCATCGAGCACATCTACATCGCCAACATGCACTCGACCCTCCTCCTGTTCACGCAGAAGGGCCGCTGCTTCTGGCTCAAGGTCTACGAGATCCCCGAGGGTTCCCGTTCCTCCAAGGGCCGTGCGATCCAGAATATCCTCTCCATCGACGCCGACGACAAGGTCAAGGCCTACATCAACGTCCGCAACCTCAAGGACGAGGAGTTCATCAACAACAATTATATCATGCTCGCCACCAAACGCGGCATCATCAAGAAGACCAGCCTCGAGGCCTATTCCCGCCCGAGGACGAACGGCGTCAACGCCGTGACGGTCAAGGAAGGCGACGAGCTGCTCGAAGCCGTGATGACCAACGGCCGCTGCAACATCATGATCGCCGCCCGTAACGGCCGCTGCGTCCGCTTCGACGAACGCGAGGCCCGGCCGCTCGGCAGGACGGCCGCCGGTGTGCGTGGCATCAATATTGAAGAAGATGACGAGGTGGTCGGCATCGTATGCCAGGATCCGCTCGCCGAGGACGCTGCGTCCCGCCAGGTCCTCGCGGTCAGCGAAAACGGCTACGGCAAGCGCTCCGACCCGCTCGAATACCGCCAGACGGCACGTGGCGCAAAGGGTGTCCGGACCCTCAACATCACCGAGAAGACCGGTCCGCTCGTAGCGCTGAAGAACGTCACCGACGAGGATGACCTGATGATCATCAACCGCTCCGGCCTTACGATCCGGATGCCCGTCTCGACGATCCGCGTGGCCGGCCGTGCGACGCAGGGCGTCCGCCTGATCAACATCAAGGAAGGCGACGCGATTGCAGCCGTATCGGTGGTGGCTAAGAGCGAGGATGAGGAAAACTTGACCCCGGCAGAGAACGGTGAGGCGCCTGAGACCGCACCAAGTGCTGAAGAATAAAATAATTAAACACTAATAACTTAGTATCATGAAACGAATTCTCCTTGTTGCAAGCGCACTGCTCATGCTTGTGCCGTTTGCCAGCGCGCAGCTCAAGTCTTCCGCCGACGTGAAGAAGTATGTCGAGTCCGCGAAGGCCAAAGCCGACAATCCCAAGAACGCCACCAAGGCGGCCGTGTGGATGAAGCTTGGCGAAGCCTATTACAAAGCCTATACCGATGCGACGGGCGATGTCCAGATCGGACATGACGCCACGAACGCCGAGCTCTTCCTCCAGGCCAAACCCCTGAGCAGCGAGACGGTTGTCCTCGAGGGGCTGCAGACCATCAAGAACGTCTACAAGACCGTGAACGTCTACTTCCAGAACGGTGTCGTCTGCGCCGTCGAGCCCACGGATCTCGCCTATCCGGACGCCCTGGAGCTCTCCGCCGCCGCTTACGCCAAGGCGCTCGAGCTGGATCCGAAGAAGCAGGAAGACGTCGCCAATGCGCTCAGCCGCATCGCCGACCGTCTCAATTACTCCGGTTCTTCCTACTATACCCTCGGGAACCTCTACCGCTCTTCCGTCGACTTTGAGAAGAGCTACAATGTGTCCAAGATGATCCCCGACGGCAAGGGTGACGCCAACGCCCTCTACAATGCCGGTCTGACCTCCGCCATGGCAGGCGATTACGCCCGTGGTGCCCGTCTGTTCCAGCTGGTCATCGACGCCAAGTACGACAACACCGCCGACGCGTATGCCCGTCTTGCCGACTGCTACGATCATCTCGGACAGGCCGACAAGCAGAAGGCCATTCTCGAGGAAGGCTTCTCCAAGTATCCGGAGAACGAGAACATCCTGCTCGGTCTGATCAACCTCTCCATGAAGGAAGGCGATCCGGACTATGTCCTCAAACTTCTCGCCCAGGCGAAGGAAATGGACCCGTCCAACGCATCCCTCTGGTATGTCGAAGGCAACATGTTCGCCAAGATCAAGGAGTACGACAAGGCCGTCGAATCCTATCGCAAGTCGGTCGAGATCGATCCTGACTACATCTTCGGCTACTATGCGGAAGGCCTGATGTGGGCGACCCGCTACGACGAGCTCAACGACGAGGTCACGAACCTCCCTGTCACGACTCCGTACGCCACCTATAAGAAGTACGACGCCATGATGGAGGATGCCCTGATGAAGGCTGTCGATCCGCTCGAGTCCGCTTTCGAGAAAGGCGACAAGCAGTTCAAGGACGCCATCGCCCCGATGCTCCGCACGATCTACTACAAGCTCGCGGACAAGGGTGAGAACTACAAGGCCCGTTACGATTTCTATGAGGCCTACGCGGCTGAATAAGCCCGTCCGCCAGCAAGTGGAAAATCCGGCTCCGGCCGGATTTTTTTGTGTCCGCTCTTTCGGAATCGCGTTTTTTTGCGTAAGTTTGTAAGCTATGAAAAGAATGCTGTATCCGATCCTGCTTCTTCTTGCCGCCGCCTGCGCCGGCGGTACCGGCCAGGGCGCTGCCAATCCGCGCCCGGACACCCTCTCCGTCTATGTCGTCGGGGACATCATGAGCCATGGCAAGCAGATGAACAGCGCCCATGCAGAGTACCTCAAGACGCATCCCGACGCGCGCCGGGACGATCCTTACGCCTACGACTGGTCCTGCTTCTTCCGGCCCCTGGAGGACCGCATCGGCGGGGCGGACATCGCCGTCGGCAACGTCGAGTTCCCGTTCGCCGGACCGCCGTACAACGGCTATCCTTCCTTCTCGGCTCCGGAGTCTTACCTCGACTATCTGTGCGAGGTCGGCTTCGATGTGATGCTGGCTGCGAACAACCACATCCTCGACCAGGGAAAAGCCGGCATCGAACGCACGCTGAAGGCATACCGGGAGATGGAAGCGGCCGGTAAGGCCCGTTTTACGGGCATTTCCGGCAATGCGGAGGAGGATGCGGCCCATTACCCCCTGTCCTTCGAAACGGGCGGCGTACGCTTTTCTTTCATCAATTTCACCTACGGCACGAACCAGTCCGTCCCCGGCAAATGGCCGAAGGTCAACCGCATCAACCGTGACGAAATCCGAAGCGCCATCCGGACGGCCCGCGAGCGGGACAGCGCCGACATCGTCATCGCCCTGCCGCACTGGGGCATCGAATACGACACCCGCCACGACAAGGACCAGGAAATGCTGGCGGAGCTGATGATCGAGGCGGGGGCCGATGCCGTCGTCGGGTCCCATCCGCACCGCGTGCAGGACATGGAAATCCGCCGGGTGATGGACGCGGACAGCACCTTCCGCACGGTCCCTGTTTTCTATTCCCTCGGCAACGCCGTGTCGAACCAGAACGACCCGGAGGGGCGCCTGGAGCTGGCCGTGACGCTCCTTGTCGAGCGCAGCCCCGACGGCAGCGTCCGCATGCTGGAGCCGCGCTGGGAGTTCCTCTGGTGCACGAAGGCGGGCATGATTCTCGACAGCTACGCCGTCATTCCGGTGCTTGAGTACCTCGGCCGCCCCGAGGCCTGGAAGAGCGCCCCCGAAGATTATGACCTCATGGTCAAGACCCACAGCAAAGTCAAGCGGACTTCCCGCATTGACGATTGGACCAAACCTGTTCCCGATGAAGAAAACCCTGACACTGGAAGCCATTGATCCCGTAGACCTCTACGGTCCCAATAACCGCAATCTCAACGCCTTCCTCAAGCATTTCCCCGAGCTGAAAGCGACCGCCCGCGGATTTGACATCATCCTGGAGGGCACGAAAAAAGACATCGACGCTTTCTCCCTGAAACTCGCCGCCCTCATCGAGAAGCGGCAGCACAAGCGTACGCTGACCCCCTACGACATCGAGGACCTGTTTGAGGACGAGACCCCGGCCGACCGTTTCCACAACGACGGCGGCGCCGTCATCGTCTACAACACGGAAGGCAAGCCCATCAGCGCCCGCAACAAGACACAGGAGGCCATGGTGAAGGCCTATTTCGAGAACGACCTCGTCTTCGCCGTCGGTCCCGCCGGTACGGGAAAGACCTACATCGCCATCGCCCTGGCCGTTCGCGCCCTGAAGAACCGCGAGGTGCGGCGCATCATCCTGACACGGCCGGCCGTCGAGGCAGGGGAGCGCCTCGGTTTCCTTCCCGGCGACCTCAAGGACAAGCTCGATCCCTATCTCCAGCCGCTGTACGATGCGCTGGAGGACATGATTCCCTCGAAAAAGCTGCAGGAATTCCTCGCCGAGGGAACGATCCAGATCGCTCCACTGGCCTATATGCGCGGCCGGACGCTGGACCGCGCCTGCGTCATACTCGACGAAGCGCAGAACACCAATCTCGGCCAGCTCAAGATGTTCCTGACCCGTATGGGCACGAGCGCCAAGTTCATCGTTACCGGCGATGCGACGCAGGTGGACCTGCCGCGGAAGGAGGATTCCGGCCTGATGCGGGGAATCCGTCTGCTCGAGGGCATCAAGGGCATCGCCACCGTCTTCTTCACCAAGGAGGACATCGTCCGGCACCCGCTCGTGACCCGCATCGTCCGCGCCTTTGACGATCAGGAGGCCGGACAGGAGGCATAATCCGCATTTTTATTTTGAGCGGTCTCAAGAAATCGTTAAATTTGCAACTTAAGCATTTTTAGCGATAGCTAAACGTATGAAAAAGACCATCCTCCTTCTTGTACTGACCGCCGTCACGGGACTCGTGACGGGCTGTGACTTTTTCCGTTCCCTGGCTGGACGGCCGACCTCCGGGCAGATCGCCCTGAAGCGCGATTCCCTTGCGGAAGTCGCCCGGGTCAAGGCAGAGGAGGAAGCCCGCCTTGCCGCGCTGGAGCAGGAGCGGCTGGCCGCCATCGCCGCTGCGGAGCAGTTCAGCCGGGATTCGCTGGCTGCCGAGGAGGAGATCCGCATGTCGAAGATCATGGTCCTGACGCCGGAAAAGCTCAAGGGTACCTATAACACGCAGCTGGAGCGGAAGTATTATGTCGTCGCGGGTTCCTTCCGCGAGCGCCCGAATGCCGAAAAGAAGCTCCGGAACGTGCAGGAGGCCGGATTCGAGGCCGTGCTGATCAGCTTCCGCAACGGTTTCCACGCCATCGGCGCCGCCCCGACGGACAGCGTCACAGTCGTCCTTTCTTCCCTCAAGCAGCTCAAGGCCGCCAAGGTCTGCCCCAATGATGCCTGGATTCTCCTGAACGATGAATAGCCGCCTCGTTACATACATCCTTGCCGCCGTCCTCCTGCTGGGGGGCGGTGCAAGCGTGTCGGCACAGTACCGCGACGGGGCGCTCCAGAGCCTCTACGACAGCGAGACGGTCGCCGCCATGAAAGAGCATGTCGGCTATCTCGCGTCGGCCGCCCTCGAGGGCCGGAAAGCCGGCTCGGAAGGGGAGCGGCTCGCGGCGGAATATGTCACGCAGGTGCTGGAGCGGTATGGGACCGAAGTGGTTTCCGGCAGGGACGGGGAAGTGTTCGGCATGGCGCAGGCCTCGGGTGATACGCTGACCTCCCGCAATGTCGTCGCCTTCGTCCAGGGCTGGGACAAGAGCCTCCGGGACCGCTACATCGTGGTCGGCGCCCGGCTGGACAACCTCGGAACGGCCCGTCTCGTCCAGGACGGCGAGTCCCGGGAGATGATCTATGCCGGGGCGAACGGCAACGCCTCCGGCCTGGCGATGCTGCTCGAGCTCGCACGCATGATCGCGACGAACCAGATCCAGTGCCGCCGCAGCGTCGTGTTCGTGGCTTTCGGCGCTTCGGCCCTGGCCAATGCCGGTTCGTGGTATTTCATCAACCGCAGCTTTGCCGGGCAGGCGGGCGCCGTCGACGCGATGGTCAACCTCGACATGCTCGGAACGGGCTATGCCGGTTTCTATGGCTACAGCTGCTCCAATGCCGACATGAACAGCTACGCCGCCCGGCTCAGGGGCACGCTCCAGCCGGTCTTCCCGGAGATTGTCGCCGAGGAGCCGTATCCGTCGGACCACCGCAGCTTCTATGGGGCGCAGATCCCCTCGATGTTCTTCACGACGGGGCGTTATCCCGAATATAACAGCTGGAACGATACCCCGGACATTCTCGACTATGAGTGGATGGAACGGGAGCTGGAATACATTTTCAGCTATACCGTCGCCCTGACCAGTGGCGAAAAGCCGCTCTTCCGGCCCGAAAAGGCCGCCGACAGCCGTCGGAAGGACCCGACGACGGTGTCCTATTTCGAATGTGACGCCCGTCCGACCTTCCTCGGCAGCGCCA
The DNA here is from genome assembly GCA_902768665.1 of uncultured Bacteroidia bacterium. Classification (GTDB taxonomy): domain Bacteria; phylum Bacteroidota; class Bacteroidia; order Bacteroidales; family UBA932; genus Cryptobacteroides. The sequence continues at coordinate 39,073 of CACXMA010000015.1, read as the reverse complement.
TGCCCGAGACCTTCCTCAGGAAGTGGGTCTACCAGTATCTCCGCTATCCGGCCGAGGCCGTCTCCGAGGGCGTGCAGGGCAATGTCGTCGTGGATTTCGTCATCGACGAGAAGGGCAATGTGACTGAGGTGGAGGTGACGCGCGGGGTGGATGAGCGCCTCGACGCCGAGGCCCTCCGTGTCGTCAAGGCCTCCCCGTCCTGGAAGCCCGGCCGCAAGGGCGGCAGGAAAGTGCGCGCCCGCCTCTCGATCACCGTCGAGTTCCGGCTGGAGAAGAAGGGGAGCGGCAAACTGAAACTGAAAAAATAAACTTACAAGATAGCATGGATTACAATTTTATTGAAATTGAGCGGAAGTGGCAGTCCTGGTGGGCTGAGCACAAGACTTTCAAGGCGGAGAACCATTCCGCCAAGCCGAAGTATTATGTCCTCGACATGTTCCCGTATCCCTCCGGAGCGGGCCTCCACGTCGGACATCCGCTCGGTTACATCGCCAGCGACATCTTCTCGCGCTACAAGCGCCTGAAGGGGTTCAACGTCCTCCATCCGATGGGTTATGACGCCTTCGGCCTGCCCGCCGAGCAGTACGCCATCCAGACGGGCCAGCACCCGGAGAAGACCACGCGCGACAATGTCGCCCGTTATCGCGAGCAGCTCGACCGGATCGGTTTCTCCTACGACTGGGACCGCGAATTCCGCACCTGTGATCCCGACTATTACAAATGGACCCAGTGGGCCTTCCTCAAGATGTTCGGCTCCTGGTATGACAAGTCCGTCGACAAGGCCCGTCCGATCGAGGAACTGGAAGCCGCTTTTGAACGGGGCGGCAGCGCGGCCGTCGACGCCGCCTGTTCCGACGGTCCCGCCTTTACCGCCGACGAGTGGAAAGGTTTCTCCGCCAGGGAGAAGTCCGACGTGCTGATGCGCTACCGCATCGCCTACCAGGGCGAGTCGACGGTGAACTGGTGTCCGGCCCTCGGGACCGTGCTCGCCAACGACGAGGTCAAGGACGGTTTCTCCGAGCGCGGCGGCCATCCGGTCATCCAGAAGAAGATGACGCAGTGGCAGCTCCGCGTGTCGGCCTATGCCGCCCGCCTGCTGGAGGGACTGGACCGGCTGGACTGGACGGACTCCCTCAAGGAAATGCAGCGCAACTGGATCGGCCGCAGCCAGGGCGCCGAGATGGTGTTCAAGGTCGAATGCGACGGCGTGCAGCACGACGTCACCATTTTCACGACCCGCGCCGACACGATTTTCGGCGTGACCTTCATGGTCCTGGCCCCCGAGAGCGAATGGGTGGAGAAGCTCACCTCCGCCGCGCAGAAAGAGGCCGTCGCCGCCTATCTCGAGGAGGCCGGAAAGAAGAACGAGCGCGAGCGCATCGCCGGCAAGGCCGTCACGGGCGTCTTCTCGGGTTCCTACGGTATCAACCCGCTGACCGGCGAGAAGGTGCCGGTCTGGATTTCCGAGTATGTTCTCGCCGGCTATGGCACCGGCGCCATCATGGCCGTTCCGGCCCACGACAGCCGCGACTATGCCTTCGCCCGGAAGTTCAACCTGCCGATCATCCCCCTCATCGAGGGTGCGGACGTGTCCGAGGAGAGTTTCGACGCCAAGGAAGGCATCATGGTCAATTCCGGCTTCCTCAACGGTCTGTCCGTCAAGGAGGCGATCCCTGCCGCCATCGACTATATCGAGGCGCACGGCCTCGGCCGCCGGAAGATCAACTTCCGCATCCGCGACGCCATTTTCTCCCGCCAGCGCTACTGGGGCGAGCCTTTCCCGATCTGCTTCAAGGATGGGATCGCGACGCCGCTGCCCTTCGAGGCCCTGCCGCTGACCCTGCCCGAGGTGGACCAGTACAAGCCGACCGAGACCGGCGAACCGCCGCTCGCCCGCGCGAAGGACTGGACCTGGGACGGCGCTCCGCTGGAGACCTCCACGATGCCGGGCTTCGCCGGATCGAGCGCCTACTACCTCCGCTATATGGATCCGCGTAACGGAGAGGCCCTCGTCAGCCGCGAGGCGGACGAGTACTGGCGCAACGTCGACCTCTATATCGGCGGTACGGAGCACGCTACGGGGCACCTCATCTACAGCCGCTTCTGGAACAAGTTCCTCTATGATCTCGGCTATGTCTGCGAGGATGAGCCGTTCAGGAAACTCATCAACCAGGGCATGATCCAGGGCCGTTCCAACTTCGTCTACCTCGTTCCGGGCACGAACAAGTTCATTTCCCTCGGCCTGAAGGACCGGTACGAGACCATCCCGGTGCATGTGGACGTCAACATCGTTCGCAATGACCGGCTCGATCTGGAGGCCTTCCGTCGCTGGCGCCCGGAATACGCCGATGCCGAGTTTGTCCTCGAAAACGGCGAGTACATCTGCGGCTGGGCCATCGAGAAGATGTCCAAGTCGATGTACAACGTCGTCAACCCGGACTATGTCTGCGACACCTACGGCGCCGACACGCTCCGCCTCTACGAAATGTTCCTTGGCCCGCTCGAGCAGGCAAAGCCCTGGTCGACGGACGGCATCGACGGCGTGAACCGCTTCCTCAAGAAGCTGTGGCGCATGTTCTGGGACCGCGAGAAGTGGCTCGTCACCGACGAGGCGCCGACGCCGGCCGAGCTCAAGACCCTCCACAAGCTGATTGGCAAGGAGCAGGAAGACATCGAGAACTTCTCGTTCAACACGACCGTCTCGGCCTTCATGATCGCCCTGAACGAGCTCCAGGGCTGCTCCAAGCGCGCCATCCTCGAGCCTATCCTCATCCTGCTGTCGCCGTTCGCCCCGCACATTACCGAGGAACTGTGGCACCAGCTGGGCCACGAGGATTCCATCACCTGGGCGTCGTTCCCCGAGTACAAGGAAGAGCTGACCGTCGAGAACTCCGTCACCTATCCGGTCTCCTTCAACGGCAAGACCCGCTTTACCATGGACTTTGCGGCCGACGCCTCCCGCGAAACGATCGAGAAGGCCGTCCGCGAAAGCGCACAGACAGCCCGTTATGTCGGCGCGCAGTCCATCGTCAAGGTCATCGTCGTGCCGGGCCGCATCGTCAATGTCGTATTGAAATAACCTCATTCCCATGCCTCAGTCCAAAATCCTCAACCAGAATCTCTGGACCTTTGTCAAGGAGTATCTGCTCATCTCCCTCGGCGTGCTGTTCTACACGAGCGGCTGGACCTTCTTCCTGATGCCCAAGAACCTCGTCGGCGGCGGTGTCACCGGTATCGGTGTCATCCTGGAGTATGCGACCGGCTTCCCGGTGAGCTACACCTACCTTATCCTGAACGTGCTCCTTCTCATCGCCTCCTTCTTCATTCTGGGGAAGGGTTTCGGTGCGAAGACCATCTATGCCATCCTGCTGACGACCGTCTGCTTCCGTTTCATGGGACAGATTACGGGCGTGCAGGAGTTTGCCGCCAAGCTGACAGAGGAGCCGCTGATGGCCGTGATCATGGGCGGCATCATGACCGGAGTCGGTATCGGCATGTCCATCTCCGTCGGTGGCAGCACGGGCGGAACGGATATCATCGCCTTGATTTACACGAAGTTCCGTAACGTCTCTCCCGGCAAGGTCATCCTTGTGCTGGATGTGGTCATCATCTGCTCGTCCCTGCTCGTGCCTTCCTATCAGGTCGTCGACGGGGTGGAGACGCTGGTTTCCTGGCCGGACAAGGTGCTGGCGGTGGTCTTCGGTTTCCTGCTGGTCGTGATTACGAGTACGGTGCTGGACCTCTATATTTCCGGCAGCCGCCAGAGCGTGCAGCTGTTCATCCTGTCGAAAAAGTCGGATGAGATTGCCGAGGCCATCACCGTCGAGCTGCGCCGCGGCGTAACGGTGCTCGACGGCATGGGCTGGTATACCAAGGAGCCGTCCAAGGTGCTGCTGGTCATCACCCGCAAGACCGACCTCAACCTGATGCTCCGCTACATCAAGGCGATCGATCCGCACGCCTTCCTCTCCGTTTCTTCCGTCTCCGGCGTTTACGGGAACGGCTTCGACGCCATTAAAAGTGAAGCGAAAGTCCGCAAATAACCGATAAGAAACAGACAAAGTTTTAAAGAAACAGAAAATATTCGTCCCTAGGCCCCCGAAAAGCGACTTCTTTTCGGGGGCCGCTTTGTAACTTTTCCGGCTAAGAAATATCAAAAATAGAAATCTACTATGAAAAAGTTACAACCGATTCTCGCTTCCGCCGGCGGAAGCATCCTCGTCTTGCTGATTGCCTGGTTGGGCCGGATTCCGCTCCTGCCGGCGGATTTTCTGCCGGCGCTGCTGCCCCTGCTCATCGATCCGTCGTTCTCCAAGCCGGCCCGCCCGCTTTTCTGGTCGGGACCGGCGCTTCTGGCGGCGGAGTGTCTGGCCCTGCTGTCGGCTCCTTCGCTGGGGTATTGGATACCCGGGATGAATGCGGCATTTCTGTGCTGCGTCGTACTGCTCGACACGCTGTTTTCCTATACCCGGTGCTGGAAGGATGCCCTGTACTGCCGCCGGGGCAAGGTCAGCCGTATCTCCGGGGAGACGCTGACCCGCTCATCCCTGCTGTCCCTGTCCGCCTTTGTGGCCGTGTGTCCGGTCTGCTTCTATCTGGACCGTTCGGCGGCCGGCCGCGGTTATCTGCTGTGTGCCGCCCTGTCCGGGCTGTTGCTGGCCGTCGTTTTCGGCTGGGCGCTCCGCAACCGCTTCCGAAAACGCCGCCTCGTCTTCTCGCTCAGCAGAATCCGGGCGGAACACCGTGCGTTGCAGGAGAAGGAGACGGATAAGCGGCGGGTCCGGTCCTATTCGGATTCGGCCCACGAGCTCTATGCCCGCGCCGTCGAGATGATGCGCAGCAAAAAGCCTTTCCTCCTGTATGAGTTTACGCTGTACGATATGGCGCAGCGTCTTTTTACCAATAAGATGTATCTCTCGCGCACGATCAACACTTTCTCGGGCAGAGGATTCCGCTCGTTCGTGAATTTCTTCCGGATCCAGTATTCGATCCGCCTGTTCCGAAAGACGCCTACCATGAAGGTCCATGCCCTGGCGGAGCTCTGCGGCTTCCACAGCCAGGTGACCTACACGGCGGCGTTCAAGCTGGAAATGGGCATGACGCCCGGGGAATACTTTACGCTTCTTGTCCAGGGCCGGCCTGTGCCGGAATGTCCGGAATTCCCTTCCATGATGCCGGTGCTGACACTTCCAGCGTCAGCTCCGTCTTCCGGACAGGATGAATCAGCGTGATGCGGTGGGCCTGGAGGCAGATGCCGCCGTCGGGATTGGAGCGCGGCGCGCCGTACTTGAGGTCGCCCTTGATCGGGCAGCCCATATGCGCGAGCTGGCAGCGGATCTGGTGGTGGCGGCCGGTCAGCAGCTCCACTTCGAGAAGGTGGTAGCGGTCCGTGTCGGCGAGGTGCCGGTAGCGTAGCCGGGCAAGCTTTGCCCCTTCCTTCGGCCCGGAGACGATGTAGGACTTGTTCTGCTTCTCGTTGCGAACGAGATAGTCCTCGAGGGTCCCCTCAGGGACGTCCGGTTTGCCGCAGCACAGCGCCCAGTAGGTCTTGTGGATCTCCGATCCGCGGAACATGGCGCTCAGGCGTTCCAGGGCTTTGGAGGTCTTCGCGAGGATGAGGATCCCGCAGACGGGGCGGTCCAGCCGGTGGGGGACACCGAGGAACACCTCGCCGGGCTTGCCGTCGCGTGCGGCGATGAAGGCCTTGAGGGTCTCGGGAAGCGGCTCGTCGCCGGTCTTGTCGCCCTGCGCCATCTCGCCGACCCGCTTGTTGAAAACGAGCATGTGGTTGTCTTCGTAGAGGATGCGAGCCTGGATGTCGGCGGTTTCCGCCTCGGATAACTGTCGGTAGAACATGTCCTGTCAAGTATTTTTGACAAAGATAGTGACAATTTGGCAGAAAACAGCCGGTGGCACGAAGTTCGTTCATTCCGAAGCGCTTCCCGGAGCGGGGAGCGGCAGACAAGAACAATTAAAATACGACAATATTATGGGAAAAATTATCGGAATTGACCTCGGTACGACGAACTCCTGCGTCGCCGTCATGGAAGGCAACCAGCCGACCGTCATCATCAACAATGAAGGCCAGCGCACGACGCCTTCCGTCGTGGCGTTCACCGACGGCGGTGAGCGCAAAATCGGTAACCCGGCCAAGCGCCAGGCTATCACCAACCCCAACAACACCGTTTTCTCCATCAAGCGTTTCATGGGCGAGACCTATGACCAGGTGGGAACGGAAGTCTCCCGGATGCCTTACAAGGTCGTCCGCGGCGACAACAACACTCCGCGTGTGGAAATCGGCGGCAAGCTCTATACGCCGCAGGAAATCTCCGCGATGATCCTCCAGAAAATGAAAAAGACGGCTGAGGAATACCTCCGCCAAGAAGTGACCGAGGCGGTCATCACCGTCCCTGCCTACTTCTCCGACTCCCAGCGCCAGGCGACCAAGGAAGCCGGCAAGATCGCCGGTCTCGACGTCAAGCGTATCATCAACGAGCCGACGGCGGCAGCCCTTGCCTATGGTCTCGACAAGAAGGAACGGGACATGAAGGTCGCGGTCTATGACCTCGGCGGCGGTACCTTCGATATCAGTATCCTCCAGCTCGGTGACGGCGTCTTCGAGGTGCTCTCCACCAACGGCGACACCCACCTCGGCGGCGACGATTTCGACCAGGTCATCATCGACTGGCTCGCCGGCGAGTTCGCCTCCGAGAACGGCGGTATCGACCTCAAGAAGGACCCGATGGCCCTCCAGCGCCTCAAAGAGGCCGCCGAAAAGGCCAAGATCGAGCTCTCCAGCCAGACTTCCACGGAGATCAATCTCCCGTACATCATGCCGGTCGACGGCATCCCGAAGCACCTCGTCAAGACGCTGACCCGCGCCAAGTTCGAGCAGCTTTCCGACGCCCTCTTCCAGCGCAGCATCGAGCCGTGCCGCAAGGCCCTCTCCGATGCCCACCTGCAGCCGAGCGACATTGACGAGGTCCTCCTCGTCGGCGGTTCGACCCGTATCCCTTACGTCCAGGAGCTCGTCAAGAACTTCTTCGGCAAGGAACCGAACAAGAGCGTGAACCCGGACGAGGTCGTTGCAATCGGCGCCTCCATCCAGGGCGGTGTCCTCGCCGGTGACGTCAAGGATGTCCTCCTGCTTGACGTTACCCCGCTTTCCCTCGGTATCGAGACCCTCGGCGGTGTGATGACGCACCTGATCGACGCCAACACCACCATCCCGGCCAAGAAGTCCCAGGTCTTCTCCACGGCCGCCGACAACCAGCCTTCCGTCGAGATCCGCGTCCTGCAGGGCGAGCGTCCGATGGCCAAGGACAACAAGCAGATCGGCGTCTTCCACCTCGACGGCATCGCGCCGGCCCCGCGTGGCATCCCGCAGATCGAAGTGACCTTCGACATCGACGCCAACGGTATCCTGAACGTCTCCGCGATGGACAAGGCTACCGGCAAGGAGCAGCACATCCGCATCGAGGCATCTTCCGGTCTGTCCGAGGATGAGATCAAGCGCATGCGTGACGAGGCCAAGGCCAACGAAGCCGCCGACCAGGCCGAGAAGGAGCGCGTCGACAAGATCAACAACGCCGACGCCCTCTGCTTCCAGGCCGAGAAATTCCTCCGCGAGAACGGAGAGAAGGTCCCTGCCGACGTCAAGGCCGAGGTCGAGAGCAACGTCAATCTCCTCAAGGAAGCCGTCAAGGCCCAGAACATCCCCGATATCGACCGCTACAGCGAAGCGCTGAACGCCGCGTTCTCGAAGATGTACCAGGCCGGACAGCAGGCCGGAGGCCCTCAGCCGGGTGACGGCGGCCCTCAGGCCTCCTAATCACTCTGCCAGGACGGATTGAAAAGGATTTTCCATACACCCTCATCGGAAGGAGAGCCCAGCGGCTCTCCTTCTATTTGTAAATAGGTATAGCCGTCATCCTGTGCGTAGGGCGTGGTGAACTGGACGGGATTCTGTCCCGCGAAATCGGCGAAGGTGGCGTCTCCGGTGCCGGGGTCGGTATTGTTCTCCAGCACGAGGCTGATCTGGTAGGAAGCGTCCTGGACGCCGAAGCTGTAGTAGGCCATCTGCCAGTAGCAGCCGGTGATGCCGTGGCCCCAGCGACCCGATGTCGGGTAAATGGAGGCGGTGCGGTTCTCGGCCAGTACCCGGGACAGTTCGTTCCGCGTAGGAACGGCCCCGACGGTGTTTCGGCAGACGGCGGTGATGGTCCAGGTATGGGTCCTGCCGGTGCCCGTCTGGCTATGGTTTTCCGTGCAGTAGGCCTCCACGTTGACGGATATCGTCGCAAAGAGGCGTTTCAGGGCGGTACCGCTGTGGCGGTTGACGACCTGCCCGTAGTAGCGCGTGACACCGGGGCGTTTCGCGACGGTCGGGAAGACGGCGGCATGGGCCCGCGCCTCGGCCTCGCTGTAGGTGAACGGGGGATTGCCGCGCAGCGGCTCGGCGAAGAGCGGGAAGCCGGTTCCGATGAGGTTCCGAAGGCTCATCGAGGCGTCGTATCGGATGGGGATGGAGGATACTTTCTTGAGGCTTTCCGTCCATCCGTATGCGACGCTGTAGGAAAGCGGCGTGCCCGGCCAGCCCGAGAAGGGATTGACCGCCTTGAGGTTGGCCTCGGCGGTGATGGAAGGGATGCTGGGGCAGGTCGCCGTGAGCGTACCGACGGAGGCGCTGAGATACGGGATGTCGCCGAGGCTCTCGTCCTGCGTTCGTCGGATATGGACGCTGTCGCCGGAAACGGCCGTCCAGGTGCCGTCGACGCTGAGGACAGGGTCTCCCAGCAGGCTTTCGTACAGCGAAGGGTCGTAGTCGGAATAGGCCGAGCCGTCCTGCCGGGTGTAGGTCCACTCCGGCGCCAGGTCCTCTCCGTCAATGGCCAGGGCATATTCCTCGCTCAGGAAGCGGAGGCCGGGCTGCAGGATGCTCCGTCGGATCCGCTGGCGGACGGTGCCGTTCTGGTCCTCGACAAGGATATCCGCCGTTCCGGTCTGCAGGCAGCTGATGTCGGCGCCGTTGTCGGCGGTCCGGGACACCTGGATGCATTCGGATCCGCTGACGACCCGGTAGCTGAGCTGCGTGACATCGGCAGGCAGGCTGAGGGGCGTGAAACGGATCTTTTCCGCGAGATACTGCTCTCCCTCGAGCGGCTGGTCATAATAGGGTGCGGAGGTGTCTCCGATGGCGACGGGGCGCTGCGCGGCCTTTCTTCCGTCCCGCGTAACGGCGTAGATCTGCAGGACGCTTCCGACAGCGGCGTCGGTGGGAATGGTGACGGCGATGTGCGGCTCGGGGAGGAACAGCTGATAGGGATCGGCTTCTGTCGGCGAGCCGCTGCGGAAACGGCGCTCTCCGGGCGAGTTCCGGTTGAACAGGACCGTGCGGCAGACGGGGCAGAGGATGCTGGAAGGGGTGTCCTCCATCCGCTCCTTCGCCCAGTTCACCCGGTCCGCCGCTTCTTCCGGATAGCCCCAGAAACGGTTGCCGCAGTGGCGGCAGCGCACGCTTCCGACGACTTCCAGCGCGCTGCTCTGCGGAATCAGCCCGTCTGCGACCCACGCCTGCGTCTCCTCGTCGGATCCAACGGCCACCCCGTTGAAGCGGTTATAGTAGGTCTGGATGGCGTCCTGCGAGTCGCCGCTGCGATAGCTCAGCCGGAGGTAAGCCTTCCCGCCGGCCGGTGCGACGGCCTGGCTGTTTTCCGCGTCAAAGGCGAGCTGGCGCTTCTCGGCATCGTCGCCGCTGACGGTCCAGGTTCCCTCGATGAAACGGCCGTTGTAGCTGAGCGTGAGGGTGACATTGTACTGGCGGTTGCGGCGGATGTTGTATCCGTCACCCGCGTCCGCGCCGGGATAGAAGCGGTAACAGACGTCGCCGACCCCGCCGCCGAGCCCGTACCCGTCCCCGAGCGAGAGCTCCACGCTGAGGAAGGAGCACCGGTCGGGATCGCCTTCCGAGAGTTCGCCCTGGAGGTTTTCCGGCAGGTAGAGCGTATAGCAGCCGTCCGCATCTGGGGCGCTGGCAACGTCAAGGCTGCCGCGGCGGACTTTCTCGCGGTCAAAGCCGGTGCCGAAAGGCTGGCAGGCCCAGGCCCAGTTGTGGACTCGGACCGTCCCGACGGTGCGCTCGGGCAGCAGCCGGGTCATGGTCTCGTCGTAAGTGACCTGCAGCCGGATGCGGGCAAAAAGGCGCTGGAGCGGGACGGTGATGGTCTGGTCGAGCGCAAGTGCCTCGGGGGTGCAGTCCAGGCAGCTGCCCGCCATGGGCATCCCGTAGGTGCCCAGCAGGTCCTCCAGGGCGCTCTGCCCGTCTCCCGCCGTCTCCCAGCCGGGATAGACGGCTTCCCATCCCTCCAGATCGCTCTCGTTTGTAGGGACCTCGCCGAGCGGGAGGCTGCTTCCCGTCCATGCATAAAAGTTGTATCTTCGCCCGGCCATCAGACGCAGGCCGAGCGGAGCGCTTCCGTCGGTGACACGCCTGCCGTCGGTGTAGACGGCGACGCGGATGTCCCGGCCGCTGTCGGCGGCGTCCTCGTCGACAAGATCGCTCCGGGTCTGTGTCGGCGCGGCCGTCAGCGTGACGCTGACAAGGCGGCCCTCTGTGACCGGAGGAAGGGGCTCGCTTTCTTTCCGGCAGGCCAGAAGAAGCAGGGGGAGCAAGGATAAGACAATGGCTTTCATCGGGTTAGATAATACAGGTTATGGATTGGCCTTTTTCCCAGTCCAGTACCTCCAGGGTCAGCTGGGCGTTGGCATAATCGAATTCGAAGAGGAGATCCTTGAGGTCCTCGTCCTCCCAGGAGAAGGCACCGCTGCTGCGGATGAGGCGGCCGATGGGGATTTCAGACCTGGGAGGATCGTCCGGAGCATCGTCCTTTCGCCGGATCTCGAGAATGAGGTCATCGGCGTCGATCTGGCGCGGGAGAGCGGCCTGGAAGCAGCCCGGGGCCATTTCCGTCGGCGTACAGCGGAAGCGGCCAGCAACGGGCGTCCCGTCGCTCAGCCGGAGGCCGGCGGTCGTGCTGCGGATGGTTGTGCAGAAGGGGTAGGGGCCCTCTTCCGCGGAAAGGAAACGAAGGGTGATGCCCGCGAATTCTTTCCGGATCCTCAGGGGCAGGACCGCCGTTTCTCCCCGGGCCTCGGTCGTGCCCGATACCCAGTAGAGGCTGTCGGCGTCCATCCCCTCGGGAATCATCAGACAGCCGTCCTTCCGCAGGCTGCGGCTCAGTCCCACAAAACCGTCCGCCCGGACCGTCCCTTTCGGAACACGCATTTCGAACTGGATGTCCTGGAGTTCGGACAGGGTGTGGGTCTCCTCCAGACTGACCGTGCTGCTGACTTCTGAACGAAGGCGGAGGCGGATTTCCCGCTCCGGTGTCAGCCTGCAACGCTTCCGCACTTCCACCCGCAGACGGCAGGGACAGTCCGTCCGGTCTTCCAGCACGCTGCAGCAGGGAAGAAGAAGGAGGCATATCAGAAGCGGCAGCAGGGTGAGGCCGCCGCTTCTGCGGTTCATGACAGACGGCATGGGACGGTTCGGCTAGAATTCGACGGTACCGTCGTTCCCGAGAAGGAAGAGGGTCCAGTCCTTGACGCTTACATTGATGTTGTCGACCGTCACAAACTCGATCGGACGCGCTTCGTCTTCCGTGAGCGTGTCGTCTCCGTCGGAGGGGTTGCCGGGGCGCGTGATGACAAGCTCCGTTATTTCGTAGGAGACGTTTCGCTGGATCGGGAACTCCAGCCGGATGGGATAGGTGTAGAACCGGCTGTTGATCTTGGCTTCGACGATGAGGCTCAGGTAGTCGCCCTGGTCGAATTTCGGGAAGGAGTAGAAACTGTGAGCCGTGCTGTAGGAGGCGCCGGCGTTGATATAGACCGGCGTGTCGAAGGCCTTGTAGATGAAGGCGTTGACACGGGGCTTTTCCGTTGTCGCATCCAGCGTTCCGCTGGACTTGGAAAGGGCGTCGCCGATGCCGGTGAGGGCATATTCGGTATAGAAGCCCGACTTGTCCTCGGGATAGGCTTCCGCCGGAACGTTGCTGAGGAAGATGCGGGTGATCGCAAAGTTGTCGGAGGCCAGGACGGAATTGCTCAGGGCGTTGGTGATCTTATGGATTTTGAGGCGGGCGAGCATCCGGTTGACCGGGATGCTGATGGTCGAGGTGTTTGCCGTGACGGTCAGGTTGGTGCTGCCGTACATGGTGAGGTTGCCCATCGTCTGGTCCTTCAGCATCGTCGGGAAATAGATGAGGTCGTTGTAGGTCGAGATGTTCTTGCAGGTGCGCGTCGGATTGACGACAGCGCAGATGCGGCGGGCTCCCTGGGTGAGGGTCATGCTCGTTGTCGTCGTGCCGGTGATGCGCTTGAAGCCGTCGATAATCCAGGAGCCGGAATCGCCGTCTTGCTTGAAGACAAGGAACTCAACGGCGGAAACGCGGGCTTCTTCTTCCGTGTCTTCCGTCGTGGCACGGGTCATAGGGGCGTCCGGAACGACGCTGAGCTGGATGGTGACGGGCTCGTCCTGTTTCTGCGGCGCCACGGGTGCCGGGGAAGCGTTTTCTTTGTTGCAGGAGGCCGTGAAGACCGTCAGAAGCGCCGCGAGGGCGAGAAGGGGGATGTGTTTTGTTCTCATGGTGATAAGAGTTAATAATTAAAGGAATATGGGTAATCAGATGCTTTCGCTGGCATGGATGAGGGTCCAGGCGACCGGGGAATGGAGAAGGTCGTAGCTTTCAGGCTCGTTGTCCACGCACGGCCGGTCCGCCCCCAGGGTCCGGAGGGTGACGGAAACCTGCTGGCTGACGCCTTTTTCGATGGGGGAGAGGGGAATGTTGTAGTACCAGATGCGGCCGCTGATCCGGGCGGCAAGGACGAGCCAGGGCTCCCAGTCCCGGGGTGTCGGACAGCTGTATAGATAGTAGGGCCCCGCGAGCGTGGCGCCATAGGTCAGGGCACCGAGGGTGACGGCGGCCCAAGCGGGACTCTCCGGAGTGACACCGACCCCGTCAGGATGGATGGGGACGGCCGTTTCAAGATAGTCGGATCCGAGCAGGCCGTCCCCGGCGGCATTGGCGAGGAAAAGCTGCAGGCTTTCGATGTCCTGCCGCCCGTCGAGCCGGTTCGCGATACGGAGAACGGTGATCCGTCCGGTCTGGATGGTGACCTCGACGGGTAGTAGATGGGTGCTGCGCTCGATTACCCGGTGGTCGAAGCCAAAGCAGAGGGGATGGGTGGCCGGATCGTCGCCGCTCCCGAGGGCGTAATGCCAGTGGAACAGCGCTTCGAAATCCGCAACGGCGGAAAGGTCCGGTCCGTTGAGGACCACGGCGACGATGCGTTCGCCGGTTCCGGTCTCGAATCCCTCGTAGCGGCTGCTCATGCGGCGGTAGCTGTCGATCACGCCCGGGCTCTGCGTATGGAAGGAAAAGACCTGGATATCCTCCTGGGCCGCTTCGTTGCGCAGCTGGATGTGCAGGCGCGTCCGCTCTGCCCCGTCCGTTTCGGGCAGGGGAGCGGCGTCTTCGCAGGCGGTCAGAAGAAGGGGCAGCAGGAGGCTGTGCAGGAGTCGTTTTTTCATCTTCATTCCCGGACCGGCATGGGGCGGTCCTCGGGAACAAAGGTCGGCGTGAATGAGCCCCAGGGCAGCTAAGAAACAGAAAATGACACCGATTTTTTTCTCTTTCTTAAGTGTTTTGTCTGTTTCTTATCCGTTTTTGTCTGTTTCTTAAGGGCGCTTTCCGATCCGAACGGAAAGCCTTGAAACGTTTCCGCTCGCTGTAACACGGTTTTGGAACGAAAAAAGCTGACCGGACGGTCAGCTTTTGTGGAGATGGGCGGAGTCGAACCGCCGTCCAAACGTCGCACCAGGCGGCTTTCTACATGCTTATTCTTCCTTTGATTGTAGGGGAGAGACTGCCGGAAGACGGGCTATCGGACCCTTAGCCTTTGGGGCTTACCCGGCTTTAAAGGCGTCCACCGGAGCATCCCGTTCGTGATGATACCCCTTGGCCGGAAGATAACGGGCGGAACTTCCGAGGGATACTCGTCGGCGTCGCAACCTAGGCGGCGCGGATTAAGCCAATCGACTGAGTCAGATTAAGCAGCGAGTGCGTAGTTGTTGTTGGCAACTGATTTTTGGGATCTGAGATTTACGGGCAAGGTCCCGACGCCCGGCATGCTTACCGTCCGACATCAGCGCTGTCAAAACCAGTACATCCCCGGGGTAAGTGGCTGCAAAGGTACGGTTTTTTCGTGAGAATCTCAATTATTTTGCTTAAGTTTGTATTTGTCGAAATACAAGCCCCATGAAGAAAGAGCAGAACCATATCGTCATCATGGCCGGCGGCATCGGCAGCCGCCTGTGGCCCCTGAGCACCCCTGCCTATCCCAAGCAGTTCATCGATATTCTCGGTGTCGGGAAGACGCTGATCCAGCTGACCGTGGAGCGCTTTCTCCCCGTCGCGGAGCCGGCGCATTTCTGGGTGGTGACCTCTGCCCGGTATGTCGACATCGTCCGCGAGCAGCTCCCTTCCGTCCCGCCGGAGCAGATTCTGGCGGAGCCAGAGGCCCGGAACACGGCCCCCTGCATCGCCTACGCCTGCACGAAGATCCGTCTCCGCTATCCCGAGGCGAACATCGTGGTCACGCCCGCCGACGCCATCGTCCTCAGGACGGAAAAGTTTGCCGAGGTGATCGGCAAGGCCCTCGACGAGACGGCCTCCGGCGGGAGCATCGTCACCGTCGGCATCGCCCCGACGCGCCCCGAGACCGGTTACGGCTACATCCACGCCCTCAGCGCGGAGACCGAAAAGGTCGTCGAAGTCTCCGAATTCAAGGAAAAACCTGACCTGGAAACCGCCAGGGCCTATCTCGCCGACGGCAAGTACTTCTGGAACGCCGGCATCTTCGTCTGGAACGTCCGGACCATCGACGCCGAGCTCCGCCGCCATGCCCCGCAGATCATGGGCATCATGGACCGCCTCGCTCCGGCGCTCTATACGGAGAACGAGACGGGCGCCCTCGCCGAGCTCTTCCCGCAGTGCGAGAAGATCTCCATCGACTACGCCGTCATGGAAAAATCCGACAGGATCCGCGTCATCGCCGCGGACCTGGGCTGGAGCGACCTCGGCAGCTGGGGTTCCGTCAAGGGACATCTCCCGGCTGATGAGAGGGCCAACGCCGTGGTCGGGCAGGATGTCCGCCTCTTCGGCGCCGAAGGCAACCTCGTCCACACGGCAGGGGAGAAGACGGTGGTCATCGACGGCCTCAAGGATTATATCGTGGCCGAAAAGGACGGCCTCCTGCTGATCTGTCCGCTCGCCAGCGAGCAGCTGATCAAGGAATATTCCGCCAGCAAATAAGGCAGTCCGTTTCGGGCTGCCTTTTTCGTTTTATCTTGCGACGAACTCGCGAAGGAGCGAAGTGTTCGGAATCTCGCGGTCGCTCACGGGCGTGAAGTAGTGGATGAATTTCAGCAGGCGGTGCGCCTCGCTGTACTCGGGGCAGTTCTTCGGGACGGTCGAGAGCACGCGTTCGGCGTGGTTCCGCAGGACGGCGAATTCCACCAGATAGGCGGAGTTGAAAAGCACGTCGGCCGTTTCCTGGTACGGATAGATCCATTTGACCTCGGCGCGGCGGACGTTCGGCCACTGGGCGATGGTCTCGCGGGCCGTGAAGGCGCCCTTGTTGTAGTCGCGGAGGATGCGGCGCAGCAGGCGGTTGTCGCTCGTCGGGATGCAGTTGTGGTCGTCGAGGGCGATGGAGGTCAGCGTGGAGATGAAGATGCGGAACTTCAGGGACTCGTCGACGAGGTTCGTCAGCATCGGGTTCAGCGCGTGGATGCCTTCGATCAGCAGGATGGTGCCTTCCGTCAGCTGGAGGGTCTTGCCGTTGTACTCGCGCTTGCCGGTGGTGAAATTGTATTCGGGGACGGAGACGACCTCGCCGCTGAGGAGCTTCAGCACGTCCTGCTGGAGGGCGACGTGGTCGACGGTGTCGAAATTGTCGAAATCATAGCTGCCGTCCGGGAACTTCGGCGTGTCGACGCGGTTGACGAAATAGTCGTCGGTCGAGAAGAAGATCGGGCGGAGACCGCAGGCCATCAGCTGGATGCTGATACGGTGGCAGAAGGTCGTCTTGCCGGAGGAACTCGGACCGGTGATCAGGACAAGGCGGACGGGCTTTTCCGGGTCGTGGTAGCGGCGGTCGATCTCTTCGGCGATCTGGACGATTTTCTTCTCCTGGAGGGCTTCGGAGACCTGGATCAGCTCGCTGGCGCGGCCCTTGAGGCAGGCGCAGTTGACGTCGCCGACATTGCTCAGGCCGACATAACGGTTCCATTTCAGCGTCTCGGAGAAGACTTCGAAGGTCTTCGGCTGGTTCTCATAATAGGCCAGGACGTCGGGGTTGTGCCGGTCGGGGATGCGGAGGAGGATGCCGTCGCGGAAGGGCTCCACGGACCAGACCTTGAGGTAGCCGCAGCTCGGGACGAGGCAGTCGTAGAAGAAGTCGGGCGTGTCCTCGAGCGTATAGTACTTGACATAGACGTCTCCGCAGGTCTTCAGCAGCTTGACCTTGTCTTCATAGCCGAGGCCGCGGAACATCTCGATGGCCTCTTCCACGGTGACCTCGTGGCGGTGGAAACGCTCGTCCCGGTCGACAAGCTGCTGCATGCGGGCGCGGACCGCAGCGATGTCTTCCGCCGTTACGGCCGAGCCGTCCGGCTTCCTGAGGTCGCAGAAATAGCCCTTGGACAGCGGCCGGCGCATGGTGATCTTGCATCCCGGGAAGATGTCGAGGCACGACTTCGACAGCAAAAAACAAAGCGAACGCGAGTACACACTGCGTCCGCCGTAGGTCGTATAATCGAGGAATTCGACCGTTCTGTTCTGATAGACACGGAATTTCAGGCCCTGGGAAACGTTGTTCACCTTGGCGGATACGATCGGGAAGGGCCGGTCGAAGCGGAAGGTGTCGAGCATTTCGATAAGAGGGGTCCCTTCCGCGAATTCCGCGAAGGTCTGGGTGTTCTTGCAAAAGATCCGAAGCATCTTGACGCGTATTATAATAGTGTAAGATGCCTACAAATTTACCGCAAATTCCGTTTCCGTCCAAGTTTTTTTCACGGCTTTCGGGAAAAATCATTAAATTCGCGGAATATGAGGCATGCGGTCCTCTTTAACGTATTAAGCCATGGGCATTTGGAAGAATATCAAGGGCTGGTTCCGCTCCACGACGGACTTTTCGGTCGAGCTCGACCGCGAAGGCGCTGCCAGCCGCATTCGCAATAACATCTGGTTCCGCGGGGCCAACGTCTGGATCCTCGCTTTCTCCATCGTCATCGCCTCCGTCGGCCTGAACGTCAACTCGACGGCCGTCATCATCGGCGCGATGCTCATCTCCCCGCTGATGGGGCCGATCATCGGCATGGGCTTTTCCATGGGCACCTTCGATGGGCAGTTGATGAAGGATGCGCTCAGGAACCTGCTGATCATGTTCCTCGTGTCCCTGGCGGCCTCGGCGGCCTATTTCTTCATCAGCCCGCTGAGCCTGGTGGACCCGACCGAGCTGGAAGCCCGCACGAGTCCGACCATCTACGACGTGCTCATCGCCCTGTTCGGCGGTCTGGCCGGCATGCTCGAGAACAGCCGTAGCGAACGCGGAACGGTCCTTTCCGGCGTGGCCATCGCCACGGCCCTCATGCCGCCGCTCTGCACGGCCGGCTACGGTCTGGCCCACGCCAACGCGCATTTCTTCTTCGGCGCCCTCTTCCTCTTTCTGATCAACACCGTCTTCATCATCATGGCGACCTATGTGATGACGAAGTTCCTGCGTTTCGAGCCGGTGGCCTTCATCGACGTCAAGGCCCGCAAGCGCACCCGCAACATCATGACCGTCGTGATGCTCCTCATCCTCGTGCCGAGCACCATCAGTGCCGTCCAGATGGTCCGCGTGAACCAGTTCGAGCAGAAGGTCCAGCAGTTCGTCAAGGAAAACCGCATCTACGGCGGCCGCTATATGTATGATTATAAGGTCAACAGCGGCTGGACGCCGACGGCCGACATCTACCTCACCGGCGACCCGCTGAACGAGAACGAGAAGGATATCCTCTTCCGTGCGGCCTGGGCCTGCGGTGTGGAAAAGGAGCGCCTGACCCTCCACGAGCAGAATTTCGGCGCCGGCAAGGCCGTTGACTATGAGGCCGTGACGCGCGACTTCTTCCAGCGTTATGAGCAGGAGCTTGCCGCCAAGGACGCCCGGATCGAATCGCTCGAAGGAGAACTGTCTCAGTATGAACGCGCCGAATTTGATTACCTGAAGATCGCCCGTGAGGTGCAGGGGCAGTTCCCCGGCGTGCGCGAATTCACGCTCGGCCGCGGCGCCCGTGTCATCCCCGCCAGGGATTCCCTCGAAAAGAACGTCGTCGTGACGGCCTTCGTGGATGCCGCCTTCAAGGACCCGCAGGGCTTCCTGCAGTGGCTGAAGATCCGGCTGGACGCGGAGAACGTCACGCTTTATCTGACCGGCGAACCCGCCGTTGAATTGCCGCAGGCCGCGCCCGATAACGGCGAGTGGTTTGACGGATCGGAAGAGGCGGAGGAATAAAAAATCCCTCTGTCGTTTGGATGTTTCGCGGAAAAGTTCTACCTTTGTCGTCCGCAATCATTCAGGGGCGTAGCTCAGTCGGTTCAGAGCGCTTCAGTCACATTGAAGAGGTCGTCGGTTCGAGCCCGACCGTCCCTACCAGAAAGGCAGTCCGTTTCGGGCTGCCTTTTTCTGTTACAGGTCGAAGCGGAGCGTCGCGCCGCCCGGAGTGACGGCAAGATGAGCCGTCGCGCCGAAGGGGAGCGGCATATTGTTCTCGAACTCGTGGCCGGCGGGGAAACCGCAGCAGACGGGGATATCCATCGAGCGGAGGTATTCTTCCACCAGCATCGCCTCGGGGCTGGCGTAGTCCAGGTCGGCGGGGCAGTCGGTGAACTGGCCGAGGATGACGCCTTTGACGCGGGCGAGACGCCCGGTCAGGCGGAGCATGTTGAAGAGGCGGTCGATGCTGTGCCAGGTCTCCTCGACCTCCTCGATGAAGAGGATCAGATCGCCTTCCGCGGTGTCGAAATAATCGGCCCAGGTGCCTTCCAGCGTGACATAGGTGCAAAGGTTGCCGCCGACGAGGGTGCCCGAGGCTTCGCCCGGGATATTGAGCGGATGGGCCGGGACCGCGTAGGCAGGGACATTCCCCGCAAGGAAATCCTTCAGCGCAAGGCTGGACGGGTCTTCGCCGTGGAAGCGGGACATGATGCCGCCCACGGTGGCCTGCAGGGACATGACGCCGGCGGAGACGTTCATGGCGTGGAGCACCGTGATGTCGCTGAAGCCGATGAGCCATTTCGGATGGGCGCGGAAGTCCTCGGGGGTGAGGTATTCCAGCAGCTGGATCGCCCCGTAACCGCCGCCGAGGCAGAGAATGGCGTCGATATCCGGATCCTCCAGGGCCCATTTCAGGTCCGCAGCCCTCTCCTCGGCCGTGCCCGCATAGGCGCCGGCGTGCTTTTTTCCGACGTTCTTTCCGACGACGGTTTCATAGCCCCAGGACTCCAGGATGGCGGTGGTGATGGCCACGGCGGAATCGGCCTGGGCGAAGGACGGCTCGACGAGCGCGATCCGGTCGCCGGGCTGGAGAAAAGCGGGCTGGACAATCGTTTTCGGGGATTCGGGCGCATGGCAGGCAGCCAGCAGGGCGGCCGCGGCCATGGCAAGGAGGGGAATGCGGAAGGATTTCATGGGGCAAAGATACGAAAAAAACCCGACCTTGCGGCCGGGCTTCTGTGCGCTCTCAGGGACTCGAACCCTGGACCCATTGATTAAGAGTCAATTGCTCTACCAGCTGAGCTAAGAGCGCTCGTTTTGGAAGATTCTCTCCCTTGTGATTCGTTCGGGGCTC
This sequence comes from uncultured Bacteroidia bacterium, assembly GCA_902768665.1. Lineage (GTDB taxonomy): Bacteria > Bacteroidota > Bacteroidia > Bacteroidales > UBA932 > Cryptobacteroides. Next base: position 19,119 of record CACXMA010000015.1, on the reverse strand, counting down.
GAACCCGAGACCCCATCCTTAAAAGGGATGTGCTCTACCAACTGAGCTAACGAATCTTCCATTTCCCAAGCGGGTTTCCGTTTTGGGATTGCAAAGGTATAATCTTTTTTTGAACTGTCCAAATCTTTTTTAAGATTTTTTTAGAAAAGATAGGTGGTGGACATAGAAAAGGTCAGGTCGCCGACTTCCTTGTCGAATCCGCGCCCTATTTCCATGGAAAGGATGAAGTTGGTGTTCATCTGGAGTTTGGCTCCGAGACCCGCGCTCATGAACACGCGGCGCCGGCTGTCGGTATAGAGTGCCGGCTGGGCTTTCTGCTCCTCGAGGCGGTAAAAGCGGGTGACCGTGCCGGCGTCGAAGAAGGGGTTGAGCACGATGTCGAAGTGCCGGTTGAGCAGATCCAGGCTCCATACCCGCGTCCGCAGCTCGAAATTGCCCCAGGCGTAGCCCGCGGCCATGATGCGGTTGTACAGCAGACCGCGCATCGTATAGCGGCTGCCGAGCCCCTCGGACTCCTCATAGAGGTAGGTCAGCGTGGAGATCTCGTTGAGGTTGTACCAGGGCATCTGCCCGAACACCTCCTGCTGGAATCCCAGGTGGTAGGCGAGGGTCATCCGGTCCGGGAGGATGGGAATGAAGTGGCGCACGTGGGCGACCAGCTGGCCGTAATTGCGCCTGAAATCGGAAAAGTCGCCGTTGACATTGAGGTAGAGTTCGGCATAGAGGCCCCGGCTGGGGACCCAGTCGACGTCGCGGCTGTCCCAGGTCAGTCCGATGCGGCCCTCCAGCGAGACGCCGCCGCTCGCCTGGTCGTCCGGGATGAGTCCGGCGGCCTTGTAGTCATGGAAAAGGCTCCGGGCGCTGCCGGGAATGCGCCCCGTGATGGAATGGTCCTGATAGCGGATGCTCCGCAGCAGGAATCCGGCCGTCCAGTTCAGCTGCTCCGGAAGGAAACCGGGCATCCGCCCCTTGACGGTCGCCGCGGCGCGCAGGAGCTCGCGCTCGTTGTTGTAATAGGCGATGTCGCTGCCTTTCTGCTTGTCCAGCGCGGAGTCATAAGGGGAGTGGTAGCCGTTGTAGCCGTAGAAACTGTTCGCAGGGGCCTTCCGGTAGGTCAGCGAGCCGATGAGCTCCAGTCCCGGTATGAGCGATTTGGATTCGCCGAGAACGTGCGCAAAGTACGCGCCGTTGGACGACCAGGTGGCCGTCACGCCGATATGGTCCCTGAAATTAGGGTATTCCGAGCCGTCACCGTAGTTGAAGAAATCGCAGAAGGCGCCGAGGCTCAGCCCCACGTCCGTGCTGTAGTAGAAATTGGGCATGGGGGTAAAATGCCAGCCTGTAACGGCCGGTTCACTTTTCTGAGCCGCAGCCCCGGTCGCCAGGAAAGCTCCGGAGACGAGGCTGAAAAGCAGTTTCCTTGCGGATCCCATCAATAATTCCTGTGCTCGAGGGAGAGGTATTCGTCGAACAGGGCGAGGCAGGCTTCGCGGTCGACCTGCTCCATGAAGCCGGGCAGTTTGTCGCGTCCGCCGAAGATCTTGTCGAACTTGTCGTCGCGGAAGCCGATGCGGTCGTTGTCGCCGATGGTGCAGCCGTAGTAGATCTTGTCGATGTTGGCCCACATGCAGGCGGTAAGGCACATGTGGCAGGGCTCGCCGGTGGTGTAGAGCACGCAGCCGGAGAGGTCGAAGGTGCCGAGGCGGGCGCCGGCCGTGCGGATCGCATCGACTTCGCCGTGGCAGGTCGCGTCGTGGTTGAGGAGGACTTTGTTGTGGCCCCGTCCCACGACGACGCCGTCCTTGACGATAACGGTCCCGAAAGGACCGCCGTGGCCGCCGTGGATGCCCTCACGGGCTTCGTCGATGGCCATTTGCATATAGGGATTTACGTTCATATTCATCGAAAATTTATGCAAAAGTACGTTTTTTTCAGGACTTGGCCAAGGCGCGCGCGACGGCATCGCCCGTGGACCAGGCCGCCTGGAGGTTGAAGCCGCCCGTAATGGCATCGATATCAAGGACTTCTCCGGCGAAGTAGAGGCCGGGATGCGACTTGCAGGCGAGCGTATTCAGGTCGATGTTTGCGAGCGATACGCCGCCGCAGGTCACGAACTCCTCGCGGAAACGGCTCTTGCCCTCGATGGTATAACTGTCCGCGGTCAGGACGGCCGCGAGGCGGTTGAAGCCCTTCGTGCCGAGCTCGGCCCAGCGGAGATCCTCCCGAAGGCCGGCGCGGCCGAGCAGGAAGTCCCACAGGCGGCCCGGCAGGGGAGAGAGCGGTATCGAGCAGAGCCGCTTCTGCGGATGCTGGCGTGAAAGGCCCTCCAGCCGCTCCCGGACGGTATTTTCCGGCGCGGCCAGCCAGTTGACGGCAAGCGGCGCCCGGTAGCCGGCGTCTGCCAGATGCCGTGCGGCATAGGAGGACAGTTTCAGCGCGGCCGGTCCGCTGAGGCCCCAGTCGGTGATAAGAAGCGGCCCTTCCGCGCGGAAGCCCGTTCCCGGCAGGCTGACGGCGGCCGGCACGACGAGCCCCATCAGGCCGCGAAGGCCGGCGTCGCGGATGGTGAAGGTGAAAAGGGAGGGGACGGGCGGAACGATCTCAAGGTTAAGTCCTTCCAGGAACGGAAGCCCTTTCGGACCCCCGCCGGTGGTGACGACGACGGCATCCGCCGCGGCGACCGTCCCGTCGGCAAAGCGGAGCGTCCAGCCCGGCTCGAGCGAGGCAAGGCGCTTCCCGGTATGGAGCCGTGCGCCGTCCATACCCCGCAGCAGGGCCCGGACGATGTCCATGGCATCCTGCGAGGCCGGAAAGATGCAGGGCGCGTCCCGTTCGGTGAGGGGTACGCCGGCTGCCTCGAACCAGGCCCGTGCGTCGTCCTGCGAAAAGGCCTTCAGGAGCCGCCTGATCAGTCTTTCTCCCCGCGGATAGGCCTCGGCGAGGCTGCGGATTTCGGCAAAGGTATTGGTCAGGTTGCAGCGCCCGCCGCCGGTTATGGCGACCTTGGCAAGCGCCCGGTTCCCGGCCTCATACACGTCGACGGCCATCTCCGGCGCCAGCTCCCTGAGCCTCGCCGCGCAGAAGCAGCCTGCGGCCCCTGCCCCTATGATGGCGATGCGTTTCATTTCTGCCGCATGAGCTGCCAGGAGTTGACGAGGTTGTGCCAGACGGCATAGAGGCCGCCGGCGATGGAGGTGACGGGGGTCATGTAGTTGACGCCCAGCCAGATGATGAAGCCCGTATTCTTCTGCCCGAGGGCCTGGCCGGCGGTGACGGCTTCGCTGTGGCCATAGCGGCGCACGCCCCGGCGCCCGATGAGGAACTGGAGGATGCAGCAGCCGAGCGAGACCACGCCGATGGCGACGGCAAGGAGCACGCCGATGCCGCTCTCCACGAGGGCGGAGGTCGCCAGGGAAATGGACAGGAGCAGGCTGATGCCCCAGATATAGAACGCCCACGGCGCAAAGCGCTCGAGGTAGCGCTGCAGCCGCGGCAGGAGGAAACGGATCGTCCAGGCGGCGATCAGGGGAAGGACCAGGATGGAGAAGACGCGGCGGATGATCGCGAAAAAGAGCATCCAGAAGCCCGCGTCGGCGGCGGGATGGATCAGCGGGACCATCGACGGGATCATCACCGCGGCGAGAAGGTTCGCCATGACGGTGTAGGTCATGATGCCGGCGAGATTGCCGCCGAGCTTGGTGGTGATGACTCCGGCCGCAGCGGCGGTGGGGCAGATGAAGCAGAGCATCGCGCACTCGAGCAGCGTCCGGATGCCGAAGTTCGGGATGACCATGGCGAGGCCTGCCATACCCGCGAAAACGAGGGCCTGGAATCCCAGCAGCTGGAAATGCCAGCGGTGGAATCGAAGGTCCGCCGGCGCGACGAGGTTGAGCTGCAGGAAGAGCATCAGGCCGATCAGCATCGGCTGGACATGGCCGCAAAAGCCCATGTAGAAGGGCTCACCGGCGGGAATGCAGAAATGGAAAAGCAGATAGGCCAGCACGCCCACGGTCATCGCGAGCGGCAGCATCCATTTTCGGAAGAACTCTTTCATGCCTGCTTGGGCAGGGTGACGCGACGGACGTTGCAGCCCACGTAGTTGCCGAGGACGATGAGGGGATAGTACCACAGGAGGCCGTTATCCCAGGTGCCGGCCGCAAAGAGATAGGTCACGTCGGCGATGCTGTGGTAGAAGCCGCAGACGATAAACAGCGGCACGCCGAAGACCACCGGCAGCAGATTGCCTTTCTGGCGGTAAAGGTAGACGGCGATGTCGATGATCAGGCCGCAGCCGACGGCACGCAGGAAACTGCGCCAGGGGCCCTGTGCCAGGCGTCCGGCGACCATGTCCGCCGCGCGGTCGACGGCCTGCCCGCCGAGCGAGCGCATCATCAGTCCCAGCAGCACGCAGCCGAGGATGTTGAACAGCCAGATCAGCACGAGCTCGGGGATGTCGTTCGTGACGCCGGCCTTGCCGGTATAGAGCGGCACGCCGAAAAGGACGACGGTGATGAGGCCGAAGGCAAAGATCACGGCACCGGGAATGCCGCCGAGGGACAGGTAGCCGCAGGATCCGAGGCCGATCAGCAGACCGGCGAAGAGGGCAGGACGCGCTACGGTGGAAAAGGTATTGCTCATGGATAGGGGTTTAGGCGTCGGCGAAGGTCCGTCCGTCGGCGAGGGTTATCTGCAGTTTGGTGTATTCGCAGTGGAAGTCGTGTTCCAGGCGGTCGAGGTAGCGGGCACTCTCCCACTTGCACATCGGAAGGTCGTGCAGCAGGCAGTTGCCGCAGGTCTCCGGGGTCGTCGCCGGGACCGTCTCCTGCGTGAGGATCCAGCGGAGGCATTCGATGGTGAGCCGGCGCATCTGCTCGACGCCGTAGGATCCCGTCATGATGACGTACATGCCTGTCAGACAGCCCATGGGGCCGACATAGACGACATCGTCCTTCGCCTCGCTGTTGCGGAACCATGTCGCCATCAGGTGCTCCAGGCTGTGCATGGCGGCGGGAGCGACGGCGGGCTCTTTGTTGGGCTCGGTGATGCGGAGGTCGAAGGTCGTGAAGCCTTTGTCCACGCGGGAGACATAGATGCCCGGCTTCAGGCAGGAATGGTCGATGGTAAAACTCTGGATAACTTCCATATCGTTGCTGATGCTGAATGTTCGGAGGACAAAGATACGAAATTCCTTTCGTTTAGAAAAGGAAGAAAAGGGCGACGCCGGCCATGCTCACGGTGACGCCGATCAGTTCGCGGAGTTTGATGCGCTGGTGGAAGAAGACGGCGTAGGGAATCAGGATGAACACCGGCGTGAGCGCCATCAGCGTCGATGCGATACCGGCGGAGGTGTACTGGACGGCCATCAGCGAGAGGGATACGCCCAGCACGGGACCGAAGACGGTCATGATCAGCGCATAGCCGAGGCCTGTGCGGTCGTGAACGGCGGCTTTCAGCTCCTGCGTCTTTTTCTGGAGGGCCAGCATGAGGAGGAAACCGGCTCCGCCGATGACGGCACGGATCATCGTCGAGGCGAAGGGCAGCAGCGTGCCCATCTGCTCGGGCGCATCCGGCGGGATGATGGCCTCGTAATGCTCCATGCCGACCTTGCTGAGCACGAGGCCGACGCCCTGTCCCAGACCGGCGCCGAGCCCGAGCAGGACGCCTTTGAGCGGCAGGGTAAGGCGGACCTGATGGTCTTTTCCTCTGCTTAAGATGGAGATGGCTATACCGCTGAGGGTGACCGCCATGGCGAGTCCGGCTTTCCAGCTGAGGCTTTCGCCGAGGATGGCCCATCCGGCGATGGCGGCGATCGGCGGGGCCAGCGTCATGAACAGCTGTCCGAAGCGGGCGCCGATGGACAGATAGCAGTTGAACAGGCACCAGTCGCCGAAGACATAGCCGACCACGGCGGAAGCTGCGAGCCAGAACCAGGCCTTTCCGTCGGCGTATACGGGATAGGGACTCCCGACACCGACCCAGAGAATCACCGCCAGGAAGATGGCGGCCATGACGAGGCGGAGGACGTTGGCGGTCGTGGAACCGAGCCGGTGACTGGCCTTGTCGGCAAACAGGGCGGTCACCGTCCAGGACATGGCGACAATCAGCGAAATGATTTCTCCAAGATGCTGCATAGCTTCGCGATAAAACGCGCAAAATTAATGCTTTCGCGGAAGATTAGCAAGCCCTTGGGCCGTCATTCTCGGGGGGCGCTTACCGAAAGCCGCGGAAGAGGTAGAGCACCGGGAAAATTTCGAGTCGGCCGATCAGCATCTCGACCATCGAACTGACTTTGATCAGGGTCGGCATGTCGGCATAATTGGCCATGGAACCGACATCCCCGAAGCCCGGCCCGACGTTGCCGATGCTGGCGATGGAAGCGGTCAGGCCGGTGGTGAAGTCCAGCCCGCCGGCGAAGTTGATCAGGCAGCAGAGGATCATGATGGACACGTAGCAGACGATGAATCCGAAGGCGTCGCTCACCTGGGCGTCGCTGCGCTGGTGCCCGTCTACGCGGATGGTATAGATGGTCCCCGGGTGGGTGTAGCTCTTCACTTTCTGGAGGACGCCTTTGCCGGCCAGCAGGATGCGGTCCATCTTGATGCCGCCGGAAGTCGATCCGCTGCAGCCGCAGATCAGCGAGCACACGAGCAGGATGCCCATCGACAGCGTAGGCCACAGGGTCGTGTCGCAGGTGGCGAAGCCCGTCGTCGTGACGAGGGAGGCCACCTGGAAGGCGGCGTCCCGGAAAGCCCTGCCGAAGGAAGCGTAACTGCCGTTGATGAGGAGGTCGGCGGTGACGACGGCGATGGAAACGGCCGCCAGGGAGAGGAAGGCCCGGGAGACCTCGGTCTTGAAAACGTTTTTCCGGCTGCCTCGGATGAAGGTGAGGAACACCAGGCCGAAATTGATGCCGGCAAGGAGCATGGCGACCGTCAGGACGCTTTCGGCCGCCGGGTTGGCGAAGGAGGCGATGCTGGCGTTGCGCGTGCAGAAACCGCAGGTGCTGCAGGCGGACATGGCCGTCGTGGCGGCGTCGAACCAGCCGATGCCCGTCAGCCGAAGCGCCACGCCCGTGAGGACGGTGAGGGAAATATAGGTGATCAGCATGATGTTGGCGAAGAACTCGCTGCGCTCGCCGGGCAGCTCTTCCCGGGCGATCCGGGAAATCTCGGCGCCGGACAGGGTGGACTGGTCCGAACGCCCGACCATCAGGCGGGAAAAGAGCGTGACGATACCGACGCCGCCGACCCAGGCCGTCGCCGTCCGCCAGAACAGGAGGCCGTGGGGGAGCGACTCGATGTCCGTCAGGATGGATGCGCCCGTGGTCGTGAAGCCGGATACGCTCTCGAAGAGGGCGTTGACAAAGCTGAAATCCCCGCCGTAGAAGAGGAAGGGCAGCATGCCGAAGATGCAGGCCGCCAGCCAGGACCCGACCACGACAAAGTTCCCTTCGCGGAAATTGAGCCTGTACTTTCCCCTGCGGACAAAGATGAGGGGATAGAGGCCGACGATGCCCGTCAGCAGGGCCGACAGCAGCAGCGGAATCCGGCTGTCGTCTCCCGGGAAGAAGCAGGCGATGATACCCGATACGGTCATAAGGGCGCTCACGAACAGCAGCGCTATGCCGATATACCAGGAAATGATGATCGCTTTCATAAGTCGTTGATATTGATACCGGCAGCAAAGTTATTCCGCCCTGTTGCATTTATCAATACAAAAATTTTTATCTTTGCATTGAAATTATCAATCAAACACGGGATGACCCTCCAACAACTCCGCTACATCGTAGCCATCGATGAATACCGCCATTTCGGAAAGGCGGCTGATGCCTGCGGCCTGACACAGTCCACGATGAGCATCATGGTAAAGAAACTGGAAGAGGAACTCGACGCCGTCATTTTCAACCGGGACGCCCATCCGCTGGCCCCTACGGAAATCGGGCGTAAAATCATCGACAAGGCCAAAGTCGTCCTGTACAACGCCGACCAGATCGCGGAACTGGCTCTTGACGAGAAACGCATCCTGTCCGGGCCGCTGCGCATTGCGCTGATTTCCACCGTGGCGCCGATCCTGGTCCCGGGTCTCTTTAAATATATAGGTGAGAATCACCCTTCCATCCTGCTGCAGACCCAGGAGATGCTGACGGACACCCTCCGCGACCGGCTGCACAAGGCGGAGGTGGACATGGGGATCATGGCCGCTCCGGTCGACGACCCGGAGCTGCTGGAAATCCCGCTTTGGACCGAGCATTTCTATGCCTATGTCAGCGAAACGGATCCGGCCTACGCCCTGGAAAGCATTCCGGCGAAGTCCCTGCTCGGCCGCTCCGTCTGGATCATGAAAGGTGGTGTCCGTCTCATGAAGATCGAGACGCTTCCCCAGGAGGACAGGAACGGTTATGAGCATTATTTTGAGGGCGGCCGCATCGGAACGCTGACCCAGATCGTCAACGAGAGCGGCGGCTTGACCATCGTACCGGAGACCCATATCGGCATGATTCTGTATAGCCTGCAGACCCGTCTGCGGCCGATTGTCGAACCTGCGCTGGGAAGGACGCTCTCCCTCGTCATCCGGAAGGACTACATACATGAGGCCATGCTGAATGCCGTCATCCGCGCCGTCAAGGCGATCATCCCCGGCCATCTGCTGAGCCCGGTCATCCGGAAGGATGCCATCCGGCTGTAGGAATTGTAAAATAATGCGTATCTTTGAACGATAATGCCTTTGAGAATGGAGAAGATAGCCATCATCGGAGCGGGGAACATGGGCGGCGCCGTGGCGCTGGGCCTCCACCGCTATGCGGGGGAGTATCCCCTGACCGTCACGACGGCGCATGCCGCCACGCTGGAAAAATACACGGCGCTCGGAATCGGAACGTCGCTGGACAATGCCGCCGCGGCGGCGGGGGCCGATATCGTCATCCTCGGGGTGAAGCCCTGGCTGGTGCAGCCGGTCCTCGACGAGATCGCTCCGGCCCTTTCCGGGAAACTGCTGCTGTCCCTTGCCGCCGGCATTCCTTCGGCGCAGATGGCGCAGTGGCTCGCCGGGACGGGGGTCCGGGCTGCCTATACGGTCATTCCGAATCTGGCCGCCGAGATAGGGGAGAGCATGACGTTTGCAACGGCCGTCCTCGGGGAGGAAGACAGGCTGGTCCTGTCGCTCTTCGATAAACTGGGCAAGACGCTGATCGTGGACGAGAAGCGGCTCGAGGCCGGCATGATGGTGGCCTCCTGCGGCACGGCTTTCGCCCTGCGCTATGCCCGTGCGGCCATGGAGGGCGGCGTCCAGCTGGGCCTGTATCCCCGGGAGGCCCTGGCGGCCGTATACCAGACCATGAAGGGCGCCGTGGACCTCGCTGCAGCCCACGCAGCGCACCCGGAAGCGGAAATCGACCGGGTCACGACCCCCGGCGGCATCACCATCCGCGGGCTCAACGCCATGGAGGAGGCCGGCTTCACGGCCGCCGTCGTCGCCGGACTCAAAGCTTATAAGAATTAACGGATTGACTCTATATGTTCGACGTAACGCTTATCAGTGACACAACCGAGGACGGAATCCGCCGCTCCTCTTTCCAGACCTGCGCGGTCGTCTGCTCCGAGAAGATCGAAATCGAGACCGAGGGCGACACCATCCGCCGCGTGCAGTACACCAAGGGCTGCAACGGGAATACGAAAGGACTCGCCGCCCTTTGCATCGGCCGGAAAGTGCAGGACGTCATCGCCCTTCTCGAAGGCATCGACTGCAAGGGCCGCGGTACAAGCTGCCCGGACCAGCTGGCCCGGGCGCTCAGGAAGCTTTCCTTATAGCTTGACGAGCGCCCGGCCTGCGCGCCCGTCGATACAGACCCCGAGAGGCGTTTCCACGCGGACGTGACGGAGGAACTGCGTCTCGTATACCGCCGGCAGGGCATCCAGGGCGCTTAGGTCCAGTGCATCGCCCGGCCGGGAATAAGGGTCTACATTGACGTATCCGGCGTTGAAGGAGGTCAGGTTCTGGAAGAAATGGGTCCCCTGGCTCGGGTCGACCCGGAAGTCGGGAAGGGAGCACTCGACGAGGGCTTTGGTTTCGGAAATGTCGCTCCATGTCACCGGTACACCCAAAGTCGGAATGCTGGATCCCCAGCGGCCGTAACCGATGAGAACATACTGCCTGCCCTCCGTCCGGAGCCGGGCGTTCAGCTCCCGGAGCTCGGCGGCCATTTCGACGGTCTTCATTTTGTCGAAGGCTTCGGCTTTCAGGTACACCACATCCCTTAGATCCGGTATCCAACCCGTGCCGAGGGCACTCTCGGAACGGACAAGCGCATCGCTTTCATCGATGCTTTTCCAATCCACTTCGGCATGGATGCTGTCGGAAGATATCGGTCTGATTTGTAATGCGTTGAATATGCCGGTTGAAAGCTCTGCTGCAAATTCGATCTCAACGCTGCACTTCATCTCTTCCGAGCAGATGCTGAGGAGATCCTGTACAATGGGTGCCAGGGGGAAGGTGCCGTAGCGGAGGACATGGGCGAAGGTGACGATCTTGGGTCCTCTGGGAATAGGGGAATCCACAATGCGCTGGTTCTCATAGTCATAGGTGGAGGCGACCCGGGAGAAACCCTGGAAACGTACGCAGTCCGAAGTGGGGATGCGCTCGAGGTTCACGGCGTCGTCGACGGAGGTCTTGAAGCGTTCCGGCTGGAGATTCAGCGCGTACATCACCTGCTGGGTCTCCCGTATGGCCAGCTCCGGCGTCGAGGTCTGCAGCACGTGCTTGGGGTAGGCAGGAGAGAAACGCAGGACCTGCTCGCCGTCTACGACCGCCTTGCCCAGCCCGAAAGCGAGTTTGACGATACCCTCCTCGGCCTTTTCGTAGCCGATGGGGTAGAAATTGACGCTGCGGGCGACGCCGGAAAGGGTCGGAAAGAAGAAACCCTCCTCTTCCGTTCCGCAGATCTCCTGCAGGATGATGGCCATCTTTTCCTCGGAAATGACGTTCGCCGTCGCGGTGATATAACCTCTCGAAGAGGCGAAGTAGACGGACGCATAGACGCTCTTGATGGCCTTGGCCAGCAGGCGGAGCTGCTGGTCCTCATTCTCCACCGCAGGGATCATGTAGGTCGAATAAACGCCCGCAAACGGCTGGTAGTATGAGTCTTCCAGTTTGGAGGAAGAACGCACGGCCAGCGGTGTGTGCACGACGCGGATAAAGGCCCGGAGGGCTTCCGTCAGATCCGTAGGCAGGTTGGAGGAAACGAACTCGGAGAGGATCTCCGTGTCGGAAATATCCGAATTGATGACATACTGCAGGCCGTTCTCCAGGATGAAGCGGTCGAAATATTCCGTCGCGATCACCAGGGTGCGCGGCACCATTACCCGCGCATCTTCCCATTTGCTGAAAAGCCGGTGCTTGTAGAGTATCTGGTTGAGGAAGGCTAGACCTCTCGCCTTACCGCCGAGGGAGCCCTCTCCGAAACGGGAGAACCAGATCGTGTCGTTGTAGGTGGCCGGGTCGAATTTCGCCACGACGCCCAGCGCCTGCGAGATGCGGTAGTCGTGGATGAGCGAGACCGTCCGGGCCCGAAATTCTTCCGAGTCCCGGAAACTCCCGTTTTTCAGTGACATGCCTACAGAGAAGATACCGCGGGCCAGCAGCCAGCGGGAGACATAGTTCTTGCTGCGCATCTCGGTAAGAACCTTTTCCGGCAGGCTCGCGATGATTCTCTCCGCACCCTGCAGGTCCGCTGCCCGGGCGATTTCGCGTCCCTTCGCATCCATCGCCACGAAATCGCCGAAACCGAACTCGCGGCCGATGTATTCGGACAGTTGGTGGGTGAGCGTCTTGGAGCGTTTCATCAGGAAGCCGGCCCGGAGCCCTTCGGCGACGCTGCGCATGCTCTCCTGTGAGGACTGCATCAGGATGGACATCTTCGGATACTCTTCCCGAATCAGGTTGCAGAGGTCGACGCCGGCGTCCAGTTTCTCCTCCGAGGATTTGTCGCCCCGGTGCAGCACGAATCCGATGTCGGAAATGACACCCAGCAGGTTCTCCTTATACGTATTATAGAGGTTGACGGCATCGTCGTAGTTCGTGGCCATCAGAATCTTCGGCCGGGCGCGTTTGCGGAAGATCTGCTGCTCTTCGTTGAGGGCGTCCCGGACGGCGGCAATGTTCTGCTGGAGGACGAGTTTGTACAGCAGGGGCAGATAGGTGGAATAGTAACGCACCGAATCCTCCACCAGCAGGATGCACTGCACGCCGCTTTCGAGGATGTCGTGCGGGGCGTTCATGCTGTCTTCCAGCAGCTTGATGATGGCGATAATGAGGTCCGTGCTGCCGTTCCAGCAGAAGAAGTGGTCGATGGCGGAGCGGTCGTGCTCTTCCATCTGCCGGTAAACTTCCTTGGAGTAAGAGGTCAGGAGCACGATGGGCACGTGGGCTTCATAGGCCTTCATCCTGCGGGAGAACTCGAAAACGTCCACCTCTCCGACATTGTACATCGTGATGATCAGGTCCCAGCGTTCGCCGGCCTCGGCCCACTCCAGTGCTTCCAGGGTGGATGCGGCCCGGACGAAGACGGGCGGATTGCTGAGGTTCAGTTCCGCGTATTCCCGGGCGATGCGGGCGTCCAGCCGGCCGTCCTCCTCCAGGGAGAAATTGTCGTAATTGTTGCACACCAGCAGAATCCGCCGAATCCGCCTGGCCATCAGAGAGGTTGCGTCTATCATAAGTTTAAACGAGTCCTTGGTCGACTCGCAAATATAAGAAAAATCAATAGCTTGTAGGTATTTATCCGGGATTTTTTTGTACATTTACAGCCCGGTATAAAAACTGCCGGAACATGAACACCAAATACGTTTTCGTCACGGGAGGCGTCGCCTCCTCGCTGGGCAAGGGCATCATCGCCGCTTCCCTCGCCAAGCTTCTGCAGGCCCGCGGGCTGCGCGTCACCATCCAGAAATTCGACCCCTACATCAACATCGACCCGGGAACGCTCAATCCTTACGAGCACGGGGAATGCTATGTGACCGAAGACGGGGCGGAAACGGACCTCGACCTCGGGCACTACGAGCGCTTTCTCGGCATCCACACCTCCAAGGCCAACAACGTCACGACCGGAAAGATCTACCATACCGTCATCACGCGGGAGCGGGAAGGCGCCTACCTCGGGAAAACCGTCCAGATCGTGCCGCACATCACCGACGAGATCAAGCGGCGGATGCTCCTGCTCGGAAAAACGGGGGAGTATGACGTCATCATCACCGAGGTTGGCGGCACGGTCGGCGACATGGAAAGCCAGCCCTTTGTGGAGGCGATGCGACAGTTGCAGTGGGAGATGCCGGAAGAAGACTTCCTGTCCATCCACCTGACGCTGATCCCTTTCCTGAAAGCCGCGCAGGAACTCAAGACAAAGCCCACACAGCATTCCGTGCAGGAACTGCAGGCCCTCGGTGTCCATCCGGACATCATCGTCTGCCGTACGGAAAAAGAGCTGACGCCGGAGCTGCGGCACAAAATCGCCCTTTTCTGCAATGTCAAGCCCGGCCATGTCATCCAATCCATCGATGCCTGGAGCATCTACCAGGTTCCGCTCAATATGGAGGCCGAACGGCTGGATCGGATGGTGGTGGACAAGCTGGGAATTTCGGACCTCCCCGAGCCCGATCTGACTGCCCTCAAGGCCTTTCTGGAGCGCCTGAAGCACCCCGGACGGGATGTCGATATCGCGCTGGTCGGCAAGTATGTCGAGCTGCAGGACGCCTACAAGAGCATCCAGGAAAGTTTTGTCCATGCCGGCGCCGCCGCGCACTGCCGCGTCAGGGTCCATACCGTCCATGCCGAAAAGCTTCATGAGGGCAATGCGGCGGAATTGCTCGGAGGGATGAAGGGCATTCTCGTTGCGCCCGGTTTCGGCGAGAGGGGACTGGAGGGAAAGATCCTGGCCGTGAAGTATGCACGGGAGCACGGCATTCCGTTTTTCGGCATCTGCCTCGGCATGCAGATGGCGGTGGTGGAATTCGCCCGCAACGTGCTCGGGTACAGGGATGCGGCTTCGACCGAGGTCGATCCGAAGACGCTCCATCCTGTCATCGACCTGATGGAAGACCAGAAGAGCACGACCGTCAAGGGAGGAACCATGCGTCTGGGTGCCTACAAGTGCCGCCTGGCTGAGGGCTCCCTGGCGCGCCGGATCTATGGGACCGAAATGATCAGCGAACGCCATCGCCACCGCTACGAATTCAACGATACCTATCGCGGGGAGCTGGAGGCGGCGGGGCTGAAGGTGAGCGGCGTCAATCCCGATACGGGGCTCGTGGAGATCATCGAGCTGCCCGCCCATCCCTTCTTCATCGCGACGCAGTTCCACCCGGAGTATAAGAGCACCCCGGAGCATCCGCAGCCGCTTTTTGTCGCTTTCGTCAAAGCGGCGCTGGAAAAAGACGGAGCCGGGAATTAGCCCAGCACGACATCCAGCACCATCATCAGGGCAAAGCCGAGGGCGAAGCCGATGGTGCCGAGGTTGGAGTGCGCTCCTTCCGCCGTCTCCGGAATGAGCTCCTCGATGACGACATAGAGCATGGCGCCCGCCGCGAACGCGAGCAGGTAGGGCATCATGGGCGTGACCGCGGAGGCGAGCAGCAGTACGAGCGCGCCGCCGATGGGCTCTACGATGCCGCTTAAACTCCCGATCCAGAAGGACTTCCAGCGGCTGTTTCCGGCGGCCCTGAGGGGCATGGAGATGATGGCCCCTTCCGGCAGGTTCTGGATGGCGATACCGAGCGAAAGGGCAAGCGCCCCGGCGACGCTGAAGCCTGCGTTGAGGGCTCCGGCGATGGCGACGCCGACGGCCATCCCTTCCGGGAAATTGTGGATCGTGACGGCCAGCGCCAGTTTCGTCGTTCGGGAAAGGCGGCTCTGCGGGCCTTCCGCCTCACCGCTGGCATGGATGTGCGGAGTTACATAGTCGATCAGCAGCAGGAAGGCGAAACCGCCGAGCAGGCCGACGACCGCCGGCCAGACATTGCCGGCGTCCATTTCCATGGCGGGAATCAGCAGCGACCAGACCGAGGCCGCGACCATGACGCCGGAGGCAAAGCCCAGCAGCGCTTTCTGCACCCTGCCGGGAATCTCGTTTCTCATGAAAAAAACAAAGGCTGATCCCAGGGCCGTTCCGGCGAAGGGGATCAGCAGCGCAGTCAATACAGCATCCGTGTTCATAGCCGTGCAAAGATAACTATTTTTTTCGCTGATTCCCCAGAAAATCCCTCGGCGTGATCCCTGTCACTTTCTTGAAAAGGCGGGTGAAATGGTGGGGATAGTCAAAGCCCAGCAGGTGGGCGGTTTCGCTTATGTTGTGCCCGTTCATGAGGAGGTTCTTGCCCTGCTCTACGACAAAGGAATGGATGTAACCGATGGCGGTGCCACCGGTTGCCCGGTGAATGACATCACCCAGATAACGGGCTGAGTAGGCCAGCACTCCGGCGCAGTAACGGACGGAAGGTACGCCCAGGTCCAGTTGCCGCTCCTCCAGATAATAATCCCGGAGCAGTTGATGGAAGCGTTTAAGCAGGTCGGACGAAGCCCGGTCTTCTTTTGAAAGCTGGCGGAGGTAATGGCTGCCATCATGCAGACGTTTCTGTTTCAGGAGGGCCCCGGGATAGCCGGCAAGACCATCGGCCTGATTGTCTCCAGCTACTCCAGCGGCATCTCGTCGGTCGTGGCCGATGCGAAAAGGCTTATTCCGGAGGGTAAATTTGTCGGGGAGAGCCTTTGGATCAGCAACGCCAACCGCAGCCGCCAAGACGCGCTCATCAAACAGTGGCTTACTCAATTCAACAACGATTCTACTTCTATGCCAGATCATATCAAAATCAGTATCGGAGGGAACACTCTCCCTGTCGCAATGGAAGAAAATGACGCGACAAAAGCTCTTGTTAAGGAGCTTTCCGTGGCCCCGATCTCCTACGAAGCCGACGACTACGGCGGATTCGAAAAGGTTGGGGAGCTGGGGTTCTCCCTTCCGGCAAGCGATTCGCACTTTACTACCAACCCCGGGGATGTAATGCTTTACAGCGGCAATCAGATCGTGCTGTTTTATGGCAGCAACTCCTGGAACTATACCCGTATCGGCAAGATGGAGTATGATAATCCGGACGATTTGAAGTCCTTTCTGAAGGCTGGAGAAGGGAAAATAACCGTAACGCTCTCATTATGAAAAAACGATGAATCCTAAAACTCAGTTTATGAAGACCATCGATTTTTCAGTTTGGCCGAAAGGTGAGCCTAATACCGCCTATTCGCAGTATTTCACAGGGAATAGCTATCTGGCATCCTTGGAAGGCGGTATAGTCAATGTTACCTTCGAGCCCGGATGCCGCAACAACTGGCATATCCACCATAAGCAGGTGCAGGTGCTGATCTGTGTCGCAGGTCGCGGCTGGTATCAGGAGTGGGGGAAAGAGGCCGTGCCCATGACACCCGGCACCGTCATCGCCGTACCCGCGGAGGTAAAGCACTGGCATGGAGCCGCGAAGGATTCCTGGTTCCAGCATCTGACTTATCACAAGGATGTGCAGGACGGCGCTTCCAACCAGTGGCTGGAGCCGGTTGACGATGCGCATTATGACGCTCTTTGATCCGGCTTCCCGGGCTTGAGAATCATAAAGACAACCGCCGGAAGACCGCTACCTCTGCGAGAAGAACCCTGGGAACCCACGCACTTTGTTCGGGAGGATCTGGCTTAGCAGCGGTGCCGGTGCTGACAGCAAGGCCAGAATGTAAAACAGCATCATATGGAATAGCAGGCGTGTAATAATGTGTAATCATTTTCTTTGATTCTAACGGGAAAACATCTACTTTTGCTCCGTCCGGACAACTGCACAGATTGTTGAACGATTAAAATCGCAAAGAAAATGAAGAAACTGATTCTAATCTCATTGATGGCCGTGTGTGGCCTTATGACGGCCCATGCGCAAAAGACGGTGGTCTCGCAGACAAATCAGAAGGTCTTCGACGCCGTAGAACAGATGCCGGAATATCCCGGTGGCATGCAAGCTATGATTGAGTTCCTGCAGACCAACATGAAGTATCCGGAAGATGCCGCAAAGCAGAAAGTGGAGGGGCGGGTTATGGTTCAATTCGTTGTGGAAACGGATGGAAGTATAACCGATGTGCACGTGGCCAAGCAGGTGTTCCCCTCGCTCGATGCCGAAGCAATCCGGGTGGTGCAAGCCATGCCCAAATGGACGCCAGGCATGGATAAAGGCAGGGTGGTCAGAGTGAAATACAATCTCCCCATTGTGTTTCGGATGTGATGAAACACCACTGGCTGGCATTATTCGCACTCGTCATTGTGGGCTGTTCGCATGAGCAGTCCCACAATGAACTGCTGAGCAGGTCGGAGCAGCTTGTCTTCACCCAGCCCGACTCGGTCGTCAGGATGCTGTCTCCCTATTATAACGACACGACGATGACCGCTGCCGACCGGGCCCTATATGGTCTTCTCTATACGGAAGCCCTGCATCGCAGCGGGCTCAGCACTGCGTCAGACTCGCTGATACGTGCCAGCAGAGACTTCTATGAGCGTCACGGAGACGATGAGCGCCTCTCCAGAGCCTTGCTCCACCATGGCATCATCCTGTACCGGCAGCAGCAGGTGCACGAGGCGGTGCTGTCGATGAAACGGGCAGAGCTGCTGTCCGGCGACCTGGACCTGCCGGCTTTCAAGTGGTATCTGTACAGCGTGCTTGGCGACGTGAACGACAATGTGGGCAACCACGCTTTGACGTTTCGCTACTACAAGCAGGCATTGGGGGCTGCAAGGCAGTGCGACAACAGGCAATGGACCGTTCAGACGCTGAATAATATAGCCATGACCTTCGACATGCTGGGCCAGAAAGACAGCCTGAGGTATTATACCCAGCAGGCTCAGCCCTACTACGAAGACACTCATGGAGAAGTGCGGGCCACCTATCTGGTCAATTGCGCCAGCTATATGTTGAGCACCGGACAGTGCCGGGAGGCGAAAAGCTGCCTGATGGAATCCCGGCTCATCTCTCCAACCGACAGAGGAGAAAAACTGCTCGCCGACATCTACCTGGCAGAGGGAGATACGGCAGCCGCCATCCAGCAATGGTACAGGCTGTCAGGATCCCTGTCTCCCGATGTCGCCATCCAGTCCTACCGGCAGTTGATTACCTATATGAACCGTCTGGGAGACCTGCGGGGAGTGGCGGAATTCAGCCAACGCCTGAATGAGGTTTATCATCGACTCTATGAACATAGCGACGCCGCCGCTGTCATCGACCTGCAGTCGCAGTTTGACGAGCAGATCAAAGAGCGGCGGCAGTATCGCACGGTCATCGTCCTCCTTGCCGCCATCCTTCTCGTGATAGTACTCTCTGCCCTGATCATCTGGTATAACCGGCGTCGTATGGACCTGCTCAACGCCCGTTTTGCGGAAAGTCAGATGCAGTATAATCTGACGCGGACGGAACTCACCCTGATGCGGCGGATGAAGGAGCGTGAACAGCGGGAGAACTCCCGCCAGATAAAAGATGTTCTGTCCCGTCTGCATACTGCCGCAGCCAAAGGCAAACCGGCACCGGAGGAGGACATGAATGCTTTGGCCCAACTCTCTTACGCCATGCGTCCAAAGTTACGGGAACTGCTGTCTCCCCTCGGTTCAAAGGAGCAGCAGGTGTGCCTTCTGACCGTCCATCATTTCCTCCCCTCTGAAATTGCCAATCTGATCATTGCAACTCCCCAGGCCGTCACCAACACCCGCGTACGCCTGCTCCGGAAATTGTTCGGGGAGACGGGCGGGGCGAAGGATTTCGATACGGCCATCAAAGAGTATGGCACGGACGAGGCCATTTTATAATTGCCCCTTCTCCATCCGGCAGTAGTCATATCCGCTATCCGGAAGCAGCTGAAGTCAATGACCGACAAGGGTTTCATCGCCAGGCGCGACCCGGCAGGAAGCCTCGATGCTGCCGAGACTAATTTATCGAAGTTAAATTTTCGAGGGGGTGCTTCGATAAATCGGAATTCAATGGTATCAGACATCATCAAGAATATAGCGGTCGTTGGCGCAGGCAGTTTCATCGGTGGAGCAGCAAGGTATCTTGTATCACT
>CACXMA010000014.1 GCA_902768665.1 uncultured Bacteroidia bacterium | reverse complement strand
GTGCATGGGCTGTGTTCCGCCGAATGCCTGATATTCCGTGCCGCGGGCCGATTCGTTGCCGATAAGGTTCGGATACGTCCTGCACAGACCGGTGGGCCTGACTGCCTCGTGAGCGTTGACCATAATGTGATGCTTTGCCGCTTCTGTAACAGCATAGAGATAATGGTTTACCATCCACTGTCCGTAATGGTATTCGCCACGAGGAAGAATATCGCCGACATAGCCTGATTTCACGGCATCATATCCATATTTGTCCATCAACTGGTATGCTTTCTCCATGTGGCGCTCATAATTCCTGACAGAAGATGAACTCTCGTGATGCATGATCAGTTTGATACCCTTGGAATGGGCATAGTCATTCAAGGCCTCTATGTCGAAATCAGGATAGGGAGTTAGGAAGTCAAATACGGCATCCTTTGAGTTACCAGCCCAGTCTTCCCAGCCAATATTCCAACCCTCAATCAGCAGCGCGTCAAAACCATTTGCCGAAGCAAAGTCGATATATCGGCGCACATTTGCGTTATTTGCGCTGTGGCGGCCGTTAGGCTTAGCCGATGAATAATCTGTGACCCCAAGCTTTACAGAAGGATAATCGTCCGTATAAGACCAACTGCCAGCATTAGAAATCATCTCCCACCATACACCCATATATTTCACGGGATGAATCCAGGAGGTGTCGTCATAAGCGCAAGGCTCATTCAGGTTCAGGACGAGACGGCTTGCCAGCATTTTGGTGGCTGAATCGGTTACTTGGACAGTACGCCAGGGCGTATGACAAGGAGTCTGCATATATCCCTTCCATCCCTGAGCATCAGGGGTCAGGAAAGAGGTCAGCGTATGGGTCTTTTCATTAACATTCAAGTGCATGCAAGGGTAATCCACCAGTGCAGCTTCGTGAATACTGACATACAGGCCCTCATCCGTCCGCATCAGCAGGGATGTCTGCACACCGCTCATCGAGAACAGCGTCTGGGAAGAGTTCCCGCACACGGCAGCCTCCAGGTGCTTGCTGATTTCTGAAAGGCGTGACTCTGTGTATTCGTATTCCTGTGTATCAAAGTCACCGGGAATCCACCATGCCGTACAATCGTCAGCCATGGCAAAGTTTGTAAGTTCCTCCTTAATGACGAAATAATTGAGCGGCTGCATTCCGGGGAATTCATAGCGGAATCCCAGGCCATCATCATACAGGCGGAAACGGATATCCATCTTGTTGCCGGTTTCTTTCTGTATGAGGTTTACAAGGAGTTCGTTATAGTGATTGCGGATGGTCGATTCTTCACCCCACACAGGCTCCCAGTTCTCATCAAAAGAGTCGGTTGATGTCCCACTTACTTCGAACCCGTCATGAAGCGAATAAGGCTCCCTTTCGTCCACTTTGCCTACTTTGTCCCCGAAAGTTAATTTTGAGGCCTTTACGGTTCCCCTCAGCTCAAACCCAAGGTCACTGGGGAGTACCACCTGGGTACCGTCATAGCTCAGCGAATACTGGGGAGTTCCGTCTGCAGTAAGCAGAAATTCCATCTTCATTTTCCCGTCAGGGGACAGAAGTTCGTTCTCAGGGTGGCTCTGGCAACCCAGTGCCAGCAATAAAAGAAGAGTCAAACCTTTAGTTTTCATTGTATTATAGTATTAGAAATAATCATTCAAAGTGCAGATAGGACACTACATTTGATTCTGAACCAGTTGTTGGAGCCATCCTCCATTATCCGGTACCAACGATTGTTTGACCAGGAAGCCGGCAAATCCTGTATTTCCTGGTCTTCTCCTGTTGCGTTGGCCAAATACGGGCGTATCAGATCCTGCCATCCTCTAATCCTGACGATGCTTTTCTCGTATGTAAACTCGCTCCCGGGTGCAGCGATAGCCTTCAAATAATCCCTATACCTGGAACGATATTCTTCAATACTCAAGATTTTGGAGATGAAAATGCATTCATCAAGTCCCCAGTTGAATGGATCATGCCTTCCGGCATCACTCTGGACGCCACAATTATGCGTCGTTCCCAGCGTGTTATACATGTCATAGGGAATCATATAAATCCGATAGTTATCCGGATCGTCACTGTTAAAATACAGGTAGAAGTTATTCATGTCATTCCAGTAATCATCCCAGTGGCCAACAGCGATGAAGACTGCATATGTCCGGAGCAATAGATCCACATCACAATGTTTTTCTATCCATACTTGAAATTCTGCTCCGGAGAGACTTTTGACTGCGCGAATGAACCTGCAGAGCTGTTCCTTTCCCTTGTCAAACTTCTTCTTATGCGTCTTCAGCTCATAGGCATAGGCTGTCCCCAGGTTCTCATCCACGCCAAAGCGCCAGTCATCCGTATCCCTGAGATTAGCACCCCAACCGCATTTCCATAGGAAGCCATCATCACCTTGGAACTCTTTCCTCTCTTCGATAAACTCGTCCTCAATAGCCTCCATCATCAAATAGACGCCCATATATACTGGAACGGCATAACCTTCCACCTGGATGTAGAGTCGGCACCAAGACGCTCTTTCTGCGGTCCAAATACCCATCCGTTGCAGCAGGTCAAAGCAATACTTTTCCCGGATATAGGAAGGATCCTCTTTGGCATATTTCAAATTAATCCTGTGGACTCCGTCAAGGTCATAATTATCATCTCCTTTGTGGAATTTCCTGAAATTCAGGCCGAAGTGGCATCTATGCCATTTCCCGACGCCATGTTTCTGGCCTTCTTCGCCCTCTGGTCTGCGTCGTGAGGTTTGCCCACGAAGCCTGAGACCCGCATCCGAAACCGCATACTGTTTGCCCTGCTTATCGAAAACCACATCACAATGGACGTATTCCCTGGTATTATGGTCGGCATCATACGCCTCCAGAAGCCGGTTCCACTCGTTCTGGGACACCTTGAGAGATAGAACAGGAACGTCCTCTGAATCAAATACCATATCATATCCGGTCTTTGGAGTGTTTTCTCCATTATCGGAGATAACATCTTTCTTGCAGCCGGTGAGTGCCAGCAGCAGGAACAAAGCTAAACCGATGTGATGTGGTACTATCTTCATCTATTCATTTTGAAACTCAATGTAGTCAACCATCAGGGGAGATGAACCTGAATTTGATTGCTTGAGGGTAATTGTATTCTCGCCTGGCTGCAGATGGACGGATACCGTTACTTCCTGCCACTTTTCGCCGTCATCAAAAACGACGGAAGCGCACTCTCCATTTACGTCAATATCGGCCTCCGCCTCACCGCGTCCGCGTACTGTCAAGTAAACCGTAGACGCAGATTGACTGGAAACAGTGAATACCAGCTTTCCTTCCTGGGAGTCAAATCCCTGGGCATATCCAGCTCCGCTGAACTGCTCCTCGGTTAATACTTCCGGCACATAAGACATCCCGCAGCTTTTTTTGCAGGAGCAGAAAAAAGCTGCGGAACACCCAACCAAAATAACCATTAACCCTTTCAACCAACTACTCATTTGCTATGTTTGTGGTGACGCCGCCTTTGGGTGAAGCAAACTCCGCTTGGTAGCGTTTACTCCCTTTAGGGCGAATCCTCAAGATTTTGCAACTGTGGGGAGCAAGTGCGGTAGTGTATTTCTCACACATTTCCCCAAGGTCTTGATGTTGCCATAAATCTCTCACATTCTCTACGGCGCCCTCTTTGATTCCTAGTTCTTTGAAGAAGTCGATCCCACTTTGAATCGTATCTTCTTCTCGATTAAACAGGCCGACTATATAGTCGCCATCGGGAAGCTGTCCAACCCAGCGGGAACTGTTCCCACTCGAGAGTCTGCGGCTCAAAGGACGGCCGACGAATCCCAGGTCATTCAGTTCAATCATTTCCCGATTCTGATAAATTTCTACGGCATTGCCGATGGTGTCATACTGGTCAGCTATTGTCAGTGCAGAGCCGCCCATGACCATTAATGAGTATAGGAACTGCTTTTCCTCTTTGGTAGCCATCGTATTCAAACGCATGAAGTCACCATCAAGAATCATCTGTCCTTTGGCTGCTACATCTGAGAAGGCAACCATGCCGTCGAAAGCGTTTCCATACTGCGGCCAGGAAGATTTATGCTGTCCGCGGCGGCGGGAACTGGCGAAGTCCCAGCCACCCTTGAAGCAATCATCGTCCACACGGATCATATCGCCGTATTTCAGCTCCGTCTTGCCATGGTGATAGCAGTTCGGCATCACCAGGCTGAGGAAAAGATCGTCACCGGCTTCCTCCGCAATCCATTTGAGGGCTTTGTCATATGCAGCAGTTCCATAGTTGCGTTCATAGTTCTCAAGGAAGTCAATCCTGAGATAACTCACGCCAAGGCTCTTGAAATAGCCTTTGATCCACTGTTCTGCGCCTTCTTTGTTGACATCGACCCAGAAGAGCATATCGTTGAAATTCTTCTTCCCAGCGATGTCCATGGTAGTTTTACCACGGCCGGAAGATCCTGTAACCGTCATTCCCGATCAGTTCGAACCTTCCTAGTGCAGGAAGGCGCTGCCGGCTTTGAGGATGTAGGCCTTGTCCGTTGCGGCATTCATATACACATCGTAGAATCCTTCTTCCGGGAGCTGGATGTTTCCGCCGCCCTGGGCAAGGGAGATTTCGGTATCCAGGTCGACGACCTTGTACCCGCCGTCGCCGCCGCTCATGCCGGTGATGCCGCGGTTGTTGTCCCAGGATTTGTCCTTGACGAACTTGAATCCCATGTCATTCGCGCCGTTGACCATCGTCAGTTCTACGTTCTTG
The DNA here is from genome assembly GCA_902768665.1 of uncultured Bacteroidia bacterium. GTDB lineage: Bacteria > Bacteroidota > Bacteroidia > Bacteroidales > UBA932 > Cryptobacteroides. The sequence goes on along the minus strand of CACXMA010000014.1, from coordinate 162,532 downwards.
GCGACATGCCAGGTGCCGTAAGTATAGAAGGGAATACCGGCAGTCTGGTCCCATCCGTTAAACTTTCCGACGATGGACCAGGAGGATTGAGTTGCTGCCGGGCTGTCGCTGACCGTAACCGTCAGATTCTTCGGATCCAGGCTAAATTCGTAGTAGCCATTGGCGGGGACCAGCATCTTTCCGCCCCCTTCCTCCAATGCCGTGGCGCTGCCGACGGAGACCGTGCCCCTGCCGCCAGCCCGTCCGAGGAATCCCTCCATGGAACCGTTCTTGACGAGCAGGAATCCGGCTTCCTCGCCGTCCGCTTCCGTGGCCTGGGTCAGGCCGACATAAGAGGCGGTGTAGAGGCCGTTTTTCTGTAAGGAGAGCGGGATGGCCGTATCCATCGCCCATCCGTTGAAGGCACCGGTTACTGCCCAGCTGTCCGGCTCTGGATCGGGAATGTACTCGCCGGTCTTGTCCAGCGCCAGGACGCAGGTTCTGGGGTTGAAGTTGAGCGTATAGACGCCGGGGGCGGGCTGGATGCTGCCGCCGTCCCTCGTCAGGGTGACGGACGATTTGTCTACCCGGGTGACGGTGTTGGGTTCACCAATGCCGTAATTGATGATCCAGGAATTGTCCAGGACCAGTTTGAAGGCATCTGTTCCATTGCAGTTTACATCCTTGAGGACACGGCTGTCTCCGGTTCCTGTCAGCGGAAGGCCCAGGGAAAGCCTCCATTCATTCATCGTTCCGACAAGCGACCAGGAGCTGCTGACCCTCTGTTCCGTAAGATCCTCGACCCTTTCTTTCGTCCAACGGGCGACTGAGACCTGGTAGGTATACCCGGCCGCGCCCTTCATCGTATGGGTGACGGGGGAGCCGTCGGCGTCAAGTTCCCGTCCCAGCTCGGCGGATTCGAACCAGAAGCCGTCTTCGAGCGACTTGCCGGAGACAAAGTCCCCGGGATTGATTTCGATGGTGCGAACCCGGGCGTACTTCGGGGAAAGGATCAGATTCTCGGCGAAGCAGGGTCCGGCGATGGACACTTCGTCGGAAGCTGCGGTCCCTTCCGGAATCGTCACTTCGAGGGTGAAGGAATCGGCCAGTGCATCGGAATTCTCTTTGGAGCATCCGATGGCGAGAAGAGCCAGGATCAGGATGAACAGATACTGTTTTTTCATTATCGGCATAGTTAATCGTACATAAGACAATCCATGCCTTGTTTTTGGGTAGTGGACTACCCTCGGACGTTATTTCCTTGTCTTTGTAAAAGACACTTGACCCTCCTATGAAAAAGGCCACCATACTGACAGCCGCCATTTCCCTGCTTGCCACCCTGGCATCGTGCGGCAACAAGACCCCGGGCGATTACGCCTTTGAGGACGTTCCTTTCAGCGTTATCCCGTATCCCCAGTCGGTAACCCTTGGAGAGGGTTTCTTCGAACTGACCGGTGCCGATTTCTATGTGGACGAGGCCCTGGGCGCCGAAGGGACCGACGTGGCCGGATCATTCTCCGCCCGCCTTGCCGAACTGTCCGGAATGAACGGGAAAATGACGACGGGAGCCCCGTCTTCTTTCGGCAGGGGCATCCGTCTGGTGAAAGGGGAGGCGGGTCCGTCCCCGGATGCCTATCTGCTGAAAATTGATGAAGACGGCGTCACCGTGACGGCTTCCTGCAAAAGCGGCCTGCTGAATGCCGTGCATACCCTCGCCCAGATGCTGCCGGCCTCTTATTTCAATCCCGACACCCGCGGAACGCGATATCGCGTACAGTTCGCCGAGATCCAGGACAGCCCCCGTTTTTCCTACCGCGGCGTGCTCATCGATGCCGGCCGGCATTTCTTCTCCGCGGAAGAAATCAAGCGCTGCCTTGACGTGATGGCGCTCTACAAGGTAAACCGCTTTCACTGGCATCTTACCGAGGACCAGGGCTGGCGCATCGAAATCAAGAAATATCCCCGCCTTACCGAAGTCGGTTCCGTCCGCAAGGAGACCCAGGTGGCCCACTGGCGGGACAGCCTCGACCACCAGCCCTACAGCGGCTACTATACGCAGGATGAAATCCGTGACGTGGTCGCTTATGCCGCCGAACGCGGCATCACGGTCATTCCCGAGATCGATCTTCCGGGCCACATGATGTCGGCCCTTGCCGCCTATCCCGAACTGGGATGTACCGGCGGACCGTATGAGGTGGCGACTACCTGGGGTGTCAAGCCGGATGTGCTGTGCGTGGGCAACGAGAAGACCTTCGAATTCCTGGAAGACGTCCTCACCGAAGTGCTGGACCTCTTCCCGTCCGAATACATCAACATCGGCGGTGACGAATGCCCCAAGGTCCGCTGGGAGGAATGCCCCCGCTGCCAGGCCCGCATCCGCGAACTGGGCCTACGGGACCGGAACGGCCACACGGCGGAGCAGTATCTCCAGAGCTATGTCACGAACCGGATCCAGAAGTTCCTTGCCTCCAAGGGTCGGAAAATCATCGGCTGGGAGGAAATCCTCGAGGGAGACCTGGATGCCGGAGCGACCATCATGTCCTGGCGCGGCATCGAACCGGGCATCCGGGCGGCCGCGAAAGGTTTCGACGCCATCATGGCACCGGGCTATTACATGTATATCGACCGGTACAACAGCGAGGAATGGGACCGCGAGCCGGTCTCGATCGGTGCCTGCCTGACGACGGAAATGATGTACACCTATGAACCCTGCGAGGGTGTGGCGGAAGACGCCGAATCCCATATCATCGGTGTGCAGGCCAACCTCTGGACCGAGTTCATCGGCAGCGACGAGTATCTCGAGTATATGCTGCTGCCCCGTCTCGCCGCGCTCTGCGAAGTGCAGTGGGAAGCTCCCGGAGCCCGTGACTGGGACCGTTTCCGCGCGGCGCTGGACCACTCGGCCGCCATATATGAGGCCATGGGCTATACCTATTGTAAATATACCTGGGGGACGGTCGGCATGCCCGGTTATGAGCAGCCCGCCCGAACGCCGGAAGAACTGGAAGAATTCCTGCAAACCCGCAAGGGCCCGTGGGAAATGTCTTACGAAGAAGGCAAAGATTTAATTATCAAATAGAATGAAGAAAACAGTCATCGGCAGGCTTGCCTGCCTCCTCAGTGCAGCCGCCCTTCTTGCCGCCTGCTGCGGCAACAAAGATACCGGCAGTACCGTTTCCGTCATCAAGACGGATGTCCCCGCCCGGCCGGATGGGCAGGAGAATGTGATCGGTCTTCGGACGGACCCCATCGATACGGTCCGGATCGGCTTCGTCGGCCTGGGGGCCCGAGGCGCGTTTGCCGTCTATCGCTATACGAATGTTCCCTGGACGAAGGTCGTCGCCCTCTGCGACGTGCTGCCCGAGAAGGTCGATAATTCGACGAATTTCCTCGTGGAACAGGGGTTCGAGGCTCCGGCAGGTTATACCGGACTGGAAGGCTATAAGGAGCTGTGCGAGCGCGACGACATCGACCTCGTATACATCTGCACCGACTGGGCCCATCATACGCCGATCGCACTGTATGCGATGGAACACGGCAAGCATGTCGCCATCGAGGTTCCGGCGGCCACTTCCCTGGAGGAATGCTGGGCGCTGGTGAATATGGCCGAAAAGACGCGCCTGCACTGCATGATGCTGGAGAACTGCTGCTATGATTTCTTCGAGCTGACGACGCTGGAAATGGCCCGTCAAGGCGTATTCGGCGAGATTCTCCATGCCGAAGGTTCCTATCTGCACAACCTGTCGGACTACTGGGATGACTACTGGGAGAACTGGCGCCTGGACTTCAATTATCGCCATCGCGGCGACGTCTATCCGACCCATGGCCTCGGTCCTGTCGCCCAGGCCCTGAACATCCACCGTGGCGACCGTTTCGAGACGCTTGTCGCCATGGACACCCGTTCCGTGAACGGACAGGCCTCTTTCAACGCCAAGAAGGAGCGCAGCGACTATTTCGAAGGCGAGGAGGCGGAGGCATTCCGCAACGGTGACCTCACCTGCACCCTGATCCGTACCGTGAACGGCAAGTCCCTGCTGATCGAGCACGACGTGCTGACGCCGCGTCCCTATGACCGCATGTATCAGCTGGTGGGTACGAAAGGATATGCCGCCAAGTATCCGGTTGAGATGTATTCCCTCCGCCAGGACGGTCTCGATTCGCTGGGAATCGACTACCATATCGACAATCAGCACGCTCCGCTTCCCGAAGAGGTGGTCGCGAAGCTCCACGGGATGTTCCCGAGTCCGATCCTTGACGACGAGTTGGAGGAGAAGGCCAAAAAGGTGGGTGGCCACGGCGGCATGGATTTCCTGATGGACTACCGCCTCATCTACTGCCTTCACTATGGTCTGCCGCTTGACATGGACGTGTACGACCTCGCGGAATGGTGCTGCCTCGGCCCTTTGGGAGAAATCTCCATGGACAATGGCTGCGCACCGGTTGAGGTGCCGGATTTCACCCGTGGTGCCTGGAAGGACGCTGACGGATTCAAGTATGCGTTCGCAGACGGTTCAATGAAATAATCAATAATAACCCTTATACCAACATGAAAAAGAATCTATTTCGTTTCGCAACCCTTCTGGTGATCGGTGCGATGGCCGCTTTCTCCTGCGGCAAGGATGACAACTCCAAGGAGAACAACAACAATAATAATGGCCCCGATGACGGTGGCGACGATAATCAGGAAGAGGCGAGCATCGTGATCGACGGTGACTTCGAGGATTGGAAAAGCATCACGGCCGAGACGTCGAACAGTGTCGTTGGCACTCCTGCCGGTGACATGAAGAAGGTGAGAATCGTGAAGGCCACTTCCGACGATACCTTTATTTATTTCTACACGGAGGTTTCCGTGGATGTGATCCAGCACTCCGAGACGGCCCATACGGGCGGCAACTCCAACGATGGTCACGGCGATAGCACGCCCGGTCCTCTGTATGTCTATTTTGACGCGGACGCCAATGCCGAGACCGGCTTCCTGCCGCACCTGAACGGTGAAACCAAGAAGCCTTACGTTGAGGGTCTGGGCCTGGAAATGGGCTTTGAACTCTATCTGTTCATCTCCACCAAGGATCCGGACAGCGGTGCCCAGCTTGGCTGGTCCCAGGTCGTCATCGCTCCGACTAAGGATGCCGAAGGCAATGCATACAATTGCGACGGCGACTTCTATCAGCAGGGTGACTGGTGGTCCCTCAAGGATCCGGAAGGCGGTTGGGATCCCAATCTCGACAATATCGCTCCTTCCTTCGAGAACATTGCTTCCGCCATCTCCAGCGGCGTAGCGAAAATCGAATTCGCTGTCCAGAAGGATGTCCTCCCGATCTCCATCTCCGGCAACAAGGTCGCTTTCGGCGTTGCCATGGCGAACGGCGACGAGTCTGCTTCCTGGGGTCAGTACACCGGCGTTGTCGGTCCGCTTACCCTGAACCTCAAGTAAACGGTCATGCTGGAAAAGCGCATACTTTCTGCAGTAATCTGCTGCGGCCTTGTCGCCGCAGCAGGTTCCTGCCGGAAGGATTCTTCCGATACCCCCGACCCGGATCCGTTCGGTTTCGAGGCGGACGCTGTCTATGAATACGACGACAGTTATTTCATCAATCCCGAAAAAGGAATGTACCTGACCAACGTGTACTATTTTCGGGACGGGGATGTCCCTCCGGCGGTGTCGGTGGAGAAGATGCGCTCGATCCGCGACAGGAATATGAGCCTGTCGTTCTCCCAGTTCTATCTGTGTGATTTCCTGGAGGAAGAGCTGTCACCGGCAGTCCTGAACACCATCAAGGAAGATTTTGAGCGTCACCGAGCGGCCGGTCTCAAGACCATCGTACGGTTCTGTTATAACTATACCGGCACCGAAAGCGATTCGCCGAAGGAACCGGAAGTCGACAGAGTGCTGCGGCATATCGAGCAGGTGAAGCCGCTGCTCCGTGAATATGCCGACATCATTTATGTCATGCAGGCCGGTTTCATCGGTTCCTGGGGAGAGTGGTCCATCAGTACGCATTTCCGCAAGGACTCCGACCGGCGCAAGGTGGTGGACGCCTTGCTGGATGCCCTGCCTCTTTCCCGGCAGATCCAGCTGCGAACCCCCGCTTTCAAGACCCGTGTCTTCGGGACGAAACTCCGGGACACGATCACGCTCGCCACGGCCTTTGACGGATCGCCGCTGTCAAGGGTGGGCGGTCACAATGACTGTTTCCTGGCCAATGGTTCGGATGCCGGGACCTATGGATCGGAAGTCGACCGCATCCTGTGGCAGAACGACACCCGCTATACCATCATGGGTGGCGAAACCTGCATCCCGGATGCCAAGTACTGCAACTGTACCGGCGGGATCCGCAACATGGAAGACTATCACTGGTCTTACCTCAATTCGGCGTACAATGTAAAGGCACTTGCCCTGTTGGAGGATGAGGGATGCCTGGAGGACGTATACAAGCGTCTCGGGTATCGTCTGTCCCTGGAAAAGGCGGCCTTCGACGGCAAGTGGGAAGCCGGCGGATCGATGCATGTCCGTCTGGCTGTGAAAAATAACGGGTTCGCTTCGCTGATGAACCCGCGTCTGGTGGAATTCGTGATAGAAAGGGAAGACGGGTCGGAGCGGGTGATCATCCCGACCGACAAGGATCCCCGGTATTGGCAGGCGGGCACCACCACCCTCTGGGACACCCGGATCGACCTGCCGGAAACGCTGGTTGCCGGCACTTCCTACCGTTTGTACCTGAATCTTCCCGATCCGGCTCCTACGCTGCATGACAATCCGGAATTCAGCGTGCGCCTTGCCAACAAGGACATGTGGGATGCGGAAAAAGGATACAACCTCATATACTCTTTTACGGCTGAATAATAATACCATTGCGATATGTCAAGAAAACTGTTTTACTGGGCCTGTCTGGCCGTAATGATTGCCGTACCTTCTTCCTGCGACAAGACGGAGGAAAAGGTTGACGACGACCCCGATCCCGGTTCGAAGGATGTCGTCCTGGCGGGAGAAAGCGGCGCCTGGGCCATGCCCGAGCAGTCGGACGAGGTCGTACAGACCTATATCGTTCCGGAGGCGCCGTTCGAATATGACAAGACCTTCGAATACGATCCGACCAATTTCCCCAACCCGGAGCGTGGTCCGTACAATCCCATCTCATACAGTTATATCAACGGCAACATCCCGAAACTGGCGTCCGTCTCCGATATGACCCGCACGAGGGAAAGCGGCTGCTCGCTGATGTTCTCCCACTTCTACCTGTGCGATTTCTTGAATTCGGTCATTTCTGATGAGGTCCTGGCCCATATCCGGACCCATTTCTCCCGGGTGCGCGAGGCTGGTTGCAAGACGATTGTCCGTTTCGCCTACAGCTGGTATTGGGATGCCGGCGACAAGACCCAGCAGGAGCCCGATACCGAGATTATCCTGGCGCAGATCGCCCAGCTGAAACCCATTTTCGAGGAGTTCGCGGACATCATCTATGTCGTCCAGATGGGATTCGTGGGGACCTATGGCGAATGGGCGTACACGACCAACGTGACCAAGCGTTCGGACCGTTCCCAGATTGTAAAAGCCGTATTGGACGCCCTTCCCGCCCGTCGCCAGGTCGCACTCCGGACCCCGTCCCATATGAGGATGACTCTCTCCGACATTACCGGCAAGTCCTTCAAGCTGAGGGATTCCGTCACGGTCGCCACCGCCTTCGACGGGTCTTATGTTTCCCGCATCGCCTGCTTCAACGACTGCGCCTTCGTCAACTACAATGACGGCGGTACCTATGCAGACGAGGCGGACCGGCTCCTGTGGAGCTCTTCCTCCAACTATGTCGCTCTGGGCGGAGAGTCCTGCTTTGTCGGCGATGACAAGTACTGCCAGTGCATCCCTTCCTACAAGAACCTGCGGACCTTCCACTGGTCGTATCTGAGCAACCACCACGACATCATCAAGATCTGGCAGGCGAAGGGTTGCTATGACGACGCTTCGGCCCGTGTCGGTTACCGTTTCGTCCTGAACGGAGCTGTATTCAGCGGCCTCTTTACAGCCGGCGGCAAGTTCGAGGTCAAACTCTGCCTCGGCAACTACGGCTTTGCCTCGCTCATCAATCCCCACGACCTCGAATTCGTGATCGGCAGCGAGAGCGATCCTTCCGAGCAGTATGTCATCAAATCCGCGACCGATCCCCGCTATTGGCAGGGCAGTCACTATTATGTCCATACGGAGAACCTTGTCCTTCCCGACGGACTGAAGGCGGGTGAGAAATATACGCTCTCCATCCGTATCGCGGATGCCGAACCCAACCTGCACGACCGTCCCGAGTATAGCGTGCGTTTCGCCAACAAGAACGTGTGGGATGCCAATACGGGCTGCAACCGCCTGGGAACCTTCACCGCAAAATAATCACATCTATGAAAAAACTGTTGATACTTGCGCTTGCCCTGCTCTCGGCAGTCGCCCTGCAGGCAAGGACCGTCAAGGGCTATGTTTACGACAAAGACCGGATCCCCTTGATCGGTGTCGTGGTCATGTGCGGCCCGGACAACGGAACCATGACGGGCGCTGACGGCTCTTTCTCTATTCCGGTCCCTGACAACGAGACGGTTACGCTGGAATTCAGCTATCTCGGCTATATCCCGGTCCAGCTGGAAGTCCCTCCCACGCAGGGCGTCGTCGAAGTGGTGATGGAAGAGGACAGCATGGTGCTGGAAGAGACGGTGGTCATCGGTTATGGTACCACCAAGAAAGTGAACCTGACGGGTGCCGTCACGGCGGTCTCCTCCAAGGAACTGGAGAAGCGTACGTCGCCTTCCCTGACGCACATGCTGCAGGGTACCGTGCCGGGTCTGTACGTGACCACCTCTTCCGGTAATCCGTCCAACGAGGCCTCCATCAACATCCGCGGCTATACATCCATCAACGGCGGTTCTCCGCTGGTGATTGTCGACGGCGTCAACGGCGACCTCGCCAAGGTCAATCCTGCCGACGTGGAATCCATTTCCATCATCAAGGACGCCTCCTCTTCCGCTATTTACGGTGCGAGGGCCGCTTACGGCGTCATTCTGGTCACGACGAAGTCGGGGTCGGCGACGGGACGCGGACCGGTCGTCCATTACAACGGGCATGTCGGTTTCACGACGCCGACGACCCGGACGGATTATGAGACCCGCGGTTACGATACGGTGAACATCCTGGATTCCTTCTGGCGGGAAAGCTACGGCGTGCCCTATTCCCATTACACCGCCGCGGACATGGAGCAGCTCAATGCCCGCCGGGGGGACAAGACCGAGAATCCCGACCGTCCATGGATCCTGACCGAGACGCGCAACGGCAAGGAGTCCTATATCTATTATTGCAACACCGACTGGTACCATACCCTCTATACCGACTTCAACCCGTTCACCCACCACAATATCTCGGTGAGCGGCGGTGACAAGACCGTGAAGTATTACTTCTCCGGCGGTTATGAGCACAAGCAGGGTACCTTCCAGGTGCGTCCGGAGCAGTTCAACAAGTACAACCTCCGCTCCAAGCTGGATTTCAACGTCACTTCCTGGCTGTCCGTCAGCAACAACATGAGTTTCTACAACCAGGACTATGACTACCCGGGCAACGCCTCCGTGGACTATACCTTCGGCTATTCCAGCGTCCATGCCCTTGCCTCCCTGCCGGCGAAGAATCCGGACGGGACCTGGGTCTACAAGACGATCTTCTCCGATTCCAACGTCACGAACGGCTGCCATATCGAGCTGGGCGATGACACCAAGAGGAACCGTCGCCAGAAGCAGAGTTTCTCGAATACGATCGAGTTCTCGCTGCATCCCCTCGAGGGGCTGGACATCCGGGGAAACTATACCTATACCAAGAACGAGGAGAACGGTTCGGCGCGCTGGACCAACGCATCCTACTCCAAGTATCCGGGCAAGATCGAATGGGACCGCAGCGGCCGATTCATGAACCGGCTCGAAGAGTGGAACAACTATACCACCTACAATGCGGCCAACCTCTTCGCCACCTGGCAGAAGACTTTTGCCGACAGCCACAACCTCAAGGTCGTGCTGGGCGGCAACTATGAGACGTTCTACTACAAGAACCATTATGCCTATGCCGACGACCTTTCCTCCACCTACATCAACGACTTCAAGACCGCGACCGGCACCAATTACGTGAACGGCGGGCAGGGCCGTTATGTGCTGGAGGGCTTCTTCGGCCGTCTGAACTATGACTGGAAGGAACGTTACCTGTTCGAACTGAGTTTCCGTGCCGACGGCTCTTCCAAGTTCCTGCCGGGCAATCAGTGGGGTTTCTTCCCGTCGGTTTCCGCCGGTTGGAAGATGTCCGACGAGCCTTTCTGGAGCGCGCTCGCGCCCGTCTGGTCCACCAGCAAGATCCGCTTCTCCATCGGCCAGCTGGGCAACCAGGCCGTCGGTGACTACTACATGTTCATCCGTTCCGTGAAGATGGAAAAACAGTCCTACCTGTTCGGTGGGGACAGCCCTGTCAAAGGGGCCTGGCTCGAGAGCCCGGAATCCGATGAACTGACCTGGGAGAACACCCGCCACTACAACCTCGGCCTCGACTGGGGCTTCCTGAACGACCGTCTGACCTTTACGGGTGACTTCTTCATCCGCGAGACCCGCGGCATGATCGTGGACGGGGACATCCTCCCGGCTGTCTACGGCAACAGCGTTCCGCAGAAGAACGCCGGTATGCTGCGCTCCCAGGGCTATGAACTCTCCCTGGGCTGGAAGGATACGTTCAACTTCCGCGGGAAGCCGTTGACTTACAGCGCTGTTGCTACCCTTGGCGACGACGTGGCCAAACTGGTGGAATACGACGTGTCGCTCAAGATGCCGGGCAGTTTCTATCCGGGCATGACCTTCGGCGAGATCTGGGGCTTCAAGACGGATGGTTATTTCCAGACCGACCAGGAGGCGCAGGAATATACTTCCCGTGTGGATTGCAGCCAGGTCGGCGGATTCCTCCACGGCGGATGGAAGGCCGGTGACGTCAAGTTCCGCGATCTGGACGGTGACGGAGAGATCAATAAAGGTTCCATCGAGGTGGGCGACTCCGGCGATTATCAGATCATCGGCAATTCCCGTCCGCGCTGGCAATATGGTCTCACGCTGACGCTCCAGTGGAACGGGATCGATTTCTCCGTCTTCGGACAGGGAATCGGACGCATGCACCGCTACCCGCAGGCTGACAATACCGCTTTCTGGGGCCCGTACAACCGTGCCGCCACCTACATCCAGCGGGACTTCCTGGACAAGTGCTGGAGCGAATCGAACCCCGATGCGTATTACCCGCGTCCCCGTGGCGAGATGGCCCACAACAACAGCTACGTCACCATCGTGAATGACAAGTTCCTGCTGAACATGGCATACTTCCGTCTGAAGAATGTCACCCTCGGCTATACTCTCCCCAACAAACTCACCAGCCGGATCGGTCTGGACAACGTCCGCATCTATGCAACGGGCGAGAACCTCCTGTATCTGTCGCAGCTGAAGAAGATCAATCCCTATATCGATCCCGAGCAGATGGCCACGGGTTCGATCGTGCTGGGCTTTACCTATCCCTGGCAGGCGACCTATGTCTTCGGCGTGGATATCAAATTCTGATTGAGCTATGAAAAGAATCGCAATAATCGCTCTCGTTTCGGTCTTGACGGCCTCCTGTGTCGCCAAATTGGAAGGACTTGACCAGTCTCCGCTGGACAAGGAATCGGAAAGCACCTATTTCAAGGATGCCTCACAGATGGAGGCGTATACCAACTACCTCTACCAGATCACGTTCTTCGGTCCGTTCTGCTCGGCGACCAACGACCTGCTGCTGGCCAAAAGCCCGAGTACGCTCATGCGTGGAGGTGCCCTTCGTACGACGCCGTCTTCCGGCGGCGGTTGGGAATGGAACAACCTCGCCCGGATCAATGCGCTCCTCGACCATCTCGGCAATTGCCCGGATGAGGCGACGCGCACGCTCTATGAGGCGTACGGACGCTTTTTCAGGGCCTATTTCTATTACTACAAGGTCCGTGATTTCGGTGATGTCCCGTTCTATGACCATGAGCTCGGCGTATCCGAATACAACGAACTGTACAAGGCGCGCGACAGCCGCGACTATATCATGGGAAAGATGCTGGAAGACGTCGATTTCGCCATCGCGAACCTTCCTTCCGGAAAGGACCTTTACCATGTGACCAAATGGACTGCCATGGCCTTCAAGTCCCGTTTCTGCCTGTTTGAGGGCACCTGGAGAAAGTATCACGGCAACACCAGCCCCTCTTCCGGCGAGGTCTACGGGCATGACGCCGACTACTACCTCAAGCTGGCTGCTGACGTGTCGTCTGACTTCATTGACAACGCCCCCTATTCGATCTACACCACCGGTCATCCGGAGATTGACTACACCCATGTCTTCAATCAGCCGACGTCGAACGAGACGGAGGTGATCCTGGCCAAGAGCTATTCCATCACCCTGCAGGTATCCCATTTCGCGACGTATGACACCTTCGGTACGGCTTCGTCCAACTCCTTCAGCAAGAAGTTCGTGGACGCTTTCCTGATGGCCGACGGTTCTCGCTTTACAGACCGGGCCGGCTGGGAGACGATGGAGTACTACGATGAGACCACCGGCCGCGATCCCCGTCTCGGCCAGATCATCCGCGTGCCCGGCTACAAGCGCGAAGGCGTGGATTCCCTGCTCTGTGCGGACTTCAATCATGGATTCACCGGTTACCAGCCCGTGAAATATGCTTTGTCCTGGAAGGATTATCCCTCCTGGGGCTGGGGCCCGCAGGACAACGATATGCCCATTTACCGTGCTGCCGAGGTGTATCTGAACTATGCCGAGGCCATGGCCGAGCGTTCCGACGTCCATATCTCGCAGGCCGACCTCGACAAGTCCATCAAGCCGCTGCGGGACCGTGCCGGCATGCCCGCCCTGTCCCTGGCGGATGCCAACGCGAACCCGGACGACAACTACATGGGCTCTTCCGCCTATGGGTATGACAACGTCACCGGTCCCGACAAGGGCGTCATCCTGGAAATCCGCCGCGAGCGCATGGTCGAGCTGGCCATGGAGGGCGACTTCCGCTGGTACGACCTGATGCGCTGGAAACAGGGCCGCTGTGTCGACCAGAAGCTCTATGGAATGTATTTCCCGGGTCTTGGTTCCTATGATTTCGACCATGTGACCGGGATGGATGGGAACCCCCATGATGACATCTACATCTACAAGGATGCGGCCGACAAGAACAACGGTCCCGCCGGTGTTCCTGTATTCCATGTCGGCGAGGCGCCGCTGTTCCTGACGGACGGCACTTCCGGCTATGTCAATCCTTACAACAGCATCCGCTTCAACGGTTTCAACGAGGAGCGTGACTATCTCTATCCCATCCCGACATCCGAGCTCCGCCTCAACCAGGCCCTGCTGCAGAATCCGGGCTGGAAAGATATCAAACGGAAATAAAGGTTACCTTTGCCACCAGACCATCATAGTGTTCTTCTTCGGAGAAGGGGTTTTATTGGGTTAGTGTCCGGTCTGGTGGCTTTGGTTTCCTGTAGCCATGCCGGGCCGGTCGGCGGCGAGGTCCATATCCATGGATCCCGCGGCCGGCTGGCCGGAACCGTCCAGGTTCCGGAAGGGGAGGGGCGCAAGCCTGTCGCCATCATTTTCCATGGACTGACTGGATATCGAACGGAGGACCATCTGATGGCCCTGAACGATTCCCTCCTGGCAAGGGGGATCGCCACCGTCCGTTTCGATTTCAACGGGCATGGCGAATCGGACGGCTGTTTCTCGGGAATGACCCTGGCCAATGAAATGGAAGACGCCCGGGCGATTTTCCATTATGTCGAATCCCTTTCCTGGGTCGATACCACGCGGATTTCCGTGGCAGGACACTCCCAGGGCGGACTGGAAGCGGGCTTGCTGGCCGGGGAACTCGGCAGCGGTAAGATCCGCAGCGCCGTGCTGATGGCTCCGGCGGCGTGCATCCCTGCCATGGTCGAAAGCGGGGACCTGTTCGGATTCGACCTCAGCGGCGGATTCCCCGACTCGCTGGCCTTCTGGGGCGGTCGCTATCTCGGCAAGGCCTATCTGGAATCCGCACTGGCGTGCCATCCTTTCGAACAAACCGCCCGCTACACCGGTCCCGTCCTGGTCCTGCAGGCCATGAACGACAACCCTGTCCTGATGCGCGTCGTCGAGCGCTACCGGGATTGCCTTCCCCAGGCTGAATACATCGAACTCCCGGGCTTGACCCACTGTTTCCCCGAAGACCTCGCCACCCCTGCCCGCCTCGCCGCCGACTTCATCGCCCGCGCCTCGCGGTAACACAATAAAGGCCGGAAGCTTTCGCCTCCGGCCTTGTCTTATCCGTGCTTCGGATTACTCGGCGGGCGTTTCGCCGGCCGGCATCACGAAAGTGTGATTCGTGGAGGGATCGACATAAATGTCGTAATTCGTGGCGCCTGTTGTGTCCAGATCGGACACATAGATGGCATTGCCGTCTTTCCACTCTTTACCATTGTCATTCTGCCAACGGCAATAGGGTTTGGCGTACACCGCACCGATGCTGGCGCTTCCGGAGTCGTCGGAATAGCCCAGGACCTGGCCGGCCAGACCGGGCTTGTCCTGGATGACGAACAGCTGTTTGCCGCTGACGCTATGGAGATTCCGGAATACGACATAGTTGCCTTCAACGGTACCCTTGACTCCCTGCGGATTCTCATCGTTGAAGAAGCCCACGGCGGTGATGAAACTGGTCAGGGCTTCGGTCGGATCGGCGACTTGCTTGAATTGGCCGCGGCCGATGTGGAAATAATAATCGTCGGAAGAGCCGATCGATATCGTATGGTCATCTCCGCTGATCTTTTCCCACCAGCGGTCATCATGCTTTCTCCTGTCACGCATCGTAAACTCTCCGCCTTTCCAGAGATTGGCGCAGCCAGCTTCCCACAGCGGAAATTCGATGGTCTGATAAGTAACCGTCCCGACGGTCTTTGTCGCAGTCGGAAGCGGCGGATTATCATAATAGACGCCGTCTGCATCGGACCAGGCCGTTCCCTGACCGGCATTCCCCCATATCCATACAGAAATCTCCGAAGGATCGCATTTTGCGTTGTCCAGATATTCAAGGATCACGTGGATGTTCTTCACCATAGGCGTTCCGGCGGGAGCAATAACAAGCTGGAGTCCGTCCTCCCTTCTGGGGCAGTAATAAACATCGTAGGAGCCTGCCGTCTTCACGTAGAAAGGATTGTCAACACCCGGCTCGGCGACGGGGAGCAGGAGATTGCTCTCCTGCTTCGCGTCATCCTTGCTTCCCACGTTGCCATACCAGTTGTCGCCTTCTGTATCGGCAGTGAGTATCTTTACGCCTTCTCCCCTTTCGGTTCCAATCGTAACTCCGCCGGCCTTATACCAGCCTTCATGCCCCTCAACCTGAGACAGGGCAATGCACCCTCCCGTGGGATTCCACTCGTTGAAACCGCCCACCACGCGTAATCCGCTGCCCACCGTAGGATCCACTTCGGGCTCCTCCGGCCCCTGAGGGTCCTGCTGCTCTTCTTTTTCCTTTTCATTCTCAACCTTCTTGCAGGACACGAAAGCAAGGGCCGTAGCCAGCACCAGCGCCGTAATGATATAAAACAATTTCTTCATCATCTGATTGATGATATATTAATCTGCCTTTGTAACCAGTAGCTTCAGGGTTGTCATATCTAGGAAGATATTGTAATTCCCTGCATCTGTAACTGTGCAACTGATGTTCTGCGCGCCACCGAGCATCAACTGAAGCTCTTCACCGACTGTGACAACTTCATTGTTCGAAACACAGATATTCTGATGATCCCAGTCTGGATATTCACGGAATTTCCACTTATTAACTCCTGCAGCGAAAGCGACATTCTCCCAAAGAATTCCATTATTAACCCATTTGCCTCTTATACCCATTGCACTGCCCGGCCAGCTATTCATCGTTCCGGTAATATGGATAATGCTTGTAATAATGTCAGCCGATGCAAACGATTCAATTTCGTTTGCATACTTGCCAGCCCTGACAAATACGCTGGATTGCTGAACATCCATGGGCATATTATGCGTACCCATACTCGTCTTATCTTCTCTAAGTTCGAAGAACCGGGTTCCTTTAGGTGTCAGATAATACTGAAGCCTATAATTACCTCCCTTCCAGAAATTGAGGAAATTTGAGTTTGTAACACCATTAAGAATGGAGACCGGGAAATCACGGAAAGTGATTCCGCTAATAGTAGTAGTCCCATTCTGGTGAATGAATACATCACTATCCCAATCAGTTACATTCCCCTGACCATTTGCACCCCATACATGAAGACAGGGATCTGTGCCAAGATCGGTTCCTGGGACATACTCGGGTAACACATAAATTGTCTTTACGATGGGGGCGCCTGCCGCCATGACAAGAATCTTGCCGCTCGTGGGGTTCAGGTAGATATCATAAGTTCCGGTATCTGTCATCTGTACATTGCCTGCAGTTCCTGTAGAAATGAATGTATACAAGGACTGTCCACCGCTAGCGCTTGTACCATAGTGGTTGTCGCTCCAGCTATCTCCTTCACAGAACTGGAAACCGTTGTCTGTTCCGGTACCGCCGGTAACGGAAATACCCTTTGCAACCCACCAGTCTGCATAACCAGGGACGGCAGTAAGCTTAACCCTTGTTGCGGGATCCCAGCCCTGGAATTCACCAACCAGTCCAAGATATGAGTGCTCTGCGCCGCTAACTGTGAATGATTTCATCATCTTGTATTCGGCAGGGGCGAATGTGACGGATTTTGTCGTTGCCTTTGCAACGGAAGAACCGTCATTGAATGCAAGGGAGAAACCGTCATATGTGCCTGTAGGAATAGGAATCGCAATCAAGGCGCTGGACTTGGTCACGTCGCTCAATGTGATTTCGACGCTCGCATCGGCCGTGCCATTCACAATTCTTCCTCCGGATACCGAATATGTACCGGCGCATCCTTTGGCGGTGAATGTAGCAATAGTTGCTGCGATAGGGATTTCTTTTACCTGAAATGCCAGAACAGCACCGAGATGGCTGAAGGTAACTGATGAACCATCGGCTTTGACTTCTCCTCTGAGGGCAATACCCTTCTTGGCGGTAGCTGTAGAGGCATAGCTTGTAGGAAGAGTAACCTGTGATGAATTCCCGGCTACTGCGATTGAAGCAGGATAATATGCTACGGCGCCATCTTCGATTTCGTCACCTGCAGGGATGGTTCCCTTAAAGGTTGCCGTAGCGCCGGAGCCTGTTGTGGTAAGGGTGATGATATCACCATTTTTTGAAAAAACTGCAATCTGGTCACCTGCATCCCATGTTGTAGCAAGGCTTTCCGGCACTGTAGGATCGGAAGGATCGGCGACAGTGGCCTTGGTGCTCTCAAATGTTGCAGTAAGAGTGAATTCTCTTCCGTTAATGACCTCGTCCTGAGGAATGACCTGGACCGCTTCTTTCGTACATGCGGCGATTGCAAGCGCCGCGATCGCAAGATAGAGTGATTTCTTTTTCATAGCTTCACATTTTTACCAGTCCAACTCCGAGCCGTCAAAATCCATATCATAGATACCAAGGCCCGCCTGATATTGTTTTTCCGTTGATGCCAGGAACTGCTGTTCCGTCCTGACTTTCACCACCTCGCATTTGGGTGGCAGATAAAGTTTTGTTTTCTTCATTTTATTGTCATTTAGTGTTAATATATGATTTCATTTTACAAGCCGGTAATACGGAAGGCGCTCAAGCGGGACGTTTTCCGTAATGGTGCAGGGGCCCTGGAGGATGCGGCCGTCGTCGCTTTCCCACTTGCCTTCCGGGAGAACCACCGTGCGGGAGCGTCCGGGCGAGACCATGGGGGAAACCATTACGTCCGGGCCCAGCATGAACTGGTCCGTGATTCTTGCATAGCCTTTATTGGGGAAGCGGTATTCCATGGGAGCAACCACGGGCTCGCCTGTTTCTGAAGCCTGCTGAACAAGCTTCATAATATAGTCTATTTGGCTCTGCCGGATCCGGACTGATTCCAGAAGTGCGTCCAGGTGTTCCTTGTCCAGGATCCGCCAGGGGGCCACCGAGAACTGCATCATGGGCATGAGCGCATGCGTCTGGGCCGAACGGACGACGAGGTCCTGGTCCGGCGCCGGGGAATCCGGAAGGAAGGAAGCGAAGGAGCCGCCGCCAATCATATCCGGGCAGGAGTACCAGTAGCCCAGCAGGTTTGCGGCCACCATCTCCGGAATAAGGGCTCCCAGCGCATCCCATGAATGGGCTTTGTCGTGAAGGCGCTGCACGACCGGCTTGCCGCCTCCGTTCCAGCTGGCGCGGAACTCGTTGTAGGGGTACCGGTCGGCGAACTGCATGAACAGCGCGCTCTGCTCCCATGGCGATGAAGGCTCCGCCGTGACGGCATCGGCAGGGAAGAGGTTGAAGTCCCCCGCGTCGAACTTGAAGCCGTCGACGCCATAGGTGTCGCAGAGGTAACGGAGCCGGCCGTCCAGCCAGGCGACGGACTGGGGGTTGGTGAGGTCGAGCTCGGCGGATACGCCGTTCCACCAGGGCACGGGATAGACCTCGCCTGAGGGCTTGTGGAGGAAGCCGTTGAAACTGTTGATCTCCGACCACAGGCCAAACTGGTCCATGCTGACGAAGGGCGTTACCCAGAGCATAATCTTGAACCCCATCGCGTGGAGCTTGTCGCACATCGCTTTGGGGTTGGGGAAGCGGCCGGGATGGAACTCCCACTTGCCGTAGACTTCCATCCAGGTGTCGTCGATCATCAGGATGCCCGGCGGAAGGCCGTGGGCCAGGATGCCCTCGGCGTACTTCAGGATATCGGTTTGGTTTTGGTTGTATTGGAGTTCAATCCAGGTGTTGTACTGCGGAACCTGGAAGAAATCTTCGGGAGGAATCGTGCCGGTCGGCGGGAAAAATGCGCGCATGGCGAAACGATAGGCGCCGGGAAGGTTCCGGGCGACGACCGCTGTCTCATAGTCATCGTTGAGGTCATCCAGCACGAGGACGTTCCCTTCCTTGCGGAACGTGAACGGCTGGGCGCTCCAGACATAACGGCCCTTGCTGGTAAGGAGGAGCGGCGTGACCTGGTTGCCGTTGTTCTCATATAGGGTCGTGGAGAAACCGTCCGGGAAAGGCATGCTCTTGCCGTCGGCCACGCGGCCGCCCCAGATCTCTTCTCCCTCTTCCAGGGCAATCCGCGCCGTGGAGGTCCGGTCTTCGGCCGCTGCGGAGAGAATGTCCGATACATTCCTGGCGCCCCGGACGCGGACGATGCCGTTCTGCGAAACGAGGTAAAGGGAAGGAATCTCGCGGGTATCGAAGGCACCGCCGAAAGAGATGGCACCGCCGTCGGCGTAGTGTTTCCATGCGGGAAGCGTGGCGGCGATCCGCTCTTGCTCGGTCTTGTCATCTCCTACGTAGAGGGTAATCGGGACAATGTTTCCTTCATCGACCTGTTTGGCAAGGGCTGAGCTGTGGCTGAGTTCATTGGCTATGTCGCTGCAGGCCTTGCAGGCGCTTCCGTAGAGGAACAGCAGGGTCTTCCCGTAAGCGGCGCGGCAGAGGGTGCGAAGGGACAGCGTATCCCCGGCCATACCGAGCAGGGGAATATCGGAAACGGCGAAACCGGGAGAGTTGAGGGCAAGGCGTTCGCGGAAGAACGTTATCCTGCGCCAGTCGTCCGGTTCGAGGGAGGCGCACTGCTGCTGACGGTCCAGCGCCATGCTGAAAAGCCGGGCGTCCCGGGTCGGGGAACCCACACCGTCGAGGCGACTGGCCAGTTCGTCGGCGAACCAATAGAGCGCCATCGACTGCGGGTCCGCGCAGGACAGGCTGTCGGCCAGCGAGAAGCCCTGGTCAAGCAGCACAGCTGCCTCCTCCGGCGTTGCTTGCGTCAGACGGCCGATGAAGGCATCCATGGATTCCGGATCCGGGTGCAAAGTCCCGTCTCCCGCCGGGGAGAAGTGGAGCTCGGATACGGATCCGTTCCCGCTGCACCCGGCGAGGATAAGGGATAAAAACAAATAAAGAAAAAACCTTCTCACGATAGTGGTTTTTCAATACTTCTTTACATAGACAATCCAATGGAGAAAAAGGGTAGTGAAAAAATGCAGGACTACCCGATTCCGGTGCGGGTTTGTCTTTTTTGTGTTGAAAACCATTTCGCAGAACCATGAAAAAATCTTCTGCCCTTCTTCTTTCTGTCGTCTCTGTCTTCCTTGCAGGAGGCTGTGAGCAGGAAATCATCCATGAAAAGGTCGTCGAATACATCGACGAAGAGTCGTACGACGACTTCGGATTCTATCGCCGAAGCGACATGGCCCTTCTGGAAGTCGAACTCCCGGAGAAAACGCTTCAGGATGATGACGTCTATGTCGCCGGCCCTTTCAACGGCGGGGAGGAAGCTGTCGGTGACAACAACTTCCGGCTCCGGAAATCATCCCGAATGCAGGTTCGCTATGGCGTCTATGTGGATCCAGATGCTTTCCTGGACGGCAAGACCCTCGCCGACGGCTATTGGTTCGTCTCCCGGAAAGAGGGCCGGGAAGTCGATGCGGAAGGGGAGGAAGTCATTCACAGGGATGCCGTCGAGGTCGCCGGACGGACCGTGGTAAGCGTGGCATCCTGGGAGACCCGTTTCGTCCCGCGGGACGAGACGATTGCCCATGACGGTCCCGTCGTCTACGTAAAGGACAATACGGGATGGGACCTCCTCATGCTGGATGTGTCCGGTGAGGCGGGAGCGGCCCGGCTGGAACCCGGCGGCAGGTCCAACCTGCTTGGCGGCAAGTGGACGTGGTTCGATCTCGGCGCTGCAGCGGAAGGGAAGGAAGCCGATCTTGTGTTCGGCAACGGCTCAGCCAGTCTCGCCGCCGTCCATGTGAAGCTGGACTACTGCTACTATTTCAACCTCACGGCGACGGAGGCTGTCGAGACCAGCGCTTTCCCGGAGCATGCCGGCATCCGCGTCTGGGTGGACGACCGCACCGGGTGGACGGCGACAGCGATGTATCTGTTCGGCGACGTGAACGACTTCGGCGGCCTCTGGCCCGGCATCCGTCCGGGCGGGAAACTGTCCTATAAGGGCTATGACTATACGATGTTCACGGTCCATTCCACCGCGTTCGGCCTGAACGAGCAGATCATCTTCAACAACAACGGCATGGGTACGCAGCTGGAGAAGGTCCCCGTCACGTTCTCGAAGGACAAACCGGATTACTTCTATATGATCACCCCGATGGGAACGGCGGCCGTGGATCCGGAACAGCGTACCGGCACGGAGATCGCCGTCGAGCCCGAGCCCGATCCGGAGCCCAATCCGGACACCCCGCAATACAGCATGTATATCCTCGACCAGACCGGCTGGAACAAGTTGTATATCCATTACTGGGCGACGGGCTATGTGCCGCGTGGATGGCCTGGAACGCTGCTTTCGGAGGAGGATAAGGTCGAGAAATACGGCAAGATCTGGTATAAGTTCGACTTCCTCCAGGCCGACACCGGCAAACTGTTCACTTTCTACTTCTTCTACGACCCGGACCTGCCCAAGGACACCCGCGTCCGCGCCAATGATTTCTTTACCCTGGACAGCGACAAGTACGTGCTGCTGACCGCCACGAGCGTAAAGGAGATTGATCCCGAAGAATAATTGAAACACCCGCAGCATGAAAATGATAGCATCATTCCCGATGATCCTGGCAGCCGTTCTCATCACGGGTTGCCAGAAGGACCCCATCATTGAGACGGAAGTCGTCTATGAAACCCGCCAGATCCATGTGGACAATCCCGAGGACCAGGTCCTTTCTCCCTTCGTGGCTCCGGGTTTCGAAGAAGGACATGCGAATCCCGTGGTCACGGACGGCGCCGCCTATCTGTTCGACAACGGGACGGCCGGCATTCCCTCCGTGTACATCAAGGTGAGTGCGGAGCAGTGGAATAAACTCCTGCTGGCATATGACAAGAACAACCGGACCAACGAGACCGTCCATGCCGACATGTCCTTCGTGAAGGGTGAGGAGGCTACGGTGGTGCGGGATGTGGCCCTTTCCATCAAGGGCAATACCTCCCGCCGCCGCCCGGAAGGGTCCTCCGGATCGCTGCATCAGTCTGAGAACCCCAACTGGCACCATGCCCACTTCGGTCTGTCGCTCAACAAGTACGTGGAGGGCAATGCCATCGGCGGCGTGCGGAAACTCGTCCTGAAATGGTTTAAGGACGACGGCAACTATGTCCGCGAGATGTACAGCTACGACCTGTTCCGCCGTTTCGGCGTCTGGACCGGACCGGAGGATGTCTATGCGAAGGTATATATCCAGGTCGGGAAGGATCTCGAGCCGGCATATTTCGGCATTTATCAAATGTACGAGCCGTACGATCAGGCCTATCTCGACCGCCGGACAGACCGGTTCGGCGCGGCGGACGGCAATCTGTGGGAGTGCCGGTATGGCGGTAAACTGACCCCGGAGACCCTCCCCGGCATCAAGCATATCGACGAAGCCGGTGCCCTGTACGAACTCAATGTCACAACCGGCGGCTTCGACAAGGCGAAAGCCCAGTTCACGGACTTTATCACGAACCTCAATGCTCTGGAAGGCAGTCAGTTCCATGACTGGATCGGCAGCCATATGGATGTCGACCTGTTCCTGAAGACCTATGCCGTCAACGTCGGTGTCGGCATGTGGGACGACTATTGGAACAATGCCGGCAACAACACCTTCCTCTACTTCAACAGCCAGTCCGCAACCGACTATCATGTCTATCTGCTGCCGCACGACTACGACAACACACTCGGCACCACCTCCGCCGTCGGCGCCCAGACCGACGCCGTCACCCACAACCCTTACGAATGGGGCCCGACGGACGTAACGCAGTCCCCGCTCGTAAACAAGATCCTGGCTTTCGACGATTATCGCGCCATCTATACGAAATACCTGCTTGAACTGGCTTCGGAGGGTGGCCTGCTTACCTACGAGAGCAGCATGCAGCGGATCGGCAAGTGGCAGGAAATGGTCGCAGTTTATATCGCCAATGATACCGGCGAAGACATGAAACTGATTGATGTCCCGGCTTCCTGGGGCAATCATCCCGAATACCGTGTGGTAGAGGATGGAGAGAAGAATTTCTTCCGCGTCAAAACCGCCTCCCTTCTCTACTGGACGGCTCAATAGGGATTATTTCGAGATGCCGTCCGTCCAGCCGGGGTTTTGGACGAGGGAGCGGTTGAGGGCCAGGTCTGACGTAGGGATGGGGAAGAGGTAATCGCGGTTCTCGTCGAAGGAACGGGTGATGAGCCGGACAGGGTCCACATTGCCGCTGGTGACCTTGGTGAGTTGCATTTCCGTAGAGAGACTGAACTGATAGGGCGCCGTCGTTTCGGGAGGGATGACCTTTCCCTGGCCGTCACGGGCACAGCGGGTCGGGTTGTAGAGGCTGATGTCCATGGTGCCGTTGCCGTCGAAGTCGTATTCTTCCTGGACACTGTCCCCCGGACCCTTGAAAAACATGCCGTGCATGGGCTGTTCGAGGCATTTCCCTTCTTTCCAGCGCATCAGGTCATACCAGCGGAAGTCCCCTTCGACGGCGAGCTCGATCATGCGTTCGCGGCGGATTTCCAGGATGACGCCGCGATTGGGACCGGTGACATTCCGGTAGCCCCAGGTCTCGGAGCCCATGTAGGCGTCGTCCGGATGGGCGTTGGCATCAGCCAGGAGGAGCGGCGGCATGCCGGCACGGGCACGGATCGGCGTGACGGAGAGGTCCAGGTCGTCCTGGGTGATGGCGACATCCGTTCGTTCCGCCATGGCTTCGGCATAGTTGAGGTACACTTCGGCGGCGCGGAAGATCGGCAGGTCGGCATCGGTGGGCCCCCAGTTGTCGCCGAGGACGTCATAGCTCTGGGCGAACTTGACAATCTGGTAGCCGGTGCAGGTATTGGTGAAATCGGGAATGCGGACCTGATGGTCGCCAATCCGTTTGTAGCCGGGAAGGCGGATGATCTGCGCCAGGCGGGGATCGCGGTCCTTCGTCTGCTCGAAATACTCTTCTGTCTGCCAGCCGGGACGGTCGGTGTATCGGCTGCCGTCCGCCATGAGGAAGGCGTCGACGAATTTCTTCGAGACGGCCTTCTGGTTGGGGCCGAAGGTGGTGTAAGTGGCTTCGTGGGACAGGAAGAAGGCGATATTGTAGTTTCTGGCCAGGATGACTTCCTCCCGGTTGGCGGTCTGGGTGGCGAACAGCATGAGGTAGTCGCTCTCGGGATGGCCGGTGCTGTAGATCCGGTAGGGGCTCTCTTCGATGAAGCGCCGGGAGGCTTCGGCCGCCAGGGCCAGGTAGCGGTCGGCGTCGGCCGGGTCTTCGGAACCATGATACTTCCGCCAGGTGCCTTCGAACAGGCAGAAACGGGATTTTTGCGCGAGAGCGGTCCAGCGGGTGATGCGGTAGAGGCTGGGCTCGGAAGGCAGGTTCTCGATGGCGAAGTCGATGTCGGCCAGCATGTGCTGCATGACGGTCTCACGGCTGTCCCGCGGGCGGTACAGGTCCGTGGAATCGTAGGAGAGTTCGGTGTCATACCACGGGACGTCGCCGAAATCGCGAACCTTCAGCCAATAGAAATATGCGCGGAAGAAGCGGGCGAGGGCCTCGTACCGGGTCCGGACGTCGGCATCCTCGCAGCGGTCCAGCCTGTCCAGCATGATGTTGATCTCCCGGAGCGTCGTCCAGGTCCATCCGCCGCCGGAAGAAGGTACGCTGCGCATGTTCCCGCCCTGGACGAGGGGGGAGAGCGTTGTCCGGAAGCAGATGTCGTTCTCGGCGTCGTAGAACGGTCCCGTGAAAAGATCTTCATAGAAGGTGCAGGAATACTCTTCCAGCTGGGTCGCCGTCCGGAAGAATTCGTCGGCGGAAAGACGGTCCTTCGGCGTCGTATCCAGGAACCCCTCGCAGCCCGGCAGGGCGGCAAGAAGGAGAAGGAACAGGAAGAGGCGCGTTTTCATGGGTTTAGAAGGTTATGTCGATGCCAAGGGTCGTGAGTCTCTGCAGGGGGTATGTCCATCCGTAGTCGCCGTCGGCGTACATCATTTCCGGGTCGACATAGCGGGTCACTTTCCGAAGCGGGGAAATGTATGCCAGATTCTCGGCCGTGAAATAGATGCGGAGGGCGGAGAGATGGATTTTTCGTGCGGCCGGGGACGGCAGGGACCATCCGACGGTCACATTCTTGAGACGGGCATATCCCAGGTTCTGGAGGTAGCGGTCGTTGGGCTCGGTGAGCTGGGTCGTCCCTTCCATGGCGATCATGCCGCGGGTCCGGGGGAAATAGGCGTCCGTGTTGTCCGGGCTCCAGCATTTCTTCAGGAAGTCCTTTTGATAGAAGGTGCCGTACGGACGGCTGTACGGCCCCCAGAAGGCGGTGTTGTCCGCTCCGGGGTACCAGTTCATCCGGCCAACGCCCTGGATGAAGGCGGTGATATCCCATCCTCCCCAAGCTGCCGTGAGGGTGATGCCGAACTGGTAGCGGGGGAGTCGGTTGCCGATGATACGGAGGTCACCGGGATTGTCCACGGTGAAACCGCCCTTGGAGATGATGCGGTCTCCGTCGAGGTCTTCAAATTTGAGGTCGCCGCCGCGCCATCCGCCGTTCAGGCCGCCGGCCAGGTAGGACTGGTCGATCCCGCCGGAAGCGTAATCGGTATAGGACCGGGCCTCCTGGTCATCCTTGAAGAGACCGGCGACACGGAATCCCCAGATCTCGCCGAGCGTCTCGCCGACATAGTGGGACCCGAGGACCTTGGAGGCATTGCCGAACCGGGTGATTTTCGTGGTGTAGTCGCTCAGCACGGCGGAAATGCCGTAGCGGAATGTCTTGCTGCCCAGGGGGAACCTGTCCTGCCATCCGACCGCGAGTTCGAAGCCGGAAGAACGGAGGTAGGCCCGGTTCTCCAGCGGGGAGGGGGCGCCATAGACGGAAGGCAGGTCTTCGCCTTCCGTCAGCATGTTCAGGGTATTCCGGACGAAGAGGTCGGCGGTCGCCGTGAGCCGTCCCTGCAGGAGGGTCAGATCGAGGCCCCAGTCGTAATGGCGGATGGTCTCCCATGTCAGGTCCGCCGCGTTCGGGGCGCTGAGGGTGGCTCCGACGGGCAGGCTGCCCTCGTTGTCGAACAGGTATTGGATGGAAGCGGTGGTCACTGTCTGCAGATACTGGAAATCAGACACCTGCTGGTTGCCCAGGCTGCCGACGGAGAAGCGGAGCTTGCCGGAATCCATGAACTGTTTCAACTTTGCGGCAAACGGCTCTTCCGTGAAAAGCCAGCCCGCCGACGCGGACGGGAAGAAGCCCCAGCGGGCCCCCTCCCGGAAGGAAGAGGAACCGTCGTAACGTCCGCTTATTTCCAGAAGGTACCGGCCCATGAAGTCGTAGTTGACCCTGCCGAAGAAACCGGCCGTGGTATGGTCCAGCTGGCCTCCGAGGATGTCCATGCGGAAATTGCCCTGGGCGTCGGCTTCCTTGAGGTTGTAGTCGCTGACGGTATCGGATCCGATGTTGTCGGCGTAGGTGTAGAGATGCTTGAATGTGAAACCCTTGGCGTTGAAACCGGCGGTCAGGCGGAGGTGATGACGCCCTTTCAGCGTGGTGGAATACTGTCCCCACAGACTGGTTTCTATCAGCTGACTGGTGATGGCAAAGTCCTCCAGACGGTTCATGAACCGGCCGGTCTCTTCATGGGTGATCTGGCCGGGATAGAGGGAATAGTCCATTCCCGCCCAGCGGAAGCAGTCTTTTTGGGCTTCCAGGGAATAGGTGATGTCGCTATGGAGCGCCAGGCCGGAAAGCGGCTTCCAGACCAGCGAGGCCGTATTGGAGAACTGGTAGTTGTCTACCTGGTTGCGCTTGGCGTCGTCGCCGAGCTCGATGTGGCAGCCGTTGGCCAGGTTGAAGTCATTGAAAATGGTCCTGTAGACCCATGTCCCGTCCGGGTTCTTCAGCGGGAAGGAGGCCAGTCCATGGACGGAACTGAATCCGAAAGTGTTGTCCGGATTGCGGTTGCCGGGGTATTTGTAGAGGGACTTGAAGAAATCTATCTTGTTGGACAAGGTCAGGTCCGGCGTCAGGTCCAGGTCGATCTTGGCGAGAATCGTGAACCGGTTGTAGTTCTCCGCCCTTTCCCGGAAGGTGCCTTCCTTGTGCTCGAATCCGCCGGACAGGTAGTAGCGGGCAGGACCGTTGCCGCCGGAGACCGACAGATTGTGGCTCTGGATCGGGTTGAAGTCGCGGTACATGCTATGGTACCAGTCGTAGTTGCCATAGTAGATGTAGGATTCCCGGCCGTTGCGCATTCCCGTGAGCACCCAAGGGCGTTCGGGCTGCTCTGTCCTGTCGTTCCGCCTGGCCAGCAGCTGGGCCATGTCTTCACGGGTATAGAAGGTGTAGTTGCGGCCCGTCGTCTCTTTCATGAACAGGTCGCTGATGTAGACGGCATCGTAGCCCCGGGTCTCAAAGTCCGTCCGGGTCGTGGGGGTGGCGAACCCGAAGCGGGCCGAATAATTCATGGTCGGTCGCAAGGCGGAGGATGAACCGGATTTCGTCGTGATCAGGATCACGCCGAAAGAAGCCTTGGCGCCATAGATGGCGGACGAGGAGGCATCCTTGATGACGGAGACGGATTCGACGTCCGCCGGATTGACTTTCGCCATGTCTCCTTCCACTCCGTCGATAAGGACCAGCGGTTCGCCCCCGTTGAGGGACGGCACGCCGCGGACGGTGATGGACGGGACGTCGGTCGGATTGCCGGAGAAGTTCTGGACGAACATGCCGGCGACATTGCCCTGGAGGATATGGCCGACGGTCTGCATCGTACGGTGCGCGAAATCGTTCGCATGTAGCGAGGATACGGCCCCGGTCACGTTCGTCCGGGCAATGGATCCATAGCCGATCACGACGGTCTCGCTGAGGGGAAGGAGGTCTTCTCTCAGGGTGATTTCCATGCCTTGTACGGCCGGATGCCTTTCGCTGATGTATCCCAGGCAAGTGAAGGACAGTGGGACGCCGGAGGCCAGTTCCATACTCCAGGAGCCGTCCTGCTGGGTGAATACGCCCTTGGATGTGAAGAGATTCAAGACCACGACCCCTTCGATGGGGACGCCGGCCTGATCCCGGACGGTTCCGGAAATGAATTCGGCCTCGCCGGAGAGGGGCCCTGCTAGCCTGGAAACGATGATGGTCTTGTCCTTGACCGTCCACGAGATGTCCTGTCCGGCAAACACCTGCTGAAGGGCTTCGTCCAGGCTGTCGGCATGGATGCTTACCGTCCTGTCGGTGTCCATGTCGTCGCTCTCCCAGACGAAAGTGCAGTCGCTCCACAGGTGGATTTCCCGGATGGCTTCGCGCACGCTGACATTCTCCAGTACCAGCGGAGGAGTTTGGGCTCCCAGCACGGTACAGAGAAACAGGAGGACAGCGGCGAGCCAGGTCCTCATGACGTTAGAAAATTTCCGCGCCGGTTTCCGAGAGGCGGAAACTGATGTGACGGGTCAGGGAGAGCACTTCCAGAACGTCGGAAAGGGTCTGGGTGCGGACATTGAACTCGGCGGTGAAACGCAACTGCAGCAGGGCAGGATCGCTGATTTTGATCGCCGTGCCGTAGGCGTTGGAGAGATCCCGGCAGATCCTTTCGAGCGTGCAGTCCTCAAAGATGAGGAGGCCGTTTCTCCAGGCGGCGGGATGGCTGGTGTCAGTTGTTACGTAGGCGAGTTCTCCGCTGGCCTTGTTCAGCATGGCGGCCTGACCGGGGAGAAGGTCCAGCCCTTTCCCGGCGGCATCGGTGAAGTTGACGTGACCCTCATAGAGCACCACGGAGGCGTCAGCATCTTCCGGGTACTCCCGGAAATCGAAGGTCGTTCCCAGCACGGTGACGCTGGCGGAAGCCGTGCTGATCACCATCGGGAGAGATTCGTTCCTGACCACTTCGAAATAGCCTTCGCCTTCGAGGCTGACGGCCCTGTCCTTTACGCCGAATTCCTTGGAACAGCTGATCCGGGAAGAGCCGTTCAGCCACACCGCCGTTCCGTCCGGCAGGGTGACGTTCACGATTTCGCCGACCGGGGCGGAAGCGATGAAGACTTCTTCCGGAGCAGGCGTTTGCGAACGGAAAGCGATACCGGCGACGATGGCGATGCAGGCGGCCGCACTCACTGCGGCTGTCCATAGCCAGATGCGCTTCCTTCTCTTCAGGGCGGCATCGCGACGGCCTTGGAACTGGCGGAAAGCCGCCATGGCCTCTTCCGTGCCTTTCCCGGCGGGGAGGACGTCTTCGCCTTTCAGGTATTGTTCAAGTATGTCTTCTATTTTTTCGGACATCAGTTTTCTTTTCTATATAGTGACAATCTGACGACATTTTAGGGTAGCGGCGGTCCGTCCTTTCCAAAGCGTTGCCGCAAGAAGGCGAGGGCCCGTTTGATATGGTACTTCACCGTATTGACCGAGATGCCGGTCTCCTTTGCAATCTCTTCGTATTTCAATCCGTCCGAACGATGCATCAGGAACACTTTTTTCGTCGCGTCGGGGAGGCTGGCGATGGCTTCTTCCATTTCCTGCTCCAATTCCTTCGCCATCAGCCGTCCGAGCGGGGTCTCGTCGGCGGCAAGATCGGTTTCGGGGGAAAGAGGCTGACTCTTGCCCAAACCGGACTGGGCGGAGCGGAGATGGTTGAGGCAGCGGTTGTACACGCCCCGGGCGAGATATCCCCGGAGGGAACTGCCGATGCAGAGTTCAGTACGGATCTCCCAGATATGGAAGAAGAAATCGCTCACGATGGTCTTGGCCACAAATTCGTCGCGGACCATGTGGAGGGCCAGCTCTTTGAGGATCGGATAATGGACCCGGAACAGTTCCTCGTAGGCACTGTCCCGGCCTGCTTTCAGACCTTCGATGAGTTTTTTCTCCTTTTCGTCCATTCCGTTTGGAAATATCGGGTCTGCGAATTTCGGAAAAAAAGCCGAATAATCAAATAAATAGGAAAATGGGGAGAAAAATCAGAACCACTCGACATCCGTCAGGTCCAGCTCGTTGCCGGGGAGGCCCAGGCTGGGCTGATAGATAAAGGCGTAGTCGCGAAGCTCCCGGGGAATGCGGTTGAGGAAGGCGAGGTCGGCCCTGCCGAAATCGCCCGAACCGCCGTAGAGGATCATGGTTTTCTTCTCGTCGTCCTTGAAATACCAGCGGCATCATAACCGAAAAAATCCTTGAGTTTCCGGTGGAGAATTGTGGGGTCCGCTTTCATGGTCGTCGCGTTACTGCCGTACAATTTACAAAAAAATCCCGTACCGTGCAAAATTTTTGGTACATTTGTGCCATGACTAAGATGCTGAACCTCGCGGCCGCGGTCGCGTTCCTTTTCGCCGCCCTTGGGGCGAACGCCCAGTCTTCCGACAAGCAGGGTCTGGCGGATTATCTGCTTGAGTACCATCTTGAAGCGCTCGCTTCCGGCCTTCCCGCCGAGGTCGACGGCTTCCGGAACCTCACCGACATCCATTTCGACGAGGACCAGGTCGTCTTCGAGTTCGAGCTCTTTGCCGACGACATCTATGAGCGTTTCCTTTCCGGCGAGGCCCTGGCGGAAGAGATCCTGTGCTTCGGCAGCGAGACGCGCTGGCTGCCGCTGCTGCTCGCCGAGTCGGGCTGGGGCGCCTGCGTCGTGTTCGAGAATCCGCCGATGAAGCCGCTGCAGTTCAGTTTTTCTCCGGAGGATATTCGGGAGAAGCTGCTGCCGGACGGGATGACGGATTCCTGGCGCGTGGCCCTCTATAACGTGCATCTGGAGGCCTACGGCATCGAGACCATTTCCGTCGGCGAGGATTACCTCTACTGCTTCGACACGATGTACGCCGGGAGCGCTGCCGATGTGGAGGCCTATTTCATCGGGGAGCTCGGCGTCGAGAACTATCTGGAGTACAGGCAGTACCTCGAGCACCTGGCGGCCTATCTCGGCAAGAAAGGCGTCACCATCTCCCTTATCAATCCCGAGGGCGGCCGGATCGACGGCCCGACCTTCACGATGGTGCCGGACGGGACCGATGGGAACGGTTTTACGCCCCCGACCTTCCGCGGCAATGACCCCGCGACCTTTTCCGAGTGGGTCGCAAAGCGTATGAAATACCCTAAGAGCGCCCTTTCTGAGGGGATCCGCGGTACCGTATATGTCAGCTTCGTCGTCGGCAAGGACGGCCGTCTCACCGATGTCAAGGTCATCCAGGGCGTCGAGCAGCGGCTGGATGACGAGGCCGTGCGTATCGTCGGGAAATCGCCCCGCTGGCGCCCGGCCCGAAAGGAGGGCGAGCCCGTCCGGGTCAGCTATACGATTCCCGTTTCCTTTTCCTGGTAAGCAGTTATGAAAAAGCAGAAAGTAATCCTTCTCACCGGCGCGAGCAGCGGCATCGGGTATGAGACCGCCGTGCTCCTGGCCCGCAAAGGCCACCGCGTCTACGGCGCCGCCCGCCGGGTCGAGCGGATGGAACCGCTGCGGGAGTTCGGTGTCGTCCCGGTGCGTCTTGACGTGACCGACGAGGCTTCGATGGCGGCCTGTGTCGCCGCGGTCATGGAGGCCGAGGGACGCATCGATGTGCTGGTCAACAACGCCGGTTACGGCTCTTTCGGCGCCATCGAGAACGTGCCGCTGGAGGAGGCCCGCAGGCAGCTGGAGGTCAATGTCTTCGGCCTTGCCCGGCTGACGCAGCTCGTGTTGCCGCACATGCGGGCGCAGGGGAGCGGGACCGTCGTCAACGTCTCCTCCATCGCCGGCAAGATCGTCCTCTACTTCGGCGGCTGGTACCACGTCTCGAAGTTCGCCGTGGAGGCCCTGTCCGATGCCCTGCGGATGGAGGTGAAGCCTTTCGGCATCCGCGTCGCGCTGATCGAGCCGGGCGGCATCAAGACCGACTGGGGCATCATCGCCGCGGACCATCTCGCCGAGTCTTCCGCCGGCACGCCCTACGAGGCCGAGGCGCTGAACGAGGCGTCGACAATGCGGAAGGCCTACTCCATGCGCCTTCTGTCGAAGCCGACCGTCATCGCGCGCGCCATCTGCCGCGCCGCCTCCAGCCGCCGGCCCAAGGTCCGCTACCGCACCGGCTTCGGCGCCCACACCGCCGTCTTCCTCCACAGCCTGCTTCCCGCCCGCTGGTGGGACGCCCTCATGCGCCGCGGCGGCAAGAAGATCCTTTAGCCCGTCATTTCACGGCCCGTCCTTTCCCGTCATGCCCAGCGAATGCAGGGCATCTGTTTCTCGTCATGCCGCTCCGTCGCAGGTCAGGCAGCGAAATGCAGCAGGTCTGCAAAAATCCTTTGACCTGCTACGCTAGATGCTGCTGTACGGCCTATTTGCGTTGCAGGTCGTGTGAAAAACGCAGACCTGCGGCGTTTTACCTCCTGACCTGCGGCAGTGAAACCGTCATTCCACGGCCCCGCCCTTTCCCGTCATTCCACGGCCCCGTCCTTTTTCGTCATTCCACGGCCCCGTCCGTGGAATCTGTTTTGGTATTTACAGAAATCGTTACTACATTTGCAACAGCGATTCTACGGATTCGCTGCATACTGGGCTGACGATTATTCGTCAGCCTTCAGTTTTACGTGGGTCTCCGGTTCTGTGCGACCAGATAACAGGCATAGCGGGTCATATGCACGTCTGCTTTTGGCTTTGTCGCAATACCGGCTTTTACGATTTTACCGGCGTCGGTAAAATGTTCCTCAACGCGCTGGGAGGCCGATTTTCACGATTCTTTAGCTCTAGCGACAGCTTCTTCAAACCGCTGCCATTTTGCGTATCCCAGGTGAGGATAGAGCTCTCTTGCAGACCAGTATTCCACTCCGTCCCATCATTCCACGGCCTGTCCGTGGAATCTGTTTTGTCATTTCGAGCGAAGTCGAGAAATCTCAATTATATTTGCGGATTTAGAAAAAAGCACTACCTTTGCATTGGAATCGTCGCAGGGAATTCGCGAGGAAGGGATGACAACCCTCTCAAGGTAACTTGATTCGAGCCCTAAAGTCAGCGTCCCAGGCTGGCTTTATTTTTTTGCCGTTATGCAATACAGGACATGCTCGTCCTTTCTTGTCTGGTGCCGTCATTCCACGGCCCCGTCCGTGGAATCTTCCCTTCCGATTCCTCGCCGAGGTGGTGTCCGGGGGACTCCGCTCACTGCGTTCGCTCCGGCCCCTCCCATTGTCTACTTCGTCCCTTCCTCGGCCCTTTGGGCCTCAGCAGGAACTCGTATCCAACGGGCCCCTCCCCCTATACGTGTCCGGGGGTGGACACGCCCCCGGACACCACCTCGCCGATCCATCTGCGGGGGAGTGAGAGGTTATAGGAAGGTTAATACCACGTATGTTATTTCAGCAAAGCGATAGGAAATACTCGGGTTTGATATGTTCAAATAATGACAACTGTCTGTCAATTATATCCATACTACTTTTTTTCATCGCTCACAACTGTTCGCCCTTAATAAAAAATCATTAAATTTGCGACTTAAGGAATTAGAATCCCTAAATAAGTATGACAGCACAAAGTGAACAGGCTCTTGAAAACGGGCTGATTTCGACTTTGCAGGACATGAGCTATGAATATGTCCAGATTAAAGAAGAAACCAACCTCTACAGCAACTTCAAGAAGCAGTTGGAAAAGCATAACGCTAAGGCCTTGGCGGAAATAGGCCGCACTTCCTTCACGGACAAAGAGTTCGAGAAGATTTGCATTTATCTGGAAGGTGGAACGCTGTTTGAGAAATCCAAGAAACTTCGTGACCTCTACCCGATGGAGACGGAAGATGGCCAGCATCGCATCTGGGTAGAGTTTCTCAACAAGAATCATTGGTGCCAGAACGAATTCCAAGTATCCAATCAAATTACTGTTGAAGGCCGTAAGACTTGTCGCTACGATGTCACCATCCTTATTAATGGTCTGCCTCTCGTTCAGATTGAGCTCAAGAAGCGAGGTGTAGAGCTAAAACAGGCATACAATCAGGTTCAGCGCTATCAGAAGACCTCTTTCCGCGGCCTTTTCGATTATATCCAGCTTTTCGTCATTTCCAATGGCGTCAATACACGATATTTTGCTAATAATCCCAATTGTGGATATAAGTTTACCTTCAATTGGACGCTGCCGAATAACGAACCGGTCAACGATCTCAGCCAGTTCGCTACGCATTTCTTCGACAAGTGTGTATTGGGCAAGATAATCAGCAAGTACATCGTCATGCATGAGGGTGACAAGTGCCTAATGGTACTTCGTCCATATCAGTATTATGCTGTAGAGAAGATTCTTGACCGTGTCCAGAATACAAACAAAAACGGATACATTTGGCACACAACCGGCGCTGGCAAGACGCTAACGTCATTCAAGGCCGCCCAGTTGGTGGCCGAACTGGACGGCATTGACAAAGTTCTCTTCGTCGTTGACCGTCACGATCTGGATACCCAGACCAAGAGCGAATATGAAGCCTTTGAACCAGGCGCAGTGGATGGTACTGACGACACTTACGAACTGGTAAAGCGTCTGAACTCCGACAAGAAAATCATCCTTACAACTATCCAGAAGCTGAATACCGCCATCAAGAAGGACTTCTACAACAAGCGGATTCAGGAACTGAGAGACAAGAAGTTCGTGATGATTTTCGACGAGTGCCACCGCAGCCACTTTGGCGAGTGCCACAAGAACATCGTCAATTTCTTCCGGAATCTCCAGATATTCGGATTTACCGGCACGCCCATCTTTGTTGAGAACGCCAAGCAGGATATCACCACCAAGGAAGTCTTCGGGGACTGCCTGCACAAGTACATGATCAAGGACGCTATCGCTGACGAAAACGTCCTTGGTTTCCTGGTCGAGTATTACCAAGGGAAATTGGATGCCAGCCAGGATAGCGACATCCGAATGAAAGAGATTGCGTCTTTCATTCTGAATAATTTCCGCAAATCCACCTTTGACGGAGAGTTCAATGCACTCTTCGCCGTGCAGTCAGTCCCTATGCTCCTTAAGTATTACAAGATATTCAAGGACCTTCAGCCAGACATCAAAATTGCAGCTATTTTCACATACGCCCCCAATGTCAGTCAAGACGATGCCAAGACCGGCATGAATCAGGGCTTCGAGACAGACGCTGTGCAGGCCGATGAATTGCAGGCCATCATGGATGACTACAACGCCTGTTTCGGGACGGCCTTTACGACGGACAATTTTGGTGCCTACTACGATGATATCAACGAGCGGATGAAAAAGCGCAAGACCGGTATGGAGCCTATCGACCTGCTTCTGGTCGTTGGGATGTTCCTCACCGGCTTTGATGCCAAGAAACTGAACACCCTTTACGTTGATAAGAATCTGGAATACCACGGACTTCTGCAGGCCTTCAGCCGCACAAACCGCATTCTCAATGAGAAAAAGCGCTTTGGCAAAATCCTCTGTTTCCGTGACCTTAAGGATAAAGTGGATGAGTCGCTGAAACTTTTCAGCGCAGGAGGCATTGAAGATGTGCTCCGCAAACCATTCCAAGAAGTCAAACGCGCCTTCAACGAACTCTCAGAGGCTTTTTTGCAGAAGTATCCCACAATGGAATCGGTTGACGCTCTCAAGAGTGAATACGACAAGAAGAAATTCCTTCTGGCGTTCCGCGAAATCATCAAGAAGCGCGCAGAAATTCAGATTTATGAGGATTTCGATGCGGATGATCCGGGGCTTATCTTATCTGAGCAGGATTACAACGACTACCGTTCCAAGTACCTGGATATGACTGTCGGCTTCATAAAGGAGGAAAAAGTTGATGAGCCCGGTCTTCTGGAAGAGCCGCAGGCAGAGTATGGGGATGGCGGAAAGCTGGAGGACATTGACTTCTGCCTGGAGCTCCTCCATAGCGACGTCGTAAACGTAGCTTACATCCTGTCCCTCATCAGCAACCTGAATCCTTCTGATGAAGACTACGAAAAGAAGCGTCAGGAGATTCTGGATACGATGATCAAAGATGCCACGATGCGCAAAAAGACGCGTCTCATCGATGATTTCATCAAACGAAACGTTGATTACGACAAGGCCGGATTCCAGAGGGCTAAGGCTGATGGCACTATGGACTTGGAAACGCGCCTAAAGGATTACATTATCGAAAAGAAAACGGAAGCGGTTGAAGACCTTGCGATGGTCGAAGGTGTGGACCCGGAGGCTCTCGGCAAGTATATGTCTGAATATGATTATCTGGGCCGTGAGAAGCCTGAAATAATTCAGGAAGCTGTCCGTAAAAAGAAGATGGGGCTGCTTGCCCGCAGCGCCACTGTACGCCGTATCATTGAAAAGATGCGGGAAATCATAGAACTATTTAGCTGGGAATAGAAACAAACACACGATATGAGCGAAGAACTGCAACAGCGCCTGCGCACCCAACTCTGGGACGTGGCCAACAAATTGAGAGGCAATATGAGTGCCGGGGACTTCATGTACTTTACCCTGGGCTTCATTTTTTATAAATACCTGTCTGAGAAGATAGAGCTGTACATCAACGACCAGCTCAGTGAGGATGAGCTTTCTTTCAAGCAGGCCTGGGCTTCCGATGAAGAAGAGCTCAAAGCGGAAATCAAGCGCCTCTGTATGGAAGATTTGGGCTATTTCATTGAGCCTGAATACCTGTATTCCTCCATCATTGAAGCCATTGGCCACAAGGAAAACATCCTGCCTCAGTTGGAGCGCAGCCTCAAAAAGATTGAGGACAGCACTATCGGCCACGAGAGTGTAGATGACTTCGGCGGCCTGTTTTCCGACATTGACCTTGCCTCTCCGAAGTTGGGCAAGACGGCCGATGACAAAAACAAGCTCATCAGTGACGTACTGGTGGCCCTCAACGGCATTGACTTCGGTCTTAATGAGGCACAGGATATCGATATCCTGGGAGATGCCTATGAGTATATGATTGGCCAGTTCGCCGCCGGCGCCGGTAAGAAAGCCGGAGAGTTCTATACGCCTCAGGAAGTGAGCCAGATTCTTTCCGAAATCGTCATTACCGGAAAGACCCGTCTCAAGAACGTGTATGACCCTACTTGCGGGTCCGGATCCCTGCTGCTCCGTACCGCCCGTAACGGTAACGCCGATGAAATCTTTGGTCAGGAAAAGAACCCTACCACCTTCAACCTGGCACGAATGAATATGTTGCTGCACGGCGTGAAATACCGCGACTTCGACATTCAGAACGGCGATACACTGGAGAAGGATGAATTCGGTGACCGCCAGTTTGACGCTGTGGTAGCAAACCCTCCCTTCTCAGCCGAATGGTCGGCCGATGCCAAGTTCAACAACGACGACCGTTTCAGCAAGGCCGGTGTCCTGGCACCAAAATCCAAGGCCGACTACGCCTTTATCCTGCACATGATTTACCACCTGAACGACGGTGGCACGATGGCCTGCGTAGCGCCTCACGGCGTTCTTTTCCGTGGCGCTGCCGAAGGAAAGATTCGTCAGTTCCTAATTGAGAAGAAGAACTACATTGACGCCATTATCGGCCTGCCTGCCAACATTTTCTACGGCACCAGCATCCCTACCTGCATTCTGGTGATGAAGAAATGCCGCAAGGAAGATGACAACATTCTTTTCATTGACGCCAGCAAGGAATTCGAGAAGGTGAAAACGCAGAACAAACTGCGTCAGGAGCATATTGATAAGATTGT
This sequence comes from uncultured Bacteroidia bacterium, assembly GCA_902768665.1. Taxonomy (GTDB): domain Bacteria; phylum Bacteroidota; class Bacteroidia; order Bacteroidales; family UBA932; genus Cryptobacteroides. The sequence goes on along the minus strand of CACXMA010000014.1, from coordinate 124,834 downwards.
CAGCACTTACCGGGAACGTAAGGAGATTGAGAAGTACAGTCACTGTGCCACCCTGCAGGAGATAAAGGACAATGACTACAACCTCAACATCCCGCGCTATGTGGACACCTTTGAGGAGGAAGAGGAGATTGACATCAAAGCCGTAATGGCCGAGATTAAGGAGCTTGAAGCAAAGCGTGTCGAACTGGATGCCCAGATTGACGTGTACCTCAAAGAACTCGGCATCATCTAATCCCTAATCAATTATTTGACTGACAGACAATCGTTATGAGTGATACTCAAAAACATACAAAGCCCAATGTCCCGAATTTGAGATTCCCTGGATTCTCCGGGGAGTGGGAAAGGATGAAGGCCTCAGACCTATTGGAATTCTTCTCTACCAATTCTCTTTCATGGGAGCAACTAGAGTTTGGAGGAACAGGATTGCTTAATCTCCATTACGGACTTATCCACAATGGTCTTCCTTCCCAGATAGATATCAACAATTCTTCGCTTCCTGCTATTAAAGCCGGGAATGAGCCTAGAAGAATCACTCTTTGTAAAGAGGGAGACATCGCTTTTGCAGATGCATCAGAAGATACTAATGACGTCGGCAAAGTGGTAGAATTCGTTGATTGTGCTGGAAAAAATGTAGTTTGCGGGCTCCATACAATTCACGGCCGTGATAAACTCGACATAACAGTACTTGGCTTCAAAGTGTACGCTTTTTCTTCAAAGGCATTTCATGACCAGATAAAACGCATAGCTCAGGGAACAAAGGTGTTCTCAATTAGCGTGGGTTGTTTTGACGAGGTGTGTGTCGGTATTCCAAGTAAAGAAGAACAGAAAAGGATAGCGGGCTTGCTTTCCTTGATCGACCAGCGCATAGCCATCCAAAACAAGGTGATTGAGAAATATGAATCCCTTATCAGAGCGATTATTCTTAGAAGTCAATCATCTTCCTTTTCTCGGAAAGTTTATCTCCGTGAGATTCTTAATGAAAGGAAGGAACTAAATGAGCACGGATATGATATTTGTTCCGTATCAGTCAGCAAAGGAGTCGTTAACCAAGTGGAGTGTCTAGGTCGGTCATTTGCTGCGAAAGAAACTGCTCATTATCACGTCGTTCACAAAGGGGATATTGTTTATACAAAGAGTCCCACTGGCGAATTCCCATATGGCATAATAAAACAGAGTTATTTAGATGCTCCGGTCGCAGTGTCTCCACTATATGGCGTATACAAACCGATTGACTATCTGACAGGTATATATCTTCATCATTTCTTTTGCAGTCCTCAGAATGCGAAAAACTATCTCCATAAACTTATTCAAAAGGGAGCAAAGAATACAATCAATATCACAAATCAGCACTTCTTGGATAACCTCATCTCTATACCCGAGGATGATGCGCTTCAAAGAATTGTGGCTTTAATTGAAATACTTAGCGCGAAAGTAAGCTTGGAGAGGAAATTACTATCCTTTTATTCAAAACAGAAGACCTTTCTATTGTCCAAACTATTCATATAAACATCTGGGAAATCAGGTACGTCTTTTTTTCTAAAAGTTTGTTCAATAGGTCCTTTTCTAACGCTAGAATACGATCTACAGCATCGAATAGGGTCGTATACCTTTCTTGTTTCTGGGGTTCAGGCAGTATTATCTGGAATCGTTCAAGATCCTTCTTCTGGATATTAGGGAGTCCAGAGCCAATCCTCATGGCCATAATATCGTTTTGATGATATTTCAGATAATGGTACAGATATTTATACTTTGCCACATCCTTATATTGGGACTTGGGTAGAAGGCTATAGCAATGTCCTCCACTCCAGAATGGTGAGGCATTATATTGGACGTAACCACACGAATTACCACCCTCGCTAATAGAAATAACTTCCCCATGGGTATTGTAACTATCATAGAAGCCAGAGGGAGTTATGCCACCGTTCATGACATAATACCTCCCAATCGTAAGAAGATTCTCGCCATTTAATTGTGCCCCTTTCTTAATCTGAACTAGGTTTCCGAGATTTATCATTGTTCCTGAGGCATTGCTAAAAGCCTCGTGGTAAATCGCTCTGATTTGGGGCTTGATATTGCAAAGACTTTGACACTTCAACGAAAAATGTTACCTTTGGTTCTATAATAATTGAGGTTATGGACAACGAACAGGGACTGATTATCTATAACACTCCGGATGGGAGGAGTAAGGTGGCGTTGATGGCTCGGGATGGAATGGTATGGTTGAACCAACAGAGCATCGCAGAACTTTTTGGGACCTCGGTTCCCAATATCTCTATGCACATATCCAATATATTCAGAGACAAAGAATTAGATAAAAATTCAGTTATTAAGGATTACTTAACAACTGCCGCTGATGGCAAGCCATATCACGTGATGTTCTATTCGCTTCCGATGATTCTTGCCATTGGATATAAGGTCAAGGGAATCCGCGGTATACAGTTCCGCCGCTGGGCCACAGAGCATCTTTCGGAGTATTTGGTGAAAGGGTTCACGATGGATGATGATCGTCTGAAGAATCCAGATGGTCGCCCGGACTACTTTGATGAACTCTTGCTACGTATTCGGGATATACGGGCTTCAGAGAAAAGATTCTATCAAAAACTTCGTGATCTCTTTGCGCTCAGCAGTGACTATGACAAGACTGACAAGGCTACGCAAATGTTCTATGCAGAAACACAGAACAAACTCCTTTATGCTGTGACGCATAACACCGCAGCCGAGATTGTGTATAACAGGTCAGATGCGCAAAAACCCAATATGGGATTAACTACCTGGAAAGGTTCCATTGTCCGTAAGGGAGACATCATAGTTGCGAAGAACTATCTGTCCGAGGACGAGATTGATACGCTCAACCGGCTGGTAACTATTTTCTTGGAGAACGCGGAACTTCGAGTCAAGGAACGTAAGGACTTGACCATAGGTTACTGGAAACAGAATGTTAATGCCCTTCTGAGTTTCCAAGGAAAGGATATCCTCTCTGGAAAAGGTTCGGTCTCAAATGATGAAGCAGAAACCAAGGCCAGAGAAGAGTACGAGAGCTTCGATGCACGCAGAAAGCAGTTTGATGCCATTCAAGCAGACCAGGACGACATCAAGGAGCTTGAAGAGTTGTCAAAATCAAAGAGATAGTTGATTCTATTCTTATAGCGAGTAATACTCTTCTCAGTATTTTTGTCAATAGTTTGAATTAAGGAAACGGATTGCCTAATAAGGCATTGAGGATTATTATTCCCAAACGGCTGCGCTTTGTGACCGTGTATACGATGAATCGCACCCAAACTGTCGAATTGGGGATATCATTGAACAGTCTTCTATAAGAAATAAAGGCAACATTCTGAATGTGTTGTCTGTCAGCAATCGATATGGCTTTATTTCTCAAACAGAACAATTTGAAGAACGTTCCATTGCAAGCGAAGACACCACGAACTACAAAGTGGTGTCATTGAATGATTTTGCTTATAATCCTGCAAGAATCAATGTTGGCTCAATTGCGCGGCTCAAGAATATTGAAAAGGGCATTGTAAGCCCGATGTATGTTTGTTTCCGATGCAGAGAAGTGGCCCTTCCTGAATATCTTGAACAATTCTTTAGTACAAAGTATTTCTCGCTGGCGGTGGAAAAAAGGCTTGAAGGCAGTGTGAGACTATGCCTGTCCTTTGAAGGATTATGCAATATCCCGATAACCATTCCTTCGCTAATACAACAGGAGAGTATCAGTGGGAAGATTAATGCTATAATTAGAAAGATTCAGCTAGAGGAAAACTATTTGTCCGTACTCTCAAATCAAAAACAATACATTCTCTCTCATTTGTTTATATAAACATACTTTTGAGAAGATAGCTCTTCTGTCTAATAAGGGAAAACAACAACTTCTGTTCGAGAAGCAGTTTACTATTCACGGCAGTAATCACTTTTCCAACTTCCTTCTGCTTGTTGTACGAAGGTATTTGAAAAGATATTTCCAGAAAACTCTCATAATTCAGATTGCGTCGAACAATGCTGGCCCCCTGCTCCGAAACAAGAGAGTACTCCCATAAAGCTTTCTTCGTTTTTAAAAGGTATGCAACATATCTCTCATCAAAAGCTTTTCGAATGGAAAAGACTTTGTAAGACGGAGAAACAATCCCAATCTCGAAGCAGTCATTATAGTTTATGTTGCCCATCCAAAGGTTTTGCGGGCTCAAAACAATATCCCCACGATGCACAATTTTATAGCCAGAGTTATTCGTGCTCGCGATATCCTTATTAAAGTATTCTCTTTGGCTATAAATACCTGTCACGGTTGAGCTAAGTACTTCATATTGGTTATTTTCAGTACTCTTTTCATTTCTTTCATCGAGAATATCTCCAAGGCTTATTTGCTTGCCTTGAACCAGTTTAATAATCCTTTCTCCTATCGCAGCCTTTAGTTTCTTCAAATCCTCAATCACCTTGTTTTGGACAGTGAGACGTTTATCAATCATGCCCAAAAACTCCTTAATTCTTTCCTGCTCCTTAAGAGATTTTGGAATATAGGTCTTCAGTTTCATCCATTCTTCTACAGAGATAGATTTGCCGTCTCGAATTCCATAAGTAACTAAGCGTAAGGAATCTATGAATTTCTGAGACATGAAGTATTCCCTTAAAAAACCATAAGAAAGGACTTCTTTAGGATGAAGAATTGTATAGGCTGGGCTACAAATACCTGTTGTGTCAGAAAAGGCAAAACCTCCTTGAAATGAACGCAGATGTATAACGTATTCCCCTGGTCGCACCACTTTGTACCCTGAAACACTCTCTGCCTCATATTTGATATCAATCCCTAAACTATCTCTCTCAACCATTCCTTCAGTCTGGCTTGCAGATAGGACTGTGTGATATACTAGAGATTTATTTTTCTCCTTTGAGATGGAGAACAGATGTTCATTTATGTATTCCTCCCACTCACCACTAAACCCCGGGAATCTCAAATTCGGGACATTAAGGATAGTATCGGGCAATAGCCGGAACTTTGTGTTTTTAACCGTTTACATTATGGAAAAGAACACAACATTCAGCAAAGTTGCCGAGCTTTGGAAAGCCGACAAAAAACAGTATGTCAAGAAATCTACCTATGCAGCCTACTGCCTTCTCATTCAGAGTCATTTGCTTCCGGAATTTGGGAATAGGAATGATATTGGGGAAGGGATAGTTCAAGACTTTGTAAATCGTAAGTTAGCCTTAGGACTTAGCCAGAAGACCGTCCGGGACATTCTCGTGGTCTTGAAGATGATTCTCCGCTATGGCGCGAAGCATGGTCTAATGGAACTCCATCAGTTTGATATTGTCTTTCCCACAGAACGCGAGAGACAGGATATAGAGGTGCTGACCATTACCAATCAGCGCCAGTTGATGACCTACGTGAAAGAGCACTTCACCTTCCTTAACCTGGGCATATTCATCTGCCTGAACGCCGGCCTGCGTATCGGCGAAGTGTGCGCCCTGCAGTGGGACGACATTGATGTGACCGTAGGCGTCATCCGCGTGAACAAAACCATCCAGCGAATCTATCTGGTGGATGGGGAGGAGAAATACACCGAGCTCATTGTGGACAAACCCAAGACCAAGAATTCACTCCGGGAGATTCCCATGACCCGCGACCTTCAGGCGCTGGTCCGGCCATTGAAAAAGATTGTGCGTGGAGACTTCTACGTCCTTACCAATGCTGCCAATCCAACCGAACCCCGGACTTACCGAAGCTACTTCAACAAACTCCAGAAGGTACTGGGCCTACCGAAGATGCGTTTCCACGGCCTACGCCACAGCTTTGCCACCCGCTGCATTGAAAGCAAATGCGATTACAAGACAGTTAGTGTCCTGCTCGGCCACTCGAACATCAGCACAACGCTAAACCTCTATGTCCATCCTAATCTGGAGCAGAAGAAAAAGTGCATTGATACAATGGGAAAGATGTTTAAATAATCCAGACTATGATAACAAACGATTTTTTTCTAAATTTGTTGATAACATTTATACTCAGAAGAACTTTCTTGAAATATGAAAGGAACGGCCTCATACTTGATGAAATTTCTTGATGGGTCGCAGAAGCGATTCATCATACCTGTTTACCAAAGGAACTACGACTGGAAGAAAGAGAACTGTAAGCAGTTGTTCGATGATCTGGTCAGCGTCATAAAGGAGGGGAAAGAAACACACTTCTTCGGGAGCATCGTCTCCTATGCTCACAGTAGGGATGAGGTTGTCCTGATTGATGGCCAGCAGCGTATCACTACCGTATCGCTCATCCTCATTGCCATTCTTAATGCACTGAGAAGTGGCACCATGAAGACCGATGACGATACGCTTGTGCTTCGTATTGAGGACTTTCTGGTGGACAAGTATGACAAGACTGAGCGCAAGGTCCGCTTGAAGCCGTTCCGCAATGATTGCGTGGCCTTTGACCGGCTCATCTACAAGGACGAATCAGAATACATCTCCGAATCTAAAGTCACCATAAACTATCGTTATTTCTACGACCGTATCGTGACCTACAAGGAACTTACGGTCGATGAATTGTTCAATGCTGTAAACTGCCTTGAGATTATCGACATCGAATTGGAGCCGCTGCACGGCGATAATCCCCAGCTCATTTTCGAAAGTCTGAACTCAACTGGCCTCGACCTGACGGAGTCCGACAAAATCAGAAACTTTGTGCTGATGAATCTGGAGCCGGTGGTACAAGAGAGTTATTACGACAAGTACTGGAACAAAATCGAGAGGTGCAGCCGGGACGAACTGGATGGTTTCGTGCGAAACTACCTAACCATCAAACAAGGCGTCATCCCTAACCTAAAGGGAATCTACCCGGCCTTCAAAGCCTATACGAAAGCCCAGGGTAACATCGAGGCCATCCTGCAGGATATGCTGGTCTATGCCGCCGCATATCAAGATGTGGTGACATTCAATGTAGGAGACGAGGGTGCCAATGAAGTTGCGAAACGTCTGGATCTCCTGGATATGACGGTTGCATATCCTTTCTTGATGGCATTTGTTGCCTATGCAAAGGAAACGGGTCTGGATGGCAAGGAAATCTACAAAGTATTCTCCTGCGTGGAAACCTTCATCTTCCGCCGTCTGATGTGCGACTTGCCGACCAACGCTCTCAACAAGATTTTCGCAACGCTGCACAACTCCGTCCTAAAGAACAAGCGGGAGGCGGATTCATACTCTTCCGTGATGATATATCTCCTTGAGAGCCGCAAACTATCCAGCGCCTTCCCGAAGGACGAGGAGTTCATCAATGGCTTCACCACCAAGAACATCTATTCCATGCGGGCCAAGAACAAGGAGTACATCTTTGAGCGTCTTGAGAACGGCTCCAGCAAAGAGAAGAATGATGTCGTGGGCAATATCGAGAAGGGCATTCTCACCATCGAGCACATTATGCCTCAAACCTTGACCACAGCGTGGAAACAAGCGCTTGGTGAGGACTGGGAAGCAATTCAGGAACGTTGGCTGCACACCATCTCCAACCTGACGCTCACCGGATATAACTCCAACTACAGCAACAGGACCTTCCAGGAGAAGAAGACCATGAAAAATGGCTTCGTTGACAGCGGCATACGACTGAACCACTTCGTTGCACAATTCGACAAGTGGGACGAGGAAGAACTGGGTCTCCGCAAGGCCAAGCTATCCGAAATGGCTCTTGAAATCTGGGAGTATCCAGTTACTGCCTTTGTGCCGGAGCAGAAGGAGGATGACATCGTCTCCCTGTCCGAGGACAATGGCATCGCCACCAACCGTGACATCCAATACTTCATCTTTAGGGAGGAACGTCAGGATGTTGCAACCTGGGCCGATATGATGTGGGAGATGGCCAACAAGTTCCTGGCGATGAACCCGGCCATTCTGTACCAAGAAGCAGCAGGCAACAAGAACGTTTGGTTCGCTACCACCGCCGTATCCAAGAACTATCGCAAACTGGCCGATGGTCTCTACTATTGCCCAACAAGCAGTAGCACCTGGAACAAAATGTCCATTCTGAAGAATCTCTTCCGCCTTTACGGAATCGAGGAAGACGACCTCTCCTTCGGCTTGCTGCCCAAGAAAGAAGACAATGGTGAAACGACCGCGAATGAAGGTGGCGATACTCCGGCAAGGTATGAGATGCGGAAGCAGTTCTGGGCCGAATTTATCCAGTATTGTGAGGAAAACAATGGCCTTTTCGTGAAGATTTCGCCAGTTACAGCCCATTGGATTAGTAAGAGCCTTAAAACACCATATGGCATAAATATAAACGCCGTAGTTGGATTTGATTACGATAGGGTGGAAATCTATATCGACACCAAGGATAAGGACTTCAATAAGAGACTTTTCGACTATTTATCTGCTCAAAAGGAAACCATTGAAGCCGAATATGGTAGTGCTCTCATTTGGGAAAGGTTGAGTGATAAACGGGCTTGCCGCATAAAGGACGAAATCATTTGTCACACATTCGAAATGGACGACAAGACCGATGTCTTCGAGTTTATGCGTTCCTCCGCCGATAAGATGTACTCAATTTTCCACAGAACGGTTCTTGAGTTCGCTGGCAAAGCTTAAGATCCCCATGGTCGGCAAATACCCCGTCATAACCCTCTGCGGCAGCACCCGCTTCAAGGAGCAGTTCCTGGAGGCGCAGAAGCGCCTCACCCTCGCGGGCAACATCGTCATCAGCGTCGGCCTGTTCGGCCACAGCGGTGATGATGAAGTATGGACCGAGGGCACCAAGGAGATGCTGGACGACATGCACAAGCGCAAGATTGACATGGCCGACGGCATCTACGTGATCAACGTGGGCGGGTACATCGGCCAAAGCACGCGCAGCGAAATAGAGTACGCCCGCAGCCGGGGCAAGACCGTCGAATTCTTAGAGGAAGCATAGCCTATGGACACCCCGAAAATCTCCAAACTCCTCCGCCTGATGAAGCTCCTCACCGGGAACGTGAGCCGCACCATCGACTCGCTGGCGGGCGACCTCGGCATCACGCCCAGGACGGTGTACCGCTACATCGACACCATCCGCGAGGCCGGCTTCGTGGTGAACAAACTCTATGGTAACGTGTATGCGATGGGGAAGGTGGCCAGGGGGCTGTCGGACTTCAACAAGCTGATCTATTTCACAGAGGAGGAGGCCTACATCACCGCCAGGCTCATCGAGGGCATCGACAACAACAATGTGCTCAAGCGTGACCTGCAGCGGAAACTGGCCAGCGTTTACGATAGCACCAGCATCGCAAACTATATTGGCAATGCTGCTAACGCTGACAATGTGGAGGCCCTTGTCGATGCCATCAAGCACAAGAAGCAGGTGGTCCTGAAGCAATACGAATCCGCGCATAGCAACGAGGCTAAGGACCGCCGGGTTGAGCCGATAGAATTCACGGCCAACATGATTGACATCTGGGCCTACGATGTGGAGAATGCAGAGCCCCGGATGTTCAAGGTCACGCGCATCCATTCCGTTGAGGAAACCGATACGCCCTGGGAGTTCCAGGCCAAGCACAAGGTGCCCAAGCCGGACGTTTTCCGGATGACGGGTTTTTTGAACGAAAAAATTGTTCTGCAGCTGAACACCCGCGCCAAGAGCCTCCTGGTGGAGGAATATCCGCTGGCGGAAAGGGATTTGCACCGCGAGGACGGTCACTGGGTGCTGCGGACCACTGTGCAGGCCCTGGAAGGGGTTGGACGGTTTGTGATTGGCCTGGCTGCGGATGTGAAGGTGGTGGAGGGGAAGAAACTGGTGGAGTACGTGAGGCGGTACGACAAGAAGTGGGTGCAGAAGATATAAAAATCCCCGGACAGGCTGGGGATGAGGGTGAGTTCACAGCTTAATCTTTCAAGCAACCAAGCGGGACTACGTACACGCCATCATCGCGGCGCAGCAAATAAACACGCTTGTTTATGACATGCTATCTTTCCTGAATTTCAGGAAATTATTACACATTCTTTCCTTAATTAACGGAAAGGTTCTATCTCGCCGCACCCCCATTGACGGGAACTATAAGGCGTTTGCGCAGAAGCTCGTCCAGAAAAGCTTTAAGCAGATTGACATCACGGGCCGGGCCCACGCCGTCCGCATCCTCGACGACATTTAGCCGCAGGCCCGCCCCCTTGGACCTTCCAGCGGGGACGTTTCTATGCGATTGGTAATCAATCGCTTGCAAATAGCAGCCTGGAAGGTCCCTGCAAAAAACAAGGCACCTTCCAAGCGGCGTTTAGGAAATGGTTGATAATCACGTACTTGTGGAGATCGGCCTGGAAGGTGGCAGGTATGCGTCGTCCTGAACGGACCTGCCACTCCCTCGGGCGGAGATTCCACGGACAAGCCGTGGAATGACGGTTTAATAGCCGCAGGCGCCGGTCAAGCCGTGGAATGACGGACACTCTGCCGCAGGTGCCGGGGGCTTTTTCTTTAAAAAATGGCGTCTTTTTCTGTTTCTTATCTGTCTTTTGCCTTTTCCATGCCTATCTTGTGCCCGTCATATTGTTGTGGCGGGGAGGTGCTTGTTGTGAGAAGTTATTTGATTTTTAATGTTAAAACGATGTTATTATGAAATTAAAATGCTATATTTGCGGAAACAAAGATCCATAAGCCATGTCAACAACTGCAATATCCGTCCGGCTTGATTCGGACATCAAAGAACAATTCGACAAACTCTGCAAGGAATTCGGTATCAGCACAAATGCCGCTTTCAACATCTTCGCCCGAGCCGTCGTGAGAGAGAAGGCGATCCCATTTGCTATCGTGGCAGATGACAGGCAACTGCGTTCTCTACGCGCTCAGAGTGCGCTCAAAGATGTGCAGAAACTGTCATCACAAGAGAGCCATGAATGGACAGACGATGAAATCGACGATTTGATCGCCGCCCATCGTCAAAGAATAGAATAAAAAAATGATCTATGCAGTTATTGACACCAATGTCTTAGTTGCGGCCGCCAAATCACATAAGCCAGACTCTTCCGCTTCAAGAATTCTGTCGTTGGTTTTCAGCGACATCATCCAGCCGTTGGTTTGTAAGGAGATATTGGATGAATATGAAGCGATTCTGAATCTTCCCGTTTTATCAATCCCGGCGGACAAAGCACTATCAATCCTTAATAAATTTAAGGTGGATGGAATTGATCCGGGGCGTACGGCATCTCCATGGGAGCACCCGGATCCAACAGACAGGATATTCTTTGAAGTCTCATTATCCGTAGAAGATGCATACATGGTTACGAACAACAGGCGGCATTTCCCCGGAACCCCAAGAGTGGTAACGCCGTCAGAGATGCTGTTGATTCTGTTGAGTACAGGCGTTATTCAAGAATAGTCCACATCGGCGCCGGGCATACCGCAATTCCGGAAAAATTCCTATCTTTATGGCACGTAAAAGTAGCGCGTTATGATCCGAAGAGCCGAGGCGGGGGATCTCGCCGCCGTCAATGGCCTGCTGGAGCAGGTGCTGGCCGTCCACCACGAGGGTAGGCCCGACCTTTTCCGGGCCGTGGGGAAAAAGTACACCGACGCGGAGCTGCTGGCGATTTTTGCCGATTCGCGGACGCCTGTGTTTGTCTATGACGACGAGACGGAGGGCGTTCTCGGCTATGCCTTCTGCATTGAGCAGGCGCAGTGCAGCGGCAGTCTGATGCCCCTTCGGACGCTGTATGTCGATGACCTGTGCGTGGACGAGAAGGCCCGGGGCCGGCATATCGGCCGTGCGCTGTTCGAGCATGTCAAGGCCTATGCCCGCGAGGGCGGCTTCTACAACATCACCCTCCACGTCTGGGAGTGCAATCCCGGCGCGAGGGCATTCTACGAGCGCCTGGGGATGGAGCCGCAGTATGCGTCCATGGAGCTGATCTGCCGCCGCGAAGACTGAATCATCAATCCACCATAACCATGAAAAGAGCGATCCTTCTCCTTGCGATGCTTGTCCTGACGGGACAGCTGCTGCTAGCCGGCACCGCGCCGCAGACGATCCATGTCACCACGGCTGACGAACTGCTGAACGCCATCGGCAGCGACCGGACCATCGTCCTGGACGCCGAGGGCTTCGACCTCACGGAGGCGCTTCTCGCCCGGCCGGACCTCTATGTCGAGGATGTCGACCTGGCGGGTCCCGATCAGCATGTCTACTACTGCGACCAGTTCGACGGCCCGGAGCTTCATGTCAGCAATGTCCACAACCTGACCATCGTGCTCGGCGAGGACATGGGCGCTTCCGTCATCCTCATCCATCCGCGCTATGCCTATGTCATCCATTTCGAGATGTGCAGCGGCCTTTTCATCAAGGACATCACCTTCGGCCATACGGAGGAGGGCTACTGCGACCGGGGCGTGCTCGGGTTCGATGCCTGTGAGGATGTGACCGTCCGCGGCTGCGACCTTTTCGGCTGCGGCACGGAAGGCATCACGGTCTCGTCCTGCCGGGGTTTCCTCTTCGAGGACAGCAAGATCCGCGACTGCACCTACCACACCATGCACGTGATCGAGAGCAGCTCGGTGTATTTCATCGGCTGCCAGTTCTTCCGTAACCGGGAGTATTCGCAGGTCAATATCGTCGAGAGCGAGGACGTCAGTTTCTACAACTGCATCTTCGCCAACAACCAGGGGCCGCTCTTTTTCATCAACAGCCCGGTCACGTTCAACAACTGCGTGATCCTCCACGAGGAAGACAGTCTCGGCGAGGGATGGGAGTTCGTCGAATTTATCAACTGCATCCTGGAAGAGCCCTATCTGGCCGTCGGTTAGGCCGCTGTCAGAACCACTCCACTTCGCTGAGGTCCAGCTCGTTGCCGGGAAGCCCCGGGACGGGCTGGTAGATGAAGGTATAGTCGCGCAGTTCGCGCGGGATGCGGTTGAGAAAGGCCAGGTTCGCGGGGCCGAAGTCGCCCGAGCCGCCGTAGAGGGTCATCGTCTTCCGGACATCGTCCTTGTCGTACCAGCCGCCTCCATGGACACGGACATAGCCGCGGACAAGGTCCCGGTGCTGGTCGACCATCCCGTAGACGAACGTCCCGACAAGGGGCGTCCGGGGATCGGCGGTGAGGATGAATTTCGGGTTCATGGCGGGAAGGGCTTCCGCAAAGATACGAAATGTTTGCGGAGATGGGCCAAAAGCGGGGACATCTCCGCATTTTTCGGGCTTATTCTGCGGAGATGGGCCAAAAGCGGGGACATCTCCGCAGGGGGGAGGGGCCGCAGGGCGGCTTGAAAGCGGTCTCTCCGAGATTCCGCTTCGTTCGCGCTGACAAGCCCCGGCGTCATTCTATAGGCCCTATTAGAAGCGGAGATAAATATTGTTTATACCCGTATGCTTTACCGATTACTATCGCTTTTGGGGTATGTATTTCAATCCCTGGTACACGTTTCTTAAACTCTTGCCAATGGGACTCTACTTCGCGTAGATAATCCTCATCTTGAGCATTCGGACAATACTTGCAATTTGGTGTTTGATACTGTGAAAAGCCTAAGACTGTGTCATAATCTACTGCTTTTCGGTCCTGTCCGTTTTCTAAAAAGACAAAGTACAAATCTGCGTCTTTGCAAATTCCTAATTCCTTATTCTCCTTGAACTCCCGCATCTTCTTCACGTCATTCTGGAATTCCAAGCCATAATACGATGGCTCAGGTCTTGCGATAGAATGAGACTTAAACTCAATCATGGCAATAACCTTCTTGACTCCTATCTTGACTCCCTCCTCGTTTTCTTCCATCTCTAATATGGCTAAATCAACTCTTCTTTTATTCTGTTTTATAGGAGGAGCCCATTCTCTTCGGACAACAAACTTATCTCCATACTCTTTAGTGATGTCTTGGTGTAGTTCCCAAGCAATTTTGTCGCGAATCTGTAATTCGTTTTTGCATTGGGCGCTGTAATAGGCTAGTTCGTTGGGCTTAAAAAATGAGGCGATCGATTCTAAACTAGACAGCAACGATTTCTTGATGTGGTCTTTGATATTGTCGTCCTTTGTTGCCATGGCTGAGACATTAATTGCAAATATACCTATATTACGAGAATTTTCTAATTCTCATCCGGTTTCGGATGACCAGGATAGTACCGCCAGTCGTACTCTATCTCAAGCACTTTCAGAGCAGCATATTCCCAGTCTTTCCCGTAGAAGCTCGGAGTAAATTGGGCCATCTCCAGTCGGCGTTCGATGGAATTAGGATTCTGGCCGTAGATGTCCGTAAATTCGGCACACTTCTCTTCGACCAGCTCTCCATCATCATTCGGCTGAAGCATATAGAAGACTGTTCCCACACGGGTGATGCTTTCGCATTCTTCCGGGCGGATGCAGTGATTGTCCAGGACGAAGGCATAGCGGAAGAATTCCGGATTCTCCTCGGAACCCAGTGTGCTCAGCGGATAGTCATATTCGGAGCCATGGAATTTGATGTGGCAGACATCGCCGGTGAAGATACTCTCGCCTTTTGAATCTTTGTACGGAGTCTTGACGCCGGCGAAAAGCACTCGGTGGGCATAGCCTCTGCCGTTGCAGTCATCGTGGAAGATAGCCTCCACAACATCTGGATTATGCTCCGGAGCCCAGACATCATCATAATCCCAGACATAGAGGCTGTCGGCGAAGAAGAAAAAGTTTCCCATGGCCTTGTAGCCGAACTTATTCTCTTCAATGACATAACGGATCAGGACATTCGGCTCGGTCCAGTTGATACCGGCACCGATGGTGTATGCGTGCTCTCTGCAAAGACGCTGCAGGACTTCCATATTGATGACCGGCGGAGCAACCTCATCCACCCTATCCCGCAAGGGGTTGTAGTTGATGAGCTGGATAATCCATTCATCAGGGAAAGACACATTCGGAAGTTTGAACGCTTCCAGGAACAGCGGCGCCATCTTTTCGTCCTTGAAACCGGCGATGCCGCAGCCAATTCTGGTGAGAAGGAAGCGGTTCATCGGATGCTGCCGGGCATACTCGATGAAATCGTCCACATAAGGCTTGATTTCGGACAGTGGCCCGTGCATCGTTGGAATAGCATAGCACTGTCCCTGGGGGCCTACTCCGTTGCCCCACTCTGCGCCAAAATGATCATAGGCATAGCGCGCAGCTCCGCCCATGTGCTGGCCTTCCAGATTGCTGCCGAAAACGAAAATCTCACACTGAGAGAGTTCTGTGATATGATCGGGGGCAATTCTCTTGTTAGTCTTTTGCATATCAGCTTATTCCATATAGCTTGGCCATTGCGGCAATATCTTCCTTGATTTCAAAACGGAAAGCCTCGGGGCTCAATACTTCCACGGCGGGTCCCCGGCTAAGTAGCTCTTGCTTGAAATCGAATGTTGGGGCCAGGTGATATCGGTAGACCGTAAACTCCTCATTGGATTCAGCGGCCACCTTCACTTGGGAATCATGCAATGGCAGCGTATCGAAATATTTCACTTGGTCATTCACGACCTTGATTTTGATTTCCTGCGGCTCCCACTCGGCTCCCACGATGATGCCGAAATAGTCGTTGAAGTACTCCTCTGCGCTGAACTTGGCAGGAAGCTTATAGGTTTCATCTGTTGGTTTGATGTCAATCATCCTCTCATCAAGAGAATAGATTCTGGGCGTATCCTTCCCTTCACTCTTAGCCAACATATACCAGCGCTGTTTGAACAGTTTGAGGCAATATGGCTTCGCCTTGTAGGTATTTGGCTCGTCTCTCCTGAAGCTCTGATAAGTCATCTCAATGACTTTGCCTGCCCGCATCGCATTCACTATGATGGAGAGCCAGCGCTGGCTTGAGGGAATCTTTTCGAATAGAATCCGATCACGCATGTCCCTGCTCTCGTTGAGGAGATTGTTCAAGGAAAGTGATGCCAGTAACCATTGGCGCACACCTTTTCCCTTGAGTTCGTCACTATCTGCTATGTAGTATCCGAGTGAGCGGTCGCATTTGATTTCAATTCCGAAGGTCTCCTGGATAGCCTCTCTATGATTATGGAAAGTCCTTTCGGGCAGGTAACTCTCGCCAAGCGTATTTGCCTGGCTATGGGCCCAGCGATTGCTGATTTCTTTGAAGGTAATGGGGCCGTGGTCATTAATCACGTTCAATAACCACACATACCTTTCGAAGTAGTTCTTTGCCATATACTGTTTCTTGATCTGATGCAAAGGTAAACGATCTCACTGCCAAAAACAAGCAGCGAGAAAAAAGATGCTAAAAAGAAGCAGAAAAATGAGCGCTGCTGGATTTTAGCAGGGGCGCTCCATATCTTTGCCGAAAAATCAAAGCACTATGAATCGAATACCCCTTGATGAAATGTACCTCCTCTACTCCCTGTACGGATTCCGGGAATTGACGAAGGAAGAGCAGAGCCGTATTACCGTTACCAAATTTGAATACGCTCCCATGGCGGATTTCTTTACTGCGGATATGAAGTTTGAATATGAAAACGAGAAAGGCGTCAAGACGAAGCTCTCGTATGAATTGGCAGGGAAGCGTTCGGAAGATCACTTCTTTGAACACGTCTTATACGAACAGAGTGAAAACGAGATTGAATTCCCTAACTACAGGGAGGCTATGGACTATTGCAATCAACTTTCCCAGAAAAAACACTAAATTTGTGAACACTCAGAAGAATGCTTCAAAAAGCACCCCTAATAATGAGTAGTATGACAACTAAAAATAAACGGTTTTTTATTCCCTTTGTTGGCAGTGAGTATTCAACAGGGATTAATGGAAAAAAAGTCCTTGTTCTCGGTGCTAGCTTTTATTGCTTAAAGGAAGATTGCGATTTCTATCGTGAATGCACTAGTTACGTTAAGAAAGACTCTAGTACTCATAATTACGATTGTCCTTGTAAAGATGGAGATGAATTAAGAAATCAGCCAACGGACACTCCTAATAATCGGGTTTATAGCACTTTCATAAAAAGCTTACAACAGTTGATAGAAATAAAAGTTGATGCGTGGGAACGAGTAGCATTTACAAACTATGTTCAATTCTATGTCCCGACCCAGAATACTTACGAGTGTTATTTAAGTGATCGCGACTTTGAGGCATTCATCGAGACCGTCAAAGAACTTCAGCCCGACGTAGTTGTGGTATGGGGGGCAGTGATTAACAAACCAATCAGAGACAGTACCTACGTTATTAACAAACGAGAAGTGATAGATACCGGCGGCTATCTCTGGCATCTTGAAGGTATTCCTGAAGTGAATCATAGAATTACGGTTGTAAATTGTTATCATCCTTCATCTATCAGATATTGGTATCAAGACATTGATATTTTCATGGGCTATCTAAGACAAGCGTTAGAGATAGAATAATACCCGTGAGGTATCATGCTAATTGAGTATAACAATCATATCGTATTCGCCGATACACGTGGGATGTATCGGCGTCTTTTTTCGAGGAGTTCCGAAAAACTATAACTTCACCCCATTGAGGGTAATCGAGAATCCCTTATACTTCTCGGCGTATTGTTTGACAATATCATTGACTATCTCCTGCCGATAGTAGCTATTGGGGAATAGCTCTTTGTCAAAGGTAAACTTCACCCAGGTGCCGATAGGTTCAGGGTCTTCATCTTCTTCAATGCCCTGGTTATCGAGAACACCTTTGAAGTACAATGCCCAGGATCGCTCTGCATTTCGGTATGAATTGACAAGAAACTCTTCTGCGAGCGCGTTCGCCACCTTGTATCCGTTCGTGGTGACAACATCCTTTTTGGCGCCGATTCCCAAAGAAAGGCCGCTGGTTGTATTTACTACAGACTTGAGTGGAATTCCCCGGCCGTATTCTCTCAAATACACGACTAGGCTGTTGTTCTCAATTTCAAGTTCCTTAGCCCATCCCATTTCAAACTCATCGACAGAGCAGTCAATGAGACCTTTGAGGAGGGTATAAATACCATCTTCCGGATTAGATCCGTCCCCGATTTTGCCGATATACTTCTCGACATTGAGGCGTATGTGTTCGTACCATTCCATACTCAAATACTATATAGTTTCGTGGCTGACAGATAGTTCGTAGCAAATCCAAATATAGTTATCTGTTTTTAATGTCGCAAATGTAATGAACTTGACTGCAAAATCCTGGCAGTGTCCGGTTAAACATGACAAATTTATTTATTCATAGACATATTTTGCGGAGAGAGCGAGAGATCTGCGTAATTGTGGGGAGAAAATTTGGAAAAGTGGGGAGAAAACCGATAGTGGTAGGGAGAAAAAATCCAAAAGTAGGGAGAAAATCCTCACCCTGCTCCGCGTTCATCCAGAATACTCCGCCAGAAAACTGGCCGAAGAGATTGGTGTCACCGAGAAGGCCATTGAGAAACAACTGTCCAAACTGAAAGCCGAGGGCCGCATCAGAAGAGAGGGCCCGGACAAGGGTGGAAGCTGGATTGTCGCATAACGCCGCCCATTGTTTGCGGAGATGGTCCAAAAACGGGGACATCTCCGCATTTTTCGGGCTTTTTCTGCGGAGATGGGCCAAAAGCGGGGACATCTCCGCAGGGGGAGGGGCCGCAGGGCGGCTTGAAAGCGGTCTCTCCGAGATTCCGCTTCGCGAGATTCCGTCGGCCTGCGGCCGCCGCTATCTCTTTCTGCCCGCAGGGGTCCTGCAGAGCATAGAATGGCAGCCGTCGGCCACTGCGTGGCCTTCCGTCTTTTTTCGCCGCAGGGCGGCTTGAAAGCAAGCTTTCAGCCACCCTGCAACGAAAACAGCCGGTCGCAAAAGCGACCGGCTGCCATTCCTTTCTGCGGAGAGACCGAGATTCGAACTCGGGATACCCTTTTGGAGTATACACGCTTTCCAGGCGTGCCTCTTAAGCCACTCGAGCATCTCTCCAGAACTTAAAAATGCAGTCCCGCGGAAAAACGCGGCTGCAAATGTACGACAATTTTCGTAAACTGCAAAAAATCTTTTAGAAACTGTAACGGAGGCCGACGCTGAGGGTGTTGCCGAGGACGTCGTTGGCCGTGATGTAGGCGGCGTCGAGGGACACGCCGGCGTAGCTCACGCCGAGTCCGAGCGTCAGGAAGGACGGCAGGACGGCGTCGTCCGTGGCGATGTGGTAACCGGCGCGGACAAAGACCAGCTTGCGGAAGCTGTACTGGGCGCCGATGGCGGCCGTGAAGTCGCCGCTGAAGAAGTAGTCGGCGTCGACGGAGGCCTTGAGGCCATGGTCTTCGGCGAAGACGGCGTCCCAGGTGCTGCCGATGGTCAGGGATGTCGGAATGCTGAATTTCGTGCCGTCGACGGCCTCGACGGAGGTGCCGATGTTGGACAGGCCGAGGGCGGTGGTGACGGGGCCGATCCGGTAGAGGGCGGCGATGTCACCGGCGATGGAGGTATAGTCGTTGTCCTTGGTGAGGCTCTGGCGGAGGTAACGGACGTTGGCGCCGAGGGAAAGGTCGGTCATGAGCTCGATGCCGAAGCCGGCGTTCAGCTGCATGTCGGACGGGGTGAACTTGCCGTCGCCGGCGCCCGTCAGGTCGAAGACTTCATATTCCTTCCCGGGCATGTAGCTCGCGCCGATGGCGACGCCCATCTTGCCGAAACGGTAGGCCGCGGCGGCGTTGAAGTGGTTCATTGCGCCTTCATCGCCCGAGGGCATCCAGCTCGCCCAGGAAGCTGCGGCAGAAAGGGTTACGGGCGCAAGACCGAGAACGGCAGGGTTGCGGAACGAGGCCCAGGCGGCTGCGTCGAGGTCGGCGAAACCGGCTGTGGCGGTGCCGAGGGTGACGGGGTTGTGGTCGATGCGGGACCAGGGGAGGGCGGTGGCATTGTCATCTTGTGCGGCGGCGCTTACGCAAAGCAGCGCTGCGGCGACGGCGGAAGTAAGTTTCAGGTTCATTTCGTTACAGTTTGAAACACAAAGATTGGAATAATATTCCGGATTTACAAATCCAGGCCCTCATTTTGAGGAATCGCTAATTTATGCTAACTTTGCAACCCTTATATTTAGGAATATGAGAAAGCAATTCATCTATATGACCGTCGCGCTGGCCGTTCTGGCCTCCTGCTCGGTCAAGGAAAGTGAGCCGGAAACAACGGCGCTGCCCGTCGAAGAGGAAACGGCTCCCCAGCCGAAGATCGTGGACGGCTGCTTTGCCGGACAGGCGGTCGTCGAGTTCGACGACGAGATGATCGCCCTGATCGAGAGCGATCTCGAGGCAGGCCTCGTGGAGACCAAATCCCCGGCGCTGAACGCCGTCCTGGCGGATCTCGGCATCGCTTCCCTCGAGCGCGTATTCCCCGATGCGGGCGAGTTCGAGGCCCGTTCCCGCGCCGCCGGCATGCACCGCTTCTATACCGTCACCTTTAGTGAGGAAACGCCTGTGACAAAGGCGGTTACAGAGCTCTCAGACCTTCCCGGCATCGTCTCAGCCGACCCGGTCCGTCCGGTTGTCCGCCGCGCCGTTTTCAATGATCCGAAACTCGCGCAGCAGTGGCACTACAACGGCAGCAACGCGAGCGCCCACATCAATGTCGAGCAGGTCTGGAAGGACTACACGACCGGCAGCAACAAGGTGGTCGTCTCGGTTGTCGACGAGCCCGTGGACCCGTCCCACCCCGACCTCATCGACAATCTCTGGACCGACAGCAACGGCCGCACGGGCTACAACTTCGCCCGCGGCAACTATGACCTGACGATCCGTCCCGGCACGTATTCCGACCCGGGCGATGTCGGCCACGGCACCCACGTGGCGGGCACCATCGCCGCCGTCAACAACAACGGCATCGGCCTCTGCGGCATCGCCGGCGGCGACAAGGCCAAGGACATCCAGGGCGTGCTCCTGCAGTCCTGCGCCATCTTCTCCGGCTCGAAATCCGCCTCCGACGCCCAGACCTGCAACGCCATCAAGTGGGGTGCGGACCACGGCGCCCTCATCTCCCAGAACAGCTGGGGCTACTATGCGGACATGAACGACGACGGCAAGGTCAGCGCCTCCGAGCTCGCCTCCTACAAGAAAGAGACAGCTTCCAGCGCCATGAAGGCCGCCATCGACTATTTCATCAAGAACGCAGGCTGCGACAGCGGCGGCAACCAGGCCCCCGACTCCCCGATGAAGGGCGGACTCGTCCTTTTCGCCGCCGGCAACGAGAACATCGACTACGATGTCATCTGCAGCTATACCCCGGTCATCGCCGTGGGCGCCACGCAGCAGACCGGCGCCAAGGCCAGTTATTCCAACTACGGCAGCTGGATCGAGATTGCGGCCCCGGGCGGTTCCGGCACCAGCAGCGGCAATTCCATCTGGAGCACCCTCCCCGACAAGGTCAACGACGGCGCCGGCAATGTCATCACGACGAATTATTACGGCGGCACCGGATGGGCCGGCACCTCCATGGCCTGCCCCCATGCCAGCGGCGTCGCGGCGCTGATCATCTCCTACTTCGGCCAGCAGGGTTTCACCAACGAGGATGCGAAGAATATCCTTTTCGGCGGCCTTGGCGATACGGTCGGCGGCAGTTCCCCGGTCGGTAAGAAACTCGACGCCCTCGCATCGTTCAAGTGGGCCCTCGACCACGGATACACCAAGGGCGAAAGTACTTCGGAAGAGAAGGAACCGCCGGTGATCACGCTCGCCGAGAAGTCCTATACCCTCCATGCCCACGAGAGCCTGGAACTCCCGTTCCGCGTCTCGGACCCGAACGGCGACGCCTTCTCCGTGTCCGCCGATACCGGATCCGACGCCTGCACGGTCACGCAGGACAAGGACGGTACCTGGGTGATGAGAATCGTCGGCCGTAACGCCCCCGCAGGGACCTATGAGGCCTGCGTCACGGCAACGGATGAAACGGATCTCAGCACCTCTGTCACAGTGACTTACACCATCCTGGAGAACAACGCTCCGAAGCCTATCCGCGAGGCCATCTACTATTATGGGGAAGGCCCCCAGAAGAGCGCGGATTTCCTCCTGGACATCCTCTTTACCGACCCGGACGGCGAAAGCCTGACGGAGTTCGAATATACCATCGACGGCAGCGGGATCGTTGAGGTCCATAACGCGACGGGCAAGCTCCATGTCGTGATGCTCAAGCCCGGCTTCTGCCAGCTCACGGTGAAGGTGCACGACGCACTCGGGCTCGAGGCGACGGAGCCGATCTACATCTTCGTCGATGATCCGGACCGGCAGGAAATCTATTCCTACCCGAACCCTGTTTCGGACGTGCTCAATGTCCGCATCGACCGCCAGGAGGTCAAGACCCTCGTCGAGGTGTTCTCCGCCACGGGCGCCAGGGTGTACAAACGGGAGGAGGCCAAGGCTTCCTGCTTCACGCCGATGGCCCTGCCGCTGGGATTCCTGGCCCCCGGCCGCTATGTCCTCAAGGTAACCTGTGAGGGCGAGACCACGACCCGTTCCTTCATCAAGATCTAACCATTCCGTAGCGGCGATGTGGATTTTCCTGATCATCGGCTCGGCCGTCCTGCTCGGCCTCTATGATGTCGCGAAGAAGCATTCCCTCGCCCGGAATGACGCGCTGACCGTGCTCCTGTGCGCGACGGCGCTGTCGACGCTCTTCCTCAGCCCGTGGCTCGTGATGGAGCCGGGGACGCCGGAAGGGCATCTGCGGCTGGTGTTCAAGGCCGTGCTGGTGACCTCTTCCTGGGTGAGCGGCATGCTGGCCCTCGGACTCCTGCCCATCACCCTCGTCAGCACGATGAAGGCCTCCCGGCCCGTGCTGGTGCTGATTTTCTCCATCCTTCTGTTCGGCGAGCAGCTCAACGCCTGGCAGTGGGGCGGCTCGGTGCTCACGCTGGTGGCGATTTTCCTGCTGAGCGTCACCGGCCGCAGCGACGGGGTCCATTTTACCCGCAGCCGCGGTGTCTTCCTGCTGCTGCTGTCCATCCTCGCCGGTGTCGCCAGCGCCCTCTACGACAAGCACATCCTGCAGGGACTGCACCTGACGCCCCTGTTCGTCCAGAGCTGGACCAACCTCTACATCACCCTCCTTCTGCTGCTGTGGATCCTGCTCCGCCGGGTCTTCAACCCCGGGGCCGGAAAGCCCTTCCGCTGGGACTGGACGCTCGTTCTGATCGCCGTGCTGATCAGCTGCGCCGACGCGCTCTATTTCTTCGCGGTCTCGACCGAGGGGGCGCCGCTGTCGCTGATTTCCATGATCCGCCGCAGCAGCGTCATCGTGAGCTTCGCCGCGGGCGCCGCCTTCTTCCACGAGAAGAATGTCGGCAAAAAAACCATCGCCATGGCGGTGATGCTCGTGGCGATGGTCCTGATCTATATCGGCAGCCGGTAAGCGGCTTTCCCTTTTTTTAACGTCCGCGGCCGCCGCCGAGAATCATCGCGCGGATGTTTCCGCAGAGATTCTCGTTGGCGAGCAGCGACTCGATCGTGCAGTGGAGGCGGTAGCGCCAGTAGTAGCGCGGGATCGCCGGGACATTGATGCGCTCCTCGGCCGGGTCGCCGCCGAAGCGGACTTCGCCGTCGGTGGCGAGGTAGTCCTGCAGCGGCAGGATGGTCAGCATGGCGGGGCAGTTCATGTGGTCGCGGACGATGCGCTCGGCCACCCACGGCTCGCAGAAGTACGGCGCCTCGCCGCCCTCGTGGAGCATCGTGTTGTAGAAGAGCTGCGTCGCCTCGCGGTCTTCCTCCCACCAGGCGCGGAGCGGGGACGTGTCGTGCGTGCCCGTCGCGCAGACGCACCAGTAAGGGTAGGAGGCCGGGTTCCCGAAGGTCTCGGTGACGGCTTTCGGCATGCGCTGGATTTCGAGCGAGAGGATGTTGAGGTCGGCCATGGTGTCCGGCACGCAGTCCGGGATCATGCCGAGGTCCTCACCGCAGGCGAGCATGCCCGTGGAGCGCAGCAGGGAAGGCAGCTTGCGGTAGGCGGAATCCTTCCAGAAGTCGTTGTGGCGGCGGTAGAAGAACTCGTTGTAGAGGGCGTTGAAGCTGTCCTTGAGCCAGCCGTCGAGGCAGCGGAAACTGAGCGTGAACTGGCCGGAGATGCGCGGGTGGTAGTAGCCCTTGTGACGCGGATCCTCGATAAAGAGGACATCCTCCAGCAGGCCCATCAGGCCGTCTCTGAGGCGGCGGGACTTCTCGTCGTCGCCGGTGAATTTCTCCACGACCTTGCGCTGGGTGTCCACCGCGGGGATGAGCTTCCCGTCGCGGATATATTTGGTCCGCACCTCGCCCGCGAGGTCGCCGAAGATTTCCTCCAGCACCCAGTCGCTGATCAGCGGGGTGACGAAGGCGCCGCCGCTGACGTCGAAGCCGCGGCCGCGGAGCTCGTCCGCCGAGTACGGCAGGGCCGGGTTGAAGTGCCCGAGCAGGCCGTGGACGGCATCGAGCGGAATCTCCCAGATGCGGAAGAAGCCGAGGATGTGGTCGATCCGGAAAGCGTCGAAGTAGGCGTTCATCTTGCGGAGGCGGGCCTTCCACCAGGCAAAGCCGGTCTCGGCCATCTTCTCCCAGTTGTAGGTCGGGAAGCCCCAGTTCTGGCCGTTGACGGAGAAGGCATCCGGCGGTGCACCGGCCTGGGAGTCCATGTGGAAGAGCTCCGGGAACGTCCAGGCGTCGGCGCTGGTGCGGCTCACGCCGATCGGAAGGTCACCCTTGAGGGCGACGTTGTGCTTGTGGGCATAGGCGACGGCATCCTTGAGCTGGATGTCGAGCTGGTACTGCAGCCAGCAGTAGAAGTCCACTTCGCGGCGGTTCGCCTCGACAAAATCGTGGAGCTTCTTCGGGCTGTATTTTGCCATGGAACCCCATTTGGAGAAGTCTGCGGTGCCGTTTTGGTCGCGAAGGACGCAGAAGGCGGCGTAGGGGAGAAGCCATATCTTGTCCTCCTCGACGAAGGCTTTGTAGGCCGGGCTCTCGAGCTCGGCGGCGCCCGTCTTCTCGAAGGCCTTACGGGCATAGGCGAGCTTCTCGTCATTGACGGCCTCGTAGTCGATCTTCGGCAGGGCGTTGAGCTCTGCGCGGCGGGCCTTGAACTTGGCGTCGGCCTTGATGCCGATGGCCTGGAGGTTGAGGAACTGCGGATGCAGCGCGAAGGAGGAAACGGCGTTGTAGGGGTAGGAGTCCTGCCACTTGTGGGTCATCGTGGTGTCGTTGACCGGCAGCAGCTGGATGACGTTCTGGCCGGTCTTTTCGGCCCAGTCGACGAGCTTTTTGATGTCGTTGAACTCACCGACGCCGAAGCCGTCTTCCGTGCGGAGGGAGAAGACCGGAACGGCCACGCCCGCGCCGCGCCAGGGGAGGGTCGGGAAGACGGGCACCTGGGCCGCGTCGACGACATGGACGCCCGCGCCGGGAACTTCGGCGAAGTAGTGGTTCGTGCCGTTTTCCCAGAGGCGGATTTCGCCGCTGCGGCGGTCTGCGATGACGAATTTATAGGAGAAAGGTTCCTTGACGTCGAGACGGATGCTCCACCACGGGAACTCCGCGTCGGAGAGCAGGCGGACTTTCTTCCACTCGCCGAGATCCTTGCCGCTGCCGACAATGCCGACCGCCTCGCCGGGACGGACCTCCGCCGCCGGCACCCGGAGCGTCAGGTTTCCGGAGATGCCCTGCATGCGCTGGGCATGACGACCATCGTCAATGCACGGCTTGTCCGAACCGTCAATGCACGGCTTGTCCGAACCGTCATTCCACGGCTTGTCCGTGGAATCTTCCCGGCGGAAGATGACGTCCGTGAAGGCGCTGCTCCAGAAAGCGGAGTTCGCCGGGCGGTCGATCCAGCGCTCGCGGAGGATCAGCGTGTCCTTCGGGGCGGTCGCCGGGGCGGTGAAGCGGTGTTTGCGCCATTCCGAGCGGACGGTCTCGTCGCCGCGGACGACGCGGAATCCATACTGCTGACCGTCCTTGAGGGCCGATCCGGGTAGGACGGCCTGCCACAGGCCGCCAAAGGTGAACTCCATCGGATAGACCTTCCTGCCGGCGGCGAGGACGACCTGCTCGCCCCAGGAGGTATTGTACTGGATGGAAATGCGGATTTTCATATTGTGTTTGTTTTGGTTACAGTTTCCGGCAAATATAATGAAAAAGCGGAAAGAGTGTTCTTTCCGCAGGGATTTTATCGCTCCATCCAGCCGATGAAGGCGTCGGCGCGGGCGCGGGAGACCGTCAGGTCGGTGCTCGCCTCGATGCCTTTCTTGAGGACGATGCGGAAGCGGCCGCCGATGAGCTTGCCCATGCTCTCGATGGCCTGTCCGTTGATGATGCAGGAGCGGGAGATGCGGAAGAAGAGGCTCGGGTCGATGCGGCCCTCGATGGCGTCGAGGGAGTCGTCCAGCACGAAACTCTTGCCCTCGAAGGTGACGAGGTAGGAGTTCTTGGCCTCGGAGTAGAAATAGGCGATGTCCTTGACTTCCACGGGAACAATCTGGTCGTTGAGACGGATCAGAAGCCGCTCCCGGGGCGTTACGACGGGGGCGGGCTCGCCCTGGGCGAGGCGGTCCTTGGCGCGGTTGACGGCCCTTTGCATGCTCTCCGGGTCGAGGGGCTTGAGCAGATAGTCGAGCGCCTGGGCTTCGAAGGCCTTGACGGCGTATTCGCTGTAGGCCGTGGTCATGATGACCTGGGCGTTGACGGCTACCTGCCGGAAGATGTCAAAGCTGCTGCCGTCGGAGAGTTCGACGTCCATGAAAATGAGGTCCGGAGCGAGCGGATCATCTCCGGTATGGGCCTGCAGGAATTCGACGGACTCCTTAACGGAACCGGTCTCTCCGATTACGTTGATTTCGGGGAAGAGGCTGCCCAGCATTCCTTTCAGGTTCTGGCGTGCGATGGGTTCGTCTTCGATGATGAGTGCCTTGATGTCCATGAGAATCTGCGCTTTGGGTTAATCTATAAGGGGGACGCGGACGGTGAAGTGCTCCTTGTCGCGGATCACTTCAATGTCGCGTTCGGAAAGGTCCTGGTAACGGGTCTGGATATAGTGGAGGCCGACACCGGTCGAGGGTGACGGGGAAGTGCGGGGACGGGTGTTGTTGCGGACGGTGAGCCAGCCTTTTTCGCTGGTGAGCTCGATGTCGAGCGGCTGCTCCTTCGAGAAGGCGTTGTGCTTGGTGGCGTTCTCGAGAAGGATCTGCAGCGAGCAGGGGACGATGCGGGTGCGGAGATCCTCGTCGCGGACGGTGGTGTGGACCCGGATGGAATCGGGGAAGCGGACCGACAGCAGCTGGATGTAGTCCCGGGCGAAGTTCCGCTCGTCCTCGAGGTATACGAGGCTTTCCTTCTCGTGGACCGTCATGTAGCGGTAGAGCTGGGACAGGCGGCGGAGATAGTCCTTCGCCGCTTTGTTTTCCGGCTCGATCAGCCCGTCGAGGATGTTGAGGGAGTTGAACAGGAAGTGCGGATTGACGAGGTTCTTCAGCGTGGCGTAACGGAGGTCGGCGCGGTGGCCGAGCTCGCGCTCGTGCATGGCCACGCCGTAGAGGACCACGGCGAAAAAGGCCGCGAAGAGCACGGCGACGACGTCCACGACGGCTGCAGGGGCCAGGTCGAGACCCGAGACGGTGAATCCCTCCGATTTGAGGCTCGCGGCCATGCGGACCAGAAAGACGCCGATGATGGCGAAGATCAGGATACCGACGCGCCCGCGGGAAAGGCGGATGTACCACGCGCGGGGGAGGCGGCCGGTGCACCAGTAGAGGAGCCAGCCGATGAGTTCCGTGGTGAGGATGGTCGCAATCGTGTTGGGGACCCAATCCGCTTCCATGAACAGGTCGAACAGCCGCGCCAGGGAGGTGCCGAGCAGGAAGCCGCCGATGTTGACGAAGATGATGGCGAAGGCCGTCGCTTCGACGCGGAGCTCGCGGCTGGTGCAGATGATGACAGTCATCACCATGGTCATCAGGGTCAGCAGGACGGTGTCCGGCACGCCGACCAGGGCGCACAGGGCGCAGACAACGCCGTGCAGCAGCGCGAACAGGTGGATGACATATGAGAGCCGAAGTCTTTTCATGGCAAATCGAAACACTGCGAAATTACTTGTTTTGTTACAAAAAAGCAAATTTTCCGTTCGTCGGTAGATTTATACATTTTGTCCGCTGAAATACACGAATTTTTCGGGAAAGCGTTACAACAACGCTTATTCCTTATTATATTTGCTTGATAAAACCGCAAATAGTACACTATGGCCAATCGCAAACTGTCCTTCTGGGACATGTTCAACCTGTCCTTCGGATTCTTCGGAGTGCAGATTGCCTATGCCCTGCAGAGCGCCAACATCAGCCGTATTTTCGCCACGCTGGGCGCCGACCCGCACCAGCTGAGCTTTTTCTGGATTCTGCCCCCGCTCATGGGTATGATCGTCCAGCCGCTGATCGGCAAGTATTCCGACAAGACCTGGAACCGGATGGGCCGCCGCAAGCCTTATCTTCTGATTGGCGCCATCATCGCCGTCCTGGTGATGATCCTGCTGCCGAACGCCGGCAGTCTCGGCCTGTCGACCTCCTATGTCCTGCTCGGGCTCAATTCGGCCATGTGGTTCGGCCTCTTTGCCCTCATCTTCCTCGACACCTCCATCAATGTGGCCATGCAGCCCTTCAAGATGATGGTCGGTGACATGGTGACGGAGGAGCAGAAGACCCAGGCCTATTCCATCCAGAGCTTCCTGTGCAACGCCGGCCAGCTGGTCGGCTGCCTGGCCCCTTATTTCCTGACCTCCATCGGCGTGGCGAACGAGGCCCCGGAGGGCGTGATCCCGGATTCGGTGATCTATTCCTTCTATGCCGGCGCCCTGATCCTGATTCTTTGCGTGGTCTATACCTTCGTGAAGGTCAAGGAAATGCCGCCGAAGGAGTATGCCGAGTTCCACGGCATCGACCTCAAGGCGCAGGAAGAGAAGAAGGAGTCCGAGGGTCTTGTCAAGCTCCTCACCAAGGCGCCGAAGACCTTCTGGCAGGTCGGTCTCGTGCAGTTCTTCTGCTGGGCGGCCTTCCTCTATATGTGGAATTACAGCCCGGGCTCCATCGCCCAGAACTGCTGGAATACGACCGACGCCGCCTCGGCTGATTATCAAGCCGCCGGCAACTGGGTGGGTGTCGTGTTTGCCTTCCAGGCCGTGGGCGCCGTGCTCTGGGCCCTCGTCCTCCCGAAATTCAGGACCGTCAAGCTCGGCTACATCGTCAGTCTGCTGATCGGTGCCGCCGGCTTTGTCTCCCTGCTCTTTATCAAGGGAATGCCTTTCGGCATCGAGGCCCGCTACATCATCTGCGTGTCCTACACGCTGATCGGCTGCGCCTGGGCTGCCATGCTGGCCTATCCGTTCACCCTGCTGACCAACGCGCTGGAGGGCAACCCGCATATGGGCACCTACCTGGGTCTGTTCAACTGCACGATCTGCCTGCCGCAGATTGTCGCCGCCGCCACGGGCAAGTGGGTCCTGACGGGGGTGGGAACGCAGCCCCGGATGATGCTGATGGCCGGTATCTTCCTCGTCATCGCCGCCGCTTGCGTGCCGCTGATCAAAACGAAAAAATCTACCAATTAATTCTATTAAACTAACTACAACCTCCAAATGAAAAGGATTATCACCGCAATGGCCGTCGTGCTTTGCAGCATCTTCGGTCAGACCGTATTCGCCCAGGGCGGATATCAGGTCAAGGGCGTTGTAGTCGACGAGCTCGGCCCGGTCATGGGCGCCGTCGTTCTCGAACAGGGAACGTCCAACGGTGTCTCGACGGGTCTGGACGGCGACTACGTCCTGATGGTTTCCGGTCCTGACGCCATCGTGGAAATCAGCTGCATGGGCTTTGCCACGCAGACTTTCCCGGCCAGTCAGGTCCCTGCGACCGTCACCCTCGTGGATGACGCCAACTTCCTCGACGAAGTCGTCGTCATCGGCTACGGTACCGTCAAGAAGAGTGACCTTACCGGTTCCGTCGCGACCGTCAAGGCCGACGAAATCAACAAGGGTGTCATCACGACTCCCGCCGACCTCCTCCGCGGTAAGAGCGCGGGTGTCGTCGTCACTTCCGGTTCCGGTATGCCGGGCGCCGGCGCTACGGTCCGTATCCGTGGCGGCGCGTCCCTCAACGCCTCCAACGACCCGCTCTACATCATCGACGGTCTGCCCGTTTCCAATGACGGCATCTCCGGCATGAGCGACCCGCTGTCCTCCATCAACCCGGAAGACATCGAGTCCTTCACCGTCCTCAAGGACGCATCGGCAACCGCCATCTACGGTTCCCGTGCTTCCAACGGCGTTATCATCATCACGACGAAGAAGGGCGCCAAGGGCCATGCCTCCACGATTCCGCACATCACCGTGGACCTGACGACTTCCGTCAACACCATCGCCAAGTATCAGGATGTCCTGACCGGCGACCAGATGCGCGAGCTCATCACCCAGCGCGTGGCTGACGGCAAGATGGCCGCCGCCGCTCTCGACGCCCTCGGCACCGAGAACACCGACTGGCAGAAGCAGATCTACCGCACCGCCCCGACCGTGGACGCCAACATTTCCGTCAACGGCAACCTCGCATTCGGCAAGGCCGTGACCCTGCCGTACCGCGTTTCCGGCGGTTACACGATGCAGAAGGGTACCCTCAAGGGCTCCCAGATGAACCGTGCCACGGCTGCTCTCGCCCTCTCCCCGACCTTCTTCGAGAAGCACCTCAGCGTCAACCTCAACGGCAAGTACACCTTCGCCAAGAACTGGTACGCCAATCAGGGCGCCATTGGCGAGGCGCTCCGCTATGACCCGACCCAGCCGATCTACGCCACCGACGAAGAAGGCGGCCTCCACGGCTACCGCATCTGGCGTGGTACGGATGGCAATCCGAACACCATGGCTACCTCCAACCCGGTCGCGACCCTGAACGAGAAGGAAGACTGGGCCACCGCCAACCGTTTCATCGGCAACGCGCAGTTCGACTACAAGATCCACGGTTTCGAGGATCTCCGCCTCAACCTCAACCTCGGTATCGACTGGGCCAAGAGCTCCGGCGAAACGGAAGTGGTTCAGGAGTCCGAGCAGTCCTTCCACAATACCCAGCATCAGTATAAGGATCCCGTGAACGATAAAATCAATCACGCGAGCGGTTCCCATACGGACTATAATTATGGCCGTCAGGACACCACCCTCGAGTTCTACGCCGACTACAACAAAACCATCGGCAAGCACTTCGTGGACGTGATGGGCGGTTACAGCTGGCAGCATTTCTACAACGACAGCGATTCCTATACCTATTGGCTCAGCGATCCGACCCATGTTATCGGTGACTCCGAAGGAGAGGGTGAGTATTTCCTTATTTCCTTCTTCGGCCGCGCCAACTACACCTTCGCCGACCGTTACATGGTGACCGCCACGGTCCGCCGCGACGGTACTTCCCGCTTCCAGAACCACAAATGGGGTCTCTTCCCGTCCGTGGCTCTCGGCTGGAACATCAAGAAGGAAAGCTTCATGCAGGGCCTCGACCTCCTCTCCACCCTCAAGCTCCGCGCTTCCTGGGGTATGACCGGTCAGCAGTCCGTCGGTGGCTACTATGACACCTTCGCGACCTTCTACACCAACCAGCTTGGTTCCTACTACCAGTTCAATGGTGCGCAGATCATCCCGATCACGGCCAAGGGCTACAACGCCGACCTCAAGTGGGAGACCACCACGACTTACAACGTCGGTATCGACTTCGGCTTCTGGAACGATCGCCTGACGGGTAATCTCGACTTCTACAAGCGCGACACCAAGGACCTCCTTTCCTATGTCCAGGTGGCTGCCCTGTCGAACCTGACCAACTACCTCAACACGAACATCGCTTCCATGACCAACACCGGTGTCGAGCTCGAACTCAACGGCATCCTCATCGAGAAGCGTGACATGAGCTGGACGGCCGGTCTCAACATGGCGTGGAACCGCAATGAGATCACCAAGCTGAACGCCTCCTCCGAGAACAAGGCCGGTGTCCGCATGGGCGGTATCTCCGGCGGTACCGACAACTGGGTCCAGTACCACGACGTCGGTCATCCGATGAGCTCCTTCTACGTATACCAGCAGGTCTACGACAAGGACGGCAAGCCGATCTTCGGTCAGTATGTTGACCGCAACAACGACGGTGCCATTACCGACTCCGACCGTTACTTCTACCACAAGCCCTGGGCTGACGTGACCCTTGGTTTCAACACCAACTTCACCTACAAGAACTGGACGGCCGCCCTGTCCGCCCACGCCTCCCTCGGCAACTGGGTCTACAACAACGTCGCTTCCAACAGCGAAATGTTCAAAGACCTGTGGGTCAACAACTTCATCTCCAACCGCCTGTCCTCCGCCCTCGATTCCAACTTCGATGACGCTGCGTACATTTCCGACTACTATGTCGAGAACGGTTCCTTCCTCAAGCTGGACAACCTCACCGTCGGCTACACCTTCCCGGAACTCTTCCAGGCCTTCGGCGGCCACGAGGCTTCCCTGAACGTCTTCGGTACGGTCCAGAACATCTGCACGATCACCGGCTACAAGGGCATCGACCCTGAGGTCTTCGGCGGTATCGACGGCACGGTCTATCCTCGCCCTCGTACCTTCGTCATCGGTGCGAAACTCAACTTTTAATTAGGAGGATACGACTATGAAAACCATCAAATATATCCTTTCTTCCCTCGCCATCGCCGCTGCGCTGAGCTCCTGCGTCAAGGATCTCGACGTGACTCCGATCGATCCGAACCTCAACACCGCCGACAAGGCCCTGACCTCTCCCGAGGCTTTTGAGGCCCTTCTTGCCGGTATCTATACGGGTTATGGTACTTCCGGTTACTACGGACCGGGCGGAGAGCCTTCCATCTCCGGTCTCGACGGCGGTATGAGCCAGTACATCCGTGGTCTTTTCCACCTCTGCGAGCTCTCCACCGACGTGTATGTCTGCGGTTGGAACGACGAAGGTGTCCCCGCCGTCTGCAAGATGCAGTGGGATGCTTCCACGGGTCTGATTTACTCCATCTACTCCCGTATGTACTTCCAGATCGCCCACTGCAACGAGTTTATCCGTGAGGCCAACGCCACTTCCGTCAACCTTCCCAAGAAGGATGAGTGGATCGCCGAAGCCCGCGCCCTCCGCGCCCT
Organism: uncultured Bacteroidia bacterium; assembly: GCA_902768665.1. Taxonomy (GTDB): domain Bacteria; phylum Bacteroidota; class Bacteroidia; order Bacteroidales; family UBA932; genus Cryptobacteroides. The sequence goes on along the minus strand of CACXMA010000014.1, from coordinate 91,863 downwards.
GAGCTACTACCACGCCATCGACAACTTCGGTAACGGTCCTTTCGCCGATGAGACTTCCGTCGTCGGTCAGACCCCCAAGCGCATCACCCGCGCCGAACTCTATAAGTGGCTCGAGACCGAGCTCCGCGACCTCATCGACAACTCCGCTCTCCCGGTGAACCCCGAGTACGGCCACATTGGCAAGAGTGCCGCCAAGATGATCCTCGCCAAGCTCTATCTCAACGCCGAGGTCTACACGGGCACCGCCCAGTGGGCCAAGTGCGCCGATGTCCTCAAGGACCTCATGGATGACGGTTTCTCTCTCCATACGACTGCCCGCGGCACCACCTACAACGCCTACCAGGACCTCTTCCTGGCCGACAACGACCAGTGCACCGACGAAATCATCTTCGCCATCGAGCAGGACGGTACCGACACCCAGAGCTACGGTGTGACCAACTACCTCGTCTTTGCCTTTACGGGTGGTACGATGGATCCTTCCGCTCTCGGTATTTCTTCCGGTTGGGCCGGCTGCCGCACGACGCCGGAATTCTACCACAAGTTCACGGCCGCCGACAAGCGCAACCTCTTCTGGCTGGACGGCCAGACCGAGGACGTCACCGATTTCGGTGAGTTCACCAACGGCTACGGCTTCCAGAAATACCGCAACATGAATGCGGACGGCACCGCCGGTAAGGCTGCCGGTTTTGTGGACATCGACTTCCCGGTGTTCCGCTATGCGGACGTCCTGCTGATGGCCGCCGAGTGCGAGGCCCATGGTGCCGCGGTTGACGGCTATGCCGGCTTCAACCAGGTGCGTGCCCGTGCCGGGCTTGCCCCGATCGCCGCTCCGACGCTTCAGGAAATCCTCGACGAGCGTGCCCGCGAGCTCTATCTCGAGCTGTGGCGCCGTCAGGACCTGATCCGTTTCGGCCAGTTCACCACCAATGCCTACATCTGGCAGTGGAAGGGCGGTGTCCACGATGGCCAGGCCGTCGAGGACTACAAGAATCTCTTCCCGATTCCGAATTCCGACATGATGGTCAACCCGAACCTCGAACAGAACGAAGGTTATTAATAGAACCAAGCTATGAAGAAAATTCTTTCCATCATATCTGCAGGCCTGCTGGTAGTGCTGGCAGCCTCCTGCAACAAGGATGAAAAGGCAACGTTCGATCCCTCCGACGTCACGGCTCCCGTACTCGGGACCGTCAATGTCGGCACGGACGTCGTCGTCAACTATACGCCCGCCGTCTTCTCGATGGACTTCAACAAGGATATGCCGACCTACCATACGCTCGGTATGATCGCCGTCAATGACGAGAAGTGCGACGTGACCCTGTCCAACGCCAAGGACAGCGGTACTTCCCTCAAGCTCTCCGGCAAGAACATGACCGCCGCCCTGCAGCTCCGTGGCTTCGCCATCGGCGAGCAGGTCAAGGTCACCGTCGTCGTCCGCGCCTCCATCCAGGATCCGTCCAAGGGCGTGACCAACGGCTATGTCGATTCCGAAGACTCCTACGATTTCACCTGGACCCTCAAGGAGGACAAGCCCGGCAACGATCCGTACGCAGGCTGGGAACTCTCCACGGAATGGGGTGTCATCGGTTCCATCGCCTCCACGGGCAACAGCTGGAACGCGGATGAGCCGATGTATACCGACGGTACCTGGTTTGTCTGCAAGGGTCTCGCGCTGACCACTGCCGACGAGTTCAAGTTCCGCAAGGATGCGGCATGGACCGTCAACTTCGGTGGCGATTTCGCCATGCTGGACGAAGAGTTCAGCGTCACTCAGGACGGTCCGAACATCAAGGTCCTCGAAGATGGTACCTATGACCTCTTCCTCAACCCGGATGCCGGTGTCGCGAAGATCATCGTTACCGGCAGCAACGCCGGTCCGGCCGACCCGTATGCAGACTGGGAGCTTTCCGCTGAATGGGGTGTCATCGGTTCCATCGCCTCCACGGGTAACAGTTGGGGTCAGGATGAGCCGATGCTCACGGATGGTACATGGTATGTCTGCCGCGGCATTGAGCTTGCCACTACGGACCAGTTCAAGTTCCGCAAGGACCATGACTGGGCTACCAATTTCGGCGCTGCTTCTTCTATCACTGAGGAACCGTATGTCGTGACCCTGGGCGAAGAACTGGAAGCTGGTGCCGGCGGCAAGAACCTCGCCGTTCCTGCTGACGGTAAATACGACCTGCTCCTTAACCCGGATGCCGGTGTGTATAAAATCATCGAAGCTCAGGAAGCCGTTGCTGCTGATTTCTATGCCGGTTTCGAGGATACAGAAGTCTGGAGCGTCATTGGTTCCATTGCCTCCACGGGCAACAGTTGGGGTCAGGACGAACCGATGGTTACAGACGGAACCTGGTATGTCTGCCGCGGCATCGAACTTGCCACTACGGACCAGTTCAAGTTCCGTAAGGACCATGACTGGGCTACCAATTTCGGCGCTGCTTCCTCCATCACTGATGAACCGTACGTAGTGACTCTCGGCGAGGAACAGGAAGCCGGAGCGGGTGGCAAGAACCTTGCTGTCCCGGAGGATGGTACTTACGACCTTCTTGTCAATCCCGACGCCGCCGTGTATAAGATCATCAAAACCGGCGACGACCCCGAACTATAGTCCCGTTATTCCACGGCTTGATTATACCGTCATTCCACGGCCTGTCCGTGGAATCTGATACCAAAAAAGACCGGTCCTCCGCAAGGAAGACCGGCCTTTTTCGCTATTCAATAACTGTATTATCCAATCTTTTGCAAGTATTGACAAACTCCGCAGAACTCATAACCAGTATCGGATACTCTTCCGGATATAGAGGAAAGTTTTTATCGTTGCTGATAATGATGTTGCAGTTGAGACCATCTGCTGTCATGGCTTGCGCCATGTCTTCCAGATCCTTTCCTGTTGAAAGTAGCGCTTTGCCTGTTTCAATCAAGCCGATTGTTACAATGTTGACAAAACGAGTAATACTATGGAGCGATTCTCTGACATAAGCGGCATCAGAAGTGTATTTCCGACCTGAAAAAACAGTATCTATAATGCTCTGTGTGGAAACAAAGGCTTCTATCAGCCTTTGTTTTGCCATCTCAAAAATAAACTCAGCATCTTCGTGATGAGGACGTGTCGAGAACAGAAGATCCATTAAGATGTTGGTGTCTAAGTATACTTTCATCAGAGGCCGAATTTTTCTTTTAGATATTCATATTTCGCTTCCTTATCTCTCTCAATTTGTTCTTGTGGATCCGTGCATATGCATTCTGGTTTTACTTTGATATTATATGAAAGAGCGCGGATTTCATCACTGATTCTAAAGTCTGGACCCAGCGAAGGGAAAGACACCCGTGTTACCTTATCTAATTCATTCTCTACAAAGGCGTTCAGTGACATATGTCTTTCATCAGCGCTCCTTTTTAATCGGTGTAGAAGCTCTGGCTTTAACCGAAATGCGGTTTGAATACGACTTACAGTTTCCATGATGTTATCAATTTTTACAAATATATAACATAATGATAACAAAAACAAAAGTTTGTTATCATTATTATAGATTTGCTTATTATCATGGGATTGGGTATATTTGAAGTATGAAACGCAATGCATTATACACCTTAATTCTTACTGTGATGGCACTGACGGTGACGGCCGCTCCGGCCAAGGGGCAGAAGGCTTCGATTCAGCGGGTGGAACCGCTTTCCTGGTGGGTCGGGATGCCCGCCCCGCTGCAGCTGATGGTCCATGGCCCCGGCATCGGCGCCTATGACGAGGTCAGCGTCGAGGGCGCGGGCGTGACGGTCACGGGCGTGACCAGGGCCGAGAGCCCGAACTACCTTTTCGTGGACCTCTGCGTCGCTCCGGACGCCGCTCCGGGCGTGTATACGCTGCTGTTTCGCAGCGGCCGGAAAAAGCTCAGTTATGCCTATGAAATCGCCGCGCGGGGCGAAGGTTTCCGCGGGGAGAGCTTCTCGACAAAGGACCTGATCTACCTGATCGTCCCCGACCGTTTCGCCAACGGCGACCCGGACAACGATTCCACGCCCGACACGCGCGACGGCCTCAACCGGGGCCGGGACGGCGGCCGCCACGGCGGTGACATCCAGGGCATCATCGACCATCTCGACTATATCGCCGACCTCGGCGCGACGGCCATCTGGTCGACGCCGCTGCTGGAGGACGACGATCCCCGTGGCTCCTACCACGGCTACGCCTGCACGGACTACTACCGCATCGACCCCCGTTTCGGCACGAACGCCCTCTACCGCGACTTTGTCCGCCGGGCGCACCGGAAAGGCCTGAAGGTGATCATGGACGTGGTCACGAACCATTGCAGCAGCGTCCACTGGTGGATGGAGGACCTGCCGTTCAGGGATTGGGTCCACAAGGGCGATACGCTCGAGATCACCAACCACGCGATGTCGGTGGCGATGGACCCGAACGCATCCAGGGCCGACACGCGGCTGATGGAGGAAGGGTGGTTCGTCCCGACGATGGCAGATATGAACCTCGACAACCCGTTTGTGCTGCGCTACTTCCAGCAGTGGGCCCTCTGGTGGATCGAATATGCCGGCCTCGACGGTTTCCGCGTCGACACCTGGCCCTACAACGAAAAGCATGCGATGGCCCAGTGGGCGAAGGCGGTGACAGGCGCCTACCCGGGCTTCAACATCGTCGGCGAGGTGTGGAACCTCTACCCGGACATGGTCGCCTACTGGCAGAAGGACAACCCCAATCGCGATGGCTTCAATTCCCACCTGCCGTCGGTGATGGATTTCCCGCTGATGACGGCGATGGTCCATGCCCTGTCCCAGCCGGGCGAGGGGAGGGACCGCCGCAATGGCGACATCGGCTCGGTCTACCAGGCGCTCGCCCATGATTTCGTCTACCGGGACCTCAGCCACATGCTGATTTTCCTGTCGAACCACGACGCCGCCCGTATCGGCGATGTTTTCGAGGGACATCCGGAAAAACTGAAGCTCGGCATCGCGATGCTGGCGACCCTCCGCGGCATCCCGCAGCTTTTCTACGGCGACGAAATGATGTTCATGACCGGCAATCCCCGCCGCGACGACGGGCGCCTGAGGATGGATTTCCCGGGCGGATGGCCGGGCGACAAAATCAACCTCTTCACGGAGGAGGGACGAAAGGCGGACAAGCTCAAGGCCGAGCTCTACGACTACTGCCGGACGCTTTTCCAGTGGCGGAAGGGGAAGTCCGTGATCCATAGCGGAAAGACGCTCCATTTCCTTCCCGAGCAGAATACCTACGGCTATTTCCGTTATGATGACAGGGAGGTGGTCTTTGTCTTCCTGAACAATTCGGACAAGGACGTAACGGTGCCGTGGACGCGTTTCAGCGAGATTTCGGCCGGCCTCGGCGAGGGACGCAATGTCCTGACCGGGGAGAGGATGCGCGTTTCGGACGCGACGCCGGTTCCCGCCGGCGAGGCGCTCATCGTGGAATTTGTCCGCTGAGAACGCCGCCTTGTCAGCATTTCTGCCCGGATACTTGGAAATCCGGGCAGTTTTTGTTATCATTGCTTGTTAATAACACTTTTCGACCATGAAAAGACTAACCTATATACTGACGGCGGCCGCAGTGGCGGCTTTCTGCCTTATTGCGTGCAACAAAACCGAGAAAGATAACGTCCTTCCTTCCTTCGAGCTGTCGACGAGCGGCATCGCCTTCGCCGGCGACGGGGAGACGAGGACCGTGAGCGTCAAGACTGATGCGACGGCCTGGGTCATTACGGCCGACGCCGACTGGCTGGGCTTCAGCGTGCCCGGCGGCAGCGGCGATGCGGAGGTCTCCGTGACGGCATCGGCGAATCCCGGCGCGGCCAAGCGCTTTGCGACGGTCACCTTCCGCGAGGGTGCGTCCTACATCAACATGGCGGTCGTGCAGGCCGGAAAGGGCGAGGAGCGCCCCATCGATCCCCCGGGACCGGGTCCCGATGACCCGATCGACGACGGCCCCGACAATTCCTCCCTGTATATCCCCCGCGAGGACTTCTCGATCGAGAGCGACTGGGGCGTGACGGGCGGCATCATGGACCTCGGCTGGACCAAGGACCTCACGATGTACGAGGAGCCTTCCCACGGCTGGGTCGCCGCCTTCGACGTGACGGTCACGGAGGAGGAGATCGCCTCCGGCTCCGGCGGCGGAGAGTTCAAGTTCCGCAAGGACGGCGACTGGGAGGTGAATCTCGGCGCCGGCAAGGGCCAGCCCGAGATCGACAAGCGCTACAGGCTGGCGGACAACGGCGGCAACTTCAAGCTCGCTGCCGGGACCTACGACCTCTACATCCAGCCGACGTTCATGCTCCTGTATGTCGAGGAGGCCGGCGCGGACTTCCGCCATGGCGACGCCGTGTCGCAGGGCGAGGTCGGCGAGAACGTCCGTATCTATATCCTCAACAACTCCGCCTGGACGAAGCCCTACCTCTATTCCTATGCCGCGGGCGGCGCCCTCCAGCCGAGCGGCTCCTGGCCCGGCACCTATGCGGCCGGCACGAAGGTCTTCGGCGACTACACATGGACCTACTGGGAGGCTTCCGGCTTCAGCGGCATCGGCGGCATCAACCTGATTCTCAACAACAACGGCACGGAGCAGTATCCCGCCCCCGAAGAGACTGATCCGCTCTGGGCGGACCTGACCGTGCTCAATACGCTCTACTTCACCTGGGACGGCAAGACCGTGACGCAGGTGGAGGACCCGGCGAATCCCGGCGTGAGCGGCAAGGGCATCGAGCCCGACAAGATGGAGTTCGGCTCCAGCGCCTGGACCCTCATCGGCACGCTCGGCGGAACGAACTGGGACTATGATTTCCCGATGGAAAGCGAGGGCTACTGGGAGGTCGCCCGCGCGGTTTCCATCGCCGCCGGCGAGCAGTTCAAGTTCCGCCGCAACCGCAGCTGGGACGTCAATTACGGCTCGGGCGACTATTCCGAGACCGGCGCCAACGTCATGCCTGTCGGCTCGAAGTTTTCGGTTTCGGCCGGTGCCGGCAACATGACCGTCGCCTCGAGCGGCGAATACGACGTCTATCTCTGCGTCGAGAACGGCATCGCCTATATCCTGACGGCCGGTTCGGCGTGGACGCACGAGTCCGAGGGCAAGCCCGACTACAGCACGGGCGGCGACTACGATCCGGACATGGACCCGGCCCTGAAGGCTTCCGGCCTGACCTACCAGGTCAACGTCTTCAGCTTCAAGGACAGCGACGGAGACGGCTACGGCGACTTCCAGGGCATCATTTCCGAGCTGGATTACTTCGACCGGCTCGGCGTGACGGCCCTCTGGCTGTCCCCGATCCAGCCGGCGCAGAGCTACCACGGCTACGACGTGACCGATTATGAGACCGTCTTCAAGAAATACGGCTCGGAGGAGGATTTCCAGCAGCTGATCACCAAGGCCCACGAGCACAATATCCGCATCTACATGGACTATGTCATCAACCACTCCGGCGACATGAACAAGTGGTTCCTCGACATCAAGGAGAAGGGCACGAAGAGCCCCTACTGGAGCTTCTACTCCCTGTCCAAGAATCCGGAAGCCGACGTCAAGGCCGGCAAGATCGCCCAGGTCCCGCCGTCCTACGGCTACAACCAGTACAAGTGGTTCCCGGTGACCATCGGCGGCAAGGACCAGAAGCGCTACAAGGTCGAGCTCGACTGGACGAACGCCTCCGCCCCGAAGATGACGGTGACTCAGACCGACGAGGCCGTGACGACCACCGGCACCTACAACAACGCCGAGCGCTACCTCTACTGGGGCGGCGGCACCTACAGCCAGTTCGCCGACAACGGCACGAACAAGTATAAGCTCGTGCTTGACTACAAGTCCGACTGGGGCTGCCTCGTCCGTACGACAAAGCAGGATGTCTGGACGGGCCGGAGCAAGTGGGGCTTCAACAAGACCGGCGACCAGATGGTCCTCGGACAGCCGCATACGCTCTATTCCGACGACAATCCGGATGCCGTGCAGTCCATCATCATGCCGGGCGGCGAGCTCTACTATTACTATACGGAGTTCGGCACGGGCATGTTCGTGGACTTCAACTACGGTCCGGCTTCTTCCTGCAAGAGTTCCGCCGCGTTCCAGGCGATCATGGTCGGTGTCGACAAGTGGCTCTCGATGGGTGTCGACGGCTTCCGTCTCGACGCCGTCAAGCACATCTACGCCAACGAGACCGGCCCCGAGAACAAAGCCTTCTGGAAGGCCTTCTACGAGGAGTCCAACAAGCTCTATAAGAAATACGCGGACAAGCGCAGCGGCCTCAGCGGCATCGTGGACGAGAATATCTTCATGGTCGGCGAGGTGCTCTCCGGCGACGGCGACTGCACGCCGTTCTACGAGGGTCTGCCCGCCCTGTTCGAGTTCCAGTTCTTCTGGGACCTGCGCGAATGCCTCAACAACGAGACCATCCACCGCGCCGGTTACGGGCAGAATTTCCCGGGCTCGCTGGTCTACCGCTGGAACAACCACCAGGGTGTGCGCGCCGACGCCATCGCGACGCCGAAGCTCGCCAACCACGACGAGGACCGCACGGCTTCCCAGCTGGGCAACTACAAGCCGAAGGTGCGTCTGGCGGCCTGCGTGCTGCTGACTTCCGCCGGCCGCCCGTACATCTACCAGGGCGAGGAGCTCGGCTACTGGGGCACGAAGTCCGGCGGCGACGAGTATGTCCGTACGCCGATCCTGTGGACCTCTTCCCAGTCTTCCGCCGCGTCCAAGGCCTTGAGCCAGAAAGTGGACTGGACGATGCTCCAGCCGTCGATTTCGGTTGAGCACCAGGCCGCGGACGAGACGTCGCTGCTGACGCTCTACCGCCGCTTCGGCTATGCCCGCAGCACGCATCCCGCCCTCGCGAACGGCTGGCCGGAGGCCGACAACATCACGGTGAGCGGCTATGACGGCCGCGTCGCGGGCTGGTATCTCCATGCCCTTGACGGCAGCGAGAATGTCCTCGTGCTCCACAATTTCTCCGGCAGCGAGATTACGGTGGACCGTTCCGCCCACGGCGATGACCTGTCGAAGATGATCGTTTCCAACGGCAAGGTGTCCGTCTCCGGCAGCAACGTGACCCTCCCCGGGTACAGCTCCGTCGTTTTTGAAGTGAAGTAAGCTATGGAAGAAAAGAAAAAGACAAGCAAAGTGGGCGACATCCTTTTTGTCGCCATCTGCATCCTGGTCGTTATCCTTTTTATCGGCCAAAAGTGGCTGGGATGGACTTGGTGATATGGAAATTATTAAAGACCAGTATTTTGAGGGGGAGCGTCCCCTGTATGCCCGCCACGGGCTGTATATCGAGAACGTGGTGATCGGCACCGGCGAGTCCTCGCTGAAGGAGGGCTCGGACATTGAGGCCGTCCGCTGCGAGTTCAAGGGAAAGTATCCTTTCTGGGAGTGCCGGAACTTCACCGTCCGGGACAGCATTTTCCGGGAGGGAGCCCGTTCGGCGCTGTGGTATTCGAAGGGCTGCCGGATGGTGGATACGCTCATCGAGGCGCCGAAGATGTTCCGGCGGATCGAGGACGTGGACCTCGAGCGGGTAAAGATTCCGAACGCGCAGGAGACCTTCTGGGACTGCCGCGGCATCAAGCTCCGCGACGTCGAGATCTACAAGGCGGACTACCTCTTCATGCGGACCTTTGACATCGACATCGACCGCTACCGCCAGCAGGGCAACTATTCCTTCCAGTATGCCCGCAACGTGGTCATCCGCAACGCCGTGATCGATTCGAAGGATTCGCTCTGGGAGTCGGAGAACGTGACGGTCTACGATTCCTACATCAACGGTGAGTACCTGGCCTGGTATTCGAAGAATCTCCGCCTGGTGAACTGCCGCATCGGCGGCACGCAGCCGCTGTGCTACTGCGAGAATTTGTTTTTGGAGAACTGCACCTTCGACGAGGACGCCGACCTGGCCTTCGAGTATTCGACCGTTGAGGCGAGCGTGAGGGGCCACATCGTCAGCGTCAAGAACCCCACCTCCGGCCACATCACCGCCGATTCCATCGGTGAGATCATCCTCGACGAAAACCGCAAGGCCCCCGGCGATTGCGTGATTACTACCAGATAACGTTGCTCCGGAGAAAGGGGTTAAAAAGCAAATCGCCTTGCGGCGACCCTATTCCGGGCAAATGCTTTTTAACCCCTTTCTCCTACGCAACTATGAAAGCAAATCGCCTTGCGGCGACCCTACGCTATGGAATACAATTTCGACCGTTGTCCGTCCCGGATCGGCACCGAATCGGTGAAGTGGGACGAGTATGCTCCCGATGTGCTGCCGCTGTGGGTGGCGGATATGGATTTCGAGGCCGCGCCGGCCATTCTCGCTGCGCTGCGGCGGCGGGTCGAGCACGGCGTTTTCGGCTATGAGCTGGTGCCGCAGGATTATTTCGATGCGATCGCTTCGTGGTTCTCCCGCCGGCATGGCTGGGAGGGCATTACGCGCGAGCAGGTAATCCCGACCACGGGCGTGATTCCGGCCTATTCCGCCGCGATCAAGGCTTTTACGCGTCCGGGGGACCGTGTGATTGTGCAGACGCCCTGCTACAATGCGTTCTTCCCGGCGGTGCGAAACAACGGCTGCCGCGAGGCGGTCAATCCGCTCCTGTGCCGGGACGGGCGCTTCGAGATGAACTTCGAGGAGCTCGAGTCGTTGGCTTCGGACGGCCGCACGACGGCGATGCTGCTCTGCAATCCCCACAATCCCGTGGGCCGGGTATGGACCCGCGAGGAACTGCTGCGGGCAGGGGAGATCTGTCTCCGCCACGGCGTTTTCGTGATTTCGGATGAGATCCACTGCGAGCTGACGCGTCCCGGGACCGGCTATGTGCCTTTTGCGACGCTGCCGGATGAACTGGTCCGGAATTCCTGTACCTGCTGCTCGCCGACAAAGCCTTTCAACATCGCCGGCATCCAGATCGCGAACGTCATCGCCCGGGATCCGGACATTGTGCGCCGTATCGACCGCGCCATCAACGACAACGAGTGCTGCGACGTCAATGTCTTCGGCGTGGCGGCCCTGAAGGCGGCCTACAACGAGTCCGAGGGCTGGCTGGACGCCCTGCGCGCGTATCTCTGGGAGAACGAGCGGCTCGTGCGCGAGACCTTTGCCCGCGAGCTGCCCTGCGTCACCATGCCCGCGCTGGAAGGCACCTACCTGATGTGGCTCGACTGCCGCGCGCTTTGTCATTTCGACCGAGCGGAGCGAGTGGAGAAATCTGTCAGCGAACGCCTTGCCGCACATCTTCGTGACAATGCCAAGGTGGCGCTGAGTCCGGGTTCCTGGTACGGCGAGGCCGGGGAGGGCTATCTCCGTCTCAACATCGCCTGTCCCCGCGCCACCCTTGCCGAAGGCCTTTCCCGCCTGATCTCCGGCCTCCGTTCCTTCTCTGCCCGTTGAATGGAACAGCTTGATTATCAGCAGAATCGTTAAATCGCTCACCTCTTATTGAGGGGGTAGCAATATGCTTAATTGATTGTTAAACAAATCATTACATTCAACGCCCTTATGGTCCGTTTTTTCAGAATCACAGCGCTCCTGTCCCTCCTTTTCGCCATCCTTCCTCCAGCCCGCGCCCAGCAGAACATCGGCTTCCGTGCCGGTGATGTCCAATCCCCGCAGGTCAACCCCGACGGCAGCGTCACCTTCCGGCTCTATGCCCCCAAGGCCCACCGCGTCTCCGTGCTCGGCGACTGGGAGCAGGGCGGCGGCGAGATGGTCGAGGGAGAGGGTGGCGTGTGGTCCTTCACGACTTCGCCTCTTCCGTCCGAGCTCTATACCTACCGCTTCTCGGTGGACGGCCTCGTCGGCCTCGACCCGGCGAATTCCTTCACCAAGCGCGATGTGGGCACGGTTTTCAGCATCTTCTATGTCGGCGGAGGCTATGGCGACATCTATCAGGTCCAGGACGTGCCGCACGGGCAGGTGACCCAGCGCTGGTACCGCAGCGCCGCGACGGGGCAGGACCGCCGTCTGAGCGTTTACCTGCCGGCCGCCTATGACGGGAAGAAGAAGTTCCCCGTGCTGTATCTCCTGCACGGCAGCGGCGGCGACGAGACGGCCTGGATCGAGCTCGGCAATGTGCCGCGCATCATGGACAACCTGATCGCCCAGGGCAAGTGCGTCCCGATGATCGTGGTCATGCCCAACGGCAACATCGGCGCCCAGGCGGCCCCCGGCGAGACGGTCGACAACCTCGCCTTCCGTCCCGTGATGTCCAACCAGATTCCGAGTAGTTACAAGAACGGTACCTATGAGGCCTCGTTCGGCGACATCGTGGGCTTTATCGACGCCAACTACAAAACGTTCCGCGACCGTGACCACCGGGCCGTGGCGGGCCTCTCGATGGGCGGTTTCCATTCGCTGTACATCTCCATCAACCACCCCGACAAGTTCAGCTACGTCGGTCTCTTCTCCGCGGGTCTCGGGACCTTCTTCCAGTCCGACAGCGAGGTCTATCAGCGCCAGGACGAGAAGCTCGTAGCTCTCCAGAAACGCGGCTGCAAGCTCTTCTGGATCGCCATCGGCCGCGACGACTTCCTCTACGCCGCGAACCGCGACTTCCGCGCCGAGCTCGACCGCCTCGGCTTCCGCTACACCTACGTCGAGTCCACCCGCGGCCACCTCTGGTGCAACTGGCGCCAGTATCTCGTCCAGTTCGTCCCGCAGCTCTTCCGTTGAATGTAACTTATTGTTACATTGGTTGTTAAATTATTTGCTACCCTCTCTTGAAGGGGGTAGCATTTCGTTTAATTATCTAAAAATCAAAGAGATCCATTTAACGCAAAGCAGGTGCTCAGGGGCGGTAGGGAAAAGCCCATTGTGCTGTGTACTAAAAGAATGCATTCAACGGCAAAAAGGATATTGCAAATCAGCCGGGAAAATCGTACATTTGTTAGCTGAAAAGCAAATAACCAAACTAACCACATAATATGAACCCTATTATTGAATGTGTTCCCAATTACAGCGAGGGGCGTGACAGGGGAGTGATCGACGCGATTGTCGCGGCGATCGCCGCCGTGCCCGGCGTCAAGGTCCTGGACGTGGATCCGGGAGAGGCGACGAACCGCACGGTCGTTACCTTCGTCGGTGCGCCGGAGCCGGTCTGCGAGGCCGCTTTCCGGGGCGCGAAGAAGGCCCAGGAGCTGATCGACATGCGCCAGCACCATGGCGCCCATCCCCGCAGCGGCGCAACCGACGTGCTGCCGCTGATCCCCGTCGCCGACATAACCCTTGAAGAGTGCGCTTCCCTGGCCCGAAAGCTGGCGGAGCGCCTTTTTACTGAGCTCGGCATTCCGTGCTACTGCTATGAGGCGGCGGCCTTTACGCCCGAGCGGCGCAATCTCGCCGTCTGCCGGGCAGGGGAGTACGAAGCCCTGCCGGAGAAGATGGCCGATCCGGCCCGTAGGCCCGATTTCGGCGGAGAATACAACGAGACCGTCGCCAAGGCCGGCGCCACGAATGTCGGCGCCCGCAATTTCCTCGTCGCGGTAAACTACAACCTCAACACCACCTCCACGCGCCGCGCCATGGCCGTCGCCTTCGACGTGCGCGAGAAGGGCCGCAAGGCCCGCGAGGGCGGTTCCCTGACGGGCAAGCTCCTCAAGGACGGCAGCGGCAACCAGCTCTGGATTCCCGGCACGCTGAAGGGCTGCAAGGCCATCGGCTGGTACATCGACGAATACGGTATCGCCCAGGTATCGATGAACATCACCGACATCGAGACGACGCCCCTGCATGTAGCCTTCGAGGAGGTCTGCCGCGCCGCAGCGGCGAGGGGCCTTCGCGTCACGGGCGCCGAGATCGTCGGACTGGTGCCGAAGAAAGTGCTCGTCGAGGCAGGCAAGTTCTATCTCGAACGCCAGCAGCGCTCCCTCGGCCTTCCGGAAGAGGAGATCATCCGCATGGCCGTCAAGAGCATGTCCCTCGACGACCTCAAGCCTTTCAACCCCAAGGAGAAAGTCATCGAATACCTGATGCAGGACGAGGCCGAGCAGGCCAAGGCCGAGCGTCTCGTGCGCATGAGCGCGGCGGGATTCGCCCGCGAGACGGCTTCCGAGTCGGCGGCCCCCGGCGGCGGCAGCGTGTCCGCCTACATGGGCGCCCTCGGCGCCGCCCTCGCCACCATGGTCGCGAACCTGTCCTCGCACAAGCGCGGCTGGGACGACCGCTGGAAGGAGTTCTCCGATGTCGCCGAGAAAGGCCAGGCCCTCGTGGACGAGCTGCTGGTGCTGGTCGATGAAGATACCCGCGCCTTCGACGCCATCATGGACGTTTTCGCCATGCCGAAGGGCACGCCCGAGGAGAAGGCCGCCCGTGCCGCCGCCATGGAAAAGGCGACGCTGAACGCCGCCGCCGTGCCGCTGCGGACCATGGAAGCCGCCCTCAAGGCCCTGCCGCTCGCGCTTGAGATGGCCGAGAAGGGCAATCCCGCCAGCGCCTCCGACGCCGGTGTGGCCGCCCTCGCCGCCGTCGCCGGCATCCAGGGCGCCCGCCTGAACGTCCGCATCAACGCCGCCGGTCTCGCCGACAAGGCTCCCGCAGAGCCGCTCCTGCAGCGCGCCGACGCCATCGTCGCCGAGGCCCTGCAACTCCAGGACCAGGTCCTTACCGCTGTCAACCAGAACATAGCCCTATGACATTCCAGGAAGAAATTTTGGCAGGCATCCCGGCCGAGCTGCCGGAGGTGAAGCCCTATGATACCGAGATCAACCACGCCCCGAAACGCAAGGACATCCTCACGCCGGAGCAGAAGGTGCTGGCGCTGAAAAACGCGCTGCGCTATTTCCCCGAGCGGCACCATGCCGTCCTCGCGAAGGAATTCGCCGAGGAACTCCGCCGGTACGGCCGCATCTACATGTACCGCTTCCGCCCGTCGTACGAGATGTACGCCCGTCCGGTGGAAGAGTATCCGGCAAGGAGCCGGCAGGCCGCGGGCATCATGGCCATGATCCAGAACAACCTCGACCCGCGCGTCGCCCAGCATCCGCACGAACTGATTATCTACGGCGGCAACGGCGCCATCTTCCAGAACTGGGCCCAGTACCGCCTCGTGATGCAATACCTCGCGACGATGACCGACGAGCAGACGCTCGTCATGTACTCCGGCCATCCCCTCGGCCTCTTCCCGAGTCACCGGGACGCCCCGCGGGTGATTGTCACCAACGGCATGGTCATCCCGAACTACTCCAAGCCCGACGACTGGGAGCGCTTCAACGCCCTTGGCGTGAGCCAGTACGGCCAGATGACCGCCGGCTCCTATATGTATATCGGCCCCCAGGGCATCGTCCACGGCACGACCATCACCGTCATGAACGCCGCCCGCAAGCAGCTCCGCAAGCGGGGGGCGGCAAACACCGACGACCGCGGCGGCATGCTCTTCGTCACGGCGGGCCTCGGCGGCATGTCCGGCGCCCAGCCGAAGGCGGGCAACATCGCCGGCGTCGTCTCCGTCACGGCCGAAATCAACCCCCTGGCCGCCGAAAAGCGCCATGCGCAGGGCTGGGTGGACGAGCTCCACTACGACCTCGACGAACTCATCCCCCGCATCCGCAAGGCCATGGCCGCGAAGGAAGTGGTCTCGCTGGCCTATGTCGGCAACGTCGTCGACCTGTGGGAGCGCCTCGCCGACGAGAACGTCCCCGTGGACCTCGGCTCTGACCAGACTTCCCTCCACAACCCCTGGGCGGGCGGCTACTACCCGGTCGGTTACAGTCTCGAGGAATCCAAGCGCATGATGGCCGACGATCCGGCCGCCTTCAAGGAGGCCGTCCAGGCCTCGCTGCGCCGCCATGTCGCCGCCGTCAACCGCCTGACCGCCAGGGGCATGTACTTTTTCGACTACGGCAACGCCTTCCTGCTGGAAAGTTCCCGCGCCGGCGCCGACATCATGGGCCCGGACGGCAAGTTCCGCTATCCGAGCTATGTCCAGGACATCATGGGCCCGATGTATTTCGACTACGGCTTCGGCCCGTTCCGCTGGGTCTGCCTCAGCGAGAGGCCCGAGGATCTCGCGCTGACAGACCGGCTCGCCATGCAGGTGCTCGGCGAAATCGCCGCCACGGCCCCCGAGGAGATCGCCGGCCAGATGCGCGACAACATCCGCTGGATCGATGAGGCCGGCCGCAACCACCTCGTCGTCGGTTCGCAGGCCCGCATCCTCTATGCCGACTGCGAGGGCCGCACCAAGATCGCCCTGGCCTTCAACGAGGCGATCCGCGACGGACGGCTCAAGGGCCCCGTCGTTCTCGGCCGCGACCACCACGACGTCTCCGGCACGGACTCCCCGTTCCGCGAGACCTCCAACATCTACGACGGCAGCCAGTTCACCGCCGACATGGCCGTCCAGAACGTCATCGGCGACGGTTTCCGCGGCGCGACCTGGGTCTCCATCCACAACGGCGGCGGCGTCGGCTGGGGCGAGGTCATCAACGGCGGCTTCGGCATGGTCATCGACGGCTCCGAGGACAGCGCCCGCCACATCCGGGAAATGCTCTTCTGGGACGTCAACAACGGCATCGCCCGTCGCAGCTGGGCCCGCAACGCCCCCGCCCGTTTCGCCATCGAGCGCGAAATGGCCAGGACGCCCGGCCTCCGCGTCACGCTGCCCAGCGAGGCCGACGACGACCTGCTGCGGAGCGTCCTTGCTCAGAACCTATAACATCTAACCTATTGATAACCAGCTATGATTCACCGCATATCACCGAAACATATAACCCTCGAGAACCTCAAGGAAATCATCGACTCCCACGCGCGAATCGAGCTTTCGCCGGAGTCCGTCGAGGCCATCGTCAAATGCCGCAAGTACCTCGACTCCAAGATGGACGACATCGGACGTCCGGTCTATGGCGTCACGACCGGCTTCGGCTCCCTCTATAACGTGACCATCCCCAAGGAGGACCTCTCCCAGCTCCAGCACAATCTCGTCATGTCGCACGCCTGCGGCACCGGCGAGACCGTCCGTCCGGAAATCGTGAAGATCATGCTGCTGCTCAAGGTCCAGAACCTCTCCTACGGCCACTCCGGCGCGCAGCTGGTCACCGTCCAGCGCCTTGTCGACATGTTCAACAACGACATCCTCCCGGTGGTCTACCAGCAGGGTTCGCTCGGCGCATCGGGCGATCTCGCCCCCCTGGCGCACCTCAGCCTGCCGCTCATCGGCCTCGGCGAAGTGCTCTACAAAGGCGCCGTCCGTCCCGCCGCGGAGGTCTGGAAGGAGTTCGGCTGGGAGCCGATCCGCCTCCAGTCCAAGGAAGGCCTGGCCCTGCTGAACGGCACCCAGTTCATGAGCGCCCACGCCGTCTGGTCCGTTCTAAAGAGCATGCGCCTGTCGAGGTGGGCCGACCTGATCGGCGCCATGTCCCTCGAGGCCTACGACGGCCGCATCGAGCCTTTCCTGCCGCTGACGCACCTTCTCCGCCCCCACGGCGGCCAGATCGAGACCGGCAAGCGCTTCATGGAAATCCTCGAAGGCAGCGAGCTGATCCAGCGCCCCAAGGAGCACGTCCAGGACCCGTACAGCTTCCGCTGCATCCCGCAGGTCCACGGCGCCGTGAAGGACAACATCAACTATGTCAAGTCCGTCATCGAGAACGAGATCAACTCCGCTACCGACAACCCGAACGTCTTCCCCGACGAGGACATGGTCATCTCCGCCGGCAACTTCCACGGCGAGCCGATCGCCATCCCGATGGATTCCCTCGCCATCGCCATGTCCGAGCTCTCGTCCATCTCCGAGCGCCGCACCTACCAGCTGATCCACGGCCTCCGCGGCCTGCCGAAGTACCTGGTGGCAAAAAGCGGTCTCAACAGCGGTTTCATGATCCCGCAGTACACCGCCGCGAGCATCGTTTCGCAGAACAAGGGCCTCTGCTGGCCGGCTTCCTGCGACTCGATTCCTTCGTCCCAGGGACAGGAGGACCATGTCTCCATGGGCTCCAATGCCGCGACGAAGCTCGTCCGTGTCGTCGACAACGTCGAGCGCGTCCTCGCCATCGAGCTCTTCAATGCCGCCCAGGCCCTCGAGTTCCGCCGTCCGGCGAAGTCCTCTCCGCTGCTGGAGCGCATTTTTGCCGACTATCGCAAGGAGGTCCCGTTCATCGACGTCGACACCTACATGCATCCCCTCATCGAGAAATCCATCACCTTCCTCCGTAACGAGCAGTATATCTGATGATCCTGAAAAACATAGGCCTTCTGGCCGGCATCGTGCCCGACGGCGTCCTCCGCAAGGAAGGCGCCGCCATGGGGGAAACCGGCATGCTGGAAAACGCCTGGCTCCGCATCGACGACGGCCGCATCGCCGCCTTCGGCAAGATGGAGGACGGGTGTCATTCCACGGCCTGTCCGTGGAATCTGTCCGATGACGAGGTCATCGACGCGGAAGGCGGCATGGTGATGCCGGCCTTCTGCGACAGCCACACGCACATCGTCTATGCCGGCAGCCGGGCAGGGGAGTTTCTCGACAAGATCAACGGCCTGAGCTACGAGCAGATCGCGGCCCGGGGCGGCGGCATCCTCAATTCGTCGGACCTGATCGGAAAGACTTCCGAGGACGAAATCTACCGCCAGAGCCTGGAGCGCCTCCGCGAGATGCAGGCCAAGGGCACCGGCGCGGCGGAAATCAAGTCCGGCTACGGGCTGAACCCGGAAGGGGAGCTGAAGCTGCTCCGCGTGATCCGGAGGCTCAGGGAAACCTCGCCCGTCACCGTCCGTCCGACCTTCCTCGGCGCCCATGCCGTGGGGCGGGGCTATACCCACGAGGCCTATGTGCAGGAAGTGGTCGACATGATGCCCCAGGCCGCGCAGCTGGCTGATTTTGTGGATGTTTTCTGCGACGAAGGCTTCTTTACGCCGGAGGATACGGCGCGGATCCTGGAGGCCGGCAAGGCCCACGGACTGCGGCCGAAGATCCATGCCAACGAACTGGCGGTCAGTGGCGGCGTCCAGGTCGGCGTCCGCTACGGCGCCCTCTCCGTGGACCATCTCGAGCGCACGACCGATGCCGAAATCGAGGCTCTGCGTGGCTCTGAGACCATGCCCACGATGCTTCCGGGCTCGTCCTTCTTCCTCGGTCTGCCCTATGGCCGCGCGAAGGAGTTCATCGCTGCCGGCCTCGGCGTCGCCCTGGCCTCGGACTACAACCCCGGCTCTTCCCCGAGCGGCGACATGCGCTTTGTCATGGCCCTCGGCTGCATCCGCATGCATCTGACGCCGGTGCAGGCCTTCAACGCCGTGACGCTCAACGGAGCCTACGCCATGGGTCTGTCGCACGAGCTGGGTTCCGTCACCGTCGGCAAGCGCGCCAACCTCATCCTGACCGGGCCGGGCTGGGACCTGACCCGCATGGCCTACCACTACCAGACCCCCTGCATCCGCCGGGTTATTCTGAATGGAAAAATTGCCTAGCCTGCCTCGATTTCCTCTTTCATTATCGGCCGTTTTTTCGTAAATTTGTCCGATTTCCGCTTTTTGTAACAGCATATGTCATCAGAACCCAACTATCTCCTGCTCGGTCTCCAGCTCCTCGGCGCCATCGCCATCCTCATGTATGGCATGAAGGTCATGAGCGAGGCCCTGCAGAAAATGGCCGGTCCGCAGCTGCGTCACGTTCTCGGCGCCATGACCGGCAACCGTTTCACCGGCGTGCTGACCGGTATGTTCGTAACGGTTTCCGTCCAGTCCTCCGCCGCAACGACCGTGATGACGGTGTCCTTTGTCAATGCCGCCCTCCTGACCCTGGCGCAGGCCATTTCGGTCATCATGGGCGCCAACATAGGCACGACGCTCTCGGCCTGGATCATGTCCGCCGGTTTCTCCTTCAACCTGGCCATGGTCTTCTGGCCGGCCTTCCTGATCGGTATCCTGCTGATCCAGACGGGCAAGCACCGTTACTTCGGCGATTTCCTCTTCGGTATCTCCTTCCTGCTCTTCGCGCTGTACACGCTGAAGGCGACGGGAGTTGACATGGACCTCGGCAACAACGAAGCCGTCAAGGGTTTCTTCCAGGGATTCGGCACCAATTACGGAACCATCCTCCTGTTCCTGCTGATCGGCGCCGTGCTGACGGCCCTGGCCCAGTCCTCTGCGGCCCTGATGGCCATCACCATGGTGCTCTGCTCGACGGGCGTGCTGAATATCTTCCAGGGTATCGCCCTCGTCATGGGTGAGAACATCGGCACCACGGTCACCGCCAACCTCGCGGCCATGGGCGGCAACGTCCAGGCGCGCCGGGCCGCTCTCGCGCACCTGTTCTTCAACCTGTTCGGTGTCTTCTGGGTTCTGATCGTCTTCTTCCCGTTCGTCCGCCTGGCCTGCAATCTGGTCGGTGTGGATCCGCAAGCCGCCGATATCGACAAGTCGCAGCTGTCGTTCGCCCTGGCGATGTTCCATACGCTGTTCAACGTGACCAACACGCTGATCCTCATCTGGTTCATCCCGCAGATCGAGAAGTTGGTCAGCAGGCTCATCCAGCCGAAGCCGACCGTCGAGGACGAGGAATCCCGCCTGCAGTTCATTTCCAGCGGTATCATGAAGACCCCGGAAATTTCCGTCCTCCAGGCCCAGAAGGAGACCCACCTGTTTGTCGAGCGTATGCAGCGCATGCTGGAGATGACCAACGATCTGGTCACGGACAGCACCGACTTTGATGAGAAGTTCGCCCGCATCCAGAAGTATGAGGGCATTTCCGACAACATGGAGAACGAGATCGGCCGCTACCTCGGCGAGGTCGGCGAGGCGCACCTCTCCGATGACACCAAGCGGAAAATCCGCCGGATGCTGCGGCAGATCGGCGAGCTCGAATCCATCGGCGACAGCTGCTACAATATCGCCCGTTCGCTTCGCCGCCGCAAGGAGTCCGAAGTGGAATTCACGAGCAAGCAGCAGGACAGCATGGGCGAGCTGATGTCGCTCGTCAAGCAGGCGATGGACCAGATGCAGCTCGTGATTACCGGAAAGACGACCGACAAGAACGCCTCCATGTTCCTCGAGTCGGAAATCAACCGCCTGCGCGACAAGCTCCGCCAGGACACCATCGCCGACGTGGACGCGCATCTTTATTCCTACGCCAGCGGCACCATCTTCACCGACCTCGTGAACGAATACGAGAAGCTCGGCGACTACATCATCAATATTGTTGAATCGAAATTGGGATAAGCCATGTTTGACAGTGCGGTATATCGCAGACGCCGTGCGGCCCTCGTCGCTTCGATGCAGCAGGCCGGACAATGCGGTATCATGATTTTTGCCGGGAACGACGACCTTCCTTCGCAGGGAAGCGCCTCTTCCGTCTTCCGTTTCAGGCAGGACAGCGCCTGGGTCTATTTCTTCGGTGTGGACCGTCCGCTCTGGGCGGCCGTCGTCGATATCGATTCCGGCGAGGAGAAGCTCTACGCCGACGACGTGGATATCGACGACATCGTCTGGATGGGGCCGCAGGTCCCGGTCAGCGAGATGGCCGCCGGTGCCGGCATCGCCGCGACAGCTCCCGCCGCGAAGTGGTATGAGGATGTCCGGAAGGCCATCGAACAGGGCCGCCGCGTCCATTTCCTCCCGACGATGCGGGACGGCAACATCCAGCGCCTTGTCCGGGCCACGGGCTATCCCTATGACGCCGTCCGCACGACGGGTTCCGGCGCGGGCGCCCATGCCTCCGAGGAGATGATCAAGGCCGTCGTGGCCCTTCGCCTCATCAAGGAGGACTGCGAGATCGAGGAGCTCGACGCGGTCGGCGAACTCGGTTTCCAGATGCACGAGATCGCCCGGAACGCCATCGCTCCCGGCGTGTATGAGGACGAAATCAGTGCGAAGATGGAGTATTTCGCCAAGCTCCGCGGCTGGGGCCTCTCCTTCGAGACCATCCTCAGCCAGCACGGCGAGACCCTCCACAACTGCGCCCGCCATACCCCCATCGCCGCCGACCGCCTCGTCGTGGTCGATGCCGGCGTGGAGAGTTTCAGCCACTATGCCTCCGACCATACAAGGACCTATCCCGCCACGGGTAAGTTTACGCCCAGGCAGCGCGACATCGTCCAGATTGTCGCCGACTGCAACGCCCTGGCTTTCAGCCTGACCCGCCCGGGCATCACCTACCGCGAAGTCCATATCGCCACGGTCCGTCTCATGCTTGAGCGCCTGAAGGATCTCGGCCTTGTCCACGGCGACATCGACGAGATGCAGGCAGCCGGTGTCGGCGGCCTCTTCATGCCCCACGGCCTCGGCCACAACATGGGCCTCGACGTCCACGATATGGAAGAATACGGCGAGAATTACGTCGGCTACGACCCGGACCAGCAGCGCGCCAAGCAGCTCGGCCTCGGCAATCTCCGCATGGCCCGCGTGCTGCGTCCCGGCCACGTGGTGACCGACGAGCCCGGCATCTACTTCATCCCGGCCCTCATCGGACAGTTCAAGCGCGACGGCATCGGCCGCGACTTTGTGGACTACGCCAAGCTGGAAAGCTATTATGACTTCGGCGGCGTCCGCATCGAGGACGACGTCCTCGTGACGCCGGACGGCGCCCGCCTGCTCGGGAAACGCCGCCTCCCCGCCTCTCCGGACGAAGTCGAAGCGGCGATGAAACGCTGATTCCTATTTACAGAGCATGATGTCGAGAATCATGCGGTCCGTTTCCTTCATGCCCCGGGAGCCGAGGGCGCCGAGGTTGCGGATCGTCTTCTCGACATCGTCTTCGATGATGCCGTCAGTGGACGGGATGCAGGTACCGCGAAGGGCCAGCACGGCCGACTGGACGGCGCAGGAGACGCCGCTCGCGACCTTCATCGCGCAGCCTACCTTGGCCCCGTCGCAGACCATGCCGGTGATGTTGCCGGTCATGTTCTTGATGGCGTAGCAGACCTGCTCGTAGCCGCCACCCTGGAGATAGACGATGCCGCAGGCCGAGCCGGTCGAGGCCACGACGCAGCCGCACAGGGCGGAGAGTTTTCCGAGATAGCTCTTGATGTGGATGGCGACAAGGTTCGACAGGATCAGCGCCCGGGCGAGGGGCTCGTCTCCTATATTATACTTGAGCGCATATGCGATGACGGGCATGCTGACGGTGATGCCCTGGTTGCCGCTGCCGCTATTGGACATGGCGGGGAGCGTCGATCCGGCCATGCGGGCGTCGGAGGCCGCTGCGGTCATCCCCATCGCAAAGGACATGAGGTCGTCGCCGAAGACTTCCTGCTGGTTCTCGCGGATGGTCTTTCCGACCTGGAGACCGTAGTTCCCTTCGAGTCCCTCTTTCGCGAGGGCGAGGTTGAGGGTGCGGTCCTCGAGGATGAAGGCGATGTCCTCGAAGGGGGCCGTGCTGGCGAAATCGTAGATCTCCCGGACCGTCAGGCCGCTGCCTTCTCCGCCGCTGTGTTCGGCCGCCGCCGCGCCGGACTCGGAGCTCATGAGGATCTTGTCGGCGAAGCTTGTCTCGACGATGCGGTCGTGGTCGTCCTCGATGACGGCGTAGGCATGCGGGTCCACGGTGGCGCTGGCCTGGCCGTGTCCTGCGACGCTTACGGTCGCCTTGACATAGAGGAGGCGGTCGGTGTCCGCGACGCTGATGGAGACTTTCCTGCCGCCGACAAGCTGCTTGGCTCGTTCCACGGCTTCGGGGGTCAGTCCGTGCAGGACCTCCAGCGCCCGGGCGGACTCCCCGCAGACGGCGCCGAGGGCCGCGGCGATGGGGAGGCCCACCATGCCGGTGCCCGGGATGCCGACGCCCATCCCGTTCTTGAGGATGTTGGCGCTGACGGCGACATCGATGTGGAAGTCGGCGCGGAGCCGCCAGGAAGATTCCACGGATTGACCGTGGAATGACGACCCGTCACCCCACGGCTTGTCCGTGGGGTCTATGCCGCAGCACTGCTCCGGGCAGTTCTCGCGGATGATTTCCGTAGCTTTCGCGACGGCGAGCGCCACGGCTATCGGCTCGGTGCAGCCGAGGGCCGGCTTCACCTCGCGGTGGATAAGGGCGATGATATCTTCTTTGCGCATATACGCAAAGATACAATATAAAAAGGAAACGGGCACGAAAATGCCCGTTTTTGTGCCCGTTTGCCGGAAGAAATACAATTCGGGCACGGAAAACGTCGTTTCCGTGCCCGTTTTGATGCTAATTAGAAGATTTCTTCCTTCGGAGCGGGATCGAATCCGTCGTCGTGGCGGGGGCCCTTCGGGGCTTCACCGCGGCGGGGACGCTCGGGACGGCGCTCTCCGCGGCCCTCACGGCGTTCTCCGCGACCTTCGCGACGCTCGTCGCGGCGGCCTTCACGGCGATCGCCGCGGCCTTCGCCCTCGCGGCGCGGTCCGCGCTCACGCTGCTTCGGCTCGACATAGCCTTCCGGCTTCTCGGTCAGGGCGCGCATGGAAAGGCGCATCTTGCCGCTCTTGGCGTCGTACTCGAGGAGCTTGACATCGACCTCGTCGCCGACCTTGAGGACGTCCTCGACCTTGTCGGTCTTGGTCCAGGCGATCTCGCTCACGTGGAGCAGACCTTCCTTGCCGGGGAGGATTTCGATGAAGGCGCCGAAATCGAGGATGGAAACGACCTTGCCGTGGTAGACCTGGCCGGCCTCGGGAACGGCGCAGATGCCCTTGATCTTCTCGAGGGTGGCATCCATGGCGGCCTTGTCGGTGCCGAAGATGTCCACGACACCCTTGGTGGTGCCGTCGCCGTTGTCGACTTCCTCGATGGTGATGGTCGTGCCGAATTCCTTCTGCATGCCCTGGATGGTCTCGCCGCCCTTGCCGATGATGGCGCCGATGAACTCGGAGGCAACTTCGAGCTGGACCATGCGCGGAACGAACGGCTTGTAGTCCTCGCGCGGCTCGGGGAGGGTCTTCAGCATTTCGCCCATGATGTGGATACGGCCCTGGCGTGCCTGCTCGAGGGCTTTCTCGAGGACCTCGTAGCTGAGGCCGTCGACCTTGATGTCCATCTGGGTGGCGGTGATACCGTCCTTGGTACCCGTGACCTTGAAGTCCATGTCACCGAGGTGGTCCTCGTCACCGAGGATGTCGGTCAGGATGGCGTAGCGGTCGTTCGGGCGCTCGGCGTCGGTGATCAGGCCCATGGCCACACCGGCGACCGGCTTCTTGATCTTCACACCTGCGTCCATGAGGGCGAGGCAGCCGCCGCAGACGGAGGCCATGGAAGAGGAACCGTTGGACTCGAGGATATCGGAGACGACGCGGACGGCGTACGGGAACTCAGGGGCGGTCGGGACGACCGGCTTGAGGGCGCGCATGGCGAGGTTGCCGTGGCCGATCTCGCGGCGGCCGGTGCCGCGCTGCGGCTTGGCCTCACCGGTGGCGAACGGCGGGAAGTTGTAGTGGAGGACGAACTGCTGGTCTTCCTGGATGAGGACCTCGTCCATCTCCTTCATGTCGAGCTTGGTGCCGAGGGTCACCGTCGCGAGGGACTGGGTCTCGCCGCGGGTGAAGATGGCGGAGCCGTGGGCGCAGGGCAGATAGTCGGTCTCGCACCAGATCGGGCGGACCTCGTCGGTCTTGCGGCCGTCCAGGCGCTTGCCCTCATCGAGGACGAGGTTGCGCATGGCTTCCTTCTCGACATCGTGGTAGTAACGGGCGACCATGGCGGCCTTCTCCTCCTGCTCCTCCTCGGGGAGGGTGGCGAGGAACTCGGCGTGGATGGCCTCGAAACCATCCTCACGCTCGTGCTTGGGCTTGGCGGCGCCGGCGAGGGCGTAGCACTTGTCGTAGCAGAACTCGCGGACGGCGGCCTTCAGGGCCTCGTCCTCTTCGTCGTGGGGATAGTCGCGCTTCTGGGCGTCGGTGCCGAGCTCGTGCATGAGCTCCTTCTGGACGCGGCAGTGCTTCTTGATCTCTTCGTGGGCGAACTTGATGGCCTCGAGCATGTCGTGCTCGGAGACTTCGTTCATCTCGCCTTCGACCATCATGATGTTCTCCTCGGTGGCGGCGACCATCAGGTCGAGGTCGGCGCGCTTGTTGTCCTCGAAACCGGGGTTGATCATCAGCTGGCCGTCGATGCGGGCGACGCGGACCTCGCTGACGGGACCGCCGAAAGGCAGGTCGCTGGTGGCGAGGGCGGCGGAGGCGGCGAGGCCGGCGAGGGCATCCGGCTGGATGTCCTTCTCCGCGGAGATAAGGTTGATGTTGACGAACACCTCGAGGTGGAAGTCATCCGGCCACAGCGGGCGGATCGGACGGTCCACGAGGCGGGCGATCAGCACCTCATAGTCCGAAGGACGGCTCTCCCGCTTGAGGAAACCTCCCGGGAAACGTCCTGCGGCGTAGTATTTCTCACGGTAATCTACGGTAAGGGGCATGAAATCCGTCCCTTCCTTCACTTCCTTGGCACAGGTTACGGTGGCGAGCAGCATCGTGCCACCCATCTTGACGACTGCGGAACCGGCGGCCTGCTTGGCCAGCTTTCCGGTCTCGATTTCGATTACCCGACCGTCGGGTAATTCGATTTTTTTGTTGATAATGTTCATTAGTACTTCTATTACGTCTTTACGTCTTTTCTTCGTCATTCCGCGGCTTGTCCGCGGAATCTTTTTGAAAAGGGGGCGGGACCATGCCTTGCATGAATCCTAGCCCCCGTTTCTTTCCTATTCTTGTGCTTATCGGCGGAGACCCAGCTCCTTGACGATAGCCCTGTATCTCTCGATGTCGACCTCCTGAAGGTAGCTCAGAAGCTGACGACGCTTGCTGACCAGGCGGAGAAGACTGCGACGCGTGACCACGTCCTTCTTGTTCTTCTTCAGGAAAATAAAGCAACCTGACTCTCAGGGGAGCCGGTGTCCTTATTGGACTTCCCGTACTTCGCGAAAATCTCTTGCTTTTTCTCAGGCTGTAAATATTCTGCCATGATACTGCAATGAGTTTGGTGGTTAATAAATAAAACTGTGCTCAAAAAAAGCGTGCAAAGTTAGGAACTTTTTTCCGAACCGCCAAATATCTTTTCCTTTTTGTCTTTCGGCCCGATATTTGTTCAAAATTATACGCCAATCCTTCAAAAACCAACTGATTATGAAACATATCCTTCTCCTCCTCGCGTCCGTTCTCTTTCCGGTTCTCATCCTGGTGTCCTGCGACAAGAACGACGAAGACTATGACTGGGACCTGATCGCCTCCGGCGTCACCTGCTTCTCCGGCGCAGCCGACAGCGAACTGGTTGACATGGACAACACCATGAAAGTGGATGTTTACCAGCACGTCACGAACTTCCGCTACTTTACCGGCAAGTCCACTTCTTCCCCGATCATCTCCGAGAACACGTACAATTTCAACCCCAAAGCCAAGGAAAACGAGAAGTCCTTCTACCGCTATTCCTTCACGGACGGATCGAAGACCTGGTACCTCAATTTCTAGCTTTCTCCGTCCCTTTGCGATTTCTTCTGCCCGGCCCCGACGGCCGGGCATCTTTTTCCCAAGATTTTATTATATTTGTAAGTTGATACAAAACATCGAACGATGAAAAGAATACTTACCTTCCTTCCCGCCGTTGCGGCGACGATCCTCCTGGCCTTTGCCGTTTCCTGCAAGTCCGACAAGGGCCCGGCGAACAGCGCCGAGATGGACGCCTTTATCACCGAGGCCCCCTATCTGAATCATCTCCCCGACGATCCGGATATGCTCATTACCTTCCATGTCCTGCAGCTGCTCGACAAGAGCGGCTTCGCTACGGACGAGGCCTTTGCGGACCTTCGCAACCAGCTTCTCGAGGGGATGGAGCCCGCTACGCGCGTGGCGGCCCTCGGCATCCTGCGTGACCCTTCCCTGGCCGGTCTCGACCCTGCCCATCCCATCGTCATCGCCCTTGACAACATCACGGTGGCAGGAGAGGACGCGACAGTCGATATATATGGCGTGCTGCCGCTTTCCAACCGGGACCTTCTCATCAAGCTCGCCAATCAGGCCGACGCCGGTCTGACCGCCGATGAGGACGGAAACTATCGGATCGACCAGTACAATATGGCCGCTGCCATCCTTCCCGATGCCGTCGTGTTCTTTGCTTCGAACAGCGGGCTGACCGAGAAGGAGATTGCCGCCAGGAGGGATGCGATGGTCGCCAAAAGCAGCGTCTATGTGGGAGGCCCCCTGGCCGAGTCCGTGCTGATGGCCGGCGACGATCTCGCCCTTCTGGCGACGGAAAAGGTCTCCGTCATGCTCAAGCAGGCCGTGGACCAGAAACTGGGCCGGGATATCGCCCAGCTGCTCGGCGGCAATCCATTCGACGGCATCGCTACGACACTCCGGCTCAACTGCCTCAAGGGCAAACTCGTGGCCGATGTCCATACCGAGGGCAGCAATGCGCTCCTGAACCGCATGAAAGGATGGATCGGCACGCCGGACAAGAAGGCGCTTGCCTGTCTGCCCGCGCCCCTTACCGTCGCCGGTCAGGTCGCGCTGAATAACGTTCCCGACATCCTCGATTTCGTCCAGGGCGTGCTCGACCGCAGCGGAGAGGCCGACGGCATCGTCATCGGCGATCTGCTGGCCTCCTTCGGCATCAAGCCCGAGGACCTGAAGGATCTCGGTACGATCTGCTTCGGCTATAACCCCGTCACATACAGCAGCGGAGACTTTATCGTCGTCGCTGATGCCGGTGAGAAGCTGGTCGATACCCTCGAAGGCCTGATCACCGGAGTGGGAATGACAAACGATCCCCAGACGGGTTATTACCAGCTTACGGACAACTACTGTGTTGCTTTCAAGGACGGTTATGCCCAGCTGGCCAGCTGGGGCATGACCCGCGCGTCCGGTTCGTTCCCGAGGGATTGCTCCCGCCTCGCCGGCGTCCTGTCCGGCGGCAGCATCGTCATGGATCTGGCCGGTCTGCAGGTGCCTTCCTTCGATTACGGCCTCCTGACCCTGGGTCTCACGGACTGCCGCTTTGACGCCTATACTACCGAGCCGGGCGACAACGCGGCCAAGACGCTCCTTACCCTTGTTATCGACTATCTCAACGGGATGGTGTCGATGTTTGAGGCGGATCCCGATCCGTATGATTTCGACGCCGGTTTCGGCCCCGACTTCGACGAAGATTTCGACGAGGATTTCTACGACCCCGATTTCGATTAGCTCTTCCCGGTTATGATTCGCCAAATCCATCTGCAGCAAGTAGTTCCCGCCTTCCTGGAGGAGGTTCCCGCCGACAAGGTCCACTCCGAGGTCTGGCGGAGCGACCTCCTGTTCGAAAAGGGGCAGTCCTACCTCGTCCGCGCGGATTCCGGCAAGGGAAAGACCACCCTCTGCAGCTATCTCTACGGTCTTCGCCGGGACTATACCGGGACGATCACCTTCGACGGCACGGACATCCGCAAATTCTCCCACCGCCAGTGGTCCCGGCTGCGCCGCGAGTCCTTCTCCTCCGTCTTCCAGGGCATGCTCCTGTTTGACGAGCTGACGGCGCTGGAGAACATCCACCTCAAGCCGATGGCTTCGGGCATGAGCGACGAGGACGTCATCCGCTGCTTCGACCGCCTCGGTCTCCTGAAGAAAGTCCACTCCCGCGTCAAGCGCCTGTCCTTCGGGCAGAAGCAGCGCGTGGCCTTTATCCGCATGCTCTGCCAGGCGGCCGATTTCCTCGTCATGGACGAGCCGGTCAGCCACCTCGACGACACCAACAGCCAGATCATGGCCGACATGCTCCACGAACGCATCGCCCGCGACGGCGCGGGCCTCATCGTCACCTCGATCGGCCGCGACCTTCCCTACGACTATAACCGGATTGTACACCTATGAGACTCGTTTACAAACTCCTCCTGGCCAAGTCCAACCCGGTCCAGCTCATCGGTTTCGTGCTGGCGAACATCGTGGGCGTGTTCATCCTCCTGTTCGGCATCCGCGCCTACAGCGACGTGTCCGCCACCTTCCAGGACCCGGAAGGCGCCATCGCCAACAACTATCTCGTCATTTCCCGCGGTCCCGTCGTCACGGGGCAGGACAACCGCTTCACCGCCGAAGAGCTCAGGGAAATCAGCCAGTGCGAGGGCGTGGAGTCCATCGGCGGGTTCCGGACGGCCAACTTCGACCTCAACATCGACCTGAGCGCCCTGGGCGTGAATTTCTCCTCCGCCTTCTTCCTGGAAAGCATCCCTTCCCAGTTCGTGGACCTCAAGCTGAATGCCTGGTCGGCGACGGTCTACGATGACGACAGCTACCTCATCGACGACCCGACGCTCTTCGTGCCGGTGATTCTCCCGAGCGCCTACCTCAAGGTCTACAACTTCGGTCTGGCCCCCGGCAAGGGACTGAGCCAGCTCAACGAGGCGCAGATCAAGATGCTGGTTTTCCGCATGCGCTGCCACGGCAACGGCATGGTCCATTACTATAAGGCGCGCGTTGTCGGCTTCACCAACCGCATCAACACGGTCCTCGTGCCGGAGGACTTCCTCGATGCCGCCAACCGGAAATACGGCACCGTCGAGGCGGATGCCGAATACCGTCCTTCCCGCATCATCATCAAGCCCAGCGGCAAGAACGACCAGGCCGTCATCGATTTCATCCGCGACAAGGGCTTCCAGTACGACGGAACAGGTGCGGATTCCATCAAGATCGTTTCCCTGGTCAAGGGCATCGCCGAGGCCGTGGTCCTGCTGGGTCTGGTCATCTGCCTGCTGGCTTTCTTCCTGCTGGTCGTCAGCATCCACCTTCTCATCGAGAAGAACAAGGAGAAGAACGCCACGCTGATCGCGCTCGGATACACCAAGGGGCAGATTTGCCGGCCCTATGCCGTGACGACCGTGATCCTCAACTTCGTTTCGCTGCTGACAGCCGTCCTGCTGCTGCCCTTTGCATACGGCTTCCTCGAGAAGATCCTGCTCAGCTACAATCCTTCGTTCCAGGGCGTCGGCATGGGGAGAATCATCCTCGTGGCCCTCGGCCTTTTCGTCGTGTTCTCCCTGATGCACGCGCTCATGATCCGGCGCAATGTCCATGAATAATTAATCTATACCGATATGAAAAAGAAGAAAACCAACGAGTACAAGTGGAATTTCGCCCCGGTCGGCGGGACGGTCCGCGTCAAGATTTCCTGCGGCGAGGATATCGTCCGTCTCGGCGAGCTCGACCGCAAGCTCTGGACTGTCCTGAGTTGCCCGGTCGACGGACTGGAGTTCGACAGGAAGACCCTGCAGCTGATCGACGGCAACGGCGACGGCAAGATCCGTGTCGACGAGGTCGTCGCGACGGCCAAGTGGCTGACCGGCATCGTCAAGCATCCGGACCTGCTGCTCAACCGACAGAGCTTCCTCCCGTTCGCGGAGTTCAATACGGAGAATCCCGACGGCGCCGCCCTTCTCGCTTCCGCCAAGCAGATTCTTTCCAATCTCGGGCTGGAGAAGGATTCCATCGACCTGGAAGACACCGCCGACAACGTCCGGATCTTCGCCAAGACCCTTTTCAACGGCGACGGCATCATCACTCCCGCCTCGGCCGCTGACGACGAGGCACTCGCGACCCTGATCGGCCAGATTGCCGCCCAGATCGGTTCCGCGGCGGACCGCAGCGGCGTCGAGGGCGTGACGGCGGACCACATCGAGGCTTTCTATGCCGCTTGCGCCGCCTATGCCGCCTGGCGTGACGCTGCCGAGGCCGGCAAGAAGGACATCTTCCCGTTCGGCGACAAGACCGCCGACGCGCTGGCCGCCTGCGAGGCCCTCAAGGCCAAGATTGCGGACTACTTCATGCGCTGCAAGCTCATCTCCTTCAACCCTGACGCCCAGGGCACCGTCGACGTCTCCCTAGAGAAGATTGCCGCCATCAGCGGCGACGACCTGACGGACCGTCTCGCCGAGATCGAGACCTATCCGCTGGCCCGTCCGGACGCCTCCCAGGCGCTTCCGCTCGATGTCAAGGCCATCAACCCGGCCTGGCAGGGCGCTTTCGCCACGCTCAAGGCCCTCGTCCTCGACGAGGCCTGCAAGGGCAAGAAAGCCCTTACGGAAGGGGAGTGGAACGAGATTCTCGGCAAGTTCGCCGCCTACAGCGCCTGGATGGGCGCCAAGGCCGGCGCCGAAGTCGAGCCCCTCGGCGAGGAGACCGTCCGCGCCATTCTCAAGGCCGACAGGAAGGCCGCCCTGCTCGAGCTCGTCGAGAAGGACAAGGCCCTCGAGGCGGAAGCCGTCTCCATCGAGACCGTCGACAAGCTCCTGCGTCTGGTGCGTGGCTTCTATGACTTCCTCAACAACTACGTCGTCCTCGCCGACTTCTACGATCCGGACCGCAAGGCCGTGTTCCAGGCCGGCCGCCTCTATATCGACCAGCGTTCCACGGACCTCTGCGTCAAGGTCGCCGACATGGGCAGGCAGGGCGACGTGTCCGCCCTCAGCGGCATGTACATCCTCTACTGCAACTGCGTATCGAAGGTCCTCGGCAAGACGATGACCATCGCTGCCGTCCTGACCGACGGTGACGTGGACGACCTCCGCGTCGGCCGCAACGCCCTGTTCTATGACCGTGACGGAAATGACTGGGATGCAGTCGTGACGCAGATCATTGAGAATCCGATCAGTCTTCGCCAGGCCTTCTGGGCTCCCTATAAGAAAGTTGCCAGATGGATCTCCGAGAAGATCGACAGTATGGCCGCCAAGAAGAATGAAAAGTCGATGGGCGACCTTACCTCCGCTGCCGATAAGGCAACGGGTACGGAAGGCGAGAAGCCGGCACCGGCCGCTGCGATTACCTCGTCCTTTGATATTGCCAAGTTCGCCGGTATTTTTGCCGCCATCGGCATGGCTCTCGGCTTCCTCGGCCAGTTCCTGGTCAAGGCTATCCAGGGCATCGCATCGCTGAATATCTGGCAGTTCCTTCTTGTGATCGCCTGCATCATGCTGGTAATTTCCCTGCCTTCCGTGTTCATCGCCTGGCGGAAACTCCGCCGGCGCAACCTCGGCCCGGTGCTCAACGCCAACGGCTGGGCCATCAACGCCCGTGCCCTTGTCACCGGTGCCTTCGGCAAGTCCCTCACCTCGCTGGCCCAGCTGCCGAAGCTCACGGCCGTCGACCCGAAGGAGCGTGCCAAGCGCCGCCGTCGCCGCTGCCTGACCTGGCTCTGCATCCTGCTGATTCTCGGCCTCGTCTTTGGTATCCTCTGGTACAAGAACAAGCTCGGCTGCATCGGCCTTGCCCGTTATGAGGAGCCCATGGTCGAGCAGGTAGAGGAGACCTCCGAGGGTACTGAGGATGAAACTCCTTCCTTGGAAGAAGCCGCAGGCGAACAAGACGAACCGGAAGCTGAACCCGAAAGTGCACCGGAGGAGTAACACATACCTTCTATCCCTGATCAGCATCGTCCTTGCCCTGGCCCTTTCGGGCTGCGGCAAGGGCGATGCCATTACCGTCGAGCCCGGCGAGGGGCCGGAAACGCCGGTCGGTCCCGGGGAGGATGACGGCGACGACGCCGACGATGTCAACTGGAGCAAAGCTGTCTCCTATGTCTTTGACGCATCGGTGATTCCCGAAATCCACATCAGCGTCCCGCAGGCGGAGTGGGATCAGCTTCTGAAGTATTATGAGGCCGATTCCAACACGCAGGAGTATGTCCGCTGCGAAGTCCGCTATGTCAAGGGCGGCTCCGAGACGGTCCTTCCCGACAGCGGCCTCCGCCTCAAGGGGAATACCTCCCGCCGCTGGCCGGGCGATGCAAAGAGCCCTCAGCACGTGCATTTCGGCCTCAATTTCCACAAGTATTTCCCGGACGAAGACCATACGCTGAAGGGGCTTCGCAAGATGGACCTGAAGTGGTTCAAGGACGACGCGGCCTATGTCCGCGAGATCTACTGCTACGACCTTTTCCGCCGCTTCGGCGTCTGGACGGCGATCCGGGACGTCTATGCCCGCCTGTGGATCCGGATAGGCGACCACAGCGAGAAGTATTATGGCGTCTACGGCATGATGGAGCATATCGACAAGAACTATCTCCGCATCCGCCGGAAAGAGTTCGGGGGCAAGGACGGCAACCTCTGGAAATGCGCTTGGGGCTCTTCGCTCCGGGATGTCAACGCCTCCATGGGCGTCGACGACAACCGCCACACCTATTCCTACGAGCTGAAAACCAACAAGGAGAGGGGATTTGAGGCGGCAAAGGCCCAGCTGCGGAATTTCATTCAGGGCGTGGCCTCCAAAAGCGGCGCCGACTTCGACAAGTGGATCGCCTCGGTGATGGACGTGGACCTTCTGCTTCGGACCTATGCCGTCATCGTCGCCGTCGGCATGTGGGACGACTACTGGGGCAACACCAACAATTATTATCTTTATTTCACCACGACCGACCCGGAGAAGTACAAGGTCTATATGATTCCCTACGACTATGACAATACGCTGGGAACCAGCCACATCGTCAGCGACTCCGGCCGGCAGGATCCTTACAACTGGGGGAGCAGCGACATCCCCCTCGTCTATAAGATCCTCCAGAACAAGACCTGGCGGGCCCAGTACCGTTCCTATCTCCGCGAGCTTTGCCTCGGCAGCGGCCTCAGCTCGCCCGCCGTCGCAAAGGACCGCATCCGCGCCTGGCAGTCCTCCATCTCCTCCTTTGTCTCCAACGACACCGGCCAGGACATGAAAATCGAGGACAGGCCGGCCTCATGGGGCAATCATTCCGAGTACCGCCTGCTCGGCGGCAATGCAAGCACCAACTGGTTCGAAGTCAAGGCCGCCACGGTATCATCCATGCAATAACCACAAAAGAATAACCCATACTGACCATGTATCAACTTGCCATCATCGGGGGAGGCCCCGGCGGTTATGTCGCCGCAGCCAAGGCGGCGAAGGCCGGCCTTTCCACCATCCTTTTTGAAAAACGCGAACTCGGCGGCGTCTGCCTCAACGAAGGCTGCATCCCCACAAAGACCCTGCTGTACAGCGCCAAGGTCTTCGACTATGCCAAACACGGCGACAAATACGGCGTCAGCGTGCCGGAAGGCGCCGGCGTCGACTATGCGGCCGTGCTCAAGCGCAAGGAAAAGGTCGTCAAGAAACTTGTCGGCGGCGTGCGTGTCCAGATGCGGGACGCCGGCGTGGAGGTGGTGAAGGAATGCGCCACGATCCTCGGCCGGGACGCCGAAACGGGCATTATCCGCCTGCAGGCCGGCGAGGCGGAATACGAGGCCGCGAACCTTCTTCTGTGCACCGGTTCCGAGGCGGCCGTCCCGCCGATCCCGGGCCTTCGCGAAAGCCTCGATGCCGGCATATCCCTGACGAACCGTGAGATCCTCGCCCTGCCGGAGCGTCCCGAACGCCTTGTCGTCATCGGCGGCGGCGTCATCGGCATGGAGTTCGCCAGCTTTTTCAACAGCATCGGTACCGAGGTGACGGTCGTGGAGATGCTCCCGAAGATCCTCGGGCCCATGGACGACGAGATCAGCGCCATGCTCCAGGCCCAGTACGCCAAGAAGGGCGTCGACTTCCACCTCAGCTGCAAGGTGACCGCCATCGAGGGCGACACCGTCGTCTATGAGACCCCGGAAGGGGAGAGCTGCCGCGCTACGGGAGACCGGATCCTCGTTTCCATCGGCCGCCGTGCCACGCTGAGCGGTTTCGGCCTCGAGACGCTCGGCCTCGAATATGCGCTGAACCCCGCCGGCCGTCCCGTCGGCGTGAAGGTCGATGCGAAGATGCGCACGTCCTTGCCGAATGTCTATGCCGCGGGCGACATCACCGGTTTCTCCATGCTGGCCCATACCGCCAGCCGCGAGGGAGAGGTCGCCGTCGACACCATCCTCGGCCGCGATGCCGCGATGTCCTACGACGCCATCCCGGGCGTGGTCTATACCAATCCCGAGGTCGCCGGCGCCGGTCTGACCGAGGCGGAAGCCGCCAAAAAGGGTATCGAGGTCACGGTCCACAAGCTCCCCATGGCCTTCTCCGGCCGTTTCGTCGCGGAAAACGAACGCGGCGAAGGCCTTTGCAAGGTCATCGCCGCGAAAAAGGACGGACGGGTCTTGGGTGTTCACATGCTCGGAAATCCCTGTTCGGAAATCATCCAGAGCGCCTGCATCGCCATCTCACGCCGCATGACGGTCACTGAGCTGGCGGAGGTGGTCTTCCCGCATCCGACGGTCTCCGAGATTCTCAAGGAGACGCTTCAGCACTAGCTCGGGTTACAGCTCGATGTCCAGCGCCTGCTTCCCGCTCCTGTAGGGGATGAAGGCGCGACCGGGGCCGTTCCCGCTGCAATGGATGTTCAGATCGTATTCGGCGTCGCGGAAGCGGCGGTGGATGCGGTAGCTGCCGTGCTCCAGGGGAATGCAGGGCTCGATCAGCAGGCCGTCGAACTGCGGCTTGATGCCGAGGATGGCCTCACTGACGGCCTTCCAGGTCCAGGCGGCCGTGCCGGTGAGCCAGCTGTTCTTCCCTTCGCCGGGCCGGAACGCTTCCTTTCCCGCCACCATCTGGCAGAAGACGTAAGGCTCCACCTTGCGGAGGCTCTGGTCCTTGCAGAAGGCGGGGGTAATTTTGCAGTAGTGCCGCCAGGCGTCGTCCGCACGGCCGGCCATGGCCTCGCCGATGATGACCCAGGGGTTGTTGTGGCAGAAGATGCCGCCGTTTTCCTTGTAGCCCTCGGGATAGCTGCTGATTTCGCCGTAGTCCTTGATATAGGAAGTATACGCCGGGACGTTCAGCACGAGGCCGTGCTCGCACTCCAGCAGCCTGCAGGCGGCGTCCAGCGCCTTGTCGCACAGGCCTTCTTCCGCACCGATGCGAGCCATCGTGCACCATCCCTGGCTTTCGATGAAAATCTGGCTTTCGGCGCACTCCTTCGAGCCGATCTTCCTGCCGTAGTAGTCGTAGGCCCGGAGGAACCATTCGCCGTCCCAGCCGTGCTCTTTCACGGCTTTTTCCATGGCGGCGACGGCGGCTCTCACCTCCCCGGCGTCGCCGTCCCCGATCCGCTCGAGCAGCTCGGCGAAATCCTTCCCTTCCGCTACAAGCAGGCCGGCGATCATCAGCGACTCGGCCTTCGAGCCCTCGGTCTTGTTCTCGGTGGTCTGGAAGCTCTCGTCCGGGTTGTCGGAGAAGCAGTTGAGGTTGAGGCAGTCGTTCCAGTCGGCCCGGCCGATGAGCGGCAGGCCATGGGGACCGAGATTGCCGCTCACGTGGCGGAAGCTGATCTTGAGGTGCTCCAGCAGCGACACTTCCGTGCCCGGCCGGTTGTCAAAGGGCACTTTCTCCTCCAGGATGCCGAAGTCGCCGGTCTCGCGGAGGTAGGTCACCGTGCCGAAGATGAGCCAGAGCGGGTCGTCGCCGAAGCCGCCGCCGATGTCGTTGTTGCCGCGCTTGGTCAGGGGCTGGTATTGGTGGTAGCAGCCGCCGTCCGGGAACTGCGTCGCGGCGATGTCGAGAATCCGCTGGCGCGCCCGCTCCGGAATCAGGTGCACGATGCCCGCGAGGTCCTGGTTGGAGTCGCGAAAGCCCATTCCCCGGCCGATGCCGCTTTCGAAGTAGCTGGCGCTGCGGCTGAACAGGAAGGTGATCATGCACTGGTACTGGTTCCAGATATTGACGGTGCGGTCGAGCTCCGGCACGTCGGAGGTCACGCAGAAACGGCTCAGCAGCTCGTCCCAGTAGGCTTTCAGCGCGAGGAAGGCGGCGTTGGCCCTGGCGGTTGTCGCGAAGGCTTCCATCATGGCGAGGGCACCGGCCTTGTTGATAACCTTCGGCGCCACGAATTTTTCTTCCGGCTTGTTCTCCACATAGCCGAGGACAAAAACGAGCTCCTGCGCCTGGCCGGGCTCCAGCGTGAGGTCGAAGCGGTGGGATGCGACAGGGCTCCAGCCATGGGCCACGGAGTTCCCGGATGTGCCGGCAAGCACCTGCTGCGGCGCGTCGAAACCGTTGTACATGCCGAAGAAGGTCTCCCGGTCCGTGTCGAAGCCGTCGAAGGGACGGTTGACGCCGAAGAAGGCGTAATGGTCCCGGCGCTCGCGATATTCCGTCTTGTGGTA
Organism: uncultured Bacteroidia bacterium; assembly: GCA_902768665.1. Taxonomy (GTDB): domain Bacteria; phylum Bacteroidota; class Bacteroidia; order Bacteroidales; family UBA932; genus Cryptobacteroides. The sequence continues at coordinate 53,936 of CACXMA010000014.1, read as the reverse complement.
GATGACGTTTCCTTCGATTTCCACTTCGCCGGTGGACAGGTTGCGCTGGAAATTCTCCATGTCCGTGGAGGCGTTCCACAGGCACCATTCGGCAAAGGAATACAGCTGGACGGTCTTTTTTTCGGTCCCCGTATTGGTCAGCGTGATGCGGTGCACCTCGCAGCGGTGGCCGATGGGGACGAAGAAGAGGGCCTCCGCCCGGACACCGCCCTTCTCTCCCGTGATGCGGGTATATCCCATGCCGTGCCGGCACTCATAGTGCTCCAGCGGGGTCTTGCAGGGCTTCCAGCCGGGGTTCCAGACCGTGTCGCCGTCCTTTATATAGTAATAGCGGCCGCCGTCGTCCATGGGCACGCCGTTGTAGCGGTAGCGCAGGATGCGGCGGAACTTGGCGTCCCTGCAGAAACAGTAGCCGCCGGCGGTATTGGAAATGAGGGAGAAGAAATCCTCCGTTCCCAGGTAATTGATCCAGGGCCAGGGAGTTGCGGGGTCGGTGATGACATATTCCCGGGCCTTGTCGTCGAAATGTCCGTAGGTTTTCATGTGGTTATTGTTGTTTCCCCTGAAGGTACTCCTTGAAGAAGCGGCCCTGCGTGGTGGGGGTGAAGTCCCAGTCTTTGATCAGCATGGGGCCCCAGTGGGGGTCGAAGCACCAGACGGTGAAGGAGATGCCCTTCTTCTCGAGATATTCGGTGATATGCGTGCCGTAGGCTTCCGTGGAGATGACCGGAATGTGCGCACCGGGCTCGTCTTCGAGGCAGAATCCGATTTCCGTGCAGATGACGGGGTAGGTGTCGGCGACAAAGCCGAAATCCTGCTCCCACTGCTCCTCCCAGGGCTCGGAACGCTTCATGGGGTAGGGGTGGGAGACATAGGCGATGTTCGGCCTGTCGATGGGATCCGTCGCTACCGGGGTGAGGTCATAGGCCCAGTTGAATCCCGCGCAGAGGCACACGGCGTCGGGATTGTAGGTCCGGACGGTATCGATGATCTGTTCCTGGAGCTGTTTCCATTCCCGCCAGGTGCAGGAGCCGACATTTTCCGCCGTGACGGTGGGCTCGTTGAACAGTTCATACAGCGCGACGGCGGGCTCGTCCCTGTACCGGCTCGCGGCCGTGCGCCAGAAGCGGAAGGTCTCCTCGCGCGTGGTGTCGTACATGGGGGAGGTGAAGAGCTCGTCCTTGAGGTTGCCGATGGCGTGCCAGTCCAGGATGACGTAGAGACCGTACTTTTTGGCCCATTCGACGCCCCGGTCGATGGCCTCGAAGGTCTCGTCCCAGCCCAGGGAGTTGAGGTTGGCCGGGTGTACGGCAAAACGGACCACATTGGCGCCCCAGTCGGCGGCTTCTGCGAAATAGGGCTCATTCCACCGGCCGTCGCGCAGCAGCTTGACGGGATCGGAGAAGCAAAGGCCGCGGAAGATGAGCTCGTTGCCGTCGGGGCCGATGAACTTGTTGCCCTCCACGCGGACGCGGCCGCCTTTTTCAGGGGCCGAGCAGGAAGCGGTCGCGATAAGGAGGAGGGACAGGATAAAAGCGGAAACGGGATTACGCATTCTACACTGAATTAACTGAATACAAATTTAATATTAAGTTTGGTTTATCTGCAAATAAATGCATTAATTTGTGCAAGGTTCCGCCTTGTGTGGGTTTATAGAATAAACATTTTGTCATGAAACTGCGTAACAATCTTCTTGTGCTCGCCGGGATGCTCGCCCTGACCTCCTGCGACAAAAATGCAAAAGATCCCGATGACGATGGGAATTATATCATAGACTGGGCGCCGGTCTCCGTGTATATCGAAGCCACCGATGCCGAGGGAAATTCGATCATCTCCCCGGAAATGCCCGGAATGACGCTGACGTTCAAGGGAGAGACCTACTCGGTCCGCGACTGGTCGACCCGTTATGACGAGTTCTCGCCTCGGGATTGCCCCACCAAAGAGTACCTGGCAATTCTTTACGGCCTTTTCGCCCAGCCTTATGACGGGGGCGGCGTGACGCTGTACCGTCTCAATTTCGGCGAGATCGACGGTGCGGACGATATGGACGAAGACATCCTTCTGCAGTGGCCCGACGGCTCCCGGGACGTCATCCATTATCACTGCGGCAACCACCGCTACGGCAAGAACTTCGGCTGTGACCGCAGCTGGAAACTCAACGGAGAGCCTCACGACGGCAGCCTCTTTACCTTTACCGGTAAAAGCCTGCCTCCGAAGGACGGAGAATAGACATATACCCCTAAGAGGTTTGGTTTTATGTGAGAAAAGCAATATATTTGACATCGAATAACTCCACTCCTCTATATGAAAAAATACTTTCTCATCCTTCTGATGTCGATTGCCGGCAGCATCGCCGCTGCGGCGCAGGAGTACTGGCGACCTTCCGCAGAGCTTGTTGAGCGGGCCCGCCAGGAACCCGTCATCCGGGAACACATTGAGCGCTACATTTCCTTCCGCCGGAGCATTGAATCGGAGAAATCCCTGCTGGACATCCATTACACCATCCAACCGGACGGCATCCATATTTCGCAGACCCTGAAGTACGACAAGTACAGCAATATGCAGGATTTCGGCGATCATTATGTCATCTATTACAGCGAGAACGATCCTTATATTACACCGGAGGTCCGTGCGTATACTACCAAGACTTTCGAATCCGTCCTTTGTCTCACATTGGATCAGGAAAAGTACAGCACCTATAATCTCAGCAGACTCTGCGATGCCTGGATGACCTGGCTGTTTTATATCACGGGTTACTCCATTTATGACGACTGGGATTTCAAAAGGCCCAAGAAAGAGCGTGAAACCACGGTTACAACGTCAAAAGATATTGCTGACGCGGCCATAAAGATCTGCAGGCTGAAGGACTGGAGCCGGGACAGCCAGATAGCGCTTCTTAACCGCTATCTCTCCGACCGGACATCCACGACATGGGGCGGACGCAAGGAACTTCAGACGTCCAGTCAGTTTTCTGACGTCAAGTCCGTCACTCCCGATGGAATTGAAGTCTGCGCTGCACTACTGGACAGATCCGGATATGATGCCGTTTCCAACGATTCCTCCAAAGCGGTGGAATTCATTTACAAGGACAATCCGCTTGTCGTCATTGCTGCCAGGACGCTGGGTCTTCCGCTCTGCATCCATCTCTATGATATGACCCGTTTCGGCACCAAAACCGTATTTACCATCAACCCCGAAGCCTTATGAAACGCTTTTTCCCGATCCTTCTGTTCCTGATGCTGGGTATCGTTTCCTTCGCCGGCGATCCCGTCAAGCCCTTGCCCGCCAAGGCGCAGGCCTATATTGATAAAGTCAAGCAGCAGACCCGTTCCGAATACGATGCGAGGCATATTACGGATAATGAAAGCCTGTCTTCCTCGTTCAAAGCGATACGCGGCACGAAATCCGGTACGAAAGTTACCTTCGATGAGAAGAACCCGGAGGCGGGTGTCCAGGTCTGGTTTGTTGTCTCGTGGTACAGGATGCTGGACAACGACGTCCCTACCGGGGAAGAAATCGAAGCGGAGTTCAACTGTGACGCTGCCCCGGGGGCCATTGCCTACGGAGCCGCCTGTGCGCTTTACAGGGGCTGCCCGCTCACCATTGGCCTCAAGCCGGACCGTTTCTTCGAAGAAACGGGTCTGCATTCCTCCATTACCCTGACCCACGAGGAACTCATTGCCATTTGTTCCAGCAAGTTGTGACAGAAAGAGGAAGAAGATTGAGGTGGTTTTTTGGATAATTCCGAAATAATCTCTACTTTTGCAGTCCTTCTCCGGTGAGTTGTCCGAGTGGTTGAAGGAGCCTGCCTCGAAAACAGGTGTACGTGTGAGCGTACCGGGGGTTCGAATCCCTCACTCACCGCAATAACGATTCTGATTCGGATAGTTGCATCATTTACGCACAAACTTGCGCACACGAAAGCGAAGTTTGTGCGTATTTTTATTGCCTGCTATCCACGAAAACCCTGGAAAACTGAAATCTTGGCCTCATAGCGACAGAACAGCAATTGTGCGCTGATACTGGCTCCGAAATCCTGTTATACTGTCAAGAAGAATGCACATCGCCTGGATCTGAAAGCAATCTTCATTGAAACTCCAATAATCGTTATAACCAGGGATAGAGATGGTCATCAGCTGTGAGCAGTCTCCCTCTGCCAGGAAGCCTCGCATCCCCCGGACGCCATATCCTCTGCCTGGATCCATAATCCGAAGACGAGCATATAGCCGATATCGCTCCGGTTGAATCTCTGAAGAAACATGGGCATCAACGGACAAGCGAAGGGTGCCATCCTTAACTACAGCGTCGCAAAAAGAAACATTAAAGGGAGGAAGGGCCTGAAAGGGTTGCGCTTGGGGTATATGCTCATTCCCAAGCAGTGCAAATCCATGGTATGCCGACATGAATAGATTATTCCCGGAGATATGCGCTTTGTGGTCAAATGGAGGCCGATGTGGTTCTGCGGTGACCTCGTAGGCATTCCACTGTTCCTGTATCTCAGAATCCAGGGACGCCCATGCTGCCATAGCGCGCCGATGCACGGCCAGATGCTCCAGCTGGGCCGGCGTGCCCGGATACGAAGCTTTAACTCTCCGCCTGGTATAACACCGCCCATTTCTATGGTAAAAGGTAACATCTCCTGCGGAACCGTAGGTATCAGAAAGCAGTATGGAAGGTCTATACAGGGGCATACCGTACACTTGTACTTTTGGGCAGGGCAATAGCAAATAAGTACCTTCTCAGGTATAACAAAGATAATCAAAATCAGCGACTTAATCAAGTGTCATAGCACCTGCAGCGGCGCCAGCCGCTGCCTCCCGTTGTATATATTTATACCCTTTTCTTCCCTCTAGGGCGGGTGATGCCGGTCGATGTGGCACTGAGGCCGGGGCGTAAGTCTCTTGGTGGGCCTTGGTTGCTGGGAGTCTCTAAGGCGGGTCGGCGATGCGGGTGATTTCGTTCCTTTTCTTGATGCGGTCCGGGCGGGAGCCCGGTGCGGGGCTGGCAAAGGGCCGGGTGCAACCCGACCACTGCCGCCAGGCCCTTTCCTGCCGCCGCCTCGCCCGGGAGGTTCGGAGGCGGGACCTTCGCACCTTGACGCCGGAGACACTTAACATAATCCGAATTGTGTAATCAGCTGCCCTGTAGGACGTTTTTGCGGGGAACGGGAGTACGCTATACGACTCCCTTGATGCGGAGAACTGACGGTGCTGGCGGCTGTTACACAATTCCGATGGGATTATGTTAAGTGCCCGGATTCTGGGCACTGACGTTCGCGCCGGTACTCCGCCCCCCCCCGGGGCGACTATTCTCTCCCCGTGGGGAGCCGGAGGGGCATTAACCAGCAAGAGTCTGTTGTCGGCCTCGCCGGGCACAGTCTCTTGACCGCTTATCTCTCCAATTTATTATTGAAGCAATTATGGATCCGCACTCCTCCGCCATAGTGCTTTATCATAGAGAGCACCAAGAGGTGGCTAGCGCCGCCCACTAATAATGGTTCTATCTACGATATTAAACTGCCGATTTCTTCTTTTGTCTGTCTAAGTCTTTCCTCAATATTACGTATTTGCCCTTTTAATTGTAGATAATTGGAATGGTTTTTATCCCACTCCGCATATGCTTTTTCCCTGCGGCTTTTCTTGCGATCTTCTGAGTTAAGAGTTAAAGATGCCGCAATTAAAATACCGCCCAAAGGTACAAGAGACAACTCCCACGAATTGATTTTCAGTACATTGGTCATATCTAATATTACAAGTGCGACAAACGCGAGAATAGAAGCAATTCCCGAAATCATGAGAATCCAGGGAATCCTATATTTATAGAAATCACTACGCTCCTTCTCCAAAGGTGCCAGCGTCGCCTTTAGATGGACTAACTTATTAGAAAGATCATCCCTATCGCCATAGAGAGTGTTCAGTCTATCTGATTGCTCCTTCTCTATTTTCAACCTCGCTTTCTCTGCATTTGAAGAATGGAGTTCTTTTTTTGCATCCTTAAGGTCAGAAGCCAACTTGCTATTTTGATCGGCCAGTTCTTCATTCTTCTCCCTCAAACTCCCAATCTCTTGAGACTTTAGCTCTGATTCTTTTGACAAGACTGTAAGTTCTTTCCCCTGCTGAAGCATTTTACCCTCTAGTGATTCTTTCTCACGGCTTATTTCACTGTTAACTGCCTCATAGTGCGACTGGTCCTCCCTAATGGAGTCTTGAAGCTTCTGCGCAAATGCCTTAGAATCTCCTTCGGGAACCTGATCTACCGCAGCTACAACATTGCGCGCTCTACGGTAAAGAAGTCGCAAGAACTCATTATACACCTCAGGAGCTACTTCTTCTTTATTGCGGTTGAAGAATCGGGCCACCTCATGTAATTTTGCTCGCACCTTTGATCTATGCAAATCCAGGCAACGCGCCATGGTTTCCGTAAGTGCGCTGGCGGAAACTTTTGCTGGCTGGGCGTTATGCATCCAGAGTTCCAGTATTACCTTACCGGTTGAAATCATGAAACTCGCATCCATATGCCTATTCTTGCAAAAATTAATAAGGTCTATATTTGTCGTGAGAAAATATACATTCTCCTTGTCGTTTCTTACTTTTCTCTGCTCTTGAATATAGTCATCCATAAAAATATCATGAGCCTCTCGGAACTGATCTGAGAAATAAAGGCTCTGAACGACCTCCGTTCCAACATTTTCATTCCGAATAGCTGCAAGTTCTCGCAGAACAGGTTTCCCCTTATATCGACTCATCACCTGTCGTCGGCAATCCGGCAAAGAAGAAGGAAATATCTGTACACCTTTTGACTCAATCGCCTTTTGAAGATTGAGACGAATCTTTGTAATCTCCGGAGCAAGAAGATTCCTTCTAAAGCAGGCATTAGCGATACTAGTACCTGGATAAGGACCATTTTGAGCGACTGATTCCAAAATAGCCTTCATCTCCTCTATCGTCACGGGATGTATTTTTAATATTCCTCCTGAAGACTTAATTATATCACAAACGTCACGAGCACTCAATTCATTCTCCGGTGTAGAAAGATCTAACAAGCCCAATGCAATAGATGTATCTAGATAGAACTCCGACTCGCATCCTCTTTCTTCGTCATGAACATTAGGGCGGTCACTCTGGAGGAAGGCAGCTATTACACTTCCCCAAAACAGCTGGTTAGCAGTCTTATACAGTTCACGGTTTTCACGATTCAGGTATTCAAGGAAAAACACTATGGATGTATATTGTTCTTCTACTTGTTCCTCAGAGTCGTTTTCAAAATAACCGAGAATATTGTCTGTGTTATTCGAAATAAACTCTGTAAAGGTCTTACCATTATCGCATATGCCCTCTCGTTCAACAAATGCTTTGTATTCAGATTCAATCTCAACCAGATGCTTGTTAAAGGATGACTCACGTTCTTTAAATGTAATCTCGTCTTCATCAAAAAACGCACTTGTAATTTGGAATGTATTCCCCTCCTCAAACACATTCAGCCTAATGCTGTCGGTCTCAGTGAGCGACAACTTTAGTACTGTCTTTGCGATTACGACATGTGGGATTCTAATTCCAAAGAGCTCAATGACAACCTTTTGGACATCATCGGAGGTTGCATAATGATCACCAGTATCCTTACTGCCGAAGATTTTAACAATGGCATATTTTATAATCGGGAAGTAGATGTCCGAATACAGACCTCTAGTCTTGTCGGCATACAAAGCCGAAATAAGTGCATAGTTTGAACGTGCCATTTGATATAAAACTATAAAATACGTGTAGCTCTTCTTATAAGTGACAATACTTCGAATATCCTTGTCTTTGAATGATGCTCCGAATACTTATCCAGCAAATTAAATCCTTATATCCATTCCTTCAATTGCCAGATTTCCCATTCTTTTGGAGTTGATCGATGCTTTCAATAACACATATTTGATAAAGCATTTATTCCCATTACTGTATTGTAAAAACCAAAAATAACTCCATACAATGCTTATCAAGAACCTGCACCGTACATATCAAAAACGGCCTTTAAGACACCAATAGTCCGATACTTGCTATCGCCATTAAGGGATAAATCTATCGTATCATAATCTGGATTAAGTGGCAATAATTGAATACTAGTATGCTGCCAATTATCATCTGATGTCAGTTTTTCGCTATGGTAACGCTTGATCGTGTATTTGCTGCAGTAGTCCGGGTCATAATCGCTGCATTGAGTGAGAACAATTTCCCCCTCACGCGAACCACCTTTGTACCATTCAAATACACAAAGGTCGCCATCATGTATTTTGGGCATCATAGAGTCTCCTTTAGCATAGATAGCGAAATGTTTTTCCTTGTCCGGGGAGAAACCGAGTCCAGACGCATCAATCCAGCCTTCTACTTCGGGTATCTCATTATTCTCAAAACGGCCGCATGCGGCTCTAAGAGAATAGATGGGCACATAACCAGGGCGATAATTTGGGCAAATAGGATAAATCTTCTTCTTTGCTGGAGAATCAGTCCCCCTATTTACCACGCCACGAGTTGTCTCGAGGTTGCGTTCCGTGTATTTGGCCACATCCTCGATGACTATCTTCTGTAGAGCCCCGACTAGAGCCTCCATCTTCTGTAAATCGGGCTGCCCGAGTTCATTTACAGGGAGGGTAATGTGTTTATTCTTTACAACATTCCATCCGCCCAACTTATTCTTATACGAGAATATCGGCAGATCCGTCACTTTGTTGATGCTAGCAACAAGGAATAAGTATTGCTTTGAATTTAGACGGACATTTTCATCTTTCCAACGAATGGCGTAAGCATCGGAGAGGACAGTAAAATCATTTGACTGATAGTATGCCCTATATACATCGCTATTCGAAGGTATAGAAATGACGTTTCTCAGAATTGTGGCACCAGTTCTGGGAGCATAGTAATTCAACCCTTGGTTCATAAAACTGGACGTAAGGCAGGGGAGATTATTATTACCTTGCGGCTCAGAGGGGAGATCTTTTGCCTTGTAAGGAAGTTTCTTAGTCTCTATCTTCTCGAACAAAGCTCGCATCTGGAACTGTCCCCAACGAAGGTTATAAAACTCATTAAAGGCAACGAGATCAGAGGTGGTTAGATTATAATCTTCGAGTCCGGTGGCGAATAAATATGCCTCGAGTTCGCGCAAGCGCGACTCCTCGAGTTCGCGCAAGAAACTCTCCATAAAAGAATAATCAATGTCGCCATTGCTATTCTGTGGGAGAGAAATATACATTCCCTTTATCTTCTCCCATGAGCACATGTTTTCGTAGCCAAACAGAGATCTTAAGAAAAATAACGAATTGGCAAAAAACAATCCTTGGCGACGGGATAAGACAACTTTCGGGCTCAATGAAAACACTCTGGCATGGGTGACTAACTTGTATGGGAACTGCCTATAAAATGCCGCGCCGAACATATCGACAGTAATAGTATTCGCATTGAAGACTTTTGCCGAGACATTCGTACGCCCGAGGATACCATTATTAGTGAGGCCTGCGGTTATAACCCAATCTCCCTTCCCATTTATATGAGATTTCTGAATATCAAAGTCACCATTGCTGCTTTCGAAAAAGTCTTCGAGCGGGTATCTGCCCCACTTGACTGAACGTAGACGTTTGTCAAGTGGGGCTAAAATTTTCCCAGGCCGTCCTCCGTTGTCGCTTGATTCTTGATTAGATTAGCTACTTCCCAGGATAAGTAATCGGAAACAGTCTTTCGGAAATCATCGAGGGTGGGACGAGTATCTATTGTCGGATTCCAATTCCAATCATCACCCTTTAGAGGGTCAATATGCCCTTCATAAAAACATTGAGCATCAATAAACTTCAGAGCAGATTTTCCGTTTCTGACTATACTAGATACTTCCTGATATTTTTCTCGCGCATGGTTTGTGTCTCTAAGGTTCACTGAAGCCTTTTTGCGGTTTGAACGTGTGTATCCGTCACTGCTAAAATCAATGAATCTAACCACATCGTCCTTCCTGTGTGCCTCACCAACACGGAATACATAGATATTCGTCTGAACAGAACTTTTGCCAATAAAAAGATCTATTGGCATTTTTATGCTTGCGATAAGGGAAGAATGTCTTAGGATCCGTTTATTGTAATCAGAAGCTTTGCCACTTCCTGCGGAATTCTGGATGATTATCGCTGCATAGCCATGGTTCATCATAGACAAGGCTTTTTCCACGAAGACCATTCCATTCCCTGGGGCCGAGTACGGGGGATTAAGTACAAAAGCATCTGCTGGGAATGCCTCATTCGTGTTACCAAAACCATATTTGCCATCGAAATCTTGAAGGGAATCCTTATTAAGGATGTTCGAAGACCCGTCTCCCATGAGGATCATGTTAAGGATAGCCAGCATGTAGATATTCTCAAGAATCTCGAGTCCGAGAAGCTGTTTCGCTTTGATAGTGGCTTCTTTGACCAGAAGCTCTTCAGGTGAATGGATGTTTTCCTTCGCGTCGGCAAGCATTTCATTCATCGCTGCAACGAGCAAACCCGCGCTACCCGTTGCGAAATCCCATACGTAGCTATTCCTGTTTACGCGTGCCAGGCGAACCAAAAGCGTTGCCACATATGATGGCGTCAAAACCACATCGTTAAGCTTGTCCTGAGTGAATCCAAGCCACTGGTACATCTCGTTGAACAGACGTCCGGTAAAGTCCGTAGACAATCCAATTTTGTAATAGATACCCAGATCATCTACAATCTTGCAGAATACTCTCTTAAGCTGACTTTCTCCATCAATAGGGCGGTTAATGTTGTCTGTGGTAAGCGTGTTTTGCAGCGTACGTACAATAAGCCCCTGTTTGTCTTTTGGGATATTCTTCTCCGAAAGGAATGCTTCGATTTTCCGGACGATTATATCTCCATCTCGGTTCCCTTGCTCTTTGCTTGATTTGAGATCGGCCTTCTCCAAAGGCTTAACTTTTCCTGGAATACCAAGCGTTGCAATAATTGTCGCAGCCACAAGATAAACTCTGCCGCTTTCGGAAATGCCCTTCTCACTCTGATAGATGTCATTATTCAGCTTTACGAGGCTGATATTGATTTCTTGTTCGCGACGCTGTTTGAGTTTCTCGAGTTCCTCTGGGGTGAGGCTTAAGTTTCTGACCTTCTCAATGAACTCCTCAAAATGCTTCGGAGCGAGAAAAGAAAGGTCTGAATAATTGTCTACTCGCTGGCCAGCACCGTAGTTGTTTTTGCCAACATAATATACGCCAATCTCATGGTGCAGTTCTTTTGTCGCCTCATCCCGGTAACCAGTTATTCCAATAGCAATGACGTGCTCGTATGTTGTGTAATGCAAAATTGCATTTGCATAATGAACGGCACCGTTTACAGCATATTGACTGATATTCTTGTATTCAGGCTGTCCCTTTGCATTACGATTAGCCACATGGCCTTCGGAATCCAATTTGGCAAGTTTGTCTTTATGGCCTTTATATTCAATGAGAATCGGCCACCATTTCCCCTCGCTGTCTTGCAGAATCAAATTGCAATCGGGCCTGTTCCCTCCAGATCCGCCTTGTTTGGATTCATATTCCAGCAGAGCATTTTTAATCTCTGCATTAGGTGCGTCCTGCTCAATGAAGTATTTGAGTTTATAATGCTTAAGCCAGCCATTTGCAAGGTCGGCTATCTGGGGTTCTACGGATTGGGCCATTATGTTTTGCACTGTGTTATGATTACAAATTTAACGATTTTCTCTGAAATAAGCGGCAATTATATGCAAGAGGCTGATTGATACATGTTTATATCTGCCGCTTCCTATATTTCCCTCTTACCACTTTCTCCAGCCTCGTTCCGGTCCAGGCACGGATGTAGCGCTCGGCAGTGGGGGTGGTGAGTCCTATGGAAGTGGCAATCTCTTTGAAGTCTTTGGCTTCGAACTCGTCAGGGAGATTATCCCAGAAGGTTTGCAGGAGGATGGTGTCCTTGGTTTGGCCAGCGGGAGTCCGGGGCATCGTTTTCCTCGGAAGTTCACTGATGACGCGGAGCATGTGCTGCTGGAGGACGGAGCTGATGGTCATGGCGGTGGTGAAGTCATCGGCCCGGACGTAGCGGAGGGTGGAGAAGTTGCGGTCTTCCATCATCCGGAGGGCAGTGAGGATCATAGCTATGCGGAAGGTGCTCACCGCCAGGCGGCGGACAGAAGCGATGGTATCGTCTCCGAAGATGGCGTAGTATTCGGCCTGGAGCTGGCCGAAATGCTTGTTGAACGCCTGGCCTTGTTCTTCTGTGAGACGAATCTTGATACGGGCGTTCTCCTGCAGGCTATGGTAGAAAGTGAAGAACTGGCTGCCAAGCGCCTTGAAATGGTCATCCAGTGACTCTCCATCTCCTTCATCCAAGACATCGAGCCAGACAAGGGGTTTGTCCAGACAGTAGAACAGGAAGCGGGAGAAGAGGCCGTTTTCTACGCTGGTCATCAGGTTGGTAACTTGCTGGGGCGTGCCGGAGAGGATAGTGGAGATACGGGGCTGCTTGATGCAGACGTATTCTCTTTCCGTGCGGCGCAGGTAGGAGATGGGCTCGTTCTGGAAGCCCTGGCGGAGGCCCTGGGAGAAGTCTCCGAAGTCCTGGCCGAAGCTGGCGGCAAGGACGTCGCCTTCGGTCTCAAAGAGGAGACCCTGGCCTTCATTCTCGTTGAGGGCTTGATAGACGGCGGTGGCGCTGCTGTTGGCTGGGATGAAGAGAAGGCGGATAGGCGGCGGAGTGGGCTCCGGTATGCCATCTCCTTTCTTCTGGCGCTTGTATTGCTCCTTTTCTAGCCGGAACTGTTCTTCCAGACGATTACTCTCGGCCCTCAGCTCTTCGTGGATGGGGTCCACAATGGCACGGCAGAGGGAGAGTCGGCCTTTGCCGCTGCCGGCGCGGGCGGTGACGAAGAGGTAGAGGTTGGTGAAGAGTTCCCGGCGTGCGTAGATGGCATAGATGTTGGACAGGCTGGCCGATATGGCTGCAAGGGTGCCCAGGATGAGCATATCTGCATCAGCCTCTGAGTCGCTGATATCGGCTACTTTCTGGAGGAAGGGCGGAAGCTGGTCCTTAACCTTGCTGTAGAAAGTGGGCATGAGGATGTTCCCATCGTTTCCATCAGTTCCATCATTGGCATCAAGGGAGTCTTCCTGATACTGATTCCCGGAGAGGGCCGGTGATGGAGATGATGGTTTTGATGGTAGTGATGGATTTCCTTTGGCTTTGGCGGCCCATTCGGCCTCGGCCTTCTCTATCTCCGCCGTGATGGCGGCGATTGGGTCAATATCGTTGAGACTCATTACTTGGTCCTCCGCTGATTAAAGAGTTCCAGTGCCTTATCGGCATCGACAACAATATTCCTTCCGTTTTGGCTGACGGCCTCGCGGATGACGTGGTCTTTGTAGTACTGGGCGCTCTTGTGGGAGCAGCCCAGGAGTTCCTGAATGCCACGAAGGCCGTAGACAAGGTGCTTTTGCGCTACGCCGGTATGAGCGGGCATGGACTGGGTGTTAGTGGTGCGAAGGTGTTCTTCGAACATCTCCAGGAATTCCCCGATGGTCATGGCGCCCAAGGGACGGGCGATGTCAAATCCGTGTGTCATAGTTTAAGTAGGACTTGATGGTGTGCGTGCCAGGACGTTGAGTGATTCGCCTGGTTTTGCACTTGGCTTTCTTCATCCGGTTCGGCACTCATCTTCCCCGGAGGATTGCTGGTACAAAGGAAACTATGATGAACGGAAACGGCATCTATCGGGGCCAAGAATAGACCAAGATAGATGCCGAATAGATTCGAATAGACTTGATTATCAGAGCTGTCCGCGACCCTGAAGGTCTTGGTAGGTTTGAGTCAGTTGGTCGGCTGAAATGGGGACTCCGGTGCGCCAGTCTTTGAGAACATTGTCGATTGCCTTCCAATTCTCCTTCCGGTATGACTTGAAGTAGCCGTTCTTCACTATGAAGCGGACAAAATCGGAACGCGGGACCTGGAGGCGGTTGTCCTCGTCGATGAGGTCTTCTTTTCTGGCTTATTCCAGGATGGCGGCATAGGGCTTGGGGTTCTGGGATTGAGCAGGAGATGGATTGTCCATATCAATCTTCCGGATGTCCATGATTTACCCGGGAATCTGGAGACCGGCGACAAGAAGGGCAAAGACAATGATGAAAAACACTTGCCAGCCTCGGCTAATGAAACAGCCACCAAGCCGGCCGAAAAGCCACATGAGCGACAGGCCGACGGCCAGCACGAACAGGGCCGCCAACACCATCTTGATTACGAACTTGTAGGTCCGTAGGAGCTTTTGGTAATGTTTGTCGTTGTGGGGCATAGGTTCCGAGAGCTTAATCACATAACCATCACATAAAGACCGCGCTGAATATCAATCACTTAACGATACAGCAAAGAGCTTCAGTCACATAATGGTCACATAAGATCACACCCAAAATGGAACGTACCTCGCATACTTCTTGGAAGAAGCTACTGCGTCATCTAGTTTGATATACTTTGCAGCGATAGTGTCGGAAATAATACGCGACGCTATTGAATAATTCTCATCACTGATGTTGAGACGTCCTCTAAAACTCTCATTGGTCATCTTTTTGCCGGAAAGATACTCCAAGCAGCAGTGCTGATAGCATGCCCTGCGTTTATCTTCTTTATTCATCTGGCGAAGAGTCATAGGGGCAAACATAATCACCTTAGTAAACAACTCATCACGCTGGAAGTCTGGTGCAGGGAGTTGGTAAATCTCGCATTGCAGAAGAGCTCGGTCAATTCCACTTCCTCGTTCCTCACAGATATTCATCCTTCTCATCAACGAGGCAAGCTTTTCATTCCTGCTAATTGGAGCGTGATCGATGAAACGGAAAACATCAATCAAAGGCTTGCCTGGATTTGTAATTTCCATACGATTTGAGAAGATCTCTATCATCGGAGAAGAACCTCCTATGGAGAAATCTTGATGAATTAAAGCATTGGCCACAAACTCGCGAATGGCAACTGGCGGATACATCGGTATCTCCTTGCGAAGAGCTTTCCCTATCTCTTCATTAACGGGCAGATTGGCACTGATATAATCAACAAGTCCCTCAAATCCGACAGCATATCCTTTTCCTCCAACTTGCTCCTTGATGGCGTTAATCCTATCGTTCTCCTTGTAGAAGATGACCCTTACAGCCTTTCTCGCCAATAATTCGAATTGCTTTAAGTCGTTCGCGAATAGAATAGCCCCAAGATTCGTGATGTCAAAGCATGATTGCCTTCTTACAATTAACTGCTCTTCGACCAACTTGTCAATGATCGCTGCTTTCGAATCAGGGAATGGCAAGTGCAACAAGCTGAAAATCTTGGAGTAATCCAGAAGCCCCAAAACCTCATCAGCAGATACTGCCGACTTCGCAATCTTCGTTTCAAATGAGCTGTTCTGGGTATTCTGCCATATCTTTCTTTCACGTTCAGGATAATCGGCAAGCTTCTTTTTGTATGTACCGACGCGAATATAAGCAGTCCCCTTGAACTTTACGGGTGTATTCCCTGCAGAATCTATCATCATAACAACAACCCGGCCCTCTGGAAGGGTTATTTCTTGAAAGGAGAAGTCAATACGCGGACTCAGTCCACGTGATATCCAGTTCTCAAGCTCCTCATTTCCATACTTGGCAGTCTTGGGGTTGAACTTTGTGCCAATTACCTGATGCGTATTATCATCCAATCCCCAGGCCATGAAGCCTCGGGATTGTCCCATATATGCTGCACCGTTCGCCAAGGCTGAGACATACTCTCCAATCGATTCAGGGTCCTCGTTATCATGCTTAATCTCCACCCATTCGCACTCAGTTGGCGAAGCTTGGATGTCTCTGATTATGGCCTTTATTTCTTTTTCGTCCATATTGCAAAGTATCTTTCTTACAAAGTTAAAGTATTTTCATTCAAGGCGGCAATCTTTTCGTCAGATTCTCTATCTATCGTTTTAGCGATTATTTGGAAATGACCTTGGAATATAATGCTAATTCATACAATAATAGACCTTATCTAATCACAAATTAGTAATCAGACTATCAAAGGAAACTATTTTAGTCAACAGCAATTCACTGTCATCAGATGTTACAGGAACGACAGTTTTACCACCAAAATAATGAAAGCCTCCTCTCATAATAAAGTCTATCATGTCTTTGCGGTCTTTTTCACGAATAAGAATAAAATCTATGTCTTCGGCGCCAAACTTCAACGAAGTCCCAACCTGCTTTTTAGGGGTATTCTTCTTTCCGCGATACATTCTGTACTCTTCTTCCGTTTTCCACACATTTGGAGGCAGAGAGGCATAAACCTTCCTCCATTCTCTCTCCTTATAGTTATCACGAGAAATGGCGGGATCGTTTGGAGGTATTATTTTGTACATCGGCTTGGAATAACCCAGAATCCGGTATTTCTCAGCATCAGCCCGGTTGCGCATAAAAGCATTTGTTGCTTGAATTATTGCTTTTGTGGAAAAGCACTCCTTGTTGTTGGGATAATAACTCACTGGCACCAATTGGTGTACCACTCCCCAAGAATGTTTCATTCCTATAGCATAACTCCCATAATTATTATCCGCCACAAAGTTCAACGGAATATCGCAAAAGCTAACCATCGGAATACCAATATGTTGAACTTGTCTTTGAGTCGAGTATATCTCTTCCAAGCAATAGAACACTTTGAATCCCTCTATCAGAATTGCTTTTATAGTGTCAATATCCTTTGCAAAATGAAAGAAAGAAGAACTGGTTAGTTTCATAAGGCTATGTTGATGATATCGTGAAATACTAATATGTTTTATCACTTCAAATTCTTTTCAAAAGATTGCCATCTGCTCGGCCTTGACCTTTTCGGCGATGTCAATGTATAGTTTCATAGCTTTTAAGTTGGAGTGGCCGTTCCATTTCATCACAATCTGAGGCGGGATTCCGCTGGAGAGGGTAAAACAAATGAAGGTGCGTCGGCCGGCATGAGTGCCGATGATTTCATATTTGGGCTTGATGCTTTCCTCTCTCTTCCTGACATGACAGGTCCTCTAAGGTGATAAGAATGTGGGCTTGGGCTTTGTTACTCAGAGAACTCTTTCAGAGAAACGTTAATCTTATCGTATTATTCTATTTTCCAAATGCTGTCATCAAATAGCATTAGGTCCTTTTTTCTATCTTTTGCTTTTAAAACAATTGTTCTTTCTTTTCCAGAAAAAGGAATAAATGTTATTATCATTTCTTCATATTCTTCAAACGCATCCATTTTAGGGACAATAAAGGTAATATGATAACCCCTTGCGACATCTTTTTTTAGAACTGTTTCAAATGGTAAGTAATTATCAAAACTATCTATCGCTAGTTTCCGCCTTTTCCCATCATCAAATACGAGGTGAAAATCATGAGCGTAAAAAACGATAGCGTGCTGAATACCAACAGACTTATACTTCATATCTATTTTAATATCTTTGATGTAAAAGTTCTGATTGGAACAATGTAAAGCTAGCTTAAAATAGTATAGAATGCCCGAATGATATGTATTCTCCAATTGTACGGATCCATTCGGAGAATAACAATAACTAAGTACTTTACCCTTAATAGCCACACGTCTCATATAAGGCCACAATGAGACTATTAAACTAATAATTGCAACAATAGCAATAATCGCTTGCCAGTCAAAAATGCTTTTCTGAATACCTTGATCCTTTATGATAGTCTCCTCTTGTTGGATACAAATACAACGCACATTATTGTATGTGCAGCTATCAGGACATACGAACTCGTTCTGTTGCGTAGTATCGCATGCCACGCTCAAAGATTGCATTAAGATAAAAAAGAACGTAATAATTCCTTTCATGGAAATAAAGATATTTAAAAAATAATACGTTATAAAGATTTATCGCGAAGTATCTTTCCTACAAAGTTACTGTTATTTTCTATCCCTTCAAATTCTTTTCAAAGATGGCCATCTGCTCAGCCTTGACCTTTTCGGCGATGTCGATATAGGGTTTCATGGCTTTGTAGTCGGAGTGGCCGGTCCATTTCATCACGACCTGGGGCGGGATGCCGGAGGAAAGGGCAAAGCAGATGAAGGTGCGTCGGCCGGCATGGGTGCCGATGAGTTCGTATTTGGGTTTTGTACTCTCCTCTCTTTTTCCTCCCCGATAAGTCACGCGGGTAATAGGCGTATTGAACTCGCAGAACTCGCAAAGGGCCTTCAGATAATCGTTCATCTTCTGGTTGGAAATGACCGGAAGGACTGCGCCATTTGGGAAGCGTTGGTCTTCGTATTTGGCCAGAATCTCTTTAGCGAAGGAGTTGAGATTGATGGGGAGTCGATCGTGGGTTTTCTGCGTAGTGATGTACATGGTATCCCCGGCGATGTCCGTACGCTTGAGATTGGCCATATCGGAGTAACGGAGGCTGGTGAAGGCGCAGAAGCAGAACATATCCCGGGACTTGGCCAGTGGACCGGCATCGTGGACCACCTTTTCGTACTCCTCCCCAGCATAGTTATGGAGCTTTACCTTGGTGCCGTTAGCCGGGATCTCGTAGTTGTAGAGTTTGAGTAGTTCTTCCTTCGTCTGAAATATGATAGGCTTTTCCACCAACTTGAACTTGGGCTGAATCTTTCCGATTTCTTTTTCCGCCGCATAGCCATGACGGATTGCCCAGTTGAGGAACCAGCGGAGGTTGAGATAATGCTTCTGAACAGAGTTCTCCTGCATATTGGCATTGACGCGAAGATGACGGATGAAGGTCTTGATGCCATCATCGTTGAAATAATCAAAGGACTGCTGCTTGACTACAGCCTCCAGATGCTTCTTGAAGGCATCCCAGATTTGTTTGGTGCCGTGGGTCCATTGGTTGGAGAGTGCTTCATCTCGGGTGAACTCTTCGAAATAATGCATCACGGAAGGGCGGCGAGGCTCATTCAAAGCCTCATCATCAGGGTCTGCGTCGGGATTATAACTGAGGATAACTTCCTTCAACTTCTCCTGCGAGGGACGCGTCTTACAGGTATTCTCAAAGTCCAGAACCACACCCTCAACTCCGTTGAGGTACTTGTTTATCTGGGCTGAGGTCTGCTTCTTTGCGTTCGTTTGGTGCGGCTTGACACGCTGCGCCTTTTCGTCCCAGGATTTCATCTTGACACTGTATCCGGTGGTAGAAAGAATCCGGGCTCCATTGACTACGGCGGAGATCCTGATAGGGTGTTCTTTCGTGAGTTAGCTTTCGCGTTTATCCAAATAATACTTGACTGACATATCTCGTTCTCCTGTGACTTACGCACAAATTTACGCACAAGAAACGAGAAATCAAAATAAACCACCGAAAACCATCAGATACTTAATAATTTGATTATCAGACTATTATTTAGATACTGGAAACTATCAAAACCATAAGGTGAATTTCCCTCACTCACCGCAAAAGGTAGCAAAAAACTGCGTCAAGCCTCGCTTGAACGCAGTTTTTTTGATGGCTTTTGCAAAGCCCCGCCGCAGGCGGGGAGGGATGCCGCGTAGCGGAATCCCTGTGAGTGAGGGATAACCCTCACCCATCCACGCTACTCCCTTTTCCGTTTCATGTAACGCACGGTACCGTCGGCTTCTGTCCACTCCATTTTGTCCCTGGAAGAATCCAGGCGGGCTTTGACTGCATACTGATACTCTTTATCGTCCTCTTCCCTGAAATAATTCAACGTAGTCTCCTGATATTGATTCAACCATTCGGCCAAGTTCTTCTCCCCATCCTTCTCGACGACAATGCCGCTTGGATCCAGCTGAACATCTGACGAAGCATAATCGGGAGTCAGGACCAAGGAATCCCTTTGCAAAGCCCAGGTACCCTTATAGGTGACTTTTACTGTATAGACGCCGGACCAGTATGGCGTCTTTACGTAAGAAGAATTCTTCGCGTTCGAATAGGTATAAGTGTTGTCAGAATGGAAAATATATTCCATGTTCTGATCCCTTGAAGCAAACAGCCAGCGTCCCGGAAGGTCGCCCTTGGTCAGGGCGATGCCATTGTTGTGGAGACTGTTGACATAGTCTTCCAATTCCTGGTCCGTGATGCCCATGATAAATTTATTCTCTTCGTTCAGCAGGGTGAACTTATCAATATACTGAGTCAGGGCCTCCACTCTGGCATGGGAGACATTGATATAGTACGCCACTCTCTTATCCTGCAATTTATCCCTCAGAAACGCCCACAGCTCGGTGAAATACTCCTCCTCCGTAACCCAGCCGCTGTTCATGATAACCTGCATAAACTCCTCGTCTGGGATGGGCTCCCGGAACCACTCCGCATTGTTGGCTATCTCCAGGAAGCGCTGGCGTTCATAGAAAAACTCCTGTACGTTGTCGATGAACTTCATATTCTCCAGGTTCTGCCAGGTATCCGCGTCGCTGTTGAAAATCTGCTCCTTGGAAGTGTCGAAGTGATACTCCGTTTTGCTTCTGACCAGAAGGTTCAATACATTCATCAGGGTATCGGAAGGAATTGCTTCCTTCTGATCCTTATGCTCCAGCGCGTACACCAGGAGAGCCTTCCCTTTCTCCTCGTTATCTTTCCAGGATTGGAAGATGTTGACGGTATTGTCGATATCGTGGATGACCATGATGGCCGTGAGCCGCTGGGCCTGCGCCTTGTTCCGGCGCTCCAGTATTCCGCTCACGACAAAGGTGAGCGCTACGCCGATGGCGGTTCCGATGACAGTGATAAAGAACTGCTGCCAGTCAATCTTTTTGCGGGTTGTCTTCTTTTCCATGATTTCAGCAGGATCGTGTTGATAAACCGTTCATTTGTCCAATGCAAAGATAGCGCAAATATATTGTCTGCAAGCAAAAAAACCAAGAGATGAAAAAAATCGTATCTTTGTGTATGCAGAAATTTGAACCATATCCTCTGGAAGGACAGGAGCCCTTCGAGGGGGCCCTGATGGGCGATATCAAGGCCGGATTCCCGTCGCCGGCGGAAGATGTGCGCGAGAAGCTCGACCTGACGGAGCTGCTCGTGCGGCACAAGGCTTCGACCTTTTTCTTCCGGGTCGACGGCGTGTCGATGGTCGACGCCGGCATGGACGAGGGCGATATCCTCATCGTCGACCGGGCCGTGGAACCGTACAGCGGCTGCAAGGCCGTTTGCTTCATCGACGGGGAATACACCGTCAAGCAGGTGGAGATCGGCCCGCAGGGCATCCGGCTCCTGCCGGCAAACGGCGCCAATGCCAAGTACCGGCCCATCGTGGTGCGCCCCGAGGACGAATTCCTTGTCTGGGGCGTGGTGACCTATGTCATCAAGAAGCTATAGCACAGACCATGTTCGCCCTTGCCGACTGCAACAATTTCTTCGCTTCCTGCGAGCGCGTTTTCCGTCCGGAACTGAACGGGAAACCGGTCATCGTGCTGTCGAACAACGACGGCTGCGCGGTGGCCCGCTCCAACGAGGCGAAGGCGCTCGGCATCAAGATGGGCGACCCCTTTTTCAAGATCAAAGGCCTGGTCGAGCGTAACGGGGTGGCCGTTTTCTCGGGCAATTTCCCGCTCTACGGGGACATGTCGCGCCGGGTCCAGGCCGTGCTTCGCGAGGCGGCGCCTTCCGTGGAGGTCTATTCCATCGACGAGGCTTTCCTTGACCTGCGCGGTATGGACGTCGACTTCGACCGTTTCGCCAAGGATCTCTCGGCGCGCTGCAGGAAGCTGACCGCCATCCCGGTTTCCGTCGGCGTGGCTCCGACCAAGACGCTCGCCAAGATCGCCTCCAAGCTCTGCAAGCAGTACCCCAAACTCCGGGGCGGCTGCTACATGCACCGGGAAGAGGACATCGAGAAGGTGCTCCGGAAGTTTCCCGTTGCGGATGTCTGGGGCATCGGCCGGAGAAGTGTACGGAAGCTCGAGACGATGGGCGTCAAGACGGCGTGGGACTACCGCAATCTGCACCCGTCCGCGGTGCGCGCCCTTTTTGCCCTTCCCGGCTGGAGGACCTGGCAGGAACTGCGCGGCATTCCCTGCATCGAATTCGAGGACATCGTCGAGGCGAAGCAGAGCATCTGCGTCTCCCGCAGCTTCGCCCACGAAATCAGGACGCTTCCCGAGCTCCGGGAGCAGGTCGCGAATTTCGCGGAATCGGCCGTCGGCAAGCTCCGGCAGCAGCATTCCCTCTGCCTCGAGATGGCGGTTTTCGCCTATACGAACCGCTTCAAGACGGACCTGCCGCAGACCTTCGGCAGCGCCCTCATGACTTTCCCGGACGGGACGGCGGACCATCGCAGCTTCGTCACGGCGGCCATGCATGCGACCGCCGAGGCCTTCCGCGAGGGATATGCCTACAAAAAGGCCGGCGTGGTCATTACGAAGCTCATCGCCGCGGCGGACCGGACGCCGTCCCTGTTCGCCGATACGGCCGCCGAGGACCGTGACGAGCGCCTGTCCGCAGCCCTGGACAGTCTCAACGCCGCCTATGGCCGCGGTATCGTCCGCTTCGGCGTCCAGGGCGACGGCAAGGTCATGTCGGCCCGCGAACACCAGTCCCCGCACTATACGACGCGCTGGGAGGATCTCCCGAAAGTCAAAGTATAAAGGAAAATGCTTATATTTGCAGTTTGTAAGGCAATTAACACAACTAAATACAAACCATTATGAAAAAGTTTTTACTTGCTCTTGCCGTACTCGGTACGGTTTCTTTTGCAACGACTTCCTGCAACAAGGATGATGACACCAAGGATGCCGACATCGTCGGTACCTGGGAAGCCAGCGACGCCACTGTGATCGTGAAGACCTCTTCCGGCACCGAGACCACGCTGGAAGACTTCTTCAAGACGCTCGGCATTCCTGCGGACGCCATGGAGGACACCATAGAGGAGGAAATCCCCGGCCGCTTCGAATTCACTTCCGACGGCAAGCTCATCATCAAGGAGAAGGATGATAAGGGCCAGTGGGTAAACGTCGGCACGGGTACCTATTCCCTGAAAGGCGACCAGCTGAATCTCAACATCAAGGTCGAGGATGACGAGGAAGGCATTGCCTCCCAGATTGGCTCCGCCACCGTCAAGAAGCTCACTTCTTCCAAGATGGAGATTCGCATCGACATGACGCCGATCATGCAGGCCATGTTCGCTGCTTTTGCATCGGAGGACGAGGATGATCCGGCTTCCGCCGCTATCCTCAAGCTCTTCGAAGGCTGCTCCTTCTACGGCGACATCGCCTTCAATCGTGTCTAATCGATGAAGAATCAATTCTTTACGCTGCTTCTCTGCGCGGTGCTGTTCCCGCTGGGACTCTCCGCGCAGGAGCGGAACGCTTACGGCGCCGTCAAGGGCGAGCCGGATGTCCACCTGTCGATGGAGCTGACATCCAAGTACATGTGGCGCGGTATCGAGTACGGTACCTCGCCGGTCGTCTTCCCGTGCCTGAGCTACGGCAAGGGCGGATTCGCCGCATACGCGATGGGGGGTTACGCCACCAACGGCAGCCACTCGGAAGTGGACCTCGGTCTGAGCTACACGTGGAAAACTTTCACCCTGGCCTTCAACGACTACTACTATCCGACCGCCGTCGGGGAAGGGGACCGCTATTTCAACTTCAAGTCCCGCGAGACCGGCCACTGGATGGAAATGACCCTCGGCTGGGCCCCGGAGAAGCTTCCGCTGTGGGTCCTGTTGTCGACCTATGTCGGCGGCGCGGACAAGAACCTCGACGGCGACCAGGCCTTCTCTTCCTATGCCGAGATCGGCACCTACTATGATTTCCTGAACGATCACCGGCTGTCGCTGGCGGTCGGTACGGCCCTCAACAAGGGCTTTTACACCGATTACGCCCATGGTCTGAACGTTGTCAACATCGACCTCCGCTATACCTACAACGCGAAGATCGGCGAGTGGACGCTTCCCCTCAGCGCAGCCTGGATCATCAACCCTTTCCGCGAGAAGAGCTATCTGACCTTCTCCGCCGTGATTTCTTTCTAGCATGAACG
This sequence comes from uncultured Bacteroidia bacterium, assembly GCA_902768665.1. Taxonomy (GTDB): domain Bacteria; phylum Bacteroidota; class Bacteroidia; order Bacteroidales; family UBA932; genus Cryptobacteroides. The sequence continues at coordinate 29,987 of CACXMA010000014.1, read as the reverse complement.
CCATCATCATGGCGGCCGGAACCGCCTCCCGCTTCTTCCCGATTTCGGAAGAGACGCCGAAGGGACTTCTCGACGTCCGCGGCGAGATCCTGATCGAACGTCAGATCCGCCAGCTGCGGGAGGCCGGCATCTCCGACATCACCGTGGTGACAGGCTACAAGGCGGAGCAGTTCGCCTACCTCCGGGAAAAATTCGGCGTTTCCCTCGTCCACAACGAGGACTACAACCGCTACAACAACAGCTCCTCGCTGGTGCGGGTGGCGGACCGCCTCGGCGACACCTTCCTCTGCTGCTCGGACCATTACTTCGCCCGCAACGTCTTTTTGGACTGCGACGGAGAGAGCTATTACGCGACCCGTTACAGCGAGGGTCCGACGGACGAATGGTGCTGCGAGACCGGTGAGGGGGACCGCATCACGGCGGTGACCGTCGGCGGCCGCGACGCCTGGTACATGGCCGGGCACGCCTTTTTCAACGCCGCTTTCTCCGCCCGTTTCGCCCCTCTTCTCCGGGAGGCCTATGCCGCCGACGAATCCGTCCGCCAGGGCTACTGGGAGGACCTTTTCATCCGCCATCTCGACGAGCTGCCGATGAAGATCCGCCGCTACGGGGCCGACGAAATCCACGAATTCGATTCTCTCGCGGAGCTCCGTCAGTTCGACCCCAGCTGGTGGGACGACACCCGCTGCCGCCTCCTCAAGACCATCTGCCGCGCCCTCGGCTGCCGCGAACGGGACTTCGAGGGCTTTGCGCGCATCGGCGGCATGAGCAACAAGAACTACCGCATCCGCTTCGCCGGCAGGGATTACGTGCTCCGCGTCCCCGGCTATTGCAGCGGGGAAATGGTCGACCGCGCCAACGAGGAGTTCAATGCCCGGGTGGCGAGCGGCCTCGGCGTGACCCCGGCCGTCCGGTACTTCGAAGCGGAAAGCGGCATCAAGCTCGCCGATTTCATCCACGAGGCCGAGACGCTGCATGCCGATACCATCCTCGAGGACGGCATCCTCGACCAGATCGCGGACATCTACCGCCGGGTCCATGGCGCCGCGACGCCCCTCAGGAACCGTTTCGACATCTTCGCCGAAATGGAGAAATACGACCGCCTCATCGCCCGGGTGGGTGCGACGATGTACCCCGGCTGGGAAGAGGTCCGGCCGCGGATCATGGCCCTTCGCGAGCGGCTCGTGGCCCTCGGCTCCGTCCTGACGCCCTGCCACAACGACGCCGTGCCGGAGAATTTCGTCAAGGCGGGCGACGGACGGCTCTGGCTCATCGACTGGGAATACAGCGGCATGAACGACCCGATGGCCGATTTCGCCGCACTGTTTTTGGAAAACGACTTCCCGGAGGAGCGCCGTGCCTACATCCTCGGGAAATATTTCGACGGTCCCGTCCCGGCGGGCGTGCACGAGCGGATTCTCTGCTTCGAGATCCTCTGGGACGCGCTCTGGGCGCAGTGGACCGTCATCAAGGAAGCCGGAGACGACGACTTCGGCACCTATGGCATGGACCGGTACCGCCGGGCCCTCGACAACCTGAATAAACTGGAACACCATGGAAATTAAAGCCTTCCTCCGTCGCATCGACTGGGTAAAGACCCTTGTGCCTTTTGCGGGCATGGCCCTGCTGTGCGCGCTTTTCATCCTCATGCCGGACGCCTCCAAGGACACGCTGGACCGCATCGGTAAGATCTTCCGCGACGACTGCGGCCTGTATTACGGCATCCTCGGCGTCGGCGTGTTCGGCTTGTCGATGTGGGTGGCCTTCTCGAAGTACGGCAAGGTCCGCCTCGGCAACCTTGATAAGCCGCAGTACGGCGATTTCATGTGGGGCGCGATGATTTTCACCTCCGCCCTTGCCGCCGACATCCTCTTCTATTCGCTGAGCGAATGGGCGATGTATTCCGCCGACCCGCACGTGCAGTCGATGGGTGACATGCAGACCTGGGCGCCGACCTTCCCGCTGTTCCACTGGGGACCGATCGCCTGGACCTTCCACATCGTCCTCGCCGTGTGCTTCGGTTTCATGCTCCATGTCCGCGCCCGCAGCCGCCAGTGCTTCTCCGAGGCCTGCCGTCCGCTGCTGGGCAGCCGCATGGACAAGGGCTGGGGCCGTTTCATCGACATCGTGGCCATCATCGCCATGCTCGCCGGCATCGCCACGACCTTCTCGCTGGCGACGCCGCTGCTGTCCGCCTCGGTCTCGGAAGTGACCGGCCTCAGCGACAGCCGGACGCTGACCATCGGCATCCTGATGCTGATTGCGGTCATCTATACCATCGCCGTCCTCGCCGGTATGAAGGGCATCTCGAAGCTGGCGAAATGGTGTATGTACAGCTTCTTCCTCTTCCTGGCCTATGTGCTTTTCGCCGGCGGCGAGACGCGCTACATCCTCGAAACGGGTTTCCAGAGCCTCGGTAACCTCGTGCAGAATTTCGTCGGGATGGCGACCTATGTCGATCCGCTGCGGGAGACCAACTTCCCGCAGGACTGGACGCTCTTCTACTGGGCCTACTGGATGGCCTGGACGATCGGTACGCCCTTTTTCATCGGCATGATCAGCAAGGGTCGCACCATCCGCAACACCATCCTCGGCGGCTACGGATGGGCCCTGGCGGGCACCTTCACCTCCTTCATCATCCTCGGCAACTACGGTCTCGCCCAGCAGATGAAACACGGGCTCGACGTAATCGGCATCGCCGCCTCGCAGGACTACTACGCCGCTATCCTGGCCGTCCTCCATACGCTGCCGCTGGCGAAGATTGCCCTGGTGCTGCTGGTCGTCACGATGATCATGTTCTACTCGACCTCCTTCGACACGCTGACCATGATCGCCGCGACCTATTCCTACAAGACGATCAAGCCCGGCGAGGAACCGGACAAGCGCATCCGTACCTTCTGGGCCATCATGTTCATCCTTCTGCCGATCGGCCTGATCTTCTCGGAGAGTTCGATGTACGGCCTGCAGTCGGTAAGTATCATCGCCGCTTTCCCGGTCGGCATCGTCATCATCCTGATGATCGTTTCCTTCTTCAAGGACATCCGGAAATATCTGACAGAAAAATAATAAGAAAGAGAGCAGGACGGCTCTCTTTCTCTTTCTTTAAGGCTCCACGTAGGAGATGTATCTGCCCTGGATGCATTTCCAGCGGCCGTCGTTCAGCAGGTAGATGCTGTCTCCGTAGACGCCGCTGATCTGGTCGCCGTCGCTGTCATAGGCATACCAGTACTTGCCGTGCCGGACGCCCCAGCAGCCGTTGGCAAAAATCACAGGGCTCTCATCCGAATAGAAATCGACTTTCCTGCCGCTGCAGTGGTAGACGTCCCAATAGCCGGAACTCCGCTCCACCGCCACATAGCCCCAGGGATAGTAGAGAATCTGTTTGCCGTAGATGCCGCTGACAAGGTCGCCGTCCGGGTCGGCCAGGTACCATGTCCCGCTCCGTTTGACGCGGTAGTAACCGTTGTAGAGCAGGTTGATCTCGTTCCCGTAGAGGATGGAATAACCGTTGTCATAGATATAGACGGTCCGGCCTTTGATGCGGACCGTGCAGCCGTTTCTCAGATCCTGGTAATCTTCGGTGCACCATTCGGGTTTTCGCGTCGTTACTTCGTAACCGGTGTCTTCAAACCAGAGGTCGTATTTGTCCGATACGACATATTGCGCCCGGAGCGTCGCTCCTGCCGTCAGCAGAAGGGAAAGGAGTAGGAGTGCACGTTTCATAAGGCAAAAAATTTTCCCGAGAAAGACACAATGATTATGCCATTTTTTTATTTGGCGGCTTTCCCAAAAAATGCTACCTTTGCAATCCTAAGGAGGATTGGCCGAGTGGTCGATGGCGGCAGTCTTGAAAACTGTTGTGCTGCAAGGCACCGGGGGTTCGAATCCCTCATCCTCCGCAAGCGGAATCCGGGAGGGTGATTTATGCAAGGGTCAATGAAAACATACAGCATCGGCGGCCACCTGATCCGGGTGGTCCTTTGCCATCCGTGGACCTTCAAGGCACTGACTGAGGAGCAGGAAGTTCTTGTTCGGACGCTCCGGAGCGGGGGAGACCTCGGCATCCGCCCCGTGCCTGCCGACAAATGGGAGGAGCTGGCGGGGAACGAAAGCGCCATGGGCAAGCAGCAGATGACCCGCCAGAGGTGGGACGCGATGGGGGAGGAGGAGCGCGATGCGTTCCGGCACGACCTCGACATGCTGCAGTATGCCCCCTTTGAGACCGACTCCCCGGAACAGCCCCTTTTCACCTTGACGGTCGGCGGCGTGGAGCCTGCCTGGCTCCCGGAGGCCCTGTCCGGCCGGCCGGTCGTTTCCGTCGACGAGACCCTTCCCGCTTACTATGGCTATCGCTTCGAAGGCCGTACGGTCTATGCCTTTTACCCCCAGCAGGAGCGCTGCGCGGGCGTTTTCGTCCTGGAGGCGGATTTCCGCAGCGGGACCTATTATCCGCAGCGGGGCGTCGGCGCCCGGACGACGCAGATGCAGGTGAACACCTCCCTGATGATCGCCTTTACCTTTGCGACCGCCGGGCTGGACACGCTGCTCCTGCACGCTTCCGTCATTCGCCACAAAGGCGCCGCCCAGCTCTTTTTCGGCGTCAGCGGCACCGGCAAGAGCACCCACAGCCGCCTCTGGCTGGAGAACGTTCCCGGCACCGACCTGATGAACGACGACAACCCCATTATCCGTTTCACGCCGGCCGGCGCGACGGTCTATGGCTCCCCGTGGAGCGGCAAGACCCTCTGCTACCGGAAGGTTGAGGCCCCCGTGCGCGCCCTCGTGCGCCTCGAGCAGGCCCCGGAGAACCGCATCGAACGGCTCGATCCGCTCAATGCCTATGCCAGCGTCATCGCCGCCGTGTCGACGATCCGGTGGGACAGCGCCGTCATGGACCTGCTTGTCCCGACCGTCGAGAAGGCCGCTATCCAGATACCCTGTTTCCGCCTCAGCTGCCGGCCCGACGCCGATGCCGTCCGGGTCTGCCGGGAGGCCATAGAACCGTAAGCATATGAAAATCGGAATCTGCAACGACCACGCAGGGGTCGAGTACAAGCAGAAGCTTGTCAAGTACCTGCAGTCCAAGGGCCACGAGGTCGTCAACTACGGCACTGACACGGAGGACAGCGTCGACTATCCCGTCTATGCCCACCGCCTGGCGGAGGCCGTCGAGTCCGGCGAGGTCGAGAAGGGCATCGCCCTCTGCGGCACCGGCAACGGCATGGCGATCACGCTGAACAAGCACCGCGGCATCCGCGCCGGACTGGCCTGGGGCACGCAGATCGGCCGCCTCGTCAAGGAGCACAACAACGCCAACGTCCTCGTCCTCCCGGCCCGCTTCATCAGCTATCCGATGGCCAATGCGATCGTGCGGACGTGGATGGAAACGGAGTTCGCCGGCGGCCGCCACCAGCGCCGCATCGACATGATCCCCTGCAGCAAATGAGTTACTACGTCCCGACACCCGGGACGTTTTTGTCCCGCGACATCGCCGATTACCCGGATGGCATCGTCATCCCGGTGGACAAGCCCTGGCGCTGGACCTCAGCGGACGTCATCCGCAAAATCAAATACGCCGCTATCCGCCATTTCGGGAAGAAGAACCTGAAGGTCGGCCATGCCGGCACGCTGGACCCCCTCGCGACGGGCGTGTTGCTGGTGTGCATCGGCCCCGCCTGCCGGGAAGCCCAGCGCCTCCAGGACACGGACAAGGAATACTTCGCCACGGTCCGCTTCGGAGCTACGACGCCGTCCTACGACCTCGAGAAGGAAGTGGACCGGCGTTTTCCGCATGAACACATCACCGCAGAAGCCGTCGCCGCCGCCCTTCCCGCCTTCCTCGGTGAGCAGGAGCAGGTGGCGCCCCTTTTCAGCGCCAAGAGCGTGGACGGCGTCCGGGCCTACGAAATGGCCCGCAAACTCTACCGCGCCGGCGATTTCGCCTCGCTGGACGCGGCCGCCCTGGATCTCCTCCAGCGCAATACCATCCGCATCTCCGCCCTGACGCTGGAGTCCTTCCTCCCATCCATAAAAACGGCCCTTTATATGGATGGAAGCGCTGAAAGTACCGACCCGTCCATAAAAACGGCCCTTTATGTGGATGGGACCGCTTCCGGGCGGATCCATGTGGCCGATACCGGTGCCCTGGGCCTGCCGGAGGCGCGGATCCGCATCGCCTGCAGCAAGGGAACCTATATCCGTTCCTTCGCGCGGGATCTCGGGGAAGCGCTCGGCAGCGGCGCCCATCTCGGCGGCCTCATCCGCACCCGCAGCGGCTCCTTCCGCGTGGAGGAGGCCCTGACCCTCGATCAAGTGATAAATCTGTTGCACCATGAATAATTTTTCCGACCGCATCACCCGTGAAGGCATCACCTTCGACGACGTGCTCCTCGTTCCTGCCTGGTCCGAGGTCCTGCCGAAGGATGTCTGCCTCGAAACCCGCTTCTCGCGAAACATCCGCCTGCGCATTCCCTTCGTATCCGCAGCTATGGATACGGTCACGGAGGCGGCGATGGCCGTCGCTATGGACAAGGCCGGCGGCATCGGCGTGATCCACAAGAACATGAGCGCCGAAAAGCAGGCGGAGGAGGTCCGCAAGGCCAAGGCCGCCGGGGCGCAGGTCGCGGCCGGTGTCGGCATCACGACCGACCTGCTGGAGCGGGCTGGAAAGCTGGTGGAAGCGGGCGTGGACGCGCTGGTGCTCGATTCCGCCCACGGCCATTCGCAGGGCGTAAGAAGTGCCCTGGAGATCGTCAAGGCGGCATTTCCCGCTACGGATGTCGTCGTCGGAAACATCGCGACGGCCCAGGCGGCGAAGGATCTTATCGCGGCGGGCGCAGACGGCCTCAAGGTCGGCATCGGTCCCGGTTCCATCTGCACGACCCGCATCGTCGCGGGCGTCGGCATGCCGCAGCTGAGCGCCATCCTCGAGGTGGCGGCCGAGGCCGGGGATGTCCCCGTGATCGCCGACGGCGGACTGCGCTATTCCGGCGATGTCGTCAAGGCGCTTGCGGCCGGCGCGTCCTGCGTGATGTGCGGATCGCTTTTCGCCGGCACGGAAGAGGCTCCGGGCGAGGTCTTCGAGCTACCGGACGGCCGCAAGGTCAAGGGCTACCGCGGCATGGGTTCGATCGAGGCCATGCAGTGCGGCTCGGCGGACCGCTACTTCCAGAAAGGCGGCGGCAAACTCGTTCCCGAAGGCGTCTCGGCCAGCGTCCCCTGCAAGGGACCGGTCGCGGACGTGCTTTTCCAGCTCTGCGGCGGCCTCCGTTCCGGTATGGGTTATACCGGCTCGAAGGACATCGCGGCGCTCCACCATGCGGAGTTCGTCCGCATTTCCCCGGCCACGGTCCGGGAGAATCATCCGCACGATCTGGCCTCCATCCAAGCAGCACCCAACTACAATGGATAGCATCCTCATCCTTGATTTCGGTTCGCAGGTAACGCAGCTGATCGGCCGTCGCCTGCGGGAGCTCAATGTCTACTGCGAGATCTATCCTTATAATAAGGTCCCGGCGCTGGACGCGTCGGTACGCGGTGTTATCCTCTCCGGCAGTCCCTGCAGCGTGCGGGATGCCAATGCCCCGCAGATCGACCTGTCGGCCATCCGCGGCAGGGTGCCGCTGCTCGGCATCTGCTACGGCGCCCAGTATCTGGCTCATATCGGCGGCGGCAGGGTTGAGGCCTGCGCGACGCGCGAATACGGCCGGGCCATGCTCCGGACGGTGGCGGAATCCCCGCTGCTGAAGGGCGTGAGTCCCGAGACGCAGGTGTGGATGTCGCACGGAGACAGCATTTCAGCCCTTCCGGAAGGCGCTTCGGTCATCGCCTCGACGGCCGATGTGGTGAATGCCGCCTTCCAGTTTGCCGGCGAGCCGACCTATGCCGTGCAGTTCCACCCGGAGGTATACCATACCGACGAGGGTGCCCGCATGCTGGCGAATTTCGCGCTGGACATCTGCGGCTGCAAGGGAGACTGGACCCCCGATTCGTTCATCGAAACGACCGTGGAGGCCCTTAGGACACAGATCGGCGACGAAAAAGTCATCCTGGGACTCAGCGGGGGAGTGGATTCGACGGTGGCGGCGGTCCTGCTCAACAAGGCCATCGGCAGGCAGCTCACCTGCATCTTTGTCAACAACGGTCTCCTCAGGAAGAACGAATTCGAGGATGTGCTGGCTTCCTACCAGGGCATGGGCCTGAATGTCATCGGGGCGGACGCCTCTGCGGCTTTCCTTGCCGCGCTGAAGGGACTTACCGATCCCGAAGCCAAGCGCAAGGCTATCGGCCGGCTTTTCGTGGAGACCTTCGACAGCTATGCAAAGCGGATAGAAAACGCCCGCTGGCTCGCTCAGGGGACCATTTATCCCGATGTCATCGAGAGCGCCGGCATCCCCGGCATCGCCTCCAAGATCAAGAGCCACCACAATGTGGGCGGTCTGCCGGAGAAGATGCACCTCAAGGTCGTGGAGCCGCTCCGGATGCTCTTCAAGGACGAGGTGCGCCGCGTCGGCCGGGCGCTCGGCATCAAGGAGGAACTCGTGAGCAGGCATCCTTTCCCCGGCCCGTCGCTGGCCATCCGCATCATCGGGGAGGTGACTGCGGAGAAGCTGGCGGTCCTCCGGGAGGCAGACGACATCTTCATCCACGGCCTTCGCGGCTACGACTGCAGCGGCATGGGCTTCCCCTCCGCCGCCGACCCCCGCGTGATGGCCACGAACCTTTACGACGCCATCTGGCAGGCCGGCGTGATCCTGCTGCCCGTCAAGAGCGTCGGCGTGATGGGGGATGAGCGGACCTATGAGAATCCCGTCGCCCTGCGCGCCGTGGTGTCCACCGACGCCATGACCGCCGACTGGTTCCCCTTCCCGTACGATTTCCTGCGGGATATCTCGAACGAAATCATCAACCGCGTGCGCGGAGTCAACCGCGTCGTCTATGACATATCCTCCAAACCCCCGGCAACAATAGAATGGGAATAGCCATGAAACAGCACTACGAACAACTGAAAGCCGCATTCCGCCGCGACACCGGCAGTCGCATCGACTTCTTACGCAATCCCGCCGTCTACGGGACGGAGCTCTATCGGCTGATCGAGTCCCTTCCGAAGGGGGCGGACCTGCATGCCCATGCCGACGCCATCCTGCCGATGGACCTGCAGGTAGCCTTCCTGGCCGACCATCCCGAGCTCGTCATCCGCATGGACGGACCGCTGCCGGGCCTGATCCGCTACCGGGGCGACGGTCCCGCGGACTTCGGCTTCCGGACCATGAAGGATCTGCTGGAGGCCGGTGCCACGGTGGACGATTTCCGCCGGGTGTGGACGCTTCTCGGCGCCGGTGCCGATACCTATCTCTGGGACTGGTTCGAGGGCATTTTCACCCGCTGCGGCTCCATCTGCGCCTCGCCGGCCCTCGTGGAGGACTACTATATCCGGGTGATGCGGTATTACCATGGCATCGGGGTCGAGCACCTGGAGCTCCGCTGCCCGTTCTTCGGAACGCGGGAGGATGCCCTGGCGCGCGGGAAAGCTTTCTACCGGGCGCTGGAGACGGTGCGGAAGACCGATCCGCTCTTCACGCTCCGCATCGTTGCCTGCGGCGGCAAGAACGACCTCTGGGATCCGCAGTTCGATACGCTGATGGACAATGCCTTATATGTGCGGGAGCAGGTCAAGGACGAGGCCCGCGGCGGCAGCGATCTCGTTGTCGCCATCGACATCGTCAACGACGAGGACCGGAGCTATTCCCTGTCCCGGTACGAGGACCGCGTGCGCCGCATCATGGCCGCGAATCCGGGTCTCCATCTGACGCTGCATGCCGGCGAAAGCCTCCGCGGCGAGAATGCCGAAATCGCCATTGCCCTCCGCTGCGGCATCGAGCGCCTCGGCCACGGATTCAACCTCTACCGCTATCCAGCGCTGCAGGAAGAAGTGCTCCGCAAGCAGATCTGCATCGAGGTCTGCCCGATCAGCAACCGCGAGCTCGGCTATTGCTCCGACTTCTCCCTCCATCCGGCAAACGGCTACCGCAAGGCGGGGATTCCGCTGGTCATCTGCTCGGACGACCCTGCCTATCAGGCGAATTCCGTGCTGGTAGGGGATTATCTCGCCGTCGCCGTGGGCTGGGACCTCTCGCTGGACGAGCTCGGCGGCCTGTTCCGCAATTCCATTGCCTACAGCTTCCTTGCCCCGGACGACAAGGCGCGCCTTCTCGCCTGGTGGGAGGATGCCTGGAAGGAGGCAATTCGCTAAGGATAGCAATTCCGTCATGCCCGACCGGTTCGGGCATCTTTTTGCGACCTGTCCTCAAAAACGGCCTTTTCTGAGGACAGGTACATCATTTTTGCCATTCTGTCCTCAAATACGGCCTTTTCTGAGGACAAGAATGAATCTTCTCACTCACCTTTCTGCATATAGAACCGATTCGGGCTTTGTACAGTGAAGTTATCGAAATCTCTTTCGAACTCTCCGTCAGTATCAAAACCGTCCTTGTATCAATTTAGTACATAAAACAAGGTGATACACCGTTGTCGAATGTATCACCTTATCTTTTTATATTAAAGCCACCCTCCACTCAATGTCATCTCATCAGTTATAGTTATGGTATTCATTTGAAGACGAATGGAGGTTCCGTCTTCCAGAGTGAATGATATTGAAATTGGACAGGGATAAACATTGCCTTCTTGGAACATATCATTCGAAGTGTCATTGGTTATCGCTCCACTGATATGTACTCTCGTATTCTGCTGAAAGTGGATATATACTGATGCATACCCGCCGTATTCGTAAAATTTGGTGAAGAATCTGATTTTGGAATCGAAGGAACTGCGAAAAGTCAATCGATTGTTTTTAAGCGTATAACGGTCTTTTGGTACGAGAATGTTGATACAATCTCTTTCTTCTCCAATAACCTTTGGCCCGCTAAAACAAGCGATAGAAATATTCCCTTCAAGGTCCTTAATCATATATCCCTTATCTTCAAATTTCACACGCGTATTCTCATGGAGAAAGTAAGAACCCTCCGTTTCATTCAAAGGGGCTTTTGTGCACGAGGCCAATGAACAAACAATAAGGATTATTGCAACTCTTGCAACGATAAAGGTAAGTCTATTCATATTATAACTATTCTTTTCTATATACTAAACCCAAAGGGATTGATTTCTTGCATAATTCTTTTTTGGGGAAGTAACAAGTGTTCCTCGCCTAATCACGCACTTATCATTCCGATAGGGCTTGTCCTCGGAAATTTTCCGGCAGGAATAAGGGCGTTTTTAGCATTGACAGTAACGCCGATACGGGCGGCAGGGCAAAATATCAAGCAATTAGGGGAAAACAAAAATGAGAACGACGCTAATTGTCATTCTCACTTTCAGCAGGGGTGGATGATGGGGCTCGAACCCACGACACTCGGAACCACAATCCGATGCTCTACCAACTGAACTACATCCACCGTGTAAGGGACTGCAAAGGTACGAACTTTTTTCGTTTTTGCAAATCTAGCGGTATAAATTTCCGCTCAACGTATTGATTTCCGTTTCCGCGACAAAGGTTTCGCCGTCTTCACCCGTCTTGTGCCAGGGGTACTCCACTTCGTAATAGATGGAATAGTTCTGCATATCCTTATACAACTCGTAGATCGGCAGGGAGACGAATTCGGTAACCTGCGTTACGGTCTTGGCGTTGGACAGGTCGTCCTTTTTCAGGCCCGCGACCACGGCGGCGTCATCGCCGCCGGCGTGGCATACCCGCACCACCAGGGGCAGCGTCGGAGTCGGATTCTGGACCACGGCCAGCTTAATCTCATGCGGAACCTTGGATTCCACCGCCGTGAAATAGACAATCCGGAGGTTCAGATACTGTCCCGATATCCAGGCCAAGTCGACCACCAGCGGATCCTGCATGTTCTCGTCGACGGATGTCAGCACTTCCGGCAGGCCCACGGGAACGAATCTCTTCAGCCGGATATCATAGGAGATTTCTTTCGATGAGGATGTATTCTTGAGGACGTCGCAAACGATGAGGGCGCGGTCGAGGTCCTTGAGGCTGCCCTCGCAGGTCTGTTCCACGACATCATACCACATGCCCCGATCGGCAAGGAAACGGCCTTCGATGATGTTGCCGGTAGTCTGATCGTTCGTAACGAGCACATCCGGATCCTCGATGCAGGCGCCCGTAAGGAGCACCGCTGCCAGACAGGCAGTCAGATTCAGTATCTTCTTTTTCATAGTCGTCATTTCGTTTTTCGTTTGGTTGGATGGCAGACAAACTGGATGTCCACATAGTCAATGGAATAGCCCTTGAAGCGGCGGCGGCGCAGGCGGCTTTCCACCAGGTCGGTGAGGTCTTCGTCCACCACGTCGCGGAATTCGCCGGTCTCGCGGTCGTATAGGTGGAGGTGGTTGCCGCTGCGGACGTCGAACACCATCTTGCCGCTGCCGCTGAGACGCCGGCGGTAGATGCCGAAGTCGGCGAGCTGGCTGAGGATGTTGTAGACCGACGCGACGGTCACTTTCTGGGTCCCCGCGGCGGCGATCTGCGCCGACACCTGGTCCGGCGAGGCATGGACAAGGACCATCATGGCCTCGTGAACGGCCATACGCTGCGCGGTCGCCTTGAGACCGTGCTTGCGGAGGAGGGCCCGGAAGCCTTCGACCGTCGGACAGCCGTTGACGTGCTGGGGCATGGGACTAGAGCTTGCCGCCGAAAGCGAGGTCGCCGGCATCGCCGAGCCCCGGGATGATATAACTGTGGCCCGTCAGTTCCTCGTCGACGGCCGCCACCCAGAGCGTGACACTGGCAGGGAGCATCTTCTCGAGATACTCGACGGCGTAACGGCTGGCGATGGGGCATACCAGGTGGGTATGGGCCGGCTCGCCGCCCACCTCGACGAGTTTGTTGTAGGCCATTTCGATGGAGGCGCCGGTCGCCAGCATCGCATCGGCAAGGATCAGCGTCTTGCCGGTGATGTCGGGCGTCGTGCAGTAATCGGTATTGATCTCGAAATAGTCGCCTTTCCCGTACTTGCGGAAAACGGCGAGGAAGGCCGTCTCGGCGTGGTCGAACATGTCCAGCAGGCCCTTGTGCACCGGCAGGCCCGCCCGGAGGATGGTGGCGATGACCAGCTTCGTGTCGGGCGTGGATACCTGCGCCGTTCCCAGCGGCGTCACGACATCCTTGACGGAATAGGCCAGCTCCCGGGATATCTCATAGCCGAAGACCTGTCCCACCCGCTCGAGGTTGGCACGGAAGCGGAGGCTGTCTTTCTGGATCACGGCATCGCGCATTTCCGCGATGAACTGGTTGAGGACGGTGTTGTTGTCGCCGAGATTGATGAGCTTCATAGGAAACGGATTTAATGGATTATAGTTCCCGACGCAGGCGGGCCTTGGGGATATCGAGCTGTGCGCGGTATTTGGCGATGGTGCGGCGGGCGACATTGTAACCCTTCTTGCCGAGGAGGGTCACCAGCTCGTCGTCGGTCAGCGGATTGTGCTTGTCCTCGCCGCCGACCAGCTCGGAAAGCGCCTTCTTGATTTCGCGGGTGGAGACTTCCTCCCCATCCTTGTTCTCCAGGCCTTCCGAGAAGAAGTACTTCAGCGGGAAGACGCCGAAATGGGTCTCGATCCACTTGCTGTTGACTACGCGGGAGATGGTCGAGATGTCGAATCCCGTCCGGTCCGCGATGTCCTTGAGGACCATCGGGCGGAGGGAGGATTCGTCGCCGTCGATGAAGTAGTCGTGCTGGTACTCGAGGATGGCGCGCATCGTGCTCTCGAGCGTATTCTGGCGCTGGCGGAGCGCCTCGATGAACCACCGGGCCTTGTCGATACGCTGGCGGACGAAGGTCGCGGCCTCCTTCTGCTCGCGCTGGTTGGTGTACTTCGACGCCTCGAGGATGTCGGCGTATTTGGTGTTGATGCGGAGCTCGGGAATCGAGAAGCGGGGCATCGAAAGGATGAACTCGCCGTGCTCGTAATCGAGCTTGAAGTCGGGGATGACCTGCTGGGCCTGATCCTCGTAGGAGTCGTCGATCTGTCCGCCGGGAGAAGGATTGAGCTTGCGGATCTCGTCCATGGCGGCCTGCATCTGGTCCTTGTCGATGCCGAGCCGGGCCATGACCTTGCTGAAATGGCGGGCGGAGAAATCCTCGAAATGGTCCCGGACGATGCGGATGGCGTTGTCTACGCTGGGACTCACCTTTTTGTCCTCGAGCTGCAGGAGCAGGCATTCGCGAAGGTCCCGGGCGCCGACGCCGGCCGGCTCGAACTCCTGGACGACCCGGAGCATCTTCTCGATCTCCTCGGGAGTCGCTTCGATGCCGGCGCGGAAGGCGAGGTCGTCCGCCAGGGACTCGAGGTCGCGGCGGAGATAGCCTTTCTCGTCCAGCGAACCGATGATGAAGGCGCCGACGGCCCTCTCGTGCTCCGTCAGGTTGCGGAAGCCGAGCTGCTCCATGAGGGACTGCGTGAAGCTCTGCTTGACGGAGAAGGTATTGTACTCGGGGCGCTCATCTTTGCCCCAGTTGTTGACGTAGAGATTGTAGGACGGAATGTCGTCGGAATAGTTGGTGTAGGAATCCTCGGCGCTGGCTCCGGCGGACTCGCTCTTTTCCAGTTCCGTCAGGGAGACGTCCTTGGGGGCGTCGTCATCCCGCGAGGAGACCGGGGTGTCGTCGAGGACGGGATTGCTCTCCAGCTCCTCACGGACACGCTGCTCCAGCTCCTGCACCGGCATCTGGATCAGCTTGACGGTGAGGATCTGCTGCGGCGAAAGCTTCTGCTGCTGCTTGAGTTCGAGTCCCTGTCCGATGGCCATCGCGTCAGTTGGTTTTGCGGATAAGGATTAGGGTATCCTGCACGAAGGGCTTCCGCTGGTCCACCGGCGGATAATCGATGTCGCACTTCATCACGAAAGCGCCGGGATAGGCTCCCTTGATGCGCTGGAGGAAGGCGAAGGCGTCGGAGCGGCTGCGGAAATTGCCGACGGTCACCTTGAAGAAGGGACTGTCATAGGTGCGGTAGACGCCGATGCCCGGATACATGCCCCGGAAACCGGCTGCAACGGCCTCGGAGGCGCCGCGTGCGCTCTGGCTGTTGTCGAAAAAGATGCGGATGCGGTAGCCGGAAATTTTGCGGTTCGGGTTGGCGCGCATCGTCTGGTGGAAGGCGGACTGGACGGCCGTCGACTGGTTGATGCGGACACCCGGAGGCATCGCATGGAAGATATTGCGGCCGAGATTGAGCGAATCCAGCACCGGAGCGGGGGCCTTGTAGACCGAATCGACGGCGCTGTAGCCCTCCGGGAGCACGAGTTCCTGCGCCCGCAGGGAGAATCCCGTGGCGAGCAGCGCCAGCAGCGCTGTCAGGAGCGAAATCCGTCTGCTGTTCATGGCTTATTGCTTCTTATTGATCTTTTTGTCCCGTACGGAGAACCTTTTCGAGATGCCGGCCTTGGCGACGCGGGCATCGACATCCGCAGACAGGCCCTCCGTCTCTCCGGCACCCACCATCAGGAGGATGCGGATGATGGAGACGCCCTCGCAGAGCTCGGCCTGCACGGGGACGTCATAGACCTCAGTCGACTTGCCCTTCAGGGCGACATCCTGGGCCGTGAAGGTCGCGATGCTGTCCTGGTCCATCTTGATGACGCCGTGGATGTCCGTCACCGAGAATCCGACCGTTTCGTTCTCGACTCCGACCTGCAGCATGACATCCGCCGAACGGGCGCTCGTCGGAACGACATACTTCACGCCGTAGGACTGGATATGCACCTTCTTGCGGAAAGAGGAGGCGCAGGAGGACGACAGGATCGTCACGGCCAGGCAGGCGATGAGGAGAAAAAGTTTCCGTATATTCATAGTGTCGTAGCGTTCTCTAGCTTACAAAGATATAAATTATTCGTGGAAAAGTCCTAACTTTGCATCCTCAAAACGCATGAAGATGGCAAGAAAGCTTGTATATGTCGAGACCTACGGATGCCAGATGAACGTGGGTGACACCGAAATCATCCTCTCCATTCTCCGTGACAACGGCTATGACCGGACGGAAGTGATGGAGGAGGCGGACCTCATCCTCGCGAACACCTGCTCGATCCGCGACAACGCCGAGCAGCGCATCCACGGCCGCATCGCCCGCTTCGCGCAGGAGAAGCGCCGCGGGACCGCCGACGGCACGGCACCCCTTGTCGGCATCGTCGGCTGCATGGCCGAGCGCCTCAAGGACAAGCTGCTGGAAAGCGGCGTGGTGGACCTTGTCGTGGGCCCGGACGCCTACCGCAGCCTTCCCGGTCTGCTGGCCGCCGTCCGCCCGGACAATCCCCAGATGGACGTGCAGCTCTCCCGCGACGAGACCTATGCCGACATCCGCCCCGTCCGCACCGACCGCCTCGGCGTCTCCGCCTTCATCTCCATCATGCGCGGCTGCAACAACGTCTGTTCCTACTGCGTCGTCCCCTATACCCGCGGCGCCGAACGTTCCCGCGACGCCCATTCCATCGTCCGGGAGGCCCGCGAGGTCTTCGAGGCCGGATACAAAGAGGTGACGCTCCTCGGCCAGAACGTCGACAGCTACCTGTGGAAAAGCGCGGACGAGACGGTCAATTTCGCCGAACTGCTGCGCCGGGTGGCCGCCATCGACCCGCTGCTGCGCGTGCGTTTCGCCACCTCCCACCCCAAGGACATCTCCGACGAGGTCATCGAAACGATGGCTTCCATGCCCAACATCTGCCGCCACATCCACCTCCCGGTCCAGTCCGGCAGCACCCGGATGCTGGAGCTGATGCGCCGAAAGTACAGCCGCGAATGGTATCTGGAGCGCGTCGCCAGGATCCGCGAGGTGCTCGGGGAGGACTGCGGCCTGACGACCGACGTCATCGCCGGTTTCTGCACCGAGACGGAGCAGGACCACGCCGACACCCTCTCCCTCATGGAGGAGGTCGGTTTCGACTGGGCCTTCATGTTCCAGTACTCCGAGCGCCCCGGCACCCTCGCCCAGCGCCACTATCCCGACGACATCCCCCCGGAGGTCAAAACCCGCCGCCTTGAGGAAATCATCGCCCTGCAAAACCGCAAGAGCCTCGAGCGCTACCGCGCCCAGATCGGCAAGGTCCACGAAGTCCTCGTCGAAGGGCCTTCAAAGAAAAACCCCGCCGAAATCTGCGGCAGGGCTTCCAACAGCATGATGTGCGTCTTCCCGGGCAGCCACCCCGCCGGCACCTATGTCAGGGTCCGGGTCGTGGACTGCACCAGCGCCACGCTTATCTGCGAGGAAATCTAGAATCGGTAAATCAGCGGCACGCGGAGATACCAGCTGTTCTCGGAGACGAAAGGCTTGTCCTTCTCCCAGATGCCGCAGAGGCGGTTCGTGAGGATGAAACCGGAGTAGAAGCGGTCGGAGAAGTAATAGAAAACGCCGGCGCGGCCGAGCCCGCTCATGGAGAAGCCGTCGAGGTGCTTGACCTCATCTTCCTTGTTCTTATATTGGTTGACATCCTTATCTCCGAGGGCGACCATGGGGATCATGGAGGCGTGCACAAGGAGTCTGCCGCCGCCGGGGACCCAGTTGTAGCCATAGCCGGCGCCGAGCAGATACTGTCTGCCGAGTCCCCGCTCCAGGTCCCCGTCCTCGAGGACTGTCTGGTCTTCGATCTCGAACAGGTCCACCGCGATGGCCGCGCCGATGAGGATACTGCCGGCGCTCCGCTTCTGCCGCTTCGACTGGGACAGGGCGGCCGGGAAGGAGAATCGGCGAGGATTCAGGGCCCAGTAGCCGTCGATCAGGATGGTCGAATAACGGAAGCCCTCCAGCAGTGCGGACCGTTTTCCCTCCGGGGTCTTGATTTCCAGATGGAGCTGGTTGCTGGTGTACAATTTTATTTCCAATCCGACGGCGCGGCCATAGGCGAGGATGCCGGCTTCGGTCTGCCGGTTCTTGCCGGCGCGGAAGGAGAAGTTCAGCGCCAGGCCCTGGTAACCCAGACCGACGGTAAAGCGCTGGGTGGCGCTGGTATAGATGCGGGCTGGCATGTCGGCTATCGTCGTGCCGGAGGAGAAATTGGATGCGTTGTACATCAGCATCGCCCGCCAGGGATGGGCGTAATTGCCGATATAGCCGGTGTCCACCTTGGTCAGGAACCGTTCCTGCATCCCGTCGAGGACGCGCCCGACGGCATGAATGGCCCTTTTGGGGAAGCAGGCCGTGTCTTGTGCGCCTGCCTCCGCGGACAGAAGCAGCAGGAAGGCCGCGAGTATGAAGCGGATTCTTTTCACACCGTAAAGGTAGGCATAAATGCGCAATCTGCCAAATTGTCAGTCCGCGGGGCATTGGCACGGGCATTGATTGGTATGGAGCCGTCCTGCAGAAATGCGGGGCGGTTTTTTGACAACTTTAAAAACACAATAACTATGATCAGACCGTTAGGTACCAGAGTCGTTGTCGAGCCCAAGGAAGCCGAAACGATGACCGCCGGGGGCCTTTATATCCCGGACAATGCAAAGGAAAAACCGCAGCAGGGTACTGTCGTGGCCGTCGGCCCCGGCAGCGCTGACGAGGCGATGGAAGTCGCTATCGGCGACACCGTCCTCTACGGCAAGTATGCGGGCACGGAAGTGACCGTCGACACGAAGAAGTATCTTATCGTCAAACAGGCCGACATTCTGGCCATCCTGTAATGTGAACGTCATGCCCGAGCTGGTCGGGCATCTAAATACCACTGATTATTATGGCAAAGGAAATCAAATTCAATACTGAGGTTCGCGCCGCCATGAAGGACGGTGCCGACGCCCTCGCCAACGCTGTCAAGGTGACCCTCGGACCGAAGGGCCGCAATGTCGTCATCTCCAAGAAGTTCGGTGCGCCGCAGATTACCAAGGACGGCGTGACCGTCGCCAAGGAAGTCGAGCTGGAGGACCAGTTCCAGAACATGGGTGCCCAGATGGTCAAGGAGGTCGCCTCCAAGACCAACGAGCAGGCCGGTGACGGCACCACGACCGCCACGGTCCTCGCCCAGGCCATCATCAACGTCGGCCTCAAGAACGTGACCGCCGGCGCCAACCCGATGGATCTCAAGCGCGGCATCGACAAGGCCGTCGCTGCCGTCGTCGCCGAGCTCAAGAAGCAGAGCCAGCCGGTCGGTGAGGACTACTCCAAGGTCGAGCAGGTCGGTACCGTTTCCGCCAACAACGACGCCCAGATCGGCAAGCTCATCGCCGATGCCATGGCCAAGGTCGGCAAGGACGGCGTCATCACCGTCGAGGAAGCCAAGGGCACCGAGACCGAGGTCAAGGTCGTCGAAGGCATGCAGTTCGACCGCGGCTATATCAGCCCCTACTTCATCACCAACGGCGACAAGATGGAAGCCGTCCTCGACGACGCCTACATCCTCCTGACCGATAAGAAGATCGCCAACATGGAAGACCTCATGCCGGTGCTCGAGCCCGTCGCCAGGGAAGGCCGCAGCCTGCTGATTATCGCCGAGGACGTCGAGGGCCAGGCCCTGACGACCCTCGTGGTCAACCGCCTCCGCGGCACGCTGAAAGTCGCCGCCGTCAAGGCCCCGGGCTTCGGCGACCGCCGCAAGGAAATGCTCCAGGATATTGCCATCCTGACAGGTGCCACCGTCATCTCCGAGGAGCGCGGCTACACGCTGCAGAACGCTTCCGTCCAGATGCTCGGCCGCGCCGAGAAGGTCACCATCACCAAGGAGAACACCACCGTCGTCGGCGGTGCCGGTGATGCCGCCGCCATCAAGGAGCGCGGCGAGCAGATCCGCGCCCAGATCGCTGCGACCAAGTCCGACTACGACCGCGAGAAGCTCCAGGAGCGCCTGGGCAAGCTCGCAGGCGGTGTCGCCGTCATCTATGTCGGCGCCACGACCGAGGTCGAGATGAAGGAGAAGAAAGACCGCGTCGACGACGCGCTGAACGCTACCCGCGCAGCCATTGAGGAAGGTTACCTCCCGGGCGGCGGTGTCGCCTACATCCGCGCCGCAGAGGCCCTGAAGGCCCTCAAGGGTGAGAACGAGGACGAGACCACGGGTATCCACATCATCGCCCGCGCCATCGAGGAGCCGCTCCGCCAGATCGCCGCGAACGCCGGCGTCGAGGCTTCCGTCATCATCAACAAGATCCGCGAAGGCAAGGCCGACTTCGGCTACAACGCCCGCACCGACGAGTACGTCAACATGTACGAGGCCGGCGTCATCGACCCGACCAAGGTCGCCCGCGTCGCCCTCGAGAACGCCGCCTCCGTGGCCGGCATGTTCCTGACGACCGAATGCGGCATCGTGGACATCCCCGAGCCCGCTCCGGCCGCCCCGGCCATGCCCGCCGGCGGGATGATGTAATCCCTCCGCCCCGCTCCGGGGCTTCAGAAACCCATGCACCGTGTACGGACAGTCCTGTTCGTACACGGTTTTCATATTCCCAAAGATTTTATATCTTTGTAGCAAACTGATAACCCCATCTGCATGAAACGTATCCCTGCTTCGGCACTTGCCCTGGCGCTTATGCTTCTCGCCGCTTCCTGCGGACAGAAGAAGGAAGCCCCGAAATCAAAGTATCCCGTCGTCGATTCCCTCATGAGCGTCATGACGCTGGAGGAGAAGATCGGCCAGACGGTCCTGTTTACAAGCGACTGGACGGTAACCGGTCCGTCGATGCGCGACAACTATCTGGAGGACATCCGCGCCGGTCGCTGCGGCAGCCTCCTGAATGCCTACACGGCCGATTTTACGCGCGAGATCCAGCGCGTTGCCGTGGAGCAGACCCGTCTCGGGATCCCGATCCTGTTCGGCTATGACGTGATCCACGGTTTCCGGACCATCTTCCCGATCAATCTCGGCATGAGCTGCTCCTGGGACATCCCCGCCATCGAGCGGAGCGCCCGGATCGCCGCCGAGGAGGCCGCCGCGGCCGGTCTGCAGTGGACCTATTCGCCGATGTGCGACATCTCTGTCGAGCCGCGCTGGGGCCGCATCTCCGAGGGCTCGGGCGAGGACCCCTACCTCGGCAGCCTTATCGCCGCCGCCATGGTCCGGGGCTATCAGGGAGATGATCTCGCCGCCGACAATACCCTCATCGCCTGCGTCAAGCATTTCGCCGCCTATGGCGCGCCGCAGGGGGGCAGGGACTACAATACCGTGGATATGAGCGAACGCTGGCTCCGCGAGTTCTACCTGCCTCCGTACAAGGCGGCGGTGGAGGCGGGCGCCGTCAGCGTCATGGCTTCGTTCAACGAGCTGGACGGCGTGCCGGCCCATGCCAACGCCCACCTGATGGAGGAAATCCTCCGGGATGAGTGGGGCTTTGACGGCTTTGTCGTGTCGGACTACACCGGCATCCTCGAAATGATCAACCACGGCTATGCGGCGGACCTTTCCGACGCCGCCCGCCTGAGCATGAACGCCGGTCTCGACATGGACATGATGAGCGCCGCCTACATGAACCATCTCAAGCAGCTGATCGAATCGGGCGAGGTCTCCGAGGCGACGCTCGACAAGGCCGTCCGCCGCATCCTCGAGGCCAAGGCCGCCCTCGGCCTGTTCGACGACCCCTACCGCTACTGCGATCCCGAGCGGGAAAAGGCCCGGACGCTGACCGAGGAGAACAAGGCTTTCGCCCGCAGCTTTGCCGCGGAAAGCATGGTCCTTCTCAAGAACGACGGCATCCTTCCGCTGAAAAAAGGAGAACCGGTGGCCGTGCTCGGTCCGCTGGCCGACTCGAAAGACGATCTGCTGGGCTCCTGGCGCGGCGCGGGGGAGGTTGAGGCCGTCCCCGTGAGCGTGCTCGGTGCCGTGAAGGAAGTGACACCGGTCGCGGCGGGCGCGGGCAAGGTGATACTCGTTATCGGAGAGCCCTGGAGCTGGAGCGGCGAGGCGGCCTCCCGTTCCGACATCCGCATTCCTGAGGAGCAGCGCGAGCTCCTCAGGCAGCTCAAGAAGGCCGGCAAGAAAGTGGCCGTCGTGCTGATGAACGGCCGGCCGCTGGACCTCAGCGAGGAGAGCGAACTCGCCGACGCCATCCTCGAGGCCTGGTATCCGGGTACGATGGGCGGCTATGCCGTGGCCGACGTGCTGTTCGGCGAGGTCAATCCTTCCGGCCGGCTCACGGCGACCTTCCCGCGCCGGCTCGGCCAGGTCCCGGTCTACCACTATATGAAAAACACCGGCCGCCCCTATGTCCATCCCGAGGCCAAGTACGAATCCCGCTACCTGGATGTCGTCAACGAGCCGCTGTACCCCTTCGGCTACGGCCTGAGCTATACGAGCTTTGATTATTCCGCCATCCGGCTCTCTGCGGACGGATTCTCCGGCGACGGCAGCCTCACGGCCTCGGTGACCGTGACGAACACCGGATCCCGTGAGGGGACCGAGACCGTCCAGCTCTATGTCCGCGACCTTGTCGGCAGCGTGACCCGCCCCGTCCGCCAGCTCAAGGGCTTCGAGCGCGTGACCCTCGCCCCGGGCGAGTCCCGCGAGGTGCGCTTTACGCTCGACAGGGAGACGCTCTCTTTCTACCGCGCCGACATGAGCTATGGTCCCGAGAGCGGCGACTTCCTTCTTTTCATCGGCTCCGACGCGGCCACTCCGAACTCCGCAGCCTTTACCTATGAAATCTAACAAACCTATAATGAAACGATTCCTATTCATATTGGCACTCCTGCCCCTGGCCACCCTGACGGGATGGGGCCAGTATCGGGTGGAAGGCGTCGTGGAAGATGAAGACGGACCGGCCATCGGCGTCTCCATCGTCGAAACGGGAACTTCCAACGGCGTGTCCACCGACCTCGACGGGGCCTTTGTCCTGCTGGTTTCCGGTCCGGACGCCCAGCTCGAAATCAGCGGCATGGGCTATGCCACGCAGACTTTCCGGGCTTCGGCCCTTCCCGCGAGGATTCTGATGGAGCTGGACAGCAACCTGCTCGAAGAAGTCGTTGTCGTCGGCTACGGCACCCAGAAATCCAAGGACCTCACGGCCCCGATCACCAATGTCAAGGGTGATGTCCTGTCCAAGCAGGTCGCCGCGAACCCGATGAGCGCCCTCCAGGGCATGGTCAGCGGCGTGCAGATTACCCAGAGCGGTGCTCCGGGCGCCGGCCCGTCCGTCAAGATCCGCGGTATCGGTTCCATCGGCGATTACGCCAACCCGCTCTATATCGTGGACGGCGCCTTCATGGACAACATCGACTTCCTCGCCGCCAGCGATATCGAGTCGCTGACGGTGCTCAAGGACGCTTCCGCATCGGCGATCTACGGCGTTCGCGCCGCCAACGGCGTCATCATCGTGACGACCAAAAAGGGCGAGACCGGCCGCGTGCGCGTCGCCTATGACGGCTATGCCGGCCTCCAGGTTCCGACCAACATCCTGCCGATGGCAACGGCCGAGCAGTATATCGAGATGTACAACCTCGCCAACCCGGACGACCCGTTCGAGACCGTCTATCCGCTGGCTGCCCATACGGGCATCAGCACGGACTGGTACCGTACCCTGGTTCGCAACGCCTTTACCCACAGCCACTCGCTGGACCTTTCCGGCGGCACGGAGAAGACCAATTACTCCGTCGGTCTGAGCTACTTCTACCAGGACGGCATCATGGATTTCTGCAAGAATGACTTCAGCCGCCTGAATTTCCGTGCTCGGCTCGACCAGACGATGGCCCCCTGGCTGAAGGTAGGATTCAACACCGTTGTGTCGAGACACCTGCGGCGCAATCCCAATTCCGGCGTCTACTACCAGGCCTTCGTCAATCCGCCCGTGTACGGCGTCTACAGCGACGCCAATGCGGAAGCCTATCCGGAGCCCTTCGATTCGCCCCAGCGCTACGGCTTTGCCGCGGCCTTCGGCAATCCGGCCGCATCGGCCTATTACACCAATAACTCCGATGGCGGCCTCAAGACCGTCTTCTCGGCCTATGCCGAGGCGACGATCGTTCCCGAGAAGCTGAAATTCAAGACCTCCTACAATCTCGACTTCAGCTTCGCCGACCAGCAGGATTACACGCCCGAGCACAAGGTCGGCGGCTCGCAGGGCACTTCGGTCTCCGCGCTCCGGAAAACCTATTCTTACGGCCTGTACCACATCCTGGACAATACGCTGACCTATACGGACCATGTCGGAAAGCATGCCTTCTCCGCCATGCTGGGCCAGTCGACACGCATGCAGTACAACGCCTGGCTCATCGGCACGGCCTATTCCGTCCCGGACTATGACGACGCCTCCCGCTACCTTGTGAACGGCTCCTACAGGAATCAGGCGGCCGGCGACGGGGCTTCCCGCTACAACGGCCTCTCTTTCTTCGCCCGCGGCACCTACAACTATGCCGAGAAGTATCTCGCGACGGTGACGTTCCGCGCCGACGGCAGTTCCAAGTACCAGGACAAGTGGGGCTTCTTCCCGTCGCTGGGACTTGGCTGGAACATCTCCGACGAGCCCTTCATGAAGGGCGCCCGGTTCCTGGACTACCTGAAGATACGCGCCAGCTGGGGCATGCTCGGCAATGACAACGTGCCCGCCAACGACATCAACATCGCCGGCACCTCCGGGGTGGACGCCTCGGCGGTCTTCGGCGACACGCTCGTCGACGGTATGGGCGCCCAGACGGTGTTCCAGAACTACCTGAAGTGGGAAGTGGTCACCGAGACCAATGTCGGCGTCGATTTTGCCCTGCTCGGCAGCCGTCTCAGCGGCGAGCTGGACTGGTACCGCCGCGTGACGGACCGCGTCGTCTTCCATGCGCCCATCGCGACGGGCGGCGGCGTGGCGACCCTCCTCGCCAACAACGGCAAGGTGCTCAACACCGGCGTGGAGTTCTCCCTGAAGTTGGAAGACGGGGTAGGGAGGGACTTCCGTTACAATGTCGGCATGAACGCCACCTTCAACCACAACGAAGTGCTGGCCCTCGAGGGACGTGACAACATCCCCGGCGGCTATGTCAACAACGTCAATTCCACCCTCACGCAGGTCGGCTACCCGATCGGCGCCTTCTGGGGCTATCAGGTGGACGGCATCTTCCAGAGCAAGAAGGAGGCGGCCGAATCGCCCGTCGTCCAGTCCGCTACCGGCGCGGGTTACTTCCGCTACCATGACTTCGCGGGTGCGGAAGACGGCGGCCCGGACGGAAAGATCACCGATGCCGACCGCGTCTATCTCGGCTCCCCGCATCCCTGGCTCATGCTGGGCGTCAACCTCGGCTTCGAGTGGAAGAATGTGGATTTCTCCATGGTCATGAACGCCAACCTCGGCAACAAGATCTTCAATGCCAAGCGGCTCAATAAGCAGGTCTTCGGCGCCGGCAACTACGATTACGACTTCTATATCAATGCCTGGAGCAAGGACCTTCCGTCCGACACCTATCCCTCGCCGAAGGCCCTGACTAACGGCCTGATGGCGCAGTCCAACAGCTTCTGGATCGAGGATGGCTCCATGTTCCGCATCCAGAACGTCCAGCTGGGCTATACCTTCCATAAGCTCTTCGGCAACGGCCGCCTTCGTGTCTATGTCTCCGCCCAGCGTCCGCTGACCCTGTTCGGTTACAACGGCTTCACCACGGAAATCGGCGGCTCTCCCATCGCAACGGGCATCGACAGCTCGTCCGTCTATCCCATGCAGGCGATCTACACCGCCGGTATCAATCTCAATCTGTAAGGAGGAACCATCATGAAAGCAAAATACAGCCTTTTCGCTGCTCTCCCGCTGACGGTGCTTCTCGCCGGCTGCACGGATTTTCTCGATATCCGGACCGAGGCGACCATGCCTTCCTCGGGCATGGACTACTCCAAGGCGGAGAATGTCTTCCTGCCCGTGAGCGCCGCCTATGCCAGCATGCGTCTCGGCGAAAGCGAAGCGCTCAACTATATGGCCGTGCTGGAGATTGTCTCCGACGATGCCGACAAGGGCAGCGCCCCCGACGACGGCCCCGCCGTGAAGGAATTCGACGAATTCACCTATGGCCCTGAGAATGAGCACATCGGCTATGTCTGGGGCATCTTCTACCGGATGGTCTCCGCGGCGAACTATGCCGTCGAGTCCATGGACAAGTTCCAGGAAGCCCTTTCCTCCGGGGACGGACTCCAGCAGGTGGCCGAATGCCGGGCCGAGGCCAGGCTCATCCGTGCCTTCGCCTATTTCAACCTCGTGCGCTGTTTCGGCAGCGTGCCGCTTATCGACAGGACCCTGAGCGCAGAAGAACTGGCATCCATGGATCCGGCGCCGGTCTCCCGCCTCTACGAGTTCATCTACGAGGACATCGACGCCGCCATCGCTGCGCTGCCGGCCTCCTATGCGGACATGCCGGGCCGCTATACGTGCTATACCGCACGGGCCCTCAAGGCCAAGGTGGCCCTCTACAACAAGGACTGGAACGAGGCCGCCCGTCAGGCCGACGCCATCATCGCTTCGGGCGATTTCTCCCTCATGCCCAAGTTCCGGGACGCCTTCAGCGTTACCCACGAGAACGGTCCCGAATCGCTGATGGAGATCCAGAGCTCCGACATGGGACAGACTTTCGGCGCCATGCCCATCTGTTACTACGGTTTCATCCAGGGCCCCCGCAACGGC
The DNA here is from genome assembly GCA_902768665.1 of uncultured Bacteroidia bacterium. Lineage (GTDB taxonomy): Bacteria > Bacteroidota > Bacteroidia > Bacteroidales > UBA932 > Cryptobacteroides. The sequence goes on along the minus strand of CACXMA010000014.1, from coordinate 3,435 downwards.
GCCGAACCGCTGCAGGGATGGGGCTACAAGGTGCCGAGCGAGGCGCTGATCGCCTTCCTGGACAGCCGCGGCGATGCCATCCGCAAGGCGACCACCGTCCTGGCGAGCGGGTCGACCACCCCGGAAGGGGATGAGATCTATGCCGGCTGCGCCAATCCCTATTACAATGGTAAGGTCTATGTCCCGAGCCGCTACAACACGCGCTCTTTCAATGCCTATGCCCTGGACCACAACATGCGCCTCATCCGCTACGCCGAGGTGCTGCTGATCTATGCCGAAGCCATGGCTAGCGGTGCCGCGATTACACCGGTGTCGGGCTATACGGCCGATATGGCCCTCAATGAGGTGCGTGCCCGTGCCGGTCTGCCGGCCACGACGGCGACGCTGCCGCATATCTACGACGAGCGCCGTGCCGAGCTGGCCCTCGAGGAGAACCGTTTCTTCGACCTCGTCCGCTGGGGCAAGGCCGCGGAGGTGCTGGGCCCGCTGGGCTTCACCGCCGGCAAGAACGAGCTGTTCCCCGTTCCGGCGAATCAGCGCCAGCTTAATCCCAAACTCCCGCAGACCCCGGGATATACTTATTAATCAACGAATAACCAAAAACAACGGATATGAAAAAAGTACTTTTTATGCTGGCCGTTCTGGCAATGATCGGTGTCAGCTGCAGCAAGGACAACGCCAACCGCGCCTCCGGCAGCGGCGGCAAAGATGACGAAACCGAGGATCCGACGCAGAAACCCGATCCCAAACCGGACCCTAAACCGGAAGGCCCGTCGGTAAAAACCGGCGCGGAGAACCTTGTCGTCCACCTTTCCTTCGACAAGGACGATCTCATTGAGGTCGGCGAAGGCATCACGTTCAAGGAGAACAAGGGCCAGGCATCCATCGCAACCGGTTTCATCGGCAAGGGCTGGACCAACAAGAGCGGCAACAACGCCACCGAGGCCTACTCCAAGTTCGATGTTGCGGCCGGTTCCGCCTTCTCCAAGATCGAGAACTTCAGCATGTCGGTCTGGATCAAGAACGTGGAGGCGAACCCCAAGGGCTGCATCATTTCCCTGAACGGCGCCCGGATGGGAATTCCGCCGAGTGAGAAGCCCCACGACTTCCCGGCCTTCAACGTCTATTTTGACAATAATGGAACGGATTCCGAGACGGGGGAGAGATGGCAGCAGGTCAACGGCCGTTTCATTTTCCATGACAGCAACCGCAACGAACAGAATCTCTGGCTGGATACCGGCGCTCCCGCGCTGGCCGTCTACGGCGAATGGTTCCACCTCGCCGTGACCTACGAACCGGCCGCCAAGACGGGCTATATCTATGTCAACGGCGAGGAGATCCGCGAGCTGACCTTCGATCCCGGCATCCCGTTCAACAACCTCGTCACCGAGTATACCAACGCGCTTTATATCGGCGCCTGGAGCACTTTCGTGGAGGGGGATTCCGTCCAGACCTGGCAGAATTACTGGCCCGGTGCCATCGACGAGCTCCGCATCTTCGACCGCGTCCTGACGCCTGAGGAAGTGCTCGCCCTTTACAAGGAAGAGCTGGATATCAACCTTTCACAGGACGAATAGTTGAAAACGATCGCCTACTGGGCCGCCGCTCTGCTGGCGGTCCTTTCCTGCAGCCAGCCCCCTTCCGGGGAGCCGGCGGATCCGTCGAAGACCGACCCGACCGTCGAGCCTGCCGTTTACCCGAAAGCCATGGCGGTCAGTGCCCGCGTGGACGGACGGCGGGTGTCGAACGGGGGGTCGCTCGGCGGCGTGTCCCTGAGCCCCGAGATCGCCATCGAGTTTACCCGGGCGGTCAAGGCCGACGAGGCATCGCTTTCGTTCGTGAGTTTCACCGGCGGCGACCTGACGGTCCGCGTCAGCGAAGCCGATGCCACGATCCTGCTGTTTACGCCCGTGGAGGCCCTCCAGCCCATGAAGCAGTACCGCTTTACGCTGGCGCAGGGGGAGTGCTTCGGGGTGTCCGTCCAGAAGCCCTATACCGTTATCTTCACGACCGGTGACGATGCTTCGCAGAAGTTCCCGACCATCTCCGACGAGGCGCTGCTGGACCTTGTCCAGGAGAAGACCTTCGGCTACTTCTGGGATTATGCCCATCCCGTTTCCGGGCTGGCCCGCGAGCGCTACGGCTCGGGCGACACGGTGACCAGCGGCGGCTCCGGTTTCAGCATCATGGCCCTCCCTGTGGCCGTAGAGCGCGGTTTCATTACCCGCGCCGAGGCAGCGACGCGCCTCCGGACCATCCTGTCCTTTCTTTCGGAGAAGGCAGACCGCTTCCATGGCGTCTTCCCGCACTGGCTGAACGGAACTACCGGAAAGGTCATTCCCTTCAGCGAGAAGGATAACGGCGGCGACCTTGTCGAGACGGCCTTCCTCATGCAGGGCCTGCTGACGGTAGCCCGCTATTTCGACCGGGAGGACGAGGCGGATATCCGCAGCGCCGTCGAAGCGCTCTGGCACGCCGTGGAATGGGACTGGTACACCCGGGGCGGGCAGGATGTGCTCTACTGGCACTGGTCGCCCTCGGACGGCTGGGCCATGAACATGCGGATCACCGGCTGGAACGAGGCGCTCATCGTCTATGTTCTGGCGGCGTCGTCCCCGACGCATCCCGTCGGCAAGGCCGCCTATGACAGGGGCTGGGCCTCCGGTGGCAGCATGAAGCCGACGGTAACCGGTCCGCTCTTTTTCGCCCACTATTCCTTCCTGGGGCTGGATCCGCGAAAGCTCAGGGATGCGTATGCCGATTATTGGGCACAGAACGTGGCGCATGCCCGCTACAACTATGACTACTGCGTCCGCAATCCCGGCGCGCATGCCGGCTACGGCGCGGATTGCTGGGGGCTGACGGCGTCGGATATTCCCGGCGGCTATACGGCCAACTCTCCGACGAATGACAGGGGAGTGATTGCGCCGACAGCGGCCCTTGCCTCCTTCCCTTATACGCCGCAGGAGAGCCTGGCTGCGCTCCATACGTTCTATTATATACTGGGAGACCGGCTTTTCGGAGAATATGGCTTCCGCGACGCCTTCTCGCTCGACCAGGCCTGGTTCGCTTCTTCCTACCTCGCCATCGACCAGGGTCCCATCGTCGTGATGATCGAAAATTATCGGAGCGGCCTGTTGTGGAATCTGTTCATGCAAGACGCTGATATCCAGCGGGGTCTCCAGGTGCTTGGTTTCTCGTTTTGAAAATATTTTAAAAATTTTTGAAAAAAATCTTCAAAAAAGTTTGCAGGTTCAAAAATAATATCTACCTTTGCAGTCCCGTTTGAGAGAGCGGGACTTTTTTACGCCCGCAAGGAAACGGAGAAAGTTAAAAAAGCTCATTGAAAAGACTGAAAGGAAAGTACAAGCAAGTACCGGAATTGTAACGAAAGTTGTGATTCAAAGATACAGAGCAGCGTTGATTCCAAACAAG
>CACXMA010000013.1 GCA_902768665.1 uncultured Bacteroidia bacterium | reverse complement strand
CAAAGGTTAAGTTACGAAAAATCGAGGAAATATCCAAATAAATTGAACATTTCCTCGATTGATTTAGCAAGCCTCTAAAGGGACTTTTTCAGTGCCCTCTCTCTGGCCGGTCTTTTTTTAGATCTTTTCGAGCGCCACGACGTTTTCCACGTGCATCGTATGCGGGAACATGTCGACGGGCTGGACGGCCGTAATGCGGTATTTGGCGCAGAGGATGGCCAGATCCCGGGCCTGGGAGGCCGGATTGCAGCTGACATAGACCATCCGATCCGGCTCGGCCTCGAGGATGACCTTTGCGACGTCGGGATGGATGCCGGCACGCGGGGGATCGAGAATGATGACGTCCGGGCGGCCGTGCCTCTCGATAAAGGCGGCGCTGAGCACATCCTTCATGTCGCCGGCAAAAAAGCGGCAGTTGTCGATGCCGTTCGACGCGGCATTGATTTTCGCGTCGGCAATAGCCTCGGGAACATATTCAATGCCGATTACCTTTTGGGCCCTGCGGGCGACGAACTGGGCGATGGTTCCCGTGCCGGTGTAGAGGTCGTAGACGACTTCCTTTCCGGTCAGGGCGGCGAATTCGCGGGCTACGCCATACAGACGCTCCGCCTGCAGGGAATTGGTCTGGTAGAAGGACTTCGGCCCGATCTTGAAACGAAGGCCCTCCATCGTCTCGTAGATGGCGTCCGCGCCCTTGTAGAGGATGGGGGACTGGTCGCCGATGGAGTCGTTCTTCTTCTCGTTGATGACATACCAGAGGGAAGTAATCTGCGGAAAAGCGGCGCTGACGGCATCCAGAAGAGCTTTTCGACGGCTTTCGTCCTCATAGGCGAAGCAGACGATGAGCATCACCTGCCCGTCCTCGGTCGTCCGGACGAACATGTTGCGGAAATAGCCGCGATTCTCCCGAATATCGTAGAACTCATAGCCGTTGTCCACACAGAACTGCTTGATAAAGAGCCGAATAGCATTGCTCGGCTCAGGCTGGAGATGGCAGGTCCGGATATCCAGCACCTTGTCGAAAAACTTGCCGACATGGAAGCCGAGGCCAACCCTTTCCGCCTCCGTAAGCGCCTCGGGATCCACGCCTTTTTCAAGGAACCAGCGCTTGTTGGAAGCGCTGAATTCCAACTTGTTGCGATAATACCGCGTTTTGAGGGAGGGGAGAGTAGGGCGTATCTCCGGGACGGTCAGGTGGCCGATGCGGACCAGCTGGTCCTCGACCTGCTGGCGCTTGGCCTCAAGCTGGCGCTCATACGGCAGCGGCTGCCAGCGGCACCCGCCGCAGACGCCGAAATGCTCGCAGAAAGCCGGCAGGCGTTCGGGGGACGGCTGGACGATCCGCTCGATACGGCCCTCCATATAATTCTTTTTCTTTTTGAAGACGCGGATGTCGACGACATCGCCGGGAACGGCGAAATCGACAAAGACGACAATGCCTTCGTAGTGCGTCAAAGCTTTGCCTTCCGCGGCGACGGCTTCGATCGTGACGCCTTCCAGAAGCAGATCAACGGGTTTGCGCTTGCTCATTTTCCAATTCTCATTGCGTTTGGCAAAGGTACGGCAAATTCCGCCGTTATCCAAGGGAGGGAAGTTCGATTATTCCATTAGTTAACATAATATAAATTGTATAACAAATGAATCCTACGTAAAAGGACTAGTTATTTTTACCTATTTTTAGCAAATGACGTCTTTTTACCCTGGAATTCTCTTGAATTTACTTATTATTTAATTATATTTGCGTTTGTTAAACAATTCCAGGAATTATGAAAAGACTTCTTAGCATCGTCCTTGCCTTTTCCTGTTCACTGTCTGCTTTGAACATTTACGCTCAGGACGGCGATTCTTCGCTGAAGAAAGACAACCTGATTTTCAACCACCTCAGCGCCGGCGTTTCCGTCGGTCTGGACGGTGTCGGCGCGCATCTTGCGGCTCCGATCGGCCGCCATTTCAGCGTCCGCGCCGGATATACCTTTATCCCCAGTTACAACTCGACGATCCTGGACCTGCCCTTTATCGGCAGCCAGATTGACGCCGAGGACCTGAAGTTCACCATCAACGAAGGAGAACCCAGCCAGCGCGACATCGATCTCTCCAAAGTCGATTTCGGCCTGACGATCAACAACTTCGGTCCGCATCTCCTCGTCGACCTCTATCCCGGTAAGAAAAGCGGCTTCCACTTCACTCTCGGTGCCGTCATGGCCCAGGACAAGCATTTCATCTCTACGACAGCGGATCTTTCCGGTCAGCTCCAGCCGAATGAATACGCCAGCCTGGGTATCTCATACAAGGGTATCCCCGATATCACGACCGACGAAAACGGTATCCTGCACCTGGATCTCCGCTCGAACAGCATTCACCCCTATGCCGGCATCGGTTTCGGCCGTCCGCTGAACATGCGCCACCGCGTCAGCGTCAATTTCGACCTCGGCATCGTCTATCTCGGCAAGGCGGAAGTCTACTCCTATGACTACGCGGCCGCCGGCGGCAAGGCCGACGTCCAGATTACCTCGGCAGGCCTCGAAAACGAGGACGACGGCGTCATCGACGACATCATCGGCAAGTATCCCTTCTTCCCGGTGATGAAACTCTCCATCAACGTTCGCCTCTTTTAGATTCTAAATAATTAATAATCATATAATTAACTATGAAAAAATCCCTTATTCTTCTCGCGCTTTCCGCGCTGATGATTCCGGCTTTCATCGCCTGTAACAAGGACGACAGCAAGGATGAGAACGCCGCCAAATTCGAGGCCCCGAAGTTCCAGAAATCCGCCCAGAAGCTCACGCTCAAGGACGGTGACATCAAGTACATCGAGTTCACCGAGTCCGGCCGCTACATTATGGAAAAGGTCGTCACCAAGGCTGAGGAATCCGTCTTCTTCACCGGTACCTTTACGGTAAACGGCACGACCTATACCCTCTCCGGTGACTTCAAGGGCACCGTCGAGGTTTCCGGCACCGGAGCCAATGTCTCCGTAACCGTCTCCGAGGACGGCCAGGCCGCCGTCACCGTCTCTGCGGAAGCAGAAGAACCGACATCCGACGACACCGTTTTCCGTACCTGGTCCATCGACAACCTCCGCATCAAAGTATCCGGTGGCGATCTCGACGCCGCGGGTGTTTCCTACACCACCAAGAAAGGCGCCGACCTCGATGAAATCGCCCAGTACCTCAAGGACAACGGCGTCAACTTCGACGCCGAAGAGTACAAAGGCTACAACATCAAGACCATCACCGTTTCCGGCTGCGGCGGCTTCATCGTCGAATTTACGGGCGCCGAAGCCTATGTCGGTTCCAGCAATGTCTCCAGCGCCAGCTTCTCCTACGACTTCACGGTCGGTACCGGCGGTTCCAACCTCATCAACGCCAAGGGCGACGGTTCCATCAGCTACGTCAAGGACATCTGCGTCCTCACGCTGAACGGCACCATCAAGGGTGAAACCAAGCAGTACAACGTGGTGCTCGAGTTCCGCCTCAAGGAAGTGAAGTAATCCCCTTCCGGCCACAACACATCGACGGCTCCCCTTCCGGGAGCCGTTTTTGTTAGCGGAGGCGGATGGCGATGAACAGTTCGAGAAAAGTGTCTACACGGCTGTTCGTAAAGACATGGCGCTGAGGAACAATGGCTTCCGTGTCCGGATCGATGAGATCGGGATGGTAAACAACGGCCGCCAGACGGATCCCGCCGTCGACAAAAGAATGCCCGCCGAGACGATACCGCCAGCCGTATCCGAGAAGCCCCTGCGCCGCCTTGTGCACCGCAGCATCGCGGTTGTACGCGACACCCGCCTCGGCGAAAAACCAGCCCGTATCGGCGGCATGGCCGTTATGGAAGCGGGCATAGCGAAGCCCCAGGGGATAGATGCGGTCCCCGCTCCCCACTCCCCTCTTGCCGAGGGTCAGGGAAAGGGTCTGGCGCTTCGAAAGGTCATATTCCAGGGCAAAGGAGGCAAAGCCGTTGATGTGCTGACTCCCCTTCCAGCCCTGGCGGTCGATGCGATACAGGGCGTCCGTACGAAAACTCTCTTCGATATAATGCATCGGCAGATAACCAAGTCCCCACTCCACGCCGATGCCCAGCTTCTCCTGGGCGCGAAGAAGCGTCGGAAAGGCCAGCAGGACGGCCAGGACGATATGACGGATAGCACGACGCATCAGAAACGGTAGCTGAGGTGGATTTCCGGCAGCCAGACGCGGCGAAGGCCGCCCCGGTAGAGCCGGAGGATATTGGAGTTCTGCCCCGCCACGCGCTGCATATGGACGCCGAGGTCGGCACTGAAAGCAAAGCCGAGGGCGAAAGGCCTTTCCGGGAAGACAAAACGCAGGCCGGCGATGCCCCTGAGCGCCGCCATGGGACCTTGAAAGTCTCCCCCGTCCCGGACGGCGCCGGCGACAAGGCCCGGGCCGTAGAAAAAGTCCAGGTCCGTGCCGTCCGCCAGGCGGTAAACGGGCACGAAGAAATGCTTCTGGAAACCGATGCGGAAGCCGGGACGCCTCGTATGGCCGCCGAGAATGCCGTCGAAATCGAGGGTAAAGGAGAGATGGGACACCTGCTCCGCAGAACCGCTCTCATAGAAAACGCCGATGCCTTTGGGCGACTGCACCGTACCTACATACTGCTCCTGTGCCGCCCCGGGTAAGAAGCAACACAGAAAGACGGAGAGACAGACCAGGACTTTTCTCCGGAGGAAGGGAACGGGAGTCATCGGGCTTGGTACACGTTTTCACAAAATTAGTCATTATTTCGCGAACGCGTCTCAAAAATCGACCAAAAATCCGTATATTTGTCACTTACGAAACCAAACCTGACCCCATGTCCGTACAGATTATCCAGATCAAGTCCCGGAAGGATCTCAAACGCTTTGCCGCCTTCCCGAACCAGCTCTACCATAAGAATCCCTATTTTGTTCCGCAGCTGATTTCCGATGTCGTCGATACCCTCGACGAGCAGAAGAATCCGGCATATGCATTCTGCGACAGCCGCATCTTCCTCGCCCTTGACGAAAAGGGAAAGGTTGTCGGCCGCGTCGCCGCGATCTACAACCGCCGCGCGAACGAATACTGGAAGCACCATGAGCTCCGCTACGGCTGGCTGGACTTCATCGACGACCGGGAAGTCTCCGCCGCCCTGATGGCGAAAGTCGAGGAATATGGACGCGAAATGGGCGTCGACAAGGTCGTGGGACCGCTCGGATTCGCCGACTTCGACCCCGAGGGCATGCTTGTAGAAGGCTTCGACCAGATCAGCACCTTCACCCTCCCCTACAACCATCCTTATTATATGGAGCACATGGAGGCGCTGGGGTACACCAAGGAGATCGACTGGCTGGAATACCGCGTCACCGTGCCGCCGGAGGGCATTCCCGAGCGGGTGATCCGCATCGCCAAGTTCGTCCGCGCCCGCTATGACATCCGCGTCCGCAAAATTACCAAGCGGGAACTCAAGCGGGAGCATCTCGCCCACAAGATCTTCGACCTGATCAACCGCACCTACTGCCAGCTCTACGACTTCACGGTCCTCACGCCGGAAATGATCGACGCCTATGTCAAGTCGTATTTCCCCTTCCTGGACCTCAAGCTCGTGACCCTGATCGAGGACATGGACGGCAAACTCATCGCCGTCGGCGTGTCGATGCCCTCCATCGTCCGCGCCATGCAGAAAGCGAACGGCCACATCTTCCCCTTCGGCTGGTGGTACCTGCTGAAGTCCCTTTGGTGGAAGCACGAACCGTCCGTGGAGCTGCTGCTCATCGCCGTGGATCCGGAATGGACCGGCCGCGGCCTGAATGCCGTCATCTTCGACGACCTCGTGCCGATCTACCTCAAATATGGCTTCCAGTGGGCCGAGACCAATGCCGAGCTCGAGACCAACACCAAGGTCCAGGCCCCGTGGGAGAATTTCGAGACCATCCAAAACAAACGCCGCAGAATCTATGGAAAAAACCTCCAGTAGACTGCTTCCTCCCCTCCCGGAGCGGATGCGCCCCTCCACGCTGGAGGGCTATGTCGGCCAGCGCCACCTTGTCGGCGAAGGCTGCATCCTCCGCAACATGATCGAGAGCGGGAACCTTTCTTCTTTTATCCTCTGGGGGCCTCCGGGCGTGGGAAAAACGACGCTGGCACAGATTCTCGCCAAGACGCTCGACCGCGAATTCTATACGCTCTCGGCGGTTTCCGCCGGCGTCAAGGATGTCCGCGACGTCATCGACCGGGCCCGCAGCGGCAGCGTTTTCGCATCGGCCAAGGGTGCGCCCATCCTCTTTATCGACGAGATCCACCGCTTCAACAAGGCCCAGCAGGACGCCCTGCTCGGCGCCGTCGAGGCCGGAACGGTCATCCTGATCGGCGCGACGACCGAGAACCCCTCCTTCGAGGTCATCACTCCCCTTCTGTCCCGCTGCCAGGTATTCGTCCTCAAATCCCTCGAGGTAGCCGACCTTAAGCAGCTGCTGGACAAAGCCTTAAAGGAGGACGTCATCCTTCGCGAGAAGCCGATTGAGCTCCGCGAGACCGAGGCGCTCTTCCGCTTCAGCGGCGGCGACGGCCGCAAGCTCCTGAACGTGCTGGAAATCGTCGTGGACTCCTTCGCCGGAAAGAGCGGCCCCATCGTCATCGACAATGCCACCGTTGCCGCCTGCATCCAGGAAAACATCGCCATCTACGACAAGGACGGCGAGATGCACTACGACATCATCTCCGCCTTCATCAAAAGCATCCGCGGCTCAGATCCCAATGCCGCCATCTACTGGCTGGCCCGCATGATCGACGGCGGAGAAGATCCCCTTTTCATCGCCCGCCGCCTTTGCATCAGCGCCGCCGAAGACATTGGCCTGGCGAACCCCAATGCCGTTTTCCTCGCCAATGCCGTCTTCGACATCGTCAGCAAGATCGGCATGCCCGAGGGGCGGATTCCGCTGGCCGAAGCGACCGTCTACCTGGCATCCTCCCCTAAGAGCAACGCCTCTTACCTCGCCATCGACGCCGCCCTCGCCGAGGTGAAGCAGTCCGGCAATCTCAGCGTCCCGCTGCATCTTCGCAACGCCCCGACTTCCCTCATGGAGGAACTCGGTTACAGCGACGGCTACAAGTACGCCCACGACTTCCCCGGGCACTTCGTCGACCTCGAATTCATGCCCGACGCCCTTCGCGGCCACGTCTTCTACGAGCCGGCCCCCAACGCCCGCGAGAACACCTTGCGAGACTATCTCACATGGTGCTGGCCCAAATACTATAAGAAATAATCAGAACGGATACCCCACTCCGAAGTGGACTGCATAGCCGTTGGCGTCGAACCACTGGTTCGGACGGCACCAGGGCTGCGTCCGGGCGGGATCGTGCAGGCGGATACCGAGGTCGATACGAAGCAGGATGTAGGAAAGGTCCACCCGGATGCCGGCTCCCCAGGAGGCGGCAAGGCTCTCCGCGAAGGTCTCCATTTTCAGCACCGCACACTCTTCGGTGGCCGTTTTGGCGTTGTTCCACACATTGCCCACATCCAGGAAGGCGGCCCCTTTGAGGCGCCAGAACAGCGGGAAACGGTACTCGACGTTCGCCTCCAGCCGGATATCGCCCGTCTGGTTCGGAATGACGAAGGTCTTGTTCAGGGCGGAACGGCCCGGACCGACGCTGCGGGCCTGCCAGCCGCGGAGACTCCCCGCGCCGCCGGCATAGAGCTGCTTCTCGAAAGGCAGCGCCTCGGAGTTGCCGTAAGCATAGCCGATACCGGCCAGCAGGCGCGTCGCCAGGGAATGCTTCTCCTCCTCGCCGAAGGTCCATGTCCGGCCGACCGAGCCCTCGAAACGCACATACTGGGCAAACGGCGTATCCCAGATCATCCCGGCGCCGTTTGCATCCTTTTTCATGAGTCCCTTGGCAAGGGCTAGGATATTGCCGGAAGCATCGACCTGGAGGCGCCAGTAGCGGTAAGCCGTCGTCGGATTGGCATCGGCGTTGGTCGTGTTGTACAGGGTCATGCTCGCGCCGGCGTCGAAGTGGTCCATATAGGCATTCGCCAGGAAGGGATTCGCCGCCATCGACTCGCGGAAGGTGTCCTTGAGGTCATAGAGCCGGACGACGCTCAGCTGCAGGGGCGAAACCTGATACCAGAGGCGGCTGCGGAGATTGCCGATATAGCTGAAGGAGGTAGAGAGAATGTTGCGGGTGTATTCGGGCCGGTCCTGGAAGTTGTAGGACAGCGAAATGTCCGTTCTCGGGATGGAACGGCCGCGGAAACGCGCCACCGGGAAGCCCAGCAGCTTGGGGAAGCTGAGGCTTGTCGAGACACCGAATTCCGTCGAGCGCACGGACTTGTCGACCTTGAAGTTTTTGCCGACCTTCATCTGGAAATTGCCCATGAGACCGACGTTGAGCCACTCTCCGCCGTGGAAGATGTTCTTGTGGTAGTATCCGATCTGCGGCGACAGACCGACCAGGCCGTTGGAGTTCGTCGAGGCCTCGATGTTGAACCTAAGACCGTGGGGGTTCGACGGCAGGATGCGGATGGCGCAGTCCACCCGGGCGGAATCCCCGGGGGTCAGCTGGACATTGACGCTGTTGAAGTAACGGATGGCCGACAGGCGGTTGTAGGTATTCGAGACGACTTCCTCGCCAAAGGGACGCCCCGGCACGATGCCGTTGATCTTCCGGAGGAACTTTTCCCGGAAGGGCATCGTCTCCGGGTGGGAAATGGAGACTTTCCCGAAGCGGTACCGGACAAGCTCCCGGGCGCTTTCTTCCGACTCATTCCGGGGGTATTCCTGGATCCGCATCGTCAGGACGGCCTCGCCGGGATGGGTCAGGGTATCGGCGATGAAAACGTAATTGTTCTGCGTCAGGTCGAAATAGCCGCGGTTGCGCAGCCACGACGCCGAACGGCTGCTTTCCGCAGCCAGGTCAGCCTCCGACAGATAGGAGCCGCGGCGGATCGTCAGGTTCGCCGTGTCGGCATAAAAGTCGGCGGCGATATCTCCCCTGGCAGGGACGTCGAAGAGGATATCGCGGATCGGATAGCGGCGGCCAGGGCGGATTTCATAGCGGACGCTCACCCGCTTTCCCTTCGGCTCGTCGGGGTGGCCGTCCACCTCGGAGCCGTAATACCCGATATACTCAAGATGATTCCGGATGTTGTCCACAGACACCTGCACAAGGTCGGGATCATACACGACCGGCGCCTCGCCGAGGCTGCGGATGGTTTTGTTGATCCATTTGTCAGCGTCGCGGCCGGACCAGTTGTAGATGTTCAGAAGCGGGCTCCAGCCGAAGACAATGCTGGAATTGGGCTGCTGGCGGATATAGTTCTCGAGATCCGGATCCCGGAAATCGGGCGCATCCCGAACGTCGATGATATTGCTCTCCAGCCGGTACTGTCCCTGCTCGAGAAGACGCGTCGTACTGCAGGCCTCCGCGACAAGGGCGGCGGCAAGCATGAGGAGGGACTTCCGTAATAGTATGAGCGGCTTTCGGGACATAGTTCAACTAACAAAAATAGCCAAATTCTCGCATATCGCCAAATCCGAATATAATTTGCTTATTTCCAGGAGGATTCCTATATTTGTATATCCAAAACCATTAACAAAACACACTCATGAAACGCATTCTTACCTTACTTGCAGTATCTTTCTGCGCGCTTTTCATCGCCGTCTCCTGCGGCAGCAAGAAAACCCCCGTTGACGAATTGATCAGCCTGATGGATCAGCAAACCGCCCTTTCACAGAAGTTAGATGCCGATCAGATCAGCTGGGAAGAATACGAGGCTCAGGCCCAGGAACTGGAGGCCAAAGCCCAGAAGTTCCTTGAGGAAAACAAGGACTACGAACTGACGGATGCAGATCGCGACAAGATTTTTGAGATGGCCAAAAAGAGCGCTGCCGCAGAGAATCACACCGTCACTCCTGAAGAAGAGGAGATGGTCAAGACAATGCTTAAGAAAATCAAAACCTTTGAAGACTTTAGCAAGGTGAGCTTCTAGGGATCCCGTTCCTATTGCTGCCGGCGACGGAATTCCGCCACGGTAACAGCCGTTGCGACGGCAGCATTGAGGGATTCCGATCCGGGATCATCCGCCGGGAACGGCGGAATATAGAGACGGTCGCTGACAACAGCGGCCGTCTCGGCTGATATGCCGTGGGCCTCGTTGCCGATGACGATGACGGAAGGCGTTTCCTCCCCGAAGGAGAGGGCCTTCTTCCCGTAAAGATTCTCCCCGTCGAGGAAGGTGCCGTAGACGTGGCCGCCGGCACTGAGCGACCTGCGGCAGAGCTCCGGGATGTCCTCATAGTGGAAACGGACGCGGAAAAGCGCGCCCATGGTAGCCTGCACGACCTTGGGGTTGAAAAGGTCGGCCGTGTCAGGCGAAGCGTAGATGCGGTCGATGCCGAACCAGTCGGCGATGCGGACGATGGTGCCGAGATTGCCGGGGTCGCGGATGCCGTCGAGGGCCAGGTGAAGGCCCGGACCGGGCGCAGGCGCTACCCGAACGGCGTCCGGAATATGGACCAGCGCCAGCACCGGGGACGGCGAAGAGAGGAGGGACATGCGTTCCATCGCCTTCTCCCCTACTTCTTCGCGCCGGTAGACGGCCTCAATCGCCCAGCCGGAACGCTGCGCCTCAGCGACCATCTTCTCTCCCTCCACGACAAATAAACCGCAAGCCTCACGCTCCTTTTTCTGCGCGAGGCTGCGGATCAGTTTGATTTGAGCGGCTGTTACCACTCGTTCATATCGAGCTCTTCCGTGAGATCGCCGAAGGTCGTATAGGCGTTCAGCTCTTCGCGGAGTTCCGCGACATCCGCCGCGGTCATCTTTTCGCCGTTGAGTTTCTCGTTGGTCGAACGGGCCCAGCGGACGAGGTTCTCCCTGTCGGCCGGCGTGAGCTTGTAGGAACTGTATTTGGCCTTCAGGTTCTCAATCTCGGTCGCAATCTGGAGGAACTGGTTGAGCTGCGCTTCCGTCAGGTCTTCCAATTCCTTGTTGCCGACAAGGGTGAAGAGTTTGTTCATCTGCTTGATCAGCTCGTCCACCGGCGTAACGGCCGTAGCCGTCGCGGAAACGGGAGCGGTCACCGCTTCGGCGCGAAGCATACCCGGGGCCGCCACGAGGACGACAGCAAGTGTAAGAAGAATCTTTTTCATAGCAAATCGTTTTGTGTTGCTTACAAATGTAGGAATTCTTTCCGATACGGCCAAATCATTCTCCGGGCAGCTGCAGGCGCCCACAGACATCCGCAAAGGTCTCACACGGACGGAGTTCCTCTTCCAGCGCCGGGACGAGGTAGTCCCGGATCTCGCCCTTGGCGGCGGAGATGCCGGCGAAGCCTTCCGCCAGGCGGGTCTTGTCTTCATCGCTCAGGCGGTATTCGCCATAGGAGCGGGCCAGTTCCGCCACCTTCTGCCGGGGAGCGGCTTCCTGCCCGCCAAAGACTGCCAGGAGGGAATCCACCGGATTGACGGGCGGAACCGCCGCTTCCTGGGAACGACCGGCGCTGCTGGTGCAGGCCATGACGGCAAGAGAAAGGGCCGTCAAATAAAACCATCTGATCATACTATTATTCTGCGATTTTAAGTGTTACAGCATTCCAGGCCGGCACTTCCACCGGCACGCCCGCGGGCAGCTGCATACCGAAATAGTCCCCTGCTTCCGGCGGGATCCGGAGCGTCAGCCCTGCGGGTTCATCGCCGAAATGGGCCGCCACCAGCCAGCACTCCTTCCCGTCGCTGCGGAGGAAGGCATAATTCCGGTCGGCGTCGAACCCCTCTCCCTGGCAGTAGCAAAGGTCGAAACTATTCCCGCTCGCAAAGGCCGGCCGGCGGGACAGGGAAAGCAGTTCGCGGTAATGTGCGAGGACATCCCTTTCCGCCCGGGTCAGTCCGCCGCGGTGATTGCCGATCCATTTCCGCAGCCGCTCCAGCGAGGCGACCGTCCACCAGTCGAAGATGGAAGTCCGGCCGTTGACGCCGCTGAAGGGCTCGTCGTCCATACCCCGTTCGCCGATCTCCTGCCCGAAATAGAGCATGAAGGAGGCATCGTTCTGCAGCAGGGAAACGGCCAGGGCGGCATAGCCCTTTTCGGCCGTGCCGGCGAAAAAAACCGACGCCACGCGCTGCTCGTCGTGGTTCTCGAGGAAATTCAGCATCCGGCCCTGCAGTTCTCCCAGCATCTGCCAGTTCCCCGTCAGGCTGCGCGCAGATGCTCCGTCGCAGGTCACTGCCCGCAGACGGTCGTACAGGCCGGATTTGTCATACAGCAGGTCAAATCCGACCTCGTTCACATAGAGAGGGTATTTTTCGGTTTCATAGACCTCGGCGACAAAGCGCACGTGCGGGAACTCGGCCTTGACCGAAGCGATCAGCCACTGCATGAACGCCGGCGGCACCAGCTCGACCATATCGCAGCGGAAGCCGTCCACGCCTTTGGCGGCCCAGAAACGAACGATACTGCGCATCCGGTCCCAGGTCGGCGTATGGCTGTCGCCATAGTTGATTTTCACGGTCTCATACCAGTCGTTCACGTCCGGCGAAGGCGTGAAACTGTTGCCGGATGCGCGGGCTGGATACTCGCTGTAACCGCCGCAATCCACGGGAAGGCGCAGCGCAGCACCCGGGTAGTAATAAAAATCGTTCTCGGGGCTCCAATGGACGGAAGGGTTGTCCGCGGCGCCGAGACGGGTCTCCCCCGCCGGGGTCATGGCCCCGTCGTACTCACGGGCGACATGGTTCGGGATAAAGTCGATCAGCACCTTCAGCCCGGCGGCATGGGTCCGCGCGACAAGGGCCTCGAACTCGGCCATCCGCTGCGACGGATCGTCGGCGAGATAAGGATTGACATCATAGTAATCCGCTATGGCATAGGGAGATCCGGCCTCGCCTTTGACGACCTTGGCTGGGGTGCAGCCCTCGTCGGCCTTCCGCGTTGCGTGGCGGATGACACCGGTGTACCACACGGTATCGACCCGGAGTTCTTCCCGGAGATAGGCAAGAAACGCAGCGTCGACGGCGGAGAACTTTCCGTTCCCCCAGAGCCGCGGCAGCATCTGGTAAATCAGGTTTTTCATGATATACAAATATAGGTATTTTTTGCCGTGTCGGCAATTTTTTGTATTTTTGTTTCTTGTATTTATAGCGATGGAAACAATACAAGTTATCCTCTTTCTGCTGCTGGGCCTGGCACTGATCGTCATCGGCGCCGACAAGCTCGTCGACGGTGCCTCCAGCATCGCCCGACGCTTCCGCATCAGCGAATTCGTCATCGGCATGACCATCGTCGGCATCGGCACGTCCGCCCCGGAGCTGGTCGTGAGTCTCGTAGGTGCCGTCGAAGGCAATGCCGACATCGCCGTCGGCAATGTCGTCGGTTCCAACATCATCAACACCCTCTTCGGCCTCGGCGCGACCGCCCTCATCTTCCCGATGCTGATTACCCGCGGGAACCGCCGCATCGACATCCCGATGCACCTCGGCTTCACGGCCCTCGTTTTCGGGCTCGGCATGACCGGCGCCCTGCTGGGATTCGGCGACAATACGCTCAGCCGCATCGACGCGGGCATCCTTCTGCTTGCCTTCACCGGCTACATCTGGTACCACCTCAGCCACGGCAAAGTCTCTGCGGAAGAGGCAGAAGCCGGCGGCGTGGTCTATCGGAACTGGATCGCCGTCCTAATGATGGTCCTCGGTATCCTCGCCCTCATCTTCGGCGGCCGCCTCTTTGTCGACAACGCAACCCGCATGGCCCGGATGCTCGGCGCATCGGACAAATTCATCGCCATCACGGTCCTCGCCATCGGCACTTCCCTTCCCGAGCTCGCCACCTGCATCGTCGCGGCGGCGAAAAAGAGAGGCCAGCTCGCCCTCGGCAACATCATCGGCTCGAACATCTTCAATCTCCTGCTGATCCTCGGCATCTCCGGCCTGCTGACCCCGCTGTCCTTCAGCGGCATGGACAGGGCCGACGCGCTGGTGCTGCTGGTTGCCGGCATCCTGCTGGTAACGGCCTCGTGGACCGGACGCAACAACAAGCTCGACCGCTTCGACGGAGCGCTGCTCCTGCTGAACTGGCTCGGCTACATGGCCTGGTTGATATATAATTTATAGTACTATATGCCTAGATTTACCCCCACTCAGTACGAACTGATGAACGTGGCCGACGGCCGCGTATTCAAGGACAAGGGCTGGACCCTCGCAGATCCCGAATCCCCCGCTCCGTCCCTTGTCAGGGCCGTTTACGGCGAGAAACTCTTCACGCCCAGGGAAGATCTGGAGGGCATCTACCGCTATGCCTCCTGGCTGCCCATCCGCCGCATCCTCAAAAACGCCCAGGGCCCCGTCACCTACCAGAGCAAGGGCCTCGCCCGCGAACTCGGCCTGAAGAACCTCTTCATCACCTTCACCGGCTATGCCCCGGAGATCGGTGCGGAGGTCGCCACCTGTTCGTTCAAGGCCACGGAAGCCTACTCCGTCTGCGCGCGCCTGCCGAAAAAGACCGACAAGATCCTCGTCGTCCAAAGCGCCGGCAACACCGCCCGCGCCTTCGCCCAGGTCTGCTCGGACAACAACATCCCCATCGTCATCTGCATTCCGAGAGACAATATCGATGCGCTGTGGTTCCACAAACGCCTCCGCTCCTGCGTCAAGATCATCTCCAGCCCCCGCGGCTCGGACTATTTCGACGCGATCCAGCTCGGTGACAAACTCTGCCGCAGCGAGCGCTTCCTCGCCGAGGGCGGCGCCAAGAACGTGGCGCGCCGCGACGGTATGGGCACGACCCTGCTGAGCGCCGTCGAAGCCATCGGAGAGCTGCCCGACGCCTACTTCCAGGCCGTCGGTTCCGGTACCGGCACCATCGCCGTCTGGGAGAACAACCTCCGCCTGATTGAGGACGGCCGCTTCGGCAAGAAGAAGACCCGCCTCTATGCCGCCCAGAACGCTCCCTTCACGCTGATGTACGACAGCTGGAAAGCCCACCAGCGCGCCCTCGTGCCCATGACCGCCGAAGAAGGCCGCCTGAAAGCCGCCGAGATCGACGCCAAGGTCCTTTCCAACCGCAAACCGCCCTACAGCCTCGCCGGCGGCCTGTTCGACGCGCTGGAAGACTCCAAGGGCGACATGTACAAGGTCACCAACGAGGAGATCAATTTCTGGAAACGCAAGTTCAACGCCCTCGAGCACATCGACATCTATTCCGCAGCGGCCTGTGCCGTGGCTTCGCTGTCCATGGCCGTCAAGGACGGCAGCGTCAAAAAGAATGAAATCGTGATGCTCAACTGCACCGGTGGTGGAGAGGAAAGCGCCAAGGCGGGCGGCTATTTCATGGCCGTACCGGACCTCGTGCTCAGTCCCGACCTCCCGGAGGACCAGATCATCGATCAGGTCTGCCGCCTGTTTGACTGATAACTCTTTATTTACACATATATGTTCTTCCCTTTCCTTCAAGCAGAAGCTGCAGATAAGCTGCAGAATACGCTGGCCAGCGCCGACTCCACCAAGGCGGTGATCTCCAACATCCATGAGACGATCACCACCAGTTCCGCGCAGGACATTGTCAGCTCTCTGGCTCAGGAGGCGATCAACTTCGGCCTCAAGGTCCTTGCGGCCCTCGCCATCTACATCATCGGCGGCTGGATTATCCGCCGCATCAAGAAGCTGCTTAAGCGCGGTTTCGAGCGCAAGGGCACCGATGCGACCATCGCCACCTTCACGGTCAGCGTCGTCACCATCGCCCTCTGGGTGATCGTCATCATCCTCACGGTCGGTTCCCTCGGCGTGAACACAAGCTCCCTGGCCGCTCTGCTGGCAGCCGGCGGCATGGCCATCGGCATGGCCCTGGGCGGAACGGTCCAGAACTTTGCCGGCGGTATTATGATTCTGGCATTCAAGCCTTTCAAGGCTGGCGATTATATCGAAGCTTTAGGTTTCGCCGGTATCGTCCAGGAAGTCTCCATGGTCTCCACCAAACTCCTGACCCTCGACAACCGGATCGTCATCCTGCCCAACGGCGCCCTTTCCGGCGGCAACATCATGAACTACTCCGCCAAGGATCTCCGCCGCGTCGACCGGACGATCAGCATCTCCTACGGCGTCGACGCCGAAAAAGCCAAGGCCGCAATCCGCGAGGTCATCGCTTCGAATCCGAAAATCCTGGACGCGAAGACCGAGGGGGCCGCGGATCCGTTCGTAGCCGTCATCGAGCTGAGCCAATCCAGCGTCAACTATGTCATCCGCGTCTGGACCCGTGCCGAAAACTACTGGGAGGTCTTCTTCTTCCTGAACGAGACGCTCTACACCGAACTGCCCAAAAAGGGCGTCACCTTCCCCTTCCAGCAGCTCGACGTCCACATCAAGCAAAGCTAGAGAATTCTTCAAAAAGATGAATCCCGACCTTCCAAAAGAGGGCCGGGATTGTTTTTATAATATGTTGATAATCAATTTGAACAGATTTTGAAACAACTTTGTTATTTGATTTAACAATTATGTTTCAATCTCTCATTTTCTGCTATTTAGGCTCTTTTCAATTTCCAAACGCAAAAAGTCGAGAGCCGAGGCTGCAAAACGCTCGATATTGTGCTTTCGGTCGTTTTTGTATTGACGCTTTACCGTGACCGTCCCGGCCGCGGAAGCCACGCCGATCCATACCGTACCGACCGGATTGACCCCGTCTCCGTCGGGTCCGGCGAGCCCGGTCGTCGCGACGGACCAGTCGCTGCCGGTAAGGCGGCGGACGCCCTCTGCCATGGCGGCGGCGACTTCGCTGCTGACCACGCCGAAGCGCTCGATCGTGTCAGCCGGAACGCCGAGAACGCGCTCCTTGACGGCGACGGCATAGGAGGTCACGGAGCCCAGGAAATAGGCGGAGCTGCCGGGGACGCCGGTCAGCATGTGGGCGATCTCCCCACCCGTGCAGGATTCCGCGGCGGAAAGGGTCTGCCCGGAGGCTTTCAGATGGCGGCCTACGACGCATTCGAGCCGGTCGTCCCTGTCGGAGTACACCATCTCCCCCAGAAGGGCCTTCAGCGCCTCGATTTGGGCCTCCAGGGCCTGATCCCCGTCCTCTCCCCCACCATACAGCGAAAGGCGCAGGCGGATGCCCGTCAGCGGGTCCGGAAGGTAGGCAAGGTGCATCCCCCCTGGCAAAGCGGTTTCCCAGGCCTCGATCTTTTTGGAAAGGGCCGATTCGGCGATGCCGTAGACCATGATGTTGCGGTGGCGGATCTTCTCCAGCGGATAATGGGCCCGGATGTCCTCCAGGATGTCCGGAAGGGCTCCTTCCGCCTCGAAAGGCACGCCGGGAAGGGCGTAGAGGGTCTTGCCGCCGCCGAGACGGAAAACCATGATCGGAGCGGTCCCAAGGCGGTTCACGATGACCTCTGCCTTGTCGGGAACCGACGCCTGGGCACGGTTGATGTCCAGCACGTCCAGGCCGCGGCTGCGGAGGATTTCATGGACCTTCTCGAGCTGGCCGGGATGCTCATAGTAACCCGCGCTGCCGGAGAGCTCGCGGAGAGCGTCTTTCGTGATGTCGTCCTTTGTGGGGCCGAGGCCGCCGGTAACGATGACAATGTCACTGAGGGACAGCTCATTGCGTAGATTCGAAAGAATGTCTTCCCGGCAGTCGCCGATAGAAAGCATACGGGAAGTCCGGATGCCGATTTCGCCGAGGGCGCGGGATATCCGGGATGAATTGGTGTCGACGACCTGGCCGATGAGGATCTCATCACCGATCGTGCAGATGGAGGATGTGGTCATAGGTTTTTTTGGCGATTTTCGGGCCCTTGTACCAGATGGCGGAGTACATCTCCACCAGCGATGCACCGGCCTCGAGGGCCATCTGGGCGTCTTTCGGGCTCAGGATGCCGCCGCAGGCGACGATGGGCAGACGGCCCTTGCTGCGGGCGGCGATATGGCGGACGGTCTCCAGCATGCCCTGGAAGGCCGGAGCGCCGGAAATGCCGCCTTCCCCTATTTCATAGAGGCGCTGGGCGGATGTATTCAGCGTGACGCTGCGGCCGGCCGGTCCGCCGGCGACGATGCCGTCGATGCCGGACAGGAGCGCATAGTCGAGGACCGAGTCCAGCAGCCCCGGATTGAGGTCGGACGAGACTTTCAGCAGCACGGGCTTGTAGCCGTCATAGACAAGACGCATCTCAAGAAGCTCGTCCAGCACGTCGGACATGAGGCTGGAATCGGCCTGCAGGCCCTGATCCGGATGCCGCGTATCCGTCAGATTGACAACGAAATAGTCGGCGAAATCATACATCTGGGCGAAGGCCGTACGGTAATCGGATATGATGGCCTCTTCCGTGACGCTGCGGATGCCGGCGGTTATGTTGACGCCGATGCGGATCCGGGAGCGGCTCCGGTCGCGCCGGGAAAGCTCGGAAATGGCCTGCTGGACGCCCTTGTTGGGGTTCCCGGTCCGGCTGACGAGGGCCGTATCCCGCGGAAGCGTGAACACGCGGGGACGCGCTTCGCCGTCCTGCGGCAGGGGCGTCAGGGAACCGATTTCGATGAAGGAGAAGCCGAAATCCGAGAAGAGGTCCGCGAATTCCCCAGAACGGTCGAGGCCGGCTGCCACGCCGACAGGACCCGAGAAACGCACGCCGAAGACCTCCCGCTCGAGGCTTTTGCCCTTGACGGAATGTCCGGCACGGATCAGCGGAGCCACAAGCGGAATCCGGCGGGCGCCTTTCAGCATCCGCAGCAGAACGCCTGTCGAAGACTCCGGAGGAAAGAGGGACAGGAGCGGCTTGACCAGCAACTTGTATAACATAAGACAAAAATACGCAAAATCCCGTGGAATTCATAGTCATCCCGGGAAAACTGCGCATTCACAGACGGATCTCCTGGAAGGTTCCGTCATCGAAAAAGACACAAATAGATGAAATTTTTCGCTGATTTACAACTACTTTACCTATCTTATCTATAGTGTACGCTTCAACTGAGGAAGCAGGAAGCGGCACCGAACCGTCCTCCTGTAGGGCAGAATCGGCCTCTGAGCGGTACATACGGCCCTTTCCGGTGATCAGCCACTCGATGTTCAGCGAGGGGTAGTGGAGCATAAGGGATTCGATAAAATCATAGCCTGGACGGTTCCTGCCGGCCAAAATGTTGGAAACCGAGGCCTTCGCGACATCGAGCGTCTCGGCCAGCTGGGTCTGTGTAATGTTTTCAGCCGCTAAAAACTGCAGCAAACGCTTGTTCATTTTTGAAAACAAATTTTTACAAAAATAAAAAGAAAGAGGGAGAAAAACAAGCGTGTCCCAAAGAGACGGAATGCCCGTATACGTGCAAATAACCGATATCAACACATAAAGTAAATTATTAGAAAAAAGTATTAATACAACTGATAATAAACCAATTAGTAGCTTTAAAATATATTGTTTCTTCGGGTTTTCCGCCACAATGCGTTTGATTTCTCAAAAAGCGTCTTTAGCAAAATTAAAGGTAAATTTATATAAATCACTGATCTTGTGTGAATTAGAATTTCGCAAAAATCGACATAAAAAATCCTTATTGAAAAATTTATGGCGGTTTTAAAAAATGAAATCAAATAATTAAACCGTTAACATTTCTGGTATATTTTGCGCGTTTCGGAGTTTCGATAATTGAACGGACCGCCGGCGCTTGAATAATTGCGCGAGATTGTGTAATTTCGCAATAGATTTTTTAAGAGAGCATGATTCCTGAAATCCACATGGAGGATTACCGCTATCCCCTGACCGACGAACGGATCGCCAAATATCCGCTGGCCGAAAGGGATGCTTCCAAACTCCTTTTCTATCATAACGGCGAAATCCGGGAAAACGTTTTCCGCCAGCTTCCCGGCCTGCTGCCGGAGGGTTCGCTGATGATTTTCAACGAAACCCGTGTCGTTCCCGCCCGTCTGCACTTCCAGCGCGAGTCCGGCGCTCATATCGAGATCTTCTGTCTCGAGCCGGCCGATCCGACGGATTACAACCTCAATTTCGCCGCCGTCGGCAGCTGCGCCTGGAAATGCGTCATCGGCAATGCCAAGCGCTGGAAAAACGACCGTCTGACGCTTTGTAACCCCGAAAATGATCCGACCGTCAGCGGGATGAACCTGCGCGCCGAACTCCTTGGCCGCAACGAACGCACCGGTACGGTCCGCTTCAGCTGGGACTCCCCCGATCCTTTCTCCCGGGTACTGGAGATTTGCGGGACCATCCCAATTCCCCCGTATCTCAACCGCGAATCCGAAGCCATCGACAGCGAACGCTATCAGACGCTCTACGCCCGCATCCGCGGGTCTGTGGCCGCCCCGACAGCCGGCCTGCACTTCACCGATGCGGTCCTGGACGGCATCCGCAGCCGCGGGGTCGACATCCGCAACGTCTGTCTCCATGTCGGTGCAGGCACCTTCCTGCCCGTCAAATCGTCCGAAATCGCCGGCCATACGATGCACCGCGAGCCGTTTTCCGTGAGCCTGGAGCTCCTGAAGGCGATCCGCAGCCGTAAGGGCCGCCTGATTGCCGTCGGCACGACCTCCGTCCGTACACTCGAGTCCCTCTACTACGCCGGCGCCCGCATCCTCCGCGACGGCGAGCCTTCCGACGTAGCGCAGTGGGACCCTTACGAGGGCGGCTTTACCTGCAGCACCGAAGAGGCCCTCGACGCCATTATCGCCTATCTGGAGGCCCACGGCGCCGGCGAGCTCCGCATCGGCACACGCATCATCATCGTACCGGGCTTCCGCTTCCGGCTCGTCGACTATATGGTCACGAATTTCCACCAAAGCGAGAGCACGCTCCTGCTGCTGATCGCGGCCTTCGTCGGCGACGACTGGCACCGCATCTACGACTACGCTCTCTCACATTCCTTCCGCTTCCTCAGCTACGGCGACAGCTCCCTGCTGGTGCGCGCCGGCCTTCAATAATCCCGCTATGAACCCTGCATTTGACGACATCCGCCCCTACAACGATCCCGAAGCCGTCGCCGCGCTCCGGCGCGTGGCGGCCCATCCCGTGGCGGCACAGATTTCCCGCTATCTCTTCCCCGAGCTGCCGGAAACGGCCCTCAGCGACATCCTGAACGGGGTCACGGGCGTGGACGACTTCCAGCACAAGGTCATGGACCCCGCCGTCCGCCGCATTCTCGCAACGACGACAACGGCCTTTTCCTTCGCCGGCGCGGAGGATCTGCCCGAGGGCTGCCACCTCTATCTCTCGGACCACCGAGACATCGTTCTGGACCCGGCTATTACGCAGGAAGTGCTTGTGCAGTGCGACCTGCCGACGACCGAGATCTGTGTCGGCGACAATCTCCTCAGCAATCCCCTCGTCGAGGACCTGATCCGATCGAACCGCATGGTGAAGGTCAAGCGCGGCATTTCCGGCCGCGAGCTCTACGACGCCCTCGCAACCTTGTCGACCTATATCCGGGAAAGCATCACCACCGGCCGCAGCTCCGTCTGGCTCGCCCAGCGCCAGGGACGCACCAAGGACGGCCGGGACGGCACCGAAGAGGCGCTCATCAAGATGCTCGGCATGAGCGGGACCGCCGACTTCGCCGAGACCTACAAGGCCCTGAAGATCGTACCGCTGAGCATTTCCTATGAGCTCGAGCCCTGCGACATCCTCAAGGCCCGTGAAACGCTGATCAGGGAAAGCGGCGTCAAATACGTGAAGCAGCCCGGCGAGGACCTCCACAGCATCCTGACCGGCATCCGCCAGCCCAAGGGCCGCGTCCACCTCCAGTTCGACAAGGCCCTGACGGACGCCGAAATAGACGCCATCGCCGCCCTCCCGCGTCCCGAACGGGCCAGGGCGCTATGCACCCTTCTTGACGAGCGCATCGACGCCGGCTACCGCCTCTGGGATACGAACTACATCGCCCGGGACCTTCTCGACGGTACGGAAGCCCACGCCGCGCATTACACCCCCGAGACCAAGGCCCGCTTCCTCGCCTATATGGAGCAGCAGATCGCCTCGGTCCGCCCCGAAGCCCAGGGCCTCGACCCGGAAGCCCTTCGCGACCGCTTCCTCCGCATCTACGCCGGCCCGGTGAAAGAATAATCCGACAATACACCCCATGTTGAAACGCTTGCTCCTTCTGTTTGCCCTCCTGCTTCCGCTGACGGCCTTTGCCGGCGGCGAAGTCAAGGTATATGACGGCAGCAGCCGTTACTACAGGGACATTCTCTGCACCGTACGTGACGGGAAAGTCTACAAAGGCCACTCCTCCTACTACTCAGATGTCATCTGCACGATACGGGAAGGCCGCATCTACGACGGCAACAGCAGCTATCATTCGGATATCCTCTATACGGTCCGCGGCAATACCGTCTACCTCGGAACCAGTTCTTATTTCTCCGACATTCTCCTGACCATCCGCGACGGACAGCTCTACAAGGGCCGCTCCTCCTACCGTTCCGACATCATCGCCACCGTCCGAGGCGACCGCGTCTACGAAGGAACCTCCACCTATTACAGCGACATCGACTTCTCCTTTGACGGCGCCCTCACCACCGAGGAATTCGTCGCCGTCTGGTACGCCGTCCTCATCAGCCGCCGCAGCCGTCTGCGGTAATCCTGCCGTCCCGGGAGGCCTACCGCTCAATCTTCACAAGTTCGATCTCGAAAACCAGCGTGCTGTGGGCCGGAATCTCTCCGGCCTTCATCGCGCCGTAGCCCCATTTCGCGGGGATGTACACTTCCCACCGGTCGCCCTCATGCATCCGGGTCAGGACAATCTGCCAGCCGACAATCAGATCCTTTATATAAAAAAGCGCCGGCAGCGGCTGCTCCAGATTTGAGTCAAATACCGTCCCGTCAATAAGTTTCCCGGTATAACGGACATAGACGATGCCGCTGACGGAAGTGCGCCGGCTGCCGCCTCCCCTCTCCAGGACACGGTACATGACGCCGCTCTCCAGCACGACGACACCTTCCTCCTGCGCCTTCGCCAGCAGGAAGGCCTCATTGGCCTCCTTATAAAGATTGGGCTTTCTGTGCTTGCTGCGAGACATAGAAATTGAGGCTTTTATAATACTCCGGCAAATATAGCACTTTTACCCAGTTAGTCAAGCGCCACCGATGCCCGATCGGGTCGGGCATGACGGGGAGTGGGTGGCCGCAGGGGCGGAGGAGGCCGGTTGCTGCTGCGGTGCGGGCTCGTGTGCGGAAACGGAATTGTGCGGGGGCCACGTGCAGGGGGCGGTGACGCGAAGCGGCATGACGAGCATTGTCCGACGACGTTACGAGCCGCACGGCTCGTATAAGGAGAAGTTGGCTCGTCAAGCCCCCGGTGCCGCTCCGTTTCCGCACTTTCGAGCCTGCACTGCAGTAGCAACAATAGGCTCCCGCAGCACCGAAGAACAGATTCCACGGACAAGCCGTGGAATGACGGTTCAACTGCCGCGGGCGCTGGACAAGCCGTGGAATGACGATTCAATTGCCGCGGGCACTGGACAAGCCGTGGAATGACGAAAGGGATGCCCGATCAAGAGCCGGGCATGACGCAGGTTAAAGGTCCCGGATGATGCCGGTGAGAAGCTGGGAGATGGTTTTGTAGCCCTGCAACTTCTTGAAGACGGCCTTGGCGGACTCGTTGGTGGCCGGTTTTCCGTATAGGACCGAGTGGTTCTGGACGATGAAGTCGGTGATGGCTGTGCGGTCGCGATCGTTGATCGAAAGCTCTCCGTATTCTTTGTCAATGGCATCGAGCTTCTCGAGGACGATCAGGACCTTGGTAGCGTCATCCAAGGCTTTCCTGTTAATGCCGCCTTTCGTCTCACCTTTCGTGGCGGTCGCTTCCTTCTTGATATCGACGACCTCCTTCAAGACAGCCAGGATCTGGTCGATGGGATCATTGCCACTGACGGAGATGCCGGCGGGAGACGTGCAGACGGGCGTTGCCGCCGCGGCAAACGAAGGCAGCAGGAAAAGCGCGCACAGCGCGGAAAGGATCAGGATTCGTTTCATAAGGCAAGGGATTACTTCGCGGCGCCGTGACGGGTGATGGTGGACGTCTTGACGGAGACGATCTTTACGAGCGGATCGCCGTCGAAGACGAGCGTGCTCCTGCCGGAAAGATCCACGGAAATCTCGTCGGAAGCGGCCTCCACGAGGGTTGCACCGGTAAGGACGATGTCGGCCTTGCGGGTCTCGAGCTTGAGGCAGTCGATGTTGGCGGAACCGGCTCCCTTGACTTCCAAGCCGTCATCGGACAAACCGCTCACAGACACTTTCGCAGACCCTTCCGCGGCAATGGCCGTCTGGCCGGCCTCGCCGTTCGCGGCAATCAGGGCGCTGTTGCGGGCCTGGAACTTGATGGACTCGACATTGTAGGCAAGCCGCAGCTGGGCGGAACCGGAAAGCTCGGTATTGACCTGATCGGCATCGATGGTGATGTCGGCAATGGCGTTCTTGCTCATGATGATGTCGGCGGAAGCGGCGTCCTCCACGGCGAGATGGCGGATCTGGCTCTTGCCGCTGAGGTCGATGCGGAACTGCCCGGCCGTGAAATTATTGGTCGTCAGCAGGGTGACGTTGTCCTTCAGCGTGATGTTGCCAAGCTGGGGAGCCGTCACAACGAGGATGTAGGTCGGCTTGTTCTTGCCCTTGAAGAGCTTCTTGACCTCCTTCGGCAGCTTGCCGACGGAAACCGTCAGGACCTGGCTCGTCACAAAGCACTGGACATAAGGCATGACCGCCTCGTCGACCGTAAGGGTCGCGGAATACTCCGTCCCGGGCGTGAGGGTGACCTGGAAGTCGCCGGACACGGAAATGCCCGTGAAGGATTCGTAAGTCTGCTGCTTCTGCGCAGTCTGGGCCGTCGCCTGCGTCAGGGAAAGCACTCCCGCCGCGAGGATGGCAACCGCCGTAATCAGATACCGTTTCATAATCGTGCGTGTTATTGTTATTGTTGTAGTTATCCCAATTCTTCCATTTTCCGCTCCCACTCGGCCGTATGGGCGTCGAGCTGGTCCTTGACGCGGAGGTATTCGCCGGAAAGCTCCATCACGCGGGCGTGGTCCGTCGTGCCGGAAAGCTCCGTCTCGATGCCAGCGAGCTGCTGCTCCAGCGAGGAGATCTCCTCCTCGAGCCGGGCAATGCGGCTGCGCAATTTCCGTTCCTCCTTGCTCTCCGTCCTCTTCTGGACGAACGCCGCCTGCGACTCGCGCTTCTCCTCGGTCTTGGGCTGCGGCGTGGCGCCGAAACGGCGCTCCAGCTCCTGGAGGTTCTCCAGCTTGCGTTTTTCGAGGAACTCGGAGACGGTGCCGAGGTGCTCCCGCACCCTGCCGTCCCGGAATTCATAGAGCTTGTCCACGAGACCGTCGAGGAAATCGCGGTCGTGGGATACGATCACGAGCGTGCCGTCGAAGGCCTTGAGGGCCTGTTTCAGGATATCCTTGGAGCGGATGTCCATATGGTTCGTCGGTTCGTCCAGCGCCAGCAGGTTATAGGGCTGGAGCATGAGCTTCGCCATGCCGAGCCGGGCTCTTTCGCCGCCGCTGAGGACCGACACCTTCTTGTCGATGTCCTCGCCTTTGAAAAGGAAAGCGCCGAGGATGTCGCGGAGTTTTGTCCGGATCTCCCCCACGGCGATGCGGTCCAGCGTGCCGAAGACGGTCTCGCTTTTGTCGAGCACATCTTCCTGGTTTTGTGCGAAATAGCCCAGCGACACGTTGTGGCCGAGTTTCGACTCCCCTTCCGCCGGCTCCAGCTCGCCGCAGATGATGCGCATGAGCGTAGTCTTGCCCTCGCCGTTGCGGCCGACGAAAGCGACTTTCTCGCCGCGGCGGATCTCGATGTCGGCATGGCGGAATACGACCTTCTGCGGGTAGGCGGCCGTCAGGTCCTTCGCGCTGTAGGCCACATCCCCGCAGCGCACGGCCGGCGGAAACTTGACGGTCAGCATCGCGCGGTCCTCGTCCTCGACCTCGATGCGCTCGAGTTTTTCGAGGGCCTTGATGCGGGACTGGACCTGGTTGGACTTGGTCGGCTTGTAGCGGAAGCGGTTGATGAAATCCTCCGTCTTCTCGATCATCCGCTGCTGGTTCTCGTATGCCGCCAGCTGCTGGGTCATGCGCTCCTTGCGAAGGGCCACATACTGGCTGTAGGGAACCTTATAATCGTGGACCTTGCCGAGGAGGATCTCCACCGTGCGGGTCGTGACGTTGTCGAGGAAGCGCCGGTCGTGGGAAACCAGCAGCAGCGAGCCCCGGAAGCTCTTTTTAAGGTACTCCTCGAACCAGGCGATCGACTCGATGTCGAGGTGGTTCGTCGGCTCGTCGAGAAGCAGCACGTCCGGACGGGCAAGGAGAATCTTCGCCAGCTCGATGCGCATGTTCCAGCCCTGGCTGAAGGTTTCACGGGGACGGTCGAAATCCTCGTCCCTGAAGCCGAGACCGATCAGCGTCCGCTCGGCCTGGACCCGGGGAGACTCCCCTGCCTCCAGCGCCAGCAGGTCGTTGATCGTGTTCAAGCGTTCGATGAGGCCGGCATAGGAATCGGATTCATAATCAGTCCGCTGTGCCAGCTCATCATTGATCGTTTCGAGTTCCTTCTCGAGCTGTTTGATCTCGTCGAAGACCGTCAGGGTCTCCTCGATGACCGTGCGCCCCTTGGCATATTCCATCAGCTGCGGCAGGTAGCCGATGCGCACGTGCTGCGGCTTGTCGATCCGTCCCGAAGTCGGGCTCTCGAGGCCGCAGATGAGTTTCATGACCGTCGACTTGCCGGCACCGTTCTTCCCAACGAGACCGATGCGGTCGTTCTCGCTGATATGGAAGCCGATATGGTCGAGCAGCGTGAAGCTGCCGTAGGCCACCGTCAAGTCGCTGATCGATATCATCTGTCGCCGAGGTGGTTTTCAATGATGGTCGCGAGCGGCTCGGGGCAGCGGCACGGACGGAACGTCGCGGAATCGATGAATCCGAGCAGGACCTCTCCTTCCGCGCACAGCTCCCCGTTCTGGTTCCAGACCTGCTGGCGGATCGTGAGCTTCGCCTGGGGCACCTTGTCGATCATGGCGACGGCGCGGAGGGTGTCCCCCATCCGGGCCGGGTGCTTGAAATGGCAGGTGACGCTCACGATCGGGATCATCACGTGATAATCCCGCTCGCACACCCAGATCGGGAATCCGACCGCCGCCATCATCTGGTTGCGGGCCAGCTCAAAGAAACGGATATAGTTGGAGTGATGGACGACGCCCATCTGGTCGGTCTCATAGTAGCGGACCGGGAACTCCTCCTCGTAGTACATCATAAGCGTCTATCCTTTAAGGGCTTTCAGCTGCTTCTCGAGGCTCTCGATGCGGGACAGGGCGTCCGCCTCCTTCTTGCGCTCGTTGGCGATGACGGCCTCGGGGGCGTGGGCGACGAACTTTTCGTTGGCGAGCTTGGCGCGCACGCTGGCGAGGAAACGCTGCTGGTACTCGAGGTCCTTCTCGGCCTTGGCGATCTCCTCCTCGGCGTTCACGAGGCCCTTCAGGGGCACGAACATTTCCGTGGTCCCGACGAGGAAGCCCACGCCTTCGCCGTCGGCCAGGGTACCGTCGACCAGCTCCACACCGGAGACGTTGCCGAGCTTGCAGACGATGGCGGTCATCTCTGGATCGAAGGCGCCCTTGATGCGCAGCCGCAGCGGCTCCCTTGGGGAGAGGTTCTTCTGCTGACGGATGGCGCGGACGTTCATGATGGCGTCGGCGGCCATGGCGAAAGCATCGGTAAAGGCCTTGTCGGTGTCGCCGCCCTTCGGCATCGGGGCGAACATGATGGTCTCGTTCTCCCCGCGGGGGGCGAGGTTCTGCCAGAGTTCCTCAGTGATGAAAGGCATGACCGGGTGGATCATGCGCAGAAGCTCGTCGAAGAAACCGAGCGTCGCGGCATGGGTCTGAGGGTCCATCGGCGTGGGCTTTCCGTCCACGAACGGGGTCTTGATCGCCTCGAGATACCAGGCGCAGAAATCGTCCCAGAACAGGCGGTAAGTGGCCATCAGGGCATCCGAGATGCGGAATTTCGCAAAGTTGTCGTTCACCTCGGCGACGACCTGGCTCAGCCGGCCGCGCATCCAGCGGATGGCGACCTTCTGGGCCTCGGACTGCTTCGCGGCAGGGTCGACGGCGAAGCCCTGGATGAGGCGGTAGCTGTTCCAGATCTTGTTGCAGAAGTTGCGGCCCTGCTCGATCTGGGACTCGTCGAAGAGAATGTCGTTGCCGGCGGAGGTGCAAAGGAGCATGCCGATACGGACGGCGTCGGCGCCATATTTCTCGATGAGGCCGATCGGATCCGGGGAATTGCCGAGCTGCTTGGACATCTTGCGGCCCAGCTTGTCGCGGACGAGGCCCGTGAAATAGACATTGCGGAACGGCACGTCGCCCATGTACTCCTCGCCGGCCATGATCATGCGGGCCACCCAGAAGAAGATGATGTCCGGGGCGGTCACGAGGTCGCTCGTCGGATAATAGTACTTGATCTCGGGGTTGCCGGGGTTGCGGATGCCGTCAAAGAGGGAAATCGGCCACAGCCAGCTGGAGAACCAGGTGTCGAGGGCGTCTTCGTCGTGACGCAGGTCCTCCGGCTTCAGATTCTCATAGCCGGGCAGCCGGTGCGCCTTTTCGAGCGCCTCTTCCGCGGTCATGGCCACGACATAGCGCTCCTCCTCCGGACTGTCCGTCGGCAGATAGTAGGCCGGGATGCGGTGGCCCCACCAGAGCTGGCGGCTGATGCACCAGTCCTGGATGTTCTCGAGCCACTGGCGGTAGGAGGAGATGTATTTCTCGGGATGGAACTTGATCTCGCCGTCCAGCACCGGCTTCAGCGCGATCTCGGCGAAATGCTTCATATTGAGGAACCACTGCTTGCAAAGGCGCGGCTCCACGGCCGTATCGGGGTTGCGCTCCGAGTAACCAACCTTGTTGTCGTAGTCCTCCACCTTCTCCATCAGGCCGGCGGCTTCCAGGTCCTTGACGATCTGTCTGCGGACCACCATGCGGTCGAGACCGACATACAGCGGCGACTGGTCGCTGATGGTGCCGTCGGGATTGAAGATGTCGATGGTTTCGAGATTGTGGGTTTTTCCGAGGTTGTAGTCGTTGATGTCATGGGCCGGGGTCACCTTGAGGCAGCCGGTACCGAACTCGATGTCGACATAGCGGTCCTCGATCACGGGGATCACGCGGCCGACGAGCGGCACCACGACCTTGTGCCCGCGGAGCCACTGGTTCTTCGGGTCCTTCGGGTTGATACACATGGCGGTATCGCCCATGATGGTCTCCGGACGGGTCGTCGCGACGACGGCATAGTAGCGTCCCTGCGCATCTTGATGCAGCACCTCGCCCTCTTCGCCGGTCGGCCTCACGGGATTCGTGTCGGCATCGGCGACATAGTACCTGAGGTGGAAAAGGTGCGACTTCTCATCACGGTAGACCACTTCCTCCGTGGAAAGCACCGTCTGGGCCTTGGGGTCCCAGTTGACCATGCGGAGGCCGCGGTAGATATACCCCTTGTCGAAAAGGTCGCAGAAGACGCGGAGTACGCTCTCGCTGCGGATCTCGTCCATCGTGAAGGCCGTGCGGTCCCAGTCGCAGCTGGCGCCGAGGCGGCGGAGCTGCTTGAGGATGATGCCGCCGTGCTCATGGGTCCAGTTCCAGGCATGCTCGAGGAACTGCTCGCGGGTAAGGTCGCGCTTGCGGATGCCCTGCTCGGCGAGACGGCCGACGACCTTGGCTTCCGTGGCGATGGAGGCGTGGTCCGTACCCGGCACCCAGATGGCGTTCTTGCCCATCATGCGTGCGCGGCGCACCAGCACGTCCTGCAGCGTATTGTTCAACATATGGCCCATGTGAAGCACGCCCGTCACGTTCGGCGGGGGGATCACGATGGTATAGGGATCTTTTTCGTTCGGCTCACTGTGGAAGTACTTCTTGGCCGTCCAGTCGGCGTACCACTTGTCTTCCACCTCTGCGGGATTGTACTTTGCGGATAATTCCATTGTATTGTAAGTTGTTATTTCCAATAAAACTTACAAATATAAGGAATTTTTGCTAACCGACAAAGCGTTCCAGGGCGGCGTAGAGGCGCTGGACGGGGAATCCGACGACATTGAAGTAGGAGCCGTTGATGCCGGAGATGCCGATGTGGCCGATCCACTCCTGGATGGCATAGGCGCCGGCTTTGTCGTAGGGTTTGTAAGTATCTATGTAATAAGCGATTTCCTCGTCAGAGAGTTCCTTAAAGGAAACGGTGGTCGTGGCGGAGAAGGCGTCTTCCTTCTCCGTCGAGCGGAGCACGACGGCGGTGATGACGAGATGGTCCTTTCCGGAGAGGTCGCGAAGCATCCGGAAGGCGTCGGCGCGGTCCTTCGGCTTTCCGAGGATTTCCTTTCCGGGAAGGATGACCATGGTGTCCGCGGTGATGAGGATTTCGTCCTTTTCGAGGGGCCGGTGGAAGCCGTGGGACTTGCCACGGGCCATCAGCATCGGCACTTCGTCAAAGGGCGTCGACGGGTCGAAGCATTCGTTGAAGTCATTGCGCGTATCAACCTCGAAATCAAGGTCTAAACCCGCAAGCAGCTCGCGGCGTCTCGGGGAGCCGCTGGCGAGAATCAGGCGCTTTCCGCTGAGCTGCAGCATGGCTTAGAAAAGCTGTTTGTAAAGCGGCGCGTCGAAGGTCCATCGGCCCTGGATCTTGAGCGTCTTTTCAATGGCTTCGCGAAGGCAGCCGCGGCCGCCCGGCTTCGGCGAGACATAGTCCGCCGCGGCGAGCACATCGTCGACGGCATCCGCGGGGGCGACACCGATACCGGCGGCGAGCATGACCTCGAGGTCGGGCACGTCGTCACCGAAATACATCACCTCGCGGGCCTCCAGGCCGTGCCGGTCCAGAAACTTCCGGAAGTCGTCCATCTTGCTACGGGAATGCAGGAACACATCCTCGTCGGCGATGCCGCTGGTGCGGAAACGCTTGAGGATGCTGACGGAAGAGCCGCCAGTGATGACAGCGACAGGATAGCCGTTCATTCTGGCCATGCGGATGGCGAAGCCGTCCTTGGCGTCGTACGTCCGGAGAAGCTGTCCTTCCTCATTGCAGAAAACCCCGCCCTCGGTGGCGACACCGTCGACGTCGAAGGCGAAGGCGCGGATGTCTTTCCAGTCAGTCATAGAGCTTTCTCCACTCGCTTTGCTCGGTCGAAATGACAATTATGATTTGCTGCCGCCGGGGTTGAAGTCGTTGAGGTTGAAGGTGGAACCGGGACGCGGCGCGCCGCTGAGCTGGATCGGGCCGAACTGGTTCTCATACTTCATGATGTTGTCGTTCAGGGCGTTGAGAAGGCGCTTGGCGTGCTCGGGCGTCATCACGATGCGGCTCTCGACGAGGGCCTTCGGCATGCCGGGCAGGTTGGAGGCGAAATCGAGGACGAACTCGCTGTGGGAGTGGGAGATAATGGCGAGGTTCGAGTAGGCGGTCTTGGTGACCTGGGGGTTGATCTCGATGCTGAGCTGCTGCGGCTGGGGCTTATTGTTATCCATAATAATTGTGTTTCTGTTTTGACTGACAAAGATAATCAGTTTTTTTGTTATATTTGTAGTTACTTTTATGAATTCTTGACCATGACAAAAACAATCATCCCGGGGATCCGCTATATCGGCGTCGACGACCTCGCGCTGGATCTCTTTGAAGGCCAATACGCCGTTCCGGAAGGAATGGCCTACAATTCCTATATCATCGAAGACGAAAAGACGGCCGTTCTCGACACCGCAGACGCTACGGCCGGCGAGGCCTGGAAGGAGAATCTTCTGGAAGCGCTCGCGGGTAAGGCTCCGGACTATCTCGTGGCCCATCACGTGGAGCCGGACCATGCCGGCCTCATTGTCTGGGCGCTGGGGCAGTGGCCCACCCTGACCCTCGTCACCTCCGCGAAGGCCGTCCAGCTGCTCGGCCAGTTCCATGAAGGCGTGGATTTCGCTTCGCGCGCCAGGGTCGTGAAAGAGGGGGATGAACTCGTTCTCGGCGGCCGTACGCTTCGCTTTTTCGCCGCGCCGATGGTGCACTGGCCGGAAGTGCTCGTTTCCTTCGAGACGGCCGGGAAAGTGCTTTTCAGCGCCGATGCTTTCGGCAAGTTCGGCGCCCTGTCAAAGTGCGGCTACTTCGGCGAGGAAGACACCGACTGGGCCTGTGAAGCCCGCCGCTACTACTTCAATATCTGCGGCAAATACGGCATGCCCGTACAGACGCTCCTCAGGAAAGTGGCGCCGCTCTCCCCCGCCGTCATCTGCCCGCTGCACGGTCCCATCCTCCGCAAGGACCTTTCGCAGTACCTCGACCTTTACCGGACGTGGAGCAGCTATGGCGTGGAGACCGAGGGCGTTTTCGTCGCCTATGCCTCCATGCACGGCGGCACGGCCGCAGCGGCGCTGAAGCTGGCGGAAATCCTCCGGGAGAAAGGCTGTCCGAAGGTCGCGACGGCCGATCTGTGCCGTGACGACATGGCCGAGGCCGTCGAGGATGCCTTCCGCTACGGAAAGATGGTCCTCGCCGCACCGACCTATGACGGCGGACTCTTTACCCCGGCCGCGAACTTCCTCCACCTGCTCTCCGCCAAGGCCTGGCAGCAAAAGCGCGTCGGCCTCATCGAAAACGGCTCCTGGGCCCCGGCATCCGGCCGCATCATGAAGGAAGCCTTCGCCGCCATGAAGGGCATCACGGTCATCGAGCCGGCCGTCACGCTCCTCAGTACCCTGAAATCCACCGATCTGCCGGCCCTCGAGGCGCTGGCGGACGCCCTCCTTGCATAGCCGACAGAACCCTTTTTCCGCATGAAACGAATCTTCGCCTACCTAAGCCTTGCCGCCGCCATCGTCATGACGGCAGCCTGCCGCAGCAACACCCCCGCAGAAAAGCCCTTTGACGGCCCTGCCTATCTCAATCCCGCCGCCCCGCTGGAGGAACGTGTCGAGGACGCCCTCGCGCGCATGACGCTGGAGGAAAAGGTCGCCCTGACCCACGCCCAGTCGAAGTTCTCCTCCGCCGGCGTGCCCCGGCTCGGCATTCCCGAGCTCTGGCATACGGACGGGCCCCACGGCATCCGCCCGGAAGTGCTCTGGGATGAGTGGGACCAGGCAGGATGGACCAACGACTCCTGCACGGCCTTCCCGGCCCTGGTGAACCTCGCGGCGACATGGGACCGCGATCTGGCGCGCCTCTACGGCAAGAGCATCGGCGAGGAAGCCCGCTACCGCAAAAAGGACATCCTCCTCGGCCCCGGCATCAACATGGGCCGCACCCCGCTGAACGGGCGCACCTTCGAATACATGGGCGAGGATCCTTACCTGGCCGGTCAGCTGGTCGTTCCGTACATCCAGGGCGTCCAGGGAGAGGGCGTAGCGGCCTGCGTCAAGCATTTCGCCGTCAACAACCAGGAAACGCGCCGTACCGCGACCAATTCCATCGTCGATGACCGCACCCTCTACGAGATCTACCTCCCGGCCTTCGAGGCGGCCGTCAAGGAAGGCGGCGCCTGGGCCGTCATGGGCTCGTACA
This sequence comes from uncultured Bacteroidia bacterium, assembly GCA_902768665.1. Lineage (GTDB taxonomy): Bacteria > Bacteroidota > Bacteroidia > Bacteroidales > UBA932 > Cryptobacteroides. The sequence continues at coordinate 32,905 of CACXMA010000013.1, read as the reverse complement.
ACCTCTGGAACGGCCAGTTCAACTGCCACAACAAGCGCCTGCTCTGCGACATCCTCAAGGGCGAATGGGGCTTCGACGGCGTGGTCGTCAGCGACTGGGGCGGCTGCCGCGACGATGACGAGGCGGTCCACAACGGCCTCGACATCGAGATGGGCACCTGGACGGACGGCCTCCACAGCGACGCCTCCGACGGCTATCAGAACTACCACCTCGCCCGCCCGTTCATTGAGCGCCTCCGCGACGGCCGTGCCACCGAGGATGAGCTCAACGACAAGGCCCGCCGCGTGCTGCGGACCATTTTCCGCACCGGCATGTCCCCCGAAACGCACTACGGCAGCTTTACGAGCCCCGAGCATTTCGCCGCGGCCAGAAAAATTGCCGCCGAGGGCATCGTCCTGCTCAAGAATGACGGCATCCTGCCGCTGCAGCCCGCCGAGGGCGCCAAGATCCTCGTCGTCGGCGAGAACGCCTACAAGATGATGGTCGTCGGCGGCGGCAGTTCCAACCTCAAGACCAAATATGAGGTCATTCCGCTCGACGCCATCCGGGAAGCCTTCGACGGCAAGGCCGAGGTGAAGTGGGAGCGCGGCTATGTCGGCGACACGACCACCGACTACAACAAGGTCGTCACCGGCCAGGACCTCAGCGAATCCCGCAGCGCCGCCCGCCTTGTCGCGGATGCCGTCGCCGCAGCCCGCGAGGCCGAATACGTCATCTTCATCGGCGGCCTCAACAAGAGCGACCACCAGGACAACGAAGGCACGGACCGCCTCGACATCGTCCTCCCCTACGGCCAGGACAAGCTCATCGAAGCGCTGGCGGAAGTGTCTGAGAACCTGATCGTCGTCAACATCTCCGGCTCTCCGGTCGCGATGCCCTGGTCGGAGCAGGCCGACGCCATCGTCCAGGCCTGGTACGGCGGTTCCGAGAGCGGCCACGCCCTCGTGGACGTGCTGACCGGCGCCGTCAATCCTTCCGGCAAGCTGCCCTTCACGATGCCCCTCGCCCTCGCCGACGGCCCGCTCAAGACCGAGCGGCAGTACCCGGGCATCCGCGAGGAGGGAAAGGAGTGGTGGCAGGAGTACTACGACGAAGGCGTCTTCATCGGCTACCGCTGGTATGACACGCAGAAGCTCGCCGTCCAGTATCCTTTCGGCCACGGCCTGAGCTATACGACCTTCGAGATTTCCGATGCGTCCGTGAAGGCCGCCGGAGAGGGATTCGAGGTCACGGCCACGCTGACCAACAGCGGCAAGGTGGCCGGCGCAGAAGTCGTCCAGCTCTATGTTTCCGACACGGAGGCCACCGTCGAGCGTCCCGAGAAGGAGCTGAAGGGCTTCGAGAAAGTCTTCCTGGAGCCCGGCGAGAGCGCCACGGTCCGTTTCCCGCTGGACCGCCGTGCCCTGAGCTTCTTCGACGCCGAGGCCCATGACTGGAAAGCCGAGCCCGGCGAATTCCACGCCCTCATCGGCCTGTCCTCCCGCGATATCCGTGCTGACTTAAGCTTCAACCTATAGTATGAAAAAGACTGCTCTACTTCTCCTTGCATTCGCCCTTCTGCCTTTCTGCGCCCACGCACAGGAAACCCATGTGGACGAGATCGGCTTCGAAACGCGGACGACCTTCCACCAGCAGACCACCGAAGGGGACTATGATTCCCGTTTCCAGGGCGACTATTTCAACCTGCAGGTATACGGACATCTTACCGGGAGCCTCTCCTTCCGGGTCCGCCAGCGGCTCAACAAGAAGATCGAGGACGCCAACCCGTTCAATGCCACGGACTTCCTCTGGCTCCACTGGCAGGCCACGCCGAAGTGGTCCTTCACGGCCGGCAAGCACCCGATCAAGGTGGGCGGCTACGAGGTGGACTCCGCCCCGATCGACGTCTACTACTACGGCGCCTTCACCAACCGCCTCTACCAATACTACGCTTTCGGCGTCAGCGCGACCTATGAGCCCGTTCCCGGCCAGGCGATCTCCCTGCAGTTCATCCCGTCGCCGATCTCTCCCGTCACGCAGAATTCCTATTCCTATAACCTCTACTGGAACGGTTCCATCCTCCCCCGCTGGAAGACCATCTGGAGCTACAACCTCGTCGAGGATGAACTGCACCGCAAGATGAACTGGATTGTTCTCGGCAACCAGTTCCACCTCGGCGCGCTCACGGTGGACGTCGACTTCATCGACCGTTTCGCCATCGGCCAGAAGAATCCCCTGTCGGACTGGAGCTGCATCGTCAAGCCCATCCTCTCGCTGGGCAAATGGAATCTCTGCTCCAAGGTAGGATACGAACGGAACGACGCCGCAAACGTGGACCCGGACTATGCGGAGGGCGAGCTGGGCCGTTCCTACGATCTGGTACTGCCCGCCGGCAACGATTACTTCTATTACGGCGGCGGAGTGGAGTTCTTCCCGCTCGGCAATGAGAAGCTTCGCCTGCATGCCGCTTACTTCGGCGACAACCACGACAAGGTCCACAATTTCGACATCGGCCTTACCTGGCGTTTCACCGCCTACAAGCGAAAATAAAGTTGAAAAGAGATTCCGTGCCGGCCGGCTACTGATAGCGTTTCAGCTCGTCCGCGATCAGGGGAAGCAGGATATAGTCGGCAGGTAGCCACTGAACAGTGTCGAGGTCGTCCGCGCGTAGCCAGCGGGCGGCCTCGTGCTCGTTGAGATGCGGCGCCTCGCCACGGAGCGAACAGATGAAACAGTGCATCGTCAGGTGGAACTCGGGATAGTCCCAGTCCACGGTATAGAGGAACTTGTCGATGGCGATCTCCGTAGAGAGTTCCTCGCGGATTTCCCGCAGCAGGGCCTCCTGGGGCGATTCCCACGGCTCCAGCTTCCCACCCGGGAACTCCCACCAGTCCTTCCACTGGCCATAACCGCGCTGGGTGGCGAAAATCCTGTCGCCGCTTCGGATGATGGCGGCTGCAACTTCTATCTGTTTCATTCTTTGTTTTTCGTATCGATACAAATGGTCACCGGGCCGTCGTTGACGAGGGCGACCTGCATGTCGGCGCCGAACTCGCCCGTGCCGACAGGACGGCCGATGGCGGCGGAGAGGGCCGCACAGAACTGCTCGTACAGGGGGACGGCCAGCTCGTGCCCGGCAGCGTGGATATAAGACGGACGATTGCCCTTTTTCGTCGAGGCCATCAGCGTAAACTGGCTGACGACAAGGGCCTCACCCCCGACATCGACGACGCTACGGTTCATCACGCCCTCCCCGTCGTCGAAGATGCGAAGGGCGGCGATTTTGCGGACGAGCCAGTCCAGGTCCTCCGGCGTATCCTCATGGCCGACACCGAGAAGGATCAGCAGGCCGGAGCCGATAGACGACCGGTAGCTCCCGCCGATGGTGACGGAAGCGCAGCTCACTCTCTGGATAACGGCACGCATACTGCAAAATTAGGGAATTTGCGGTTAAAAAAAAAGAGCGTCGGCCTTCACAGGCGGACCACTCTTACTAACCACATAATTAATAACACTAAAACTAATAACCAATAGATTGAGTCAATCAAGAGAACCTTACTGGCTCAACCCGGATACAAAGGTACGGCTTTTTTTTATTTCTGCAAATTTTTTTGCGAAAAAATTTTGAAAAATATTTAATATTATTGCTAATTCATTGTTTTTCAAGCATTTAGCGCGCTATAAAAATTTTTCATAATTCGAAACACCTGAAACACCCCCTCAAGAAAGCGACAAAAAAATCCGGTTTTCAACTTCAGAAAACCGGATTGGTTATAAATTATAAGCAAACTATCTTTCCGCGCTTACGATTTTTAAGAAATCGCAAATTTCTTACGCAGGGCGTCGATCATGTCGCGGGTCATGGAATCCATGTCGAAGGACGGTTTCCAGTCCCATTCGGCGCGGGCGCAGCTGTCGTCCATGCTGTCCGGCCAGGAGTTGGCGATGGCCTGGCGGACGGGATCCACCTCATAGCGGACCTTGAGCGACGGGATATATTCGCGGATCTTGGCGAAGAGCTGCTCCGGCTCGAAGCTCATGGAGGCGATGTTGAAGGAATTGCGGTGGATCAGGCGGGTCGGGTCGGCGATCATGATGTCGATGGCGGCCTTGAGGGCGTCGGGCATGTACATCATGTCCATATAGGTGCCGGGGCCTATCGGGCAGACAAACTCCTCCCCCTTGACGGCGCTGTAGTAGACCTCGACGGCGTAGTCGGTCGTGCCGCCGCCGGGCAGCGTGACGTTGGAGATCAGGCCCGGGAAGCGGACCGAACGGGTGTCGACGCCATATTTATGGAAATAGTAGTCGCTGAGAAGCTCGGTGGCGACCTTCGTCACGCCGTACATGGAACGGGGACGCTGGATGGTATCCTGCGGCGTGCCGACATGCGGGGTCTCGGGGCCGAAAGAGCCGATGGAGGAAGGCGTAAAGACGGCGCAGCCCTTCTCGCGGGCGATTTCGAGGATGTTGATGAGGCCGTTCATCTGGATGTCCCAGGCAAGGAGCGGCTTGCGCTCGGCGACGGCGGACAGCAGGGCGGCGAGGTTGTAGATCGTGTCGATCTTGTATTTGTCGACGATGGCGGCCAGGCCCTGCGCGTCGCGGACGTCCGCAATCTCTGCGGGACCGCTTTCGAGAAGGATTCCCTTCGGCTCTGCACCCGGAATATAGCCGGCAACTACTTGACTGCCTGCGATCTCGCGGCGGATTTTCATGGTGAGCTCGGAGCCGATCTGGCCGGTGGAGCCAATCACAAGGACATTTTTCATATATGTGGTTATCACTTTTTAGCATACAAAATTAGCAGATTTATTCAACTTTTCCATACATTTCGAGGGATTTGTTCAAAAAAAACGGTAAATTTGAAATGTCAAACGAAATCTAACACATAATTATTATAGATATGTACGGAAAATTCCAAAAGTACCTCCAGGACACCCTCGCCGAAATCGAGGAAGCCGGTCTTTACAAGAGAGAGCGCAACATCGTTTCCGCCCAGGGCGCCGAAATCACCCTCCAGGACGGCAGCAAGGCCCTCAACTTCTGCGCCAACAACTACCTCGGCCTCGCCGACAGCCCCCGCCTGATTGAGGCGGCGAAAAAGGCCATGGACGAGCGCGGCTACGGCATGTCCTCCGTCCGCTTCATCTGCGGCACGCAGGACCGCCACCGCGAGCTGGAAAAGGCCATCGCCAAGTATTTCCACACCGATGACGCCATCCTCTACGCCGCCTGCTTCGACGCCAACGGCGGTGTCTTCGAGCCGCTTCTCACGGCGGAGGACGCCATCATCTCCGACTCGCTGAACCACGCCTCCATCATCGACGGCGTCCGCCTGTGCAAGGCTCAGCGCTTCCGCTACGCCAATGCCGACATGGCCGACCTCGAGGCCAAGCTCCAGGAAGCCCAGTCCTGCCGCTTCCGCATCATCGCGACGGACGGCGTCTTCTCCATGGACGGCAACGTCGCCCCGATGGACAAGATCTGCGACCTCGCCGAGAAATACGACGCCCTCGTGATGGTCGACGAGAGCCACAGCGCCGGCGTTGTCGGCAAGACGGGCCACGGCGTCGCCGAGCAGTTCAACTGCTACGGCCGCATCGACATCTTCACGGGCACCCTCGGCAAGGCCTTCGGCGGCGCCGTCGGCGGATTCACGACCGGCCGTCAGGAGATCATCGACCTCCTCCGCCAGCGTTCCCGCCCGTATCTCTTCTCCAATTCCCTGCCCCCGATGATCGTCGGCGCCGGCCTCGAGATGTTCAAGATGCTCGAGGAATCCAACGAGCTGCACGACCGTCAGCAGGAAAACGTCGTCTACTTCCGCGAGAAGATGATGGCCGCCGGTTTCGACATCAAGCCCACGCAGTCCGCCATCTGCGCCGTCATGCTCTATGACGCCCCGCTGTCCCAGAAGTTCGCCGCCGCGATGGCAAAGGAAGGCATCTTCGTCACCGGTTTCTACTATCCCGTTGTCCCGAAGGGCCAGGCCCGCATCCGTGTCCAGCTCTCCGCCGCCCACAGGAAAGAGCACCTCGACAAAGCCATCGCCGCCTTCATCAAGGTTGGCAAGGAACTTGGAGTGATTAAGTAAAATCCTTCTACCATGGAATGCAAATGTGACAAGAAACTCTGGGCCGCCGTCATCCTCGGCGCCAGCCTCATCGCCTTCGGCTTCATCCTCAAGTCGGCGGTGACAAGCAACATCAACAAGGGCCGCCAGGTCACGGTCAAGGGCCTTTCCGAAAGGAAAGTGGAGGCCAACGTCATCAAATGGTCCTTTACCATCTCCGCGACAGGCAACGACCTGCCGGGCCTCTACCGCGAGATGCAGCAGCGGGAAGACACCGTCTACGGGTTCCTGACCCAGAACGGCCTCACGGAAGAAGACATCAAGAAGCTTCCGCCGGAGGTGGACGACCGCCTCAACAACCGCTGGTCCGACGACCGCCTTCCTTATTATTATAAGCTCACGACCCGCTTCACGGTCACGACGAGCAAGATCGACCAGGTCCACGAGCTCATCAACAAGCAGGGCGAGCTGATCAGCAAGGGCATCTCCCTGGACGGCTACTTCAACTACAAGTACACCGAATTCCAGAGCCTCAAGTCCGAGATGCTGGACGAAGCCTTCGGCCACGCCCGCGAGACGGCCGAGCAAATCGCCGGCTGTGTCGGCAGCGAGCTCGGAAAGGTCATCACGGCAGACCAGGGCCAGTTCAACATCTACAGCTCGGATGACAATCCCCGCATGATGGAGGTCCGCGACGTCGTGACCATCACCTACCGGCTGGACGACTAATCTCCGGCACCGGGCAAAAGAAAGGGACAGGCGCTTGCCTGTCCCTTTCTTTGTATGCGGAGCGACGCTTACTTCGCGGCCTTGCCCTGGTTCGCGACGGCGTTCATCTTGGCGGCGATGGCCTCCTGGTCGCCGAGGAAGTAGTCCTTGACGAGCTTGCCGTTGTCGTCGAACTCGAAGACGTACGGAACGGCGGTCGGGAGGTTCAGGGAAACGATGTCCTCATCGGAGATGCCCTTGAGGTACTTGATGATACCGCGGAGGGAATTGCCGTGGGCGACGACGATGATGTTGTCGTGGTTGAGGCGGTCCGGGAAGATGACCTCCTTCCAGTACGGGACGGCACGGGCGATCGCGTCCTTCAGGCTCTCGGTACGGGGAATGTCGCTGTCGGCGACACCGGCGTAGCGGGGGTCGAGTTTGGCGTTGCGGGGATCGTCTTCGGCGAGCGGAAGCGGAGCGACATCGTAGCTGCGGCGCCAGATCTTGACCTGGGCGTCACCGTATTTCTCGGCGGTCTCGGCCTTGTTGAGGCCCTGGAGGTTGCCGTAGTGCTTCTCATTGAGGCGCCAGCTCTTCTCCACGGGGATCCAGTCGAGGTCCATGTTGTCGAGGATGTTGTTGAGGGTCTTGACGGCTCTCTTGAGGTAGGAGGTATAAGCCTTCGTGAAGGCAAAACCTTCGGCCTTCAGGAGTTTGCCGGCTTCCTTGGCCTCATTCTCCCCCTTCGGGGTCAGGTCCACGTCGGTCCAGCCGGTAAAACGGTTTTCGAGGTTCCAGGCGCTTTCGCCATGGCGTACGAGTACGATTCTTTTCATATTTATTGGATAGTATTAAGTTTTCAGCGGCACAAATTTACAAAAAAGATTCGAATCCCGGAAAGGACAGGAGTTTCCAGACGACGGCATACAGCAGGGCGCCGAGCACGATGTCCCAGGGCCTTCTGCGGGAAAAGGCGGAGACGGCCATCAGGACCACTCCGACCGCCACGGCCGCCATCAGCAGGGCGGAAAGCATCGGGACGGCCCCGTAGCGCATCGGGCGCAGGAGAACCAGCAGGGAAAGGCCCACCGCCGCAAGGGCGATACCCCCTGCGACAGCGGCAAAGAGAAGGTGCTGGAATCCGACCTTCCTGCCGCCGAGCTTACGGTCCCAGTAGCCGAACAGGGCTCCCAGCGCAAAGGACAGCAGGAATAGGAGCACCCAAGGACGCCAGCCGGCTCCGAAAGGCATCCATACGGCCGTCGCGCAGAGCAGCATCAGGGCGGCAAGGAAAGCCGGATAGGAATCCCGGAGGATCCAGCGGACGAGAAGATAGAACAGGAGGGAAGCCGCCAGACCGATACCGGCGCGGATCCAGAATGCGCTGCTCCCCCATCCGCCCGGCCAAGGCAGCAGGCAAACAAGTGCCGCAAAGGCGCCGACCACCAGCAGATGGGTCGGCGGAAGCGACGGAGCGGGACGGTGCTTCTTGCTTGATTTTTTCTTACCGGCCATAATCAGATTTTGATGCTTGATTCCACAAAAATACGGAAGTTTTCCCGATGAAGCAAGAAAACCGAGCGGAAAGGAAGGGTGTGTTAAAACGATTTGTCATTTTGGCCCGATATTTGAAAAATCAGCAATAAAACAAGAAAAACCTAAAGCCAGCCTTATGAAACGCTTGATTACCCCGATTCTGATTGCGTCTGCCGCCCTGCTTCTGACCGGCTGCGTCAAGGACGAAATCACGACAGAAGACGCGGAGGAGTCCATCCCCGTCACGCCGACCGTAAATGACGGCGCAAGCGACGGGACGGGATCCTGGACCTATCCTTCCAGCGGTGATCCTTCCTCCGACGACGACATTTCCACGACGACCTTCACCCGCATGGTGACTGTTACCTATGCGAACGCCGGCGCAACGGTCAGCGGTTATGCAACATCCTCCACCCTCAGCGTCTCCGTCAGCGGCAACAGCGTCACCATCAACAGCACCGGCGACGAGAACATCATCTACAAGCTTACGGGATCGGCCGCCGACGGCTGCTTCAAGCTCTACAGCGCCAAGAAGATGGCCCTCGTTCTGAGCGACCTGTCCCTTTCCAGCGCCAGCGGCGCCGCCATCAATATCCAGAGCGAAAAGCGTTGCTATGTCGTCGTCGAGGGAACGAATACCCTCGCCGACGGCAGTTCCGCCGCCTACTCGGCTTCCGGCGACGAAGACATGAAGGCCGTCTTCTTCTCGGAAGGACAGCTCGTCTTCTCAGGCAGCGGCGACTTGACTGTTACCGCCAATAACAAGCAGGCGAAGTCCTGCATCGCCTCCGACGACTATGTCCGCTTCCTCAACGCCCCGTCCGTGACGGTCAGCGCCGGCAGCTCCGCCGGCCACGGCATCCGCGGCAACGACTATGTCCAGCTGAGCGGCGGATACAAGGGCGTGAGCGTTGGCGGAACGACCTTCTGCAACGGTATCTGGGCCACTTCCGGCATCTCCGGCGGCACGGCCGTATCGCTGAGCACCTACAGCGGCGGCCAGGGCGGCCCCGGCGGTGGCGGTCCGGGAGGAGGTGGCGGCGGCCGCTGGTAAATCCGGAAATAATTGTTATTTTTGTAAGATTATGAACATTACGCCCATCGCAGACTACCACGGTCCCCTGACCGCCAAGTTCGGCCTCCCCCGCCAGAGCGGGCTGGCCGGAAGTCTCGACGGGCGCATTGTTTTCCGCCCCGAATTCCGCAACCCGGATGCCCTTCGCGGCCTTTCGGGGGAAGACGGCTTCGACCGCATCTGGCTGATCTGGGGCTTCTCCGAAGTGCCGGAGAGCAAGGCCTGGCAGCCGACGGTCCGGCCGCCGCGGCTTGGCGGGAACGTCCGCATGGGCGTTTTCGCGACCCGCTCCCCCTTCCGGCCGAACCGCCTCGGGCTCTCCTGCGTGAAGATTCTGTCCGTCGCGCCCGACGGCAGCGAGATCCGGGTCGCCGGCGCCGACCTCATGGACGGTACGCCCGTCTACGACATCAAACCCTATGTGGTCTACGCCGACTGTTTCCCCGAGGCCGCGACGGGATTTGCCGCCGGAGCCCCGCAGCCGCGCCTGAAGGTCGAATGGGAAACCGCCAGTCCCCTCTCTCCGGAGGATACGGCCGCGCTCGAGGAGATTCTCGCCCTCGACCCGCGCCCGGCCTACCAGGACGAGCCCGGCAAGCGCTACGGCATGGCGTTCGGAGCCTACGACGTCGCCTTCACGGTGGCGGATGGCACACTCACGATTAAAACGATAGGAAAAAAGATATGAAACGATTTGGCTTCCTCCTCGGCACCGCCCTTGTCCTGCTTCTCGCCTCCGGCATCGGAGCCGCGGCCCAGGACAATACCGCAACCCAGAAGATCGACAAGCGCAACCTTGTCATCAAGGAATGGAACACCGACGCCCGGTCCAACAACCGGACGCTCGACCACGTCACGACCTTCTCCCCCGACGGCAAGAAGCTCGAGGAAATCGAGTACGGCTCCACGGGCCAGAAATGGCGCAAGCGCTTCAAATACAACGAAGCCGGCAAGTGCATCCAAGAGGACATCTACGACGAGCGCAACCGCCTCAATTCGGTCAAGAAGTTCGAGTACAACGAGTTCGGCAGGAAGAAAACCCAGACGACCTATACTCCCAAGGGAAAAGTCGTCTCCATCAAGCATTACGAGTATATCGTTTCGGATGGACAGTAGACGGACAGAGCTCCTGGAGCAGCTCGCGGCGATGCGCCCGATCCGGCTGGACGAGATGGAATCGATCCGGCTGATGAACCGCATCGACACGAAATACTGCACCGACATGGCTACGCTCCGGGAGGTTCTCCGGGACGCCGACCGCCACGGCTACCGTGTGCTCGAGGTCGACGGATACCGGCTCTGCCCCTACAATTCCCTCTATTACGACACCGACGGCCTCGGCATGTTCCGGGACCACCACAACCGCCGCCTGAACCGCCAGAAGGTCCGAACGCGGGTCTATGTTTCCTCCGGACAGACCTTCCTCGAAATCAAGCGCAAGAACAACAAGGGCCGCACGAAGAAAAAGCGCATGGAGATTCCCCCCGCCGAATTCGCCGACTTCCGGCCGGACACCGGTGCCGACGCCTTCCTGACGCAGATTTCCGGCTACCGGCCCGAGGACCTGAAGCCGCGGCTCGAGACCATCTTCGACCGCATCACCCTCATCAATGCCGCCATGACGGAGCGCCTGACCATCGACACGTCCCTGCGTTTCGTCAACCACGACACGGGTGTCGACGCCGGACTCGGCAGCGCCGTCATCATCGAGCTCAAGCAGGACGGCCGCGCCCGGAGCGAGATGAAGGACATCCTGCTGGGGCATCGCGTCAAGCCCATCCGTGTCAGCAAATACTGCATCGGCACGGCCATCACCAACCGCAGCGTCCCCGCCGGCCGCTTCAAGCCGAAGGTCCGCCGCATCGAAAAAGTAATCAACGAAAAAATTGCAACGATATGAATCTGAAACCCATCCTCGCCGCAGCCACCGCCCTGCTGATTGGAGGCGCCGTCGCATTCGCGGCGCCCGATGACGATCCTTTCGTCTATACCGCCGACGAGGCCTCGGACGGCACGCTGCTCACCGCCGATCCCTGGGCAAGCGTCCAGGAAGACGGCGGAGAGGCCCTCGATGCCGCAGCCGCCATCAACGACCCGCAGATGACCACCGGGCAGAAGCTCGAGGAACTGGCGATCCGCTTCCTGCTGAACCTTCTCGCCTGTTGGGTCATCGTCGGGTTGTTCTATTACCGCAAGGCCCGCCGCCGCGACTACTATTTCACCTTCCTGGTGTTCTCGGTCGCCATGCAGATGCTGCTGTACGTGATGGGCAGCGTCTCCGTGGGCGTCGGTCTGACCCTCGGCCTGTTCGCCATCTTCGGCGTGATCCGCTACCGCACGGAGACCGTCCCGATCCGCGAAATGACCTATCTCTTTGTCATCATCGCCGTCGCGGCCATGAACGGCCTCGCCCCGCTGTTTGACATCAAGGGCAGCTTCGGAGAGGCGCAGCATTACGCCCTGCTGGAAGGCAACCTCCTGATCATCGTTCTCGCCAACCTGCTGATCATCGGGGTTGTCGCCGTCCTTGAGAACGGCCATATCGTCCACCACATGACGACCAAGCTCGTCCTCTACGACCGCATCGAGAACATCGTTCCGGAGCGCCGGGCGGAGCTCATCGCCGACCTTGACAAGCGCCTCGGCGTGAAGGTCAAGGATGTGGAAATCGGCCATGTCGACTTCCTCAAGGACGCCGCCTTCATCAAGGTGTTCTACGAGCTCGGAAAGGGCGAAAGCAACACCGTCAATACCATCACCCGCGAAAAGGATTACATCGGATAAGCATGAAAAAGACCCTTCTTCCCCTGCTGCTCGTCCTGCTGCCCCTGGCCGCTTCCGCCCAGACGGAAGGGACGGACGAAACGGATTTCCAGACCCGCCTTTCCATCGGCCTGGACAAGAAAATCAGCAAAGGATTCCATATCACCGCGGAGGAGCAATTCCGCTTCGAGGACGGTTCCTCGGCCATCGACCGTTTCCAGACGAGCCTGGGCGTCAGCTACAAGATCAGCGACTTCCTGAAAGCGGGATTCACCTATTCCCTGCTCAATCCCTACAAGAAGAGCCAGTCCGCCTTCACCTACCCGCGCCACCGCTTCAGTTTCGAGCTGGGCGGCACCTGGAAGACCGGCCTGTGGACCTTCGGCATCAAGGAGCGCTTCCAGATCACGCACCGGACGGGCTCGTTCAATGCCTACCAGTCGGCCACGAACGCCATGGTCCTCAAGAGCCGCATCTCCGCCAAGTACCGCGGTTTCTCCTTCGGGAAGCCCTATGCCTACGCCGAAGTCCGCAACACGCTGAACGCCCCCGCGATCAAGGCGAACTACAACGCCGCCCTGGATCCGCCCTACTACTCCGCGGACGGTTCCTCCGACGCCGGCTGGTTCATCGACAGCTGGAGCAACATGTACGTCAACCGCCTCCGCGGCTGTCTCGGCTGTGATTTCGAGCTGAGCAAGAGCCACGGCATCGACGTCTATGTCCTGACGGAATACTGCACGGACAAGTCCGTCGACGCCAACAAGGAAGGCACCAAGCTCAAGAGCTATACCCTCGACCACTCGCTGAACTTCATTCTCGGCGTCGGATATACCTATTCCTTCTGATGAGAGACTATTCCGCATTCTTTTCCGGGGACGTTCCCTCCTTCCTGCGTTCGCCCGTCCGCGACATATTCGCCAAGGTGGACCTTTCCGCCATCTGCTCCTTCGCCGGCGGCTACCCCGCCGCGGTGACCTTCCCCACGGAGGCCATCAAGCGGCTGAGCAGCGACGTCCTCGACAAATACGGACCCAAGGCCCTCCAGTACGGCGCCACACAGGGCGTTCCGGAGCTTCGCCAGGCCATCGCCGACCGCTACGGCGTGCCCGTTTCGCGGGTGCAGATCACGACATCCTCCCAGCAGGGCATCGACGTCTGCTCGCGCGTGATGCTCGACCCCGGCGACATCGTCCTTGCAAAGAATCCCGTCTACCTCGGCGCGCTGCAGTCCTTCCGGTCCTACAGGGCCGAGGTCCGGCCCATCGCCGCCTCCAGCATCCCTGCTGCCGCCTCCGGCCTCCGGGCGAAGTTCATCTACGTCATTCCGGATTTCAACAATCCCTCGGGCGAGACGATGACGCTCTCGGAGCGGGAGGAGCTCGTCTCCTTTGCCCGGGAGCAGGACCTGCTGATCGTGGAGGACAGTCCCTACCGCGAGCTGCGCTACAGCGGCGAGGCCGTTCCGACCCTCTACAGCATGGCTCCGGAGCGGACGCTGCATCTGGGGTCCTTCTCCAAGATCCTGGCGCCGGGCTTCCGTCTCGGCTGGATCATCGGACCGGAAGCGCTGCTGGAGAAGATCTATATCTGCAAGCAGGCGCTGGACCTCTGTCCGCCCGTGTTCGACCAGTACATCGCCGCTGAGTATATCAGCTCCGGCGAGCTGGACCGCAACCTCGTAAAGACCATCGCCGAATACCGCCGGCGCAGGGACAGGATGCTCGGCCTGCTGGAGCGGTACATGCCTGAAGGCACTTTCTGGACCCGCCCCGAAGGCGGCCTGTTCCTCTTCCTGACCCTCCCGGAGGGCATCGACACCGTCGCCCTCTACGACGAGGCGCTGAGCGCCGGGGTGGCTTACGTCGCCGGATCGTTCTTCTATACCGACGGCTCGCACCGCAACACGATGCGGCTCAATTTCTCCTTCATCGACGAGGCGAAGATGGAGCCGGGCATCCGCCTTCTCGCCGACCTTATCTCGAAAGCAAGATGAAACTATACCATTTCTCCGGCGCCGGGAACAATTTTGTGGTCCTGGACGGCCGCGGCGCCGACATGGCCCCCTTCCGAGTCCCCGAGCGGATCGTCGCCCTCTGCGCTCAGTACCACACCGACGGCCTGATGATTCTCTGCGCAGGAGAAGCGTCCTCCAGCCTCCGGGCAGAGGAGTTCTGCAAGACGAATCTTGGGTCAGCGCAAGCGCCTCCCCGCGGTCCTAGGCGCAGCGACTTCCGGATGGAGTTCTACAATCCGGACGGGTCGGGCGGGATGATGTGCGGCAACGGAGGGCGCTGCATTGCGGCCTTCGCCGATTATCTCGGCATCCGGCCGGGCGACGGCAGCCGCATTTTCCGCTTCCTGGCGCCAGACGGGCCGCATACGGCCGAGTTGCTGGCCAAGGATGAGAAGGGCTGGACCATCCGCCTCGGCATGAAGGACGTCAGCGGCGTGACGCCGGTGCTGGGCGGCTACTTCCTCGACACGGGGACACGGCATTATGTCCGCTTTGTCGACGACGTGGAAGCCCTTGATATAGAGAAAGAAGGCCCGCGCTACCGCCACGATCCGACCTTTGCGCCCATCGGCGCCAACGCCAACTTTGTCCAGCGGCTGCCCGGCGGCGGCATCAAGGTCCGCACCTTCGAGAAAGGCGTCGAAGGAGAGACCCTCGCCTGCGGCACCGGCATCACCGCCAGCGCCATCGCCGCCTGGTTCTCGGCCGGGGAGATTTCTCGACAAGCTCGAAATGACAAAAAGGACGCTTCGCTTGGTCGAAATGACAGCGTCCACACCCCCGTCCGGGCCCGTCAGGACGACCTCAGCGTCGACTTCACCCCCGTCGGCCCCGATACCTTCACCGCCGTCTACCTTACCGGCCCCGTCGTCCTCCTCGCCACCTACGAAATCTAGCCCCGATCTTCTGGCCGCAGGTTGAAGGACAGTGGCCGTCAAAAGCCCTGCCGTCCGCCAGGACCGAAGGAGGGGATGCGAAGCAGCCCCCTGAGATCGGGCTTTTGACGACCACTGTCCGGAAACCGGAGGACAGATTCCACGGACAAGCCGTGGAATGACGGTTCAATTGCCGCGGGCGCTGGACAAGCCGTGGAATGACGGAAAAGATTCTCGACTACGCTCGAAATGATAGAGGACTATCGGCGGGGAAGAACGGCGATGGTGGAAGTGACGGCGGAGACGAGGTCGCCGACCTTGACCTTGATGTCGGCGTCCAGGGGCAGGAACATGTCGATCCGGCTGCCGAACTTGATGACACCGCACTGCTCGCCCCGGACGGTCCTGAGCCCGGGCTTGGAATAGCAGACGATGCGGCGGGCGAAGGTCCCGGCGATCTGCTTGAAGAAGATTTCATCCCCGCCGTCGGTACGGATGACGCTTGAGGCGTGCTCGTTGAGCTCGGACGACTTCGGCAGGAAAGCCAGCAGATACTTCCCGGGATGATACTGATAATAAGACACTTCCCCGTCGCACGGCCAGAAATTGCAGTGGACGTCGAAGAAGTTCATATAGACGGATACCTGGATGCATTCGCGCTTGAGGTACTCCTTCTCGAAAGCCTTCTCCACGATGACGACCTTACCGTCGCAGACGCTCGTGACGAGCCGCTCCCCCGCCGGCGCCTGCCGCTTCGGCACCCGGAAGAACCAGGTCACGAAGCACATGAACACCACCGCCAGCACCGTGATCGGAACGGTTATCCAGAGGTTGTGCACCAGCAGCCAGAGCGGCGTCAGGACCAGCGCCCCGCCCAGCCAGGCGAAGAGGATGGTCTCGTGGGAGTTTTTGTCGATGCGAATCATAACAGTCCTACCGCGATGAGGTAAATAGTGCCGACGGGCATGGCGAAGATGGCGCTGTCGAAGCGGTCCATCATGCCGCCGTGGCCGGGAATAATCGAACCGGAATCCTTGACCTCGCAGACCCTTTTCCACTGGGACTCAAAGAGATCGCCCCATACGCCGGCAATGTGCATCAGCACGGCCATAGGCACGGCGAGGTACCAGGGAATCGGCAGCAGCGGAGTCGCCTGGAGGATCAGTACGGCGGCAACGGCCATGACCATGCCGCCCCAGAAACCCGCCCAGGATTTCTTCGGGGAAATCGACGGGAAAAGTTTCTTGCCATTGCGCCCCAGGAGCATGCCGAAGGTGTAGGCTCCCACGTCGGAAGCCCAGATCAGGATGAAGAACGAGAGCATCAGGCTGCCGTCGAACGTACCGCCCTTGAAGACGATGAGGTTGGACAGCGACACCGGAACGGCCAGGTACAGCAGGCCGGTGTAGAGGTTGGAGAACAGGCCGAAATCGGTCTTGTCCTGGGTGTAGAGCGAACCGACCATCACCCCGAGCAGCGGCAGGATGGACACGCCGATCAGCTTGACGGACAGGCGGTCCGGGTACATCGCGACAAGGAACGTGAGCACGAAGAGCGTCACGCCCGCCAGGATGGCGAAACTGCGGGACAACGGATAATGGGTCCCCATGGTCATGCGGTAGAATTCCAGCAGCATCGCCACGAGGACGAAGACCTGCAGGGCCCCGAAGAGCCAGGGACTCACCAGCAGCGAGCCCAGCACGACACCGAGAAAACAGATCCCGGACAATGTTCTAACCCAGAGATTCTTCATTGGATGTTGGTTCTGTGGTGTTTTCAGATTCCACGGGTTTCACCTTGGGGCCGAGGATGGCCTCGAGGTCCGTGGCCATGATGACTTCCTTTTCGAGGAGGAGTTCGGCGACCTTGCGGAAGGCGGCGTCGTTGGCGAGGAGGATGGCGCGGGTGCGGGCCTCGACATCGGCCACGATGCTGCGGACTTCCTGGTCCATCATTTCGGCCGTCTTCTCGCTGTACGGCTTCACGAGCTCATAGCCGCGGGCGCCGGTGCTGTCGTAGAAGGACATGGGGCCGATCTTTTCGCTCATGCCGTAGTACTGGACCATCGAATAGGCCATGTTGGTCAGGCGTTCGAAATCGCTCAGGGCGCCGGTGGAAGGCTCGCCGTTGACGATCATCTCGGCGGCGCGGCCGGCCATGAGCGTGCACATCTCGTCCATCATGTAGGACTTCGACCAGTTCTTGCGCTCGGCGGGGAGGTTCCAGGTCAGGCCCAGGGCCTTTCCGCGCGGGATGATGCTGACCTTCAGCACCGGATCCGCCTCGGGAAGGAGCCAGCCGACCACGGCGTGACCGGCCTCGTGATAGGCGGTCGTCCGCTTTTCCTTCGGGCTCATGATGGTGTTCTCCTTGCGCTCCAGGCCGCCGACGATGCGGTCCACCGCGTCCATGAAGTCCTGCGTATCCACCTCTTTCTTGTTGCGGCGGGCAGCCGTCAAGGCCGCTTCGTTGCAGACATTGGCGATATCGGCGCCGGAGAACCCGGGGGTATGCTTGGCCATCAGCGAGACGTCGAAATCCTTCGAGACCTTGAGGCCGCGCATGTGGACCTTGAAGATCTCCTCACGCTCGTTGACCTCGGGCAGCTCGACATAGATCTGGCGGTCGAAACGGCCGGCGCGCATGAGGGCCTTGTCGAGGATGTCGGCGCGGTTTGTCGCGGCGAGAATGATGACGCCGCTGTTGGAGCCGAAGCCGTCCATCTCGGTCAGGAGCTGGTTCAGCGTGTTCTCGCGCTCGTCGTTGGAAGAGAAGCCGGCGTTCTTGCCGCGGGCGCGGCCGACGGCGTCGATCTCGTCGATGAACACGATGCACGGGGCCTTTTCCTTAGCCTGGCGGAAGAGGTCGCGCACGCGACTCGCGCCCACACCGACGAACATCTCCACGAAATCGGAGCCAGAAATGGAGAAGAACGGGACGTTCGCCTCCCCTGCTACGGCCTTGGCCAGCAGGGTCTTACCCGTTCCGGGAGGGCCGACAAGGAGGGCGCCCTTGGGGATCTTGCCGCCGAGGGCGGTGTACTTCGCCGGGTTCTTGAGGAAGTCCACGATTTCCATCACCTCGTCCTTGGCGCCGTATAGGCCGGCGACATCCTTGAAGGTGACCTTGATCTGGTTCTTGTCGGCGAGCTTGCCGGTCGACTTGCCCACATTGAAGGGATTGCCCATACCGCCGCCGATGCCACCGCCGCCACCGCCGGAATTCCGGCCGATGCCGCGGAACATGACGATCCACATGACGATCAGGATCACCGGGAAGAGCAGCCACTCCAGGATGCCCGTCCAGAAGTGCTCCTCTTCGGTCATCGTGACGGAAAAAGGCTCGAATCCATGGACGGAGAGGCTGTCCTGCAGCGCGCCGAAGGACTCCTCGGGATTGAACTTGTCGGATACCTTGAAGGTAAAATGCGGCGACTGGCGCGGCACGCGGCCGCCGTCGAACTCCTCCTTGTAGGCAGCGACGCTCTCCGGACGGAGGGCGATCTCGCCGCGGTACTCGTTGCGGACGAAGGTTATCGACTGGATATCGCCTTCGGAAGCGATCTGCTCGACCTTTTTCCACTCGATTTCCTTCGGGTCGGAGGCATTGGCATTGCGCCAGACCATCCAGATGATCAGGCCGATGAGCAGGATATAGAACCAGGAGCCGCGGAGGTTGATCCGCACTTCCCTGGGCTTGCGGGGATTCTTATCGGGCATAGATTATTTCTCGGACTTGGGGGATTTGCGGGAGGCGGGGCGTTCCTTCATCTCCTTGCGGGGAGCGTCGGCCCAGAGGTCCTCCAGGCGGTAGAAGTCGCGGTATTCCTTCATGAAGATGTGGACGACGATGTTGCCGTAGTCCTGGATGATCCAGAAATTGTTCTCGGAGCCCTGGCTGCGGTAAAGCTTGTGCCCCTCCTCCTTCATCTTCTCGATGACGTTGTCGGCGACGGCGCCGACCTGTGTCGTATTGGAAGCGTCGCAGATGACGAAATAATCGGTAATCGCGCCCTCCACGTCCCGAAGGTCGATGGATATTACGTTATTGGCTTTCTTGTCATACATCGCATCGGCGATCAGGCGCAAATCGTGGGTTATCATGTTTCTTTCTAAATTAATATTCGTATTTTTGCAGGGCCCTTTTACAGGCATTGCAAATATAATCAATTTCCGCACCATATCAAAGCATGAAACCGGCTAACGGCAGCCCTTGGCAGATTTTCCGCCTGGAAAGCGTTCCTTCCACGAATTCCTACGTGTCGGAGCGGGTCCAAGCGCTTGACAATTTGTCAGTTGTCACGGCCCGCTGTCAGTCGGAAGGCCGCGGCCAGCGGGGCAACCGATGGGTCGCCGGGCCCGGGGAGAACCTGACCTTCTCCGTCCTGCTGAAGCTGCCGGAGGAGCGGCTGGAAGCCCGCCGGCAGATGCGTCTGACCGCCCTTGCGACCGTAGCCCTCCGCGACGGCCTTCGGGAAGACTACGGCATCCCGGCCGTCATCAAGTGGCCCAACGACATCTATGTCCGGGACCGCAAGATCTGCGGCATGCTCATCGAAAACGGCCTCACAGGGCACTGGATCACGCATTCCATCCTCGGCATCGGGCTCAATGTCAACCAGACGGCATGGGACCCGTCCCTTCTCAATCCGACCTCCATGCGCCGCGTCACCGGGCAGTCCTACGATCTCGACGAGGTGCTCCGGCGCTTTCTCGGCCGCCTGCAGGAACGCCTCCCCGATCTCACGGAAGAATCGCTCTGGCAGGACTACACGGACGGCCTCTACCGCGCAGGCGAACGCCATCCGTGGAGCGATGTCTTCGGCCGCATCTTCTACGGCACGATAAAAGGCGTCCGCAAAGACGGGCGCCTCGAAATCCTCTGCGACGACGGCATTCTCCGCCGCTTCGCCTTCAAAGAAGTGCAATACGTTCTCTAGCAGCACGTAAAACGAGATTTGCTTCCGTAGGTGCGAAGGAGAAAGGGGTTAAAAAGCATTTGCCCGTCAGTAGGGTCGCCGTCAGGCGATTTGCTTTTTAACCCCTTTCTCCGAAGCACCGCCAGATATTAGCGCATAGCGGCGATGGCGGCGGCGGGGTCGGGCGCTTTGAAGATGGAGCTGCCGGCGACAAGGATCTCCGCACCGGCCTCGATGAGGGCCCGGGCGTTGGCGGGGCTGACTCCCCCGTCGACCTCGATGGGGACGCGGAGTCCCTGGCGGTCGATCTCGGCCTTCAGCGCGCGGATCCGTTCATAGGTCGACTCGATGAAGGCCTGGCCGCCGAATCCGGCGAACACGCTCATAATCAGCACGAAATCGCATTCCTTCAGCAGCGGGAAGAGCACCTCCACGGGGCAGTCGGGATTGATCACGATGCCGGCCTTGACGCCCAGATCGCGGATCTGCCGGAGGATGTCGACGGACTGCTCCTTCGCCGCCTCGTAGTGGAAACTGATCATGGCCGCGCCGGTCTCCCTGGCGAAGCGTTCGATGTACTTCTCGGGGTGGACGATCATCAGGTGGACGTCCAGCGGCCGGGCCGCCTTCGTCGCGATGGCGTTGATGACCGGAAAGCCGAAGGAGATGTTCGGCACGAAGGTCCCGTCCATCACGTCGAGATGGAAAAGATCGGCGTGCCGGTTGACCATTTCCACGTCCTTCTCGAGGTGGAGGAAGTCCGCGGACAGCATGGAAGGAGCGATGGAAATCATAGGGCGGAACTATTTATAATTCAGCACGATATCGTTGAGCAGTGCGACAAATTTGTCAAGCGATGCGATCTCGAGTTTCTCGCCGGGCGCATGGACGCCGCGAAGGGTCGGGCCGAACGATATCATGTCGAGTCCGGGGAACTTCTCGAGGAAGAGGCCGCACTCGAGGCCGGCGTGGATCGCCAGCACCTTCGGCTCCTGGTTGAAGAGGCGGCGGTAGGTCTCGACGCTGACCTTCAGCAGGTGCGAATCGAGGTTCGGCTTCCAGCCCGGATACTCGGTCTCATGGGCGACATCGGCCCCGCCGAGCAGCAGGCAGGCCTCGACCCGCTGGGCGATGGCGTGGAGGGCGCTCTTGACGGAGCTGCGCTGGCTCGTGATGACCTTGACTGTGCCCTCCTTTTCCATGCGCACGCAGGCAAGGTTCGTCGAGGTCTCGACGAGGCCGGGAATGTCCATCGACATCGCGGCTACGCCGTGCGGGCAGGCGGTCAGCGTGCTGATGAGGCGGACGGTGAATTCCTCACTGAAGGGCGCCAGGGCGCATTTTTCGTCCTCGCAGCGGATGCCGATGCCGGGGTCGCTGACGGCGAATTCAGCCTTGAGGATGGCATTGAACGCCGCGGCGTCGCTGCGCATGTCACCGGCCTCGTCCTCTGGAACGGCGATGACGGCTGTGGCCTCGCGGGCGATGGCGTTCGGACGGTTGCCGCCCTCGAAGCAGAGCAGCTGCCAGTCGTACTGGAGCTCGGTATAGAGAAAGCGCGCAAGCTGCTGGATGGCGTTCGCCCGCTCCTTGTTGATTTCGTCGCCGGAGTGCCCGCCGAGACCGCCGAAAACGCTCAGTCGGAGGGTCTTGTAGCCCTTGCGGAGCGGCTCGGTCTCATATTCGAAGGTCGCGATCGTGTCCATGCCGCCGGCGCAGCCGATAAACAGCTGGCCCTCGTCCTCCGAGTCGAGGTTGATGAGGGTCTTGCCGCTGAAAAAGCCTTCTTCGAGGGCTTCGGCGCCCTCCATGGAGGTCTCTTCGGAGATGGTGAAGAGGCATTCGAGCCGGCCCATCGGCAGGTCGCTGTCAAGAAGGGCGAGGCAGGCCGCCACACCGATGCCGTCGTCGGCGCCGAGGGTCGTCTCCTTGGCGATCATCCAGCCGTCCTCGATCTCGTAGCGGATCGGATCCGTCAGGAAATTGAAGTCGCAGCCGCTGTTCTTTTCGCAGACCATGTCCTGGTGGGCCTGCAGCACGAGGGTCGGGACGTCTTCCTTGCCGGGGCTCGCCGGCTTGGCAATCAGGACGTTGCCGGCCTTGTCGCGCTTGGACTCCAGGCCACGGGCGGCGGCGAAAGCCATCAGGTAGTCCCCCATCGGGCCTTCATGGCCGGATTCGCGGGGTATGCGGGTAATCTCTTTGAAGAAGGAAAGGACGGATTCGGATGTCATGATACAAAAACATTTACTGGATTTGGCCAATAAATGTAGTCATTTTTTGGGGGAAAGACAAAAAAAGATTCCACGGACAAGCCGTGGAATGACGATTACGGACAAGCCGTGGAATGACGATTACGGACGGGGCCGTGGAATGACGCTAGCGGATCACGGGGACCAGCAGGCCGTTAATGTCGGCGACGTACTGCTTGAAGGTCTTGTCCGTGGCCACGAGGTCGCTCACGGTCGTGCAGGCGTGGAGGACCGTTGCGTGGTCCTTGCCGCCGAGCTCGGCGCCGATGGTCGAGAGCGAGCAGCTCGGGATGAGGTTGCGGCTCATGTACATGGCAATCTGGCGGGCCTGGACAATCTGGCGCTTGCGGCTCTTGGACAGGAGCATGTCGCGGGTGATCTTGAAGTAGTCGCAGACCACGTCCTCGACCCGGTCGATGGTGATTTCCTGCTGCTGCTCCCCTACGATGTTGCCGACGATGCTGCCGGCGAGCTCCACCGTAATATCCTTGTGCGCGAGCGTCGCATGCGCGATGAGCGAGATCAGCGTCCCTTCCAGCTCGCGGAAATTGGAGGCCACCCGCGTGGCGAGGAACTCCAGCACATCTTCGGTAATCCGCACGCCCTCGCGGAAGGCACGGGCACGGAGCATCGTCAGACGCGTTTCGTAGTCCGGGCGGTCCAGCTGGACGGAGAGGCCCCATTTGAAGCGGGACAGGAGCCGCTCCTCAAAGTTCTGGAGGTCGGCCGGGCTGCGGTCGGACGTGAACACGAGCTGCTTGCCGCTCTGGTGGAGGTGGTTGAAGATGTTGAAGAAGGCATTCTGCGAGCCCTGGCCCATCAGGTCCTGGATGTCGTCAACGATCAGCACGTCGATCTTCTGGTAGAAGGCCATGAAGTCGGTGAGCTTGTTGCGGACGGTCGTGGCGTCGACATACTGGGTCTTGAACTCGTTGCCGGTCACGTAGAGGACCTGGAGCTCCGGGAACTTCTCTTTGATGGCGATACCGATAGCCTGCGCGAGGTGCGTCTTGCCGAGCCCCGGACCGCCGAAGATAAACAGCGGATTGAACGGGGTCTTTCCGGGCGCGCCGGAGATGTTGATGCCGGCGGTGACGCCCATCTTGTTGCACTCGCCCTCGATGAGGTTCGCGAAGCAATAGGCGGGATTCAGCCGGGGGTTGATGTTGACTTTCTGCAGGCCGGGATAGACGAACGGGCCGGGCGACGTGCCGGGGCGGAAGGAGCTGACCGAGACCGGCGGGTTCACCGGGGCGTTGCCGCTGGAGGCGGGATACACCATCTCGGGCTCGTTGTGCACCGGACGGACCATATAGACCAGCTTCGCATCCGTGCCGATGACGCGGCGAAGCGTCATCTTCAGCACGTCGAGAAACGCGCTGTCGAGATACTCGCGGAAGAAATCCGAAGGCACCTCCACGGTCAGCACCGACTCCTCGAGGGAGACGGGGCGGATCGGGCGGAACCAGGTCTCGAACTTCTGCGGCTCAATGATCTGCTGAATGATCTTGAGACAGTTATCCCAGACATCGGTATGTCTTGTCGCGTTTATCATTAAAAAAGTGGTCTGATTAAGTGGTCAGGACGCTACTAATCGTAATGCAAAGGTCGATGAAAAATTTTTGATAAAAAAACTTTCAGCCTATTGCATATTAATTTTATTTTACTTTACCCGTTTCCAAAATCCGGAAATGGAATAGTTTATTATTTGCTTAAAAATCAATTATTTATAAATGCAAAATTGCGATAATTACGTTTGCATCTAATAATCCAATTTTTAAAGTTTCAAAAGTAGCTAAAACGCGTTAAACACGAATTGCGGCACACTCAATATAAGAAAAATCGCCGTCACGGATTCCTTTCTTTTCTACTGAAAAAATATTGCAAAAAAATCAGCGGACCCGGGAAACTTTTTCTCCCTCGACCTTGACAAGATAACAGCCTTCGAAAATCTTTTTCTTCTTCAGCTCCTCAAGCGAAGCCTTCACCTCTGAGAGGGAAGCAGACGGACAGATGACGTACTTGTAGAGTTTCTCCCCTTCCGCACGGAGGATGAGGGGCTGGTAGCCCCTGAAGAACTTGTCCTTGACGCTGAGTTTGTTGGCTCCGGCGGCGACCTGGATCCCGAAAAGGATCTCCTGCGGCTCGTCCTTCGGGGCGGCTTCCTCCTTCGGTGCGTCTGCCTCGCGGCTCTTCTTATAGGCCAGGAAAGCCTCCAGAAGCGCCCCCGCGATCTTGTCCTGGCCCTCGGGCGTTTTCATGATCTGCAGGTTGGAGGGATTGCTGATATAGCCGACTTCGACAAGGACCGACGGCATCACGGCCTCGCGCAGCACCTGGAAGTTGTCCTGGCGGACCAGCTGGTCCCCGGTGCGGTTCGTCTTGATGCCGATGCGGGACAGGGCGTCATAGATGCACCGGGCGAATTCATTGCCCTCGGAGACATTGGAATAGGCGTTCAGCTCGCGGAGAATCTTGGCGTCCGCGGCGGACATTTCCTTATAATTGCCGTCCGCGTCCTCCTCCAGGAAGACCGTGTCGTCGTTGTTGCGGTTGATAAAGGTGATGTTGCTGCCCATCTTGTCCGGCGTCAGGCTGTAGACCTGCGGACCGGCGGCGGAGGAACTCTTCGAAGAGTTGATGTGGATGGAAATGAAGAGCTGGGCCTTCGCCTTGTTGGCGATGCGGGCGCGCTGGGCGAGCTCGACGAAGACGTCCGTCTCGCGGGTCATCTTCACGGTGAGGTCCGGACAGGCCTTCCGGAGCTGCTCCACGAACTTTTTGGAGATAGCGAGCGTGAGGTTCTTCTCATAGACCTTGCCCTCACCGATGGCGCCTGCGTCATGGCCGCCGTGACCGGGGTCGACGACGACGGTTTCAATGCGGGACGGCTGCGCGCCGAGGGGCAGCAGCGACAACAGGAGAAGCAGGGCGGTCAGGAGTCTTTTCAGCGACATAGGCACGGCTCGTTTCTTGCTTATCTATGAAATTAATACTAATTTTGCAGGATAATATACCTTTATGTATGCAAATGTACGCTTTTTTTCAGCATACACAAAGGACTTGGACAGAAAAAACAGATGCGTGTGACTCCATGGCTTGCCGGCTTGTTCTTCCTAGCCTTGCCGGTACTTGCCGCTCCCCGGCACCGAGACCCGGCGGAGTGGCGGAGCTACCGCATTGTCCGGGACACCGTGGAAGTGCGCGACAGCCTCGCGGCTGCGGATTCGGTTCTTTCCGGTGAGATTCCCCGGCCCGACTCCCTTTTCACCCCCCAGGCGGACACGCTTTCCGCCGGGATCCAGGCGGATTCCCTTCGCTACAGCCTCCGCGATTCGCTCCAGCAGGCACGCAGGGACTCCCTGGACCTTCTCCGCAAGAGTTCCCTCGAGCACCCGGCCTTCTCCACGGCCAAGGACTCGACCATCGAGGTCTTCTCCGACGGGCACCGCATCATATATTATTATGGTGACGTCAGCGTCGAATACCAGGGCATGCAGCTCACCGCCGATTACATGGAGTACGACATGAACACGGGCACCGTCTTCGCCCGCGGCACCCAGGACCCGGTCACCGGCGAATGGAAGGGCCAGCCGACGATGACCGAGGCCGGCAAGACCTACAACATGGAGGAGCTGCGCTACAACTTCACGACGCGAAAAGCCCGCATCTCCAACATGATCACGCAGGAGGCCGACGGCATCCTCCACGGCAAGAACATCATGATGCTGCCGGACCAGTCCATCAACATCACTAGCGGAAAATACACCGTCTGCGACCTTGAACATCCGCATTACTATATGAGCATGACCGCCGCCAAGGTCATCACCAAGCCCTCGCAGAAGACCGTTTTCGGCCCCGCGTATGTCGTCGTCGAGGATGTCCCGCTCTATTTCCTCGGGCTCCCCTACGGCTTCATCCCCCAGCGTCCGAACCGGGCCACGGGCCTGCTGATGCCGACCTTCGGCGAGGAGACGGCCCGCGGGTTCTACGCCCGCGACGCAGGTATGTACTTCGTGTTCGGCGACTACTTCGACCTCTCGCTGACCGGCGACATCTATACCCTCGGCTCCTGGAGCGTGGACGTCAACTCCCGCTACAAGGTCAACTACAAGTTCAACGGCAACTTCGCCCTGACCTATTCCGTGGACCAGACGGGCGAGAAAGGAAGCCCCGACTTCTTCCAGTCCAAGAACTTCGGCGTCAGATGGTCCCACCAGCAGGATTCCAAGGCCCACCCGGGAACGTCGTTCAGCGCCTCGGTCAACTTCTCCAGCCCGTCCAACAGCCGCTACAACTCCCGCTCGGTGAGCGAAGCCCTGCAGAACCAGATTTCCTCCTCCATCTCCTGGTCGCGGAACTGGAACGGCAAGTTCAACCTCTCGGTGAACGCCCTCCACAGCCAGAATTCCCGCGACTCCTCCTATGCCTTCACGCTCCCGAACATCACTTTCACGGTGAGCCGTTTCTACCCGTTCAAGCAGAAGAACCGCGTCGGCAAGGAGAAGTTCTATGAGAAGTTCTCCCTCGGTTACTCGACCTCCCTGCAGAACAAAATCAACTTCAAGGCCTCCGAATTCGGCGAGCCGGGCTTCCTCGACAAGTTCCAGAACGGCATGAACCACAACTTCCAGATCGGTCTGCCGAACTTCACCCTACTCAAGTACGTCAACGTGACCCCGAGCGTGCAGTACGGCATGAACTGGTTCTTCCGGAAGACGGAAAAAGTGTTCAACCCCGAGACCAACAAGGTCGAAGACGTCAAGGGGAAGGCCTTCGGGACCTTCGGCGTGACGCAGAACTACTCGGGCAGCATGAGCGCTTCGACCCGCCTCTACGGCATGTTCAATTTCGGCAAGCACCGGCGCATCCAGGCGATCCGGCATGTCGTGTCACCGTCCATCTCCCTGTCGCTCAGCCCGGAAAAGGGCACCCATGCCAACGGCTGGCGGACGCTGAACTATACCGACACCTCCGGCGTGGCCCATTCCGTCGACTATAACATCTATGCCGGCCAGCTCAATTCGCCGCCCGGAAAGGGCAAGAACGCCAGCATGTCCTTCAGCCTCGGCAACAACTTCGAGGCGAAAGTCCGCGACATGCGCGACACCACCGGCAGCGGAAGCAAGAAGATCAAGCTCATCGACCAGCTCAACTTCAACGGCAGCTATAACTTCCTCGCCGACTCCCTGAAACTCAGCAACATCGGCATGTCCATGTCCACGTCCGTCTTCGGCAAGCTGGGCATCAGCGGCAACATGAACTTCGACCCGTACGCCATCGACGAACGGGGCCGCAAGATCAACACCTTCAACATCGTCAAGGAAGGCTGGCGGCATCCGCTGCGCCTGACCAACGCCAGCGCATCCCTCTCCTATTCCCTCTCCGGCAAGGGCGCACTGAACGGCAACGACGGCACGACCGGCGGCAGCAGCTCCCCTGCGGACTTCTACCAAAGAATTTATTATCATCCGATTACGGGTGAATACATCCCGGGCGGATGGGTCTATTATACCAACCCGAACGTGCCCTGGTCGGTCAACCTGAACTACTCGCTCAGCTACAGCAAGACCTACCAGTACTCCAACAACCAGCTGATCGAGAACAAGCGCTACACCCAGACGCTCGGCATTTCCGGCAACATCAAGCTCACACCGAAGATGAGCATCCAGGCCTCGACAGGCTTTGACCTCATGACGATGGCCATGACGACGACGCAGATTACCGCGTCCTACGACCTCCACTGCTTCAACATCTACGTCTCCTGGGTCCCGACCGGAACCTGGCAGTCCTACAGCTTCCGCATCGCCGCGAACGCCGCTGCCCTCGCCGATCTCCTCCGCTTCAAGAAGAGCTCCAGCTACTGGGACAAGTAACCCCCTCCCGTCATTCCACGGCTTGTCCGGCGCCTGCGGCAATCCAACAGATTCCACGGCTTGTCCGTGGAATCTGTTGGATTTCTCAACAGAAATCACTATCTTTGCGCTGTCTTTTTACGGACGGTCGTCCGTTGATAGAATTATCACATACATCTTATTATAATATGCCTCACACTCTTTATGAGCTGAATGCGATGAGCGAAGCCGAAATGCGGACGCTCGCCGAATCGCTGAATATCAATACCCGCAAGATGGATGTCGAAGCCATGGCCTACGCCATCCTCGACGAAGAAGCCAAGCGGGAATCCCTCAAGCCCGTCGCTGAGAAAAAGCGCAAGCCGGGCCGCCCGAAGAAGGAGCAGCCGAAGGCCGAAAAGCCTGCGGAAAAGCCCGCCAAGGCAGAGAAGGCCGCCGGTGCCCCCAAGGCAGAGAAAGCCGCCGATGCTGTCGCCCATTCGAGCGAAGCCGAGACCCGAGACGGCAAAGGAACTGAGCCCGCGAGAGATGTCACGAATGTGACAAAATCTCCCGCCGAAAAGCCCCGCCGCGGCCGCAAGCCCAAGGCCGCCGATGCACCGGCAGAAGCCCCCAAGGCGGAAAAAGCCGCCGAGGCAGCTGTCGTTTCGGGCGAAGCCGAGAAATCTCCCGCCGAAAAGCCCCGTCGCGGCCGCAAGCCCAAGGCCGAGCAGGCCGTCAGTGACGGCGCAGCTGCCGCCGAAGACGCGAAGCCCCAGGACGGCAAGGCCCTGATCCACGCCGTCTTCGATGAACTCGACAAGGACGCCGCCCAGCAGGAAGAGAAAAAGCAGCACAAGGACCGCCAGCAGCAGGGCCAGCCCAACAAGGGCCAGCAGCCGCAGCAGAACCAGCCGCAGAATGGCCAGAACGGCCAGAATGGCCAGCAGCGTCCCCAGCGCCCGCCGCGGATCGAGTTTGAAGGCTCCGTCGAGGCCACGGGCGTGCTGGAGATCATGCCCGACGGCTACGGTTTCCTCCGCTCCTCCGACTACAACTATCTCAACTCCCCGGACGACATCTACGTCTCCCAGCAGCAGATCAAGCAGAATTCCCTCAAGCCGGGCGACACCGTCACGGGCGAGATCCGTCCTCCGCGCGAGGGCGACAAGTATTTCCCGCTGGTGAAAATCAAGTTCATCAACGGCCGGACTCCGGAATTTGTCCGCGACCGCATCCCGTTCGAGTTCCTGACTCCCCTCTTCCCGTCCGAGAAGTTCAATCTCCTCGGCCACGGCCACGAGAAGGACCTGAGCTGCCGCATCGTCGACATGTTCACCCCGATCGGCAAGGGCCAGCGCGGCCTGATCGTCGCCCAGCCGAAGACCGGTAAGACCATGCTCCTCAAGGCCATCGCCAACGCCATCGCCGACAACCATCCGGAGGTCTACGAAATCGTCCTCCTTATCGACGAGCGCCCGGAAGAGGTCACCGACATGTGCCGCAGCGTCAAGGCCGAGGTCGTCGCCAGCACCTTCGACGAGCCCGCCGAGCGCCACGTAAAGGTCGCCAACATGGTCCTCGACAAGGCCCGCCGCCTCGCCGAATGCGGCCACGACGTGGTGATCCTCCTCGACTCCATCACCCGCCTCGCCCGCGCCTACAACACCGTCCAGCCGGCTTCCGGCAAGGTCCTGACCGGCGGTGTGGACGCCAACGCCCTCCAGCGGCCGAAGCGCTTCTTCGGCGCCGCCCGCAAAATCGAGAACGGCGGTTCCCTGACCATCCTCGCAACGGCCCTGACCGAGACCGGCTCCAAGATGGACGACGTCATCTTCGAGGAATTCAAGGGCACCGGCAACATGGAGCTCCAGCTGGACCGCAACCTGTCCAATAAGCGCATCTTCCCGTCCGTGAACCTCACGCTCTCCTCGACGCGCCGCGACGACCTTCTCTATGACTCCTACTCGCTGAACCGCATCTGGATCCTCCGCAAGCTCCTCTCCGACATGAATCCGGTCGAGGCCATGACCTGGATGCAGCAGCATATGGACGAATTCAAGACGAACAAGGACCTCCTCGACAACATGTCCAAGTTCGGCCGGTATGACTGATTGTCATTTCGAGCGTAGTCGAGAAATCTCATGACTTCTTACACACAAGACACCATCATTGCTCCGGCGACCCTTCCGGGTACCGGAGCAATTTCCATTATACGCATCAGCGGGCCGGACGCCTTCCCCATAGCTGATGCGATACTTCAGTTAAAGTCGGGAAAGCTCGCTGATGCAAAAGGATATACGGCCCACTATGGAACCGTTACGGGCCGCGACGGCGCCCTCCTGGACGAGGTGGTAGCGACGGTTTTCCGCGCTCCGCATTCTTACACGGGAGAAGACTCCGTCGAGATCTCCTGCCACGCGTCCGCCTATATTCTAGGCGAGCTTACGCGCCTTCTGGTCGAAGCCGGAGCCCGGATGGCCGGCCCGGGCGAATTCACCCAGCGCGCCTTCATCAACGGACGCATGGACCTCGCTCAGGCAGAGGCCGTTGCAGACGTCATCTCATCTACTACGGCAGCTTCGCACCGCATCGCCATGAACCAGCTCAGGGGCGGCGTTTCCCGCGAACTCGCTACGCTCCGCAGCGAACTGCTGGAGATGACTTCCCTGCTGGAGCTCGAGCTGGATTTCAGCGAGGAAGAGGTTGAGTTTGCAGACCGCAAGGCCCTTCTCGCCCTACTTGACAAAGTCGCTTCGCACATCCAAAGCCTGACCGACAGCTACCGTCTCGGCAACGCCATCAAAAACGGCGTTCCGGTCGCCATCGCCGGCCCCGCGAACGCCGGCAAATCGACCCTCCTCAACGCCCTTCTCGGCGAGGACCGCGCCATCGTTTCGGACATCGCCGGGACGACGCGCGACACCATCGAGGAGACGCTCAACCTCGGCGGAATTCTCTTCCGCTTCATCGACACGGCGGGCATCCGGGAGAGCTCCGACACCGTCGAAAAGCTCGGCATCGCGCGCACTTTCCGCAAAATTTCCGAGGCCGAAATCGTCCTGGTACTCCTGGATGGCAGCGAGAGCGAATCCGTCCTTTTGAACAATCTCAGAGAGATCTGCCAGCAGGTCGATTCTGCCTCGCAAAAGGTACTTTTGCTGCTTAATAAACAGGATAAGAGGGCAACAACAGGCGATAACATTTTTGTTAGCATTATTAACAAAATAGTTTCATCTATTGATGTAGAGAAAGATTTATTCTACATCTCCGCCAAGAGCGGCGAAGGACTCGAAAAGCTCAAGGAACGCCTGATCGAGCTGGAGAAGGGGCTTATCCCCAATGCCGATTCGACCTTTATCACAAATCAGCGCCACTACGAAGCGCTCTCCACAGCTGCCCGTTATCTCGCTGAAGTGCGCACTTCCCTCCTCCGCGGCACCCCCGGCGATCTCGTCGCCGAGCCCCTCCGCATGACCATCTCCGAACTCGGCCGCATCACCGGCGAAGGCCTCATCACCCCCGACGAAATCCTCGGCCACATCTTCGCCCACCACTGCATCGGAAAGTAATTGATTATCAATAAATTTCGATGCGGGCGTTATTTCTGTCCACTTCGTCCAAGTTGTCTGCCACGTCTTCTGTGGACAAACCCGCACGTTCACAAAAAAATGAGGCATTCTGAGAGAAAGATTTTGCGGTAAAGAAAACATCTATCCTTGCAATAATCACTAGCAAATCGTATATTTGCTGGTGAAAAATCTCAGGTTTTCCGTCCTCGATCAAACGGAGCAACATAACGTGTTATGTGGACAAAATACCCGACCCATCAAGTGGTGCGGGCTCTTGGACCTGAGATCAGCCGTTGCTCCAACCCCGTACCCTCATACTCGTTCTCCGCGCTCCCGCAGGTGTTTTTCCTGTGGAATGAAAGGACGTATAAGCTTGATCGAGCCCTTATCTACCCTGTATCTGCGGGCGTAGTACTCGATGGCGTCACGCAATGTCCATCCGGCCGAGGACCGTAAGCCCTCGGAGAAGTCATCGAATACCGTGAAAGCGGTATGGTAGTTCCCATCCAGATCGGTGGCGGGCACCGTTATAACGTTCAATCTTTCCTCCCTCCAAAGGGGAGATTATCCTCTACCAGACTGCCGACGGCAGGACCAGTATCGATGTTAAGCTTGAGAATGAGACCGTTTGGCTTAGTTCAGAACAGATGGCCTTGCTTTTCGAGAGAGACAGGACTGTGATTCAACGGCATATAAGGAACATATACAACGAAAGTGAATTGACAAGAGATACCACATGTGCAAAATTTGCACATATGGGTAGAGATGGGGACCAAACCTATGTCACTGAGCTATTCAACCTCGACGTAATCATCTCCGTAGGCTACCGCGTCAAATCCCAACGCGGCACCCAGTTCCGTATCTGGGCGAACTCCGTCCTCAAAGACTATCTCATCAAGGGCTATGCGGTCAAGAACGACCTGGTCCAGCAGAAGTATGATGACCTCAAGGCGCTTGTGGACGTTATGGGTCGCACGATGGGATACCTGGACTCCCCTGCCGACGACCAGATCCGGTCCATATTCGATGTGGTCAAGGACTATACTTATGCCCTGGACACCTTGGATAGTTATGACTACCAGAACCTGCGAATAAGGGCAACAAGCAAAGAATACTTCCATGCTACTTACGACAATGCGATGGAAGTCATCCGAAGCCTCAAGGCTAAATTCGGCGGCAGCGACTTGTTCGCTCACGAGAAAGACCAGTCCTTCCATAGCTCGATCGGACAGATCTACCAGACCTGGGACGGCAAGGACCTATATCCTTCCGTCGAGGAGAAAGCTGCGATGCTGCT
>CACXMA010000012.1 GCA_902768665.1 uncultured Bacteroidia bacterium | reverse complement strand
TTCCTCGTGGCGCTGTTGGCGGTTGCTGCCATTACCCTGGCCGTGGTTACACTCCAGAGCTGGAGAGCCGCAAGTGCCAACCCTGTAGAATCGTTAAAGAATGAATAAACAATTAAATAACAACTCATTATGATTAAAGTATCCAACCTTTCCAAGATCTTCCGCACGGAAGAAATCGAGACCACGGCCCTCAACGGCGTATCGTTCGAAATCAAGGACGGCGAGTTTGTCGCCATCATGGGGCCTTCGGGCTGCGGCAAGTCCACCCTGCTGAACATCCTGGGCCTGCTTGACAATCCCACCGGCGGAAGCTATGAGCTCCTGGGCACCGAGGTGGCCAACCTCAAGGAAAAGGAGCGCACGAAGTTCCGCAAAGGCAACATCGGCTTTGTGTTCCAGAGCTTCAACCTGATTGATGAACTGAACGTGTATGAGAACATAGAACTGCCGCTGCGGTATCTGAACATATCGGCCTCCGAGCGCAAACAGAAGGTCACGGAGATTATGAAGCGCATGGCCATCAGCCACCGCGCCCAGCACTTCCCGCAGCAACTCTCCGGCGGTCAGCAGCAGAGGGTGGCCATCGCCCGCGCCGTCGTCGCTGGTCCGAAGTTGATCCTCGCAGACGAGCCCACCGGTAACCTCGACTCCAAGAATGGCAAGGAAGTGATGGATCTCCTGAAGGAACTGAATGCTGAAGGAACGACCATTGTGATGGTGACTCACTCCCAGAAGGATGCAGCTCAGGCGCAGCGAACGATTGACCTCTTCGACGGTCAGATAGTGTCAGACGTGAAGAATGAACTTTAAGACACGGGAATGCCCCTTGCAGATCCTTTTCATTAGTGTGTAGTTAGAAAACAAATCATACAAGGGGCAGACCCTTTGGGTACTGCAAATATATGAAGAAAAACTCAGATATTCTAATCAAAGTCCTCTCTCTGGGCATCGGGCTGGCCGTAGGCATCGTGCTCATTGCCAAGGTGTTCTTTGAGCTGAGTTATGACAGTTTCTACAAGGACATCGATCGGGTGTACACGATTCGCACCTGGTACTCGCAGCACGGGGACGAAGACGATTATGGGCAAGTGAGCGGGGCCGTATCTGTGGGCTTTATGGAAGAAGTCCCTGGCGTTGAAGTCGGTACACGTACGACTTATGTTTTCAACGGGGATACGTACTTGGATGAGAACGGAAATAAGCTGAAGGCCACCCTGGTCTGTGCCGATACCTGCTTCTTCACGGTCTTCGACAGGCCCATCCTCGCTGGTGATCCTGTGAAGGTGTTGAGCAAGTGGGGCTGCGTGATGGTGAGCCGGAGCTTTGCCGAGAAGATGGGCGGCGTGCAGGAATGCATCGGGAAGCAGATTGCGAATGCCGATATGGATGGCCTGAAAATGACCATCGAGGGCGTGTTCGAAGACTTCCCCAAAAACGGCAGTCTGGACTACGATATCCTGCTTTCGATGGACACCTACGGCAAGCAGAGCACGGACAACTGGCTGGGCAATGACCGCTATAAGGGCTATGTGAAGCTGGCTCCCGGAGTGGATCCGAATACGCTCACTGATGCCATCCGCAAGATGCAGGAGGCCCACCAGCCGCTGGAGCAGATAGAGGCACAGGGCATTAGCCTGCGGTATTTCCTCAGTCCGTTCAGCACCATGCATACATCCTCCCCGGAGGTGAAAACGCAGGTGATTCTGCTGTCGATTGTTGCAGCGCTGCTGATTATCATCAGTTTGCTGAACTACATCCTCATCGTAATCTCCTCCATGGTGAAGCGTTCCAAGGAAGTGGGCGTGCGGAAATGCTACGGCGCTGAAGGAAAGCATATTTACGGAATGCTGACGAAGGAAGCTCTGCTACACATTGTTCTTTCATTAGTCATCGCCGCGATAATCATCTTCGCCGGCAGGGGCATTGTGGAGAACCTGCTGGGCGTGCCGTTCCAGACGCTGCTGGTGCCTCAGAGTATCATGGCCATCGCGGCGGTCCTGCTATTCGTGCTCGTCATTTCCATCGTTGTTCCTGCAGAACTGTATCAGCGGATTCCAGTGTATGTAGCGCTGAAGAATTATACTGAGAATTCCCGCCGGTGGAAACTCGGCCTGTTGGGAGTCCAGGTGCTTATCAACGTGTTTCTGGTGGTGATGATGCTTATCATCGGCCGGCAGTACCAGAAGGTGACCCATGCCGATACAGGTTATGATTATGATAACCTATACTATATCAGCCTCTTTGACGGCGATCGGCAGGCCATCACCCGGGCTGTCCGCACGTTGGAGAGCCTGCCGGAAGTGAGCGGCGTGGCAACGGCCTACAATCTGCCCTATAACGGCTCCAACGGCGACAATGTCTACCTGCCGGACGATGACCGGGAGCTCTTCAACATTGCCGACCAGTACGAGGTCTCGGACGGCTGGTTCTCTCTGATGGATGTCCGCTTCCTGGAGGGACGCGCACCCCGGGATTCCAGCGAAGTGGTCGTGGATGAGAAGTTTGTCGAGAAAATGGCGGTGTTTGCGGACTGGAGCGACGGGGCTGTGGGCAAGCAGATTTTCGTCACCGGCCATGACAGGACGCGGGACAATTCGGCCGCATCGTACTTTACCATCTCGGGCGTGTACGAGAATTATCTCATCGGCAACCTGACCGGTGTGGATCCGCGTCCGAGCGCCCTGTTCTACGGCGAGATTGGCTCGATGTCCTCCTGGATGCCGCATGTGCTGTTTAAGGTCCGTCCTGATGCGCTTGACAAGGTTCGCAGTGCCCTGAACGATGCGCTGCCGGACAAAGAAATCAACATCGTCTCCTACGGGGAGCAGATGCGGGCGGCATACGACGACAGCAAGAAAATGCGCAACACCATGGCGCTGGGGGCTGTGTTCTCGCTGCTGATTGCCTTGCTGGGCCTCATCGGCTTCATCCGGGACGAAAGCCTCCGGCGCTCCAAGGAGATGGCGGTGCGAAAGATCAACGGCGCCACTACCCGGGATATCCTGGGTGTGTTCGCCGTAGAAATCCTGAAACTTTCCGCCATCATGGCCGTCATCGCCTGCATCGCGGCCTTCTTCGTAGCCCGCCGCTGGCTGGAACAGTTTGCCGAAAAGGTGTCGCTCAATCCGCTTTTCTTCATCGGTGGTGCAGCCCTGGTGCTGCTGATAGTGCTGGCCGTGGTGGTGCTGAACTGCCTCCGCATCGCCCGGGCAAATCCGGTGGAATCGTTGAAGAATGAATAAGGTGTCCGGGCACGAAAACGGCCGATTTTGTGCCCAGACAACGAAAAAACAAGCCTTCGGGCACGAAAATGGGCAAAAACGTGCCCGGACAAACAAAATATGAAAAGTTACCTGAAATTCCTTTCCCGCAACAAGCTGTACACCGCCATCGAGGCGGTGGGACTGGCCGTGAGCCTGGCGTTTGTGATCCTGATTGGTAGCTACGTGGTGCAGCAGTACGAGGTGGCGCACGAGTCCCCGCAGTGGAAACGCACGTTTGTGCTGGGGACCGATGAGTTCCTGGGGCTGACCTATTGGGACAAGGAGGAACTGGAGATGAACATCCCGGAGGTGGAGGCGGCGACGCACGTGGCTCTGATGTGGAGACCTCGCCTACAGATTGGGGATGAATATATCAGCGGCTCCGGGATGGAGGCCGATGCTTCGTTCTTCGATGTTTTCCCGCAATATAGGATTGTCGAGGGCAATATCAAAGACTTTGTCGGCAAGAACGATGTCCTGGTAAGCGAATCACTGGCCAGAAGGATTGCACCTGAGGGAGAAAGCGTTGTCGGACGAATCATCGAAGTCGGCGAATCCAAACGTACCGTCAAGGGCGTATTTACCGATTTTGACGGGACCTTCTTTGTCCCCTTCGATGTTATTGCCCATATCTCGGACAGCTGGGCCGCCAGCCAGCCCAAGTCCTTCGGCAGCATCGGCAATTATTCCACCTGGTACAGGGTACGGGAGGATGCCTCCCTGGTGGAGGTCGAGCGTAAGGTGAAAGACCTGCTGCATAAGAATTACGACGCAATCTGGAAGGCGGAGCGCGTGGATAAATGGCATCCGTACCGGATGGACGAGGCTTTCTTCCATCCCGGGAACAACACCGGCACTACCCGCATCGGCAACCGTCAGATGCTCAGGCTGCTGACTGTGGTTGTGCTGCTCCTCCTGCTGTCGGCAGTCTTCAACTACGTAAACCTTAGCCTGGCGCTTACGGGCAAACGGGCCAAGGAAATGGCCACCAGGCGGCTTCTGGGAGCCGATAAAAGCGGCATCCTGTGGAAGTACATCGCCGAATCGGTAGCCTTCACCGCCGTCTGCTTTGCCGCGGCGCTGCTGCTGGCCTACTTGCTTACTCCCATGATGAACAGCCTGGTAGTGACGCAGGATGCCGAACTGCTTGCTGCCGGATTCGACGATACGGCAGTCAGGATTTCCTTTATGATGACACCAGGGTACATGGCTGCTTACCTTGCAGGAATCCTTCTTCTGGGAACCGCATGCGGACTGCTTCCAGCCATTGTTGCATCCCGCTATGAGCCGATTGATGTGATCAAGGGCACGCTGCGCCGCCGCAGCAAAATGGTGCTGAGCAAGGTGTTTATCGTGGTTCAGAACGTGCTGGCCGTATTCCTGATCGCGATGGCACTGCTCATGGAAGCGCAGATGCGCCACATGCTTTCGAGACCCACCCATGCCGCCACGGACAACTTATATTACGTAGAGTTTGAGGCGCGGGATTATGACATGGCAAAGCTGTTTCTCGATAAAGTCCGGGAACTGCCGTTCGTCACCCGGGTTGGCATGGGGCGGGGACTGCCAGGCCATATTTTTATGGTTCAAGGAATCCAGGTGGATGAAGAGCACCACGTGGATATGCCGATAATTCTTTGCGATTCGACATATTTCCGCCTGCTGGGGCTGGAGATTCAGGAGGACTTCGGTCATCCGCTGGTGAATTCGCTCTGGATGAGCGAATCGGCTTTCCGTGGGTCCGGGGCATCGGATACGACAACGGTGTTTGTCCGAAGAATGAGTATGAACGGCGCTCGGCCGGAGTTCATCGGCGGCATCGTACACGATTTTCCCACAAGTGCAGCTTCCTCCGGGGAATCCAATCTCAACGGGGCCATAGTCGTGACCCGCAGCGAGGAACTCCGCTACGCCAACAGCCTGCTGATTGGGACCTCCGGAGAAGACAAATCCTATGACGAGGCCATCCGCAAGGCATACAGGGAATACCGTATGGAACAGTCCGGCGTGGAAGAGCCGGCTTGGACCTACGGCTTTGTCAGCGACCTCAACTACAAGCAGTTGGAACCGGAGCGTCGAACGCTGCGTCTGGTAGAACTCTTTGCGGTCCTGGCGGTGCTCATTTCGCTGCTGGGCCTTCTGGCCATGAGCACCTACTTTGCCGATGAAAACACCAAGCAGATTGCCGTGAGAAAGGTCTTTGGCTCTGATGTGACGCACGAGACCTGGAGGAACGTCCGGAGCTATATGATTCTTGTCGGCGTGGCCTGCTTGATTGGCATTCCACTAGCCATCTGGGCCTCCCGAGTGTACTTGGAACGCTTTGCCTACCGTGTTGAAGGATACGGATGGGTGTTCGTGGTGGCCGCCCTGATTTCGCTCGCCATCGCCTTTGGAACCGTCCTCTGGCAGACGCTGAAGGCGGCGAAGACGAATCCGGCGATAGAGTTGAAGAAGGAGTAGGCTTTGCGATATCGGGAAAAAGGAGTAACTTTGCTTGATTTGAAATGAAGGGAGTATGAAATCCTATGTTTTCCCGGGCGATATCGATCCCGCGATCATGGCCATCGGCGCCGAGCCGATCCCTTACATGAGGACCCAGGCGTTCTCGGACATCAATCTCGAGTCCGAGCGCATCCTCCTCGACCTGATCGGTTGCAAGGGCGGCCGGACGATCATCTATACCGGTTCCGGCACGGGCGCGATGAGCGCCGTCGTCGAGAACTATGTCACGACCAGGCGGAAAGCCCTCGTCATCGACGGCGGCTCTTTCGGACACCGCTGGTGGGACCTCTGCCGCTACTATGGCGTCGAGCAGATCCACTACGAGGTGCCCTTCGCCAGGGATATCGATTATACGGATCTCGAAAAGACCGTCGCAGAAGGCCGGCCGGACGTCTTCCTCTGCCAGCACCACGAGACTTCCTCGGGCCAGCTCTTCGACCTCGGAAAGATCAGCGCCATCTGCCGCCGTTACGGCGTCTCGCTCGTCGTCGACGTGATCAGCAGCTTCCTCGCGGAGCCCCTCGATATGGACGCGCTCGGCATAGACATCGCCATTACGTCCACCCAGAAGGGCCTCAACATCCCTCCGGGCCTGTCGGTGCTCTTTTTCAGCGAGCGCCTGAAGGACTATCCCTTCGCCCACAAAGGCTATTACTGGGATTTCGAGGAGAACTTCTCCAACCTCCGCCGCGGCCAGACCCCCTTCTCCCCTGCCACGACGCTCTATCTCCAGCTCCATGCCCGCCTCAAACAGCTTGAAGCCGAAGGCGGCCCCGGGAAGAACATCGCCGAGGTCCACCGCCGCTGCGGTGTTTTCCGCGGGCTCTGCCGGCAGTACGGCTGGGACGTCCCCGCAGAAGTCCCCTCCTTCGCCATCACCGGATTCCAGACCCGGGACATGGACCGAAAGGTCTTCCGCGGCCTGCTTGAACAATACGAAACCTCCATCATGCCCGGCTCCGTCCCGGGATTCTACCGCGTCTCCCACATGGGCCTGCAGAGCGACGAAGACCTGCGCCTGCTGGCCGGGCGCATCCATCAGCTTGAGTCCGCCCTATGAAAAAAGTGATCACTTACGGCACCTTCGACCTTTTCCACGAAGGGCACGTCAATCTCCTCCGCCGGGCCAAGGCCCTCGGTGACTGGCTCATCGTCGGGGTGACCACCGACAACTTCGACATGCAGCGCGGCAAGATGAACACCTGCGACAACGTCATGGAGCGCATCGAGGCCGTCAAGGCCTGCGGCTATGCCGACCAGATCATCATCGAGGAATACCGCGGCCAGAAGATCGAGGACATCCAGAAATACGGCGTCGACATCTTCGCCATCGGCTCCGACTGGGAAGGCTACTTCGACTACCTCAAGGATTACTGCGAAGTGGTCTATCTCCCCCGCACCGAAGGCATTTCCAGCAGCCAGCTCCGCGAAGAGCGCCCCGCCGTCCGCCTCGGCATCATCGGCACCGGCAGCATCGCCTCCCGCTTCGTCCCCGAGGCCGCCTTCGTGGGAAGCAACAAGGTGGTCGCCGCCTACAACCCCGACCCGGCCGAACGCACCCGTTTCTGCGAAAAATTCCGCATCCCCGTGTCGGCGGACAGCCCGGAAGCCCTCTTTACGGCCTGTGACGCCGTCTATATCGCCTCGCCGATCTATACCCACTACGAATACGCCAAACAGGCCCTGGAGGCCGGGAAGCACGTTCTCTGCGAGATTCCCTTCGTCCTGAAGGAATCCGAAGCCGCGGAGCTGCTGGATCTCGCCGAGCGTAGTGGACTCGTCCTCATGCCGGCCCACAAGAC
The DNA here is from genome assembly GCA_902768665.1 of uncultured Bacteroidia bacterium. GTDB lineage: Bacteria > Bacteroidota > Bacteroidia > Bacteroidales > UBA932 > Cryptobacteroides. The sequence goes on along the minus strand of CACXMA010000012.1, from coordinate 71,679 downwards.
CGCCAGCTGCCCCGCCTTCAACCACCTCGTCTCCCTGCTCCGTTCCGGTCCCATCGGCGAAATCGTGGAGGTCAACGCCTCCGTCACCACCCTCACCGACGAGCGCTCGGAGAAACTCGACGCAGCCCGGGCCGGCGGTTCCATGAACGAGAACGCCGTCTTCCCGCTGCTTCCCGTCTTCAAGCTGCTCGGCACGCAGTGGGAGAGCATCGACTTCTTCGCCAAGATGCGCGCCGGGGTTGACATCTTCACCAAGGCTGTCATCCGCTACCCCCATGCCGTCGCGTCCTTCCAGGTCGGCCTCGGTGTCAAGACGGAAGGCAACATGGTCGTTTCCGGCACCAAGGGCTACGCCTATGTCCCCGCCCCCTGGTGGAAGACCAACTATTTCGAGCTGCGCTTCGAGGACCAGAACCTCAACAAGAAATACTTCTACCCCTACGACGGGGAAGGCCTCCGCTATGAGATCAAGGACTTCGTCTCCTGCATCCACAACGGCAGCCACGGCAAGCTGACCCGGCAGGAAATCCTCCGGATGAGCCGGGTCCAGGAACTGTTCCTCGCGGGAAAGAACGTCTATGAAATCTGACACCATGAAAAGACTCACCCACGAGCAGATCCAGCGGCACCTGCTGCTGATCCTCCAGGATGTGGATGCCTGGTGCCGCAGCCACGGCATCCGCTATTCCCTCGCCTACGGGACCCTGCTCGGCGCCGTCCGGCACAAGGGTTTCATCCCCTGGGACGACGATGTCGACCTGCTGATGCCCCGCCCCGACTTCGAACGCTTCGTCAGCGGCTACGGCCGCGACGGCGGCAAGTTCCGCTGCCTCTACGGCACCCGCGACAAGGACGCGGATTTTGTCAACTACTTTGCCAAGGTCCACGACCCGGCGACACTTTCCAAAGAAGGCGGCAAGTATTATCGGTTCGGCCTCAACATCGACATCTTCCCGGTGGACGGAAAACCGGAAGACCCGCAGGAGCAGGCTGCCTGGGAAAGGCTTCTCTGCAAGGAAACGCACCGGATGCGCCTGCGCTACAAGCCGCTGCTTTCCGCTCCGCCGATCGCCGTCCTGTCGGCCCATCTCCACAGCCACGACTGGTGGTTCCGGCACTGCGAGCAGCTGCTGAAGCGCTATCCCTATGATGGATCCAGCTACTGCGGAGCCGTTGCCATGGTCTACAACGGGACGGTGGAGGTCTATCCGCGCGCGATGTTCGAGGAGTATACGGAACTGACTTTCGAGGGCTTCCCCTTCAAGGCGTTCACGCGCTGGGACGAGTTCCTCCGCCAGCAGTTCGGCGACTACATGCAGCTCCCGCCCGAAGACCAGCGCCGCACGCACAATCTCGAGGTCTACCTGCTCAGCGAGTAGCCTTCAGGTCAATGTCAGAGGTGGTATAGGGCTGTCCGCCCATATCGAATTTGTACTTCTCATCCCCGCGGCTGAGGTCCAGGACCTGCAGGACGGGATGGGCCGCGATATAGCGGATCACTTCCGTTACAAGCACATAACCGGGAGAATAGAAACCGAAGGAGGTATCAATGGCCAGCCGGGGGATGGAGACCGTCTTTCCGTCATGGGTCTTGAAGCCGCTCATGAAGGCGATGACCTTCTCCCCGCTCCACAATACGGCGTGGAAGGCATTGGGAAGATCGCGGAGGGACAGGGTGTCGTGTTTGACATGGTAATACAGATGCCGTTTCTTGCGCCGTCCCCACCAGGAGCGGACCTGACGGCTCCGATACTTGGAAAACTTGGAAAAGAGGCGGTCGAAATACAGATCCATGATTTTCTGCCACACCTCCCCGGAGACCCGGTGCTCCTCATCGAAAACCTCCAGCCGGACTTCCACCCCGTCGCGCTTCATGCGGTTGTAGGCCGTTCGGATGTTCTGCCGGACAGAGGAACTCAGGCTCTTCAGCAGGATATCCGGGTCGTCCGGGACCGAGACACGGACATAGGTCTCCGGATGGAGTGTCGCCACACGCTCCGCAGGGACGCGAACAGCCAGCGGCGAGTCCGACGGAATCCTGTGGAGTTTCATGACGCGGGGGACCTGCCGATAGAAGAAATCTGCCAGCTCCCCGCGCTGCTCCAGGGTCAAGGACGGCTTCCACAGCGCATCCGCGATATCACAGCCCTGAATATCTCCGAGCATCTTCCAGTATTTTCCGTCAAAACTCCCCTTCAGCGCCACCATCATCAGGATCTCGTCTCCACGGACGATACAAGCCACGCGAATCCGGTAGAGGGGTTTGATCCGCCGGGTGAAACGGGCCGTGTATCGAAGATAATCGTAATGGAGAAAGGGAAACATCCCTCCGGTCTCCATGGATTTCCAGGCCGGCTCGACGCGCGGGTCGGACCATTTCAGAAAGGCTATGCGAAGATTCTCCGTATCCATTGAAACAGATTCTTGTCCTTGGAATACAAATATAGCCATTTTTTGCGTAACTTTCGGGAAATTGTTCAAAAGAGCCCATGAAACCGCTGACCCTTCAGGAACTCCACGCCATCGATCTCGAGATTCTCAAAGAAATCGACGCCTTCTGCCGCCCGCGCGGCATCCGATATTCCCTTTCCTTCGGTTCCCTTCTCGGTGCCGTCCGCCACAAGGGCTTCATTCCCTGGGACGACGACATCGACCTCGTCATGCCGCGGGAGGACTATGACCGTTTCCGGAAGGAGTTCACTTCGAGTAAGTTCCGTTTCATCGACCGGGAGTCGGATCCGGCCTGCTGGCTCAGTTTCGGCCGCGTCGTGGAGACCGAGCGGACGCATATCGCCTCGATGCAGTCCTGGCATTCCCCGGAGATCAACACCGGCGCCTGGGTCGATATCTTCCCGATGGACGCCGTCCCCGACGACCGGGAGGAATACATGCGCCTCTACCGCGTTTTCAACCGCCTCCTCAAGATGGCCCGCAAGGTCCGCCGGCAGATTGCCCCCATCGACAAAGCACTCCCGCTGAAAAAACGCCTGGCCATGTGGCGGCGACAGTTGGGGCACCACCCCACCGAGGACCCTTCCACGCTGGTGCTCGACATGATTGCGACGGCCCGGCGGGCCTCCGCGACGCCGACCAGCCATGTCGGCCTGCTGCTGGAGCCGACGACGCCTTCCTATTATTTCGAGAAATCCGTCTTCGAGCAGTACGTCGACCTCCCCTTCGAGGACGGGGTCTTCCCCTGCCCGGCCCGCTACGACCAGGTGCTTCGCGCCTGCTTCGGCGACGACTACATGCAGCTCCCGCCCGAAAACAAGCGGAAGACCGATCTGTATAAACTCGGAAACGTCTACTGGAAAGACTAAAGGCTCCGGATCAGATCCTTCAGGTGGGTCGACGACACGCCCTCCGTACGGGGCAGACGGACGACCTGTTTCCCGTGGGCCTCACACCAGGCGACGGCGCGGCGGAAGCCTTCGTGGCTCTGGTCCCCGCCGGCGACAAAAATGTCGAAAGGCACTTCCTCCACAATCCTGTCCACATCCTCATAGACCACCACATCGTCGACGTAGCGGATGGCCTTTACCATGTACATACGCATCTCCGTGGAATTGACGGCCGGGGACTCCGGCTTGTATTTCGCGACGGTCGCGGAGTCCTGGACGGCCACGACGAGCCGGTCTCCGAGGGCCCTGGCCTTGCGGAAGAGCTCTACGTGGCCAAAGTGGATCAGGTCAAAAACGCCGACGGTAAAAACGGTTTTCATGCGGTGGACTCGTTAAAATCGTGCAAAGATAGTGTTTTTTTTATCCAATCGATAACGAGCGAGCGGTCTTTTTCGCCGGCCTTGTCGAGCGAATTGAAGCAGCAGAAGCGGTAGGAGCCGCTTTCCAGTCGCCGCATCTTCTCTGTCACATAATCCGGCTTCCCTTCCTTTGGCTGGAGGAAGAAAAGATTGCCGCCCACTTTCCGCAGGACCGCTTCCCCGCCCCTGTAGAGCGCCAGCAGCTGGACCTCCTCGTGATTGAACTGCGAGGCATCGCGGAAACGACAGGAGATGTTCCGGAGCAGGGCATCCGGCCGTTCGGCATAGAAGCGCTCGAAGAAGGAGCGGCGAAGCGGCCGGGGCGTATGCCCGTAATGGAGGAAATAGCGGCTCGGGACATAGTCCAGCGCCCCCAGCATCATTCCCTTGAAGGTCACCTTCTTTCCGCCGTCCTTGCGGCGGGATTTGAGGGCGCGGGTCAGCCGCGTCCAGGCGGCACCATACTTATCGGCATAGATGACGCTCTTTCCCTCCGGCGTAAAGAAGTCCGTCGGCTGGGCCGGCCGGGCGAGCAGGAAATCGTCGTTGAACTCGATATAGTGCTCGCTCAGCCCCGGGATCCGCCAGGTCATGGACTCGATGGCGATGGAGTTGAACACCGGCAGATACTGTTCGTATCCCCGGAAGATGGCGGTATGGTCCACAATCTCGACGGGGATGCTCGCTTTCGGGAAATAGCGCTGCAGGAAGGGGGTCAAACCGGGATCCTGGGCATCCGTGACGATGAAAATCTTCCGGAGCCAGGGAGCGAAGCGGTTCAGCGAAGCGACGAGATAGAAGATCTCGCCGAGAGAGTCGAACCGGGTCGGCGAGGCGACGTCTTCCTCCTCGCGCTGGACGGCCGAACTGTAGGAGAGCAGCTTGCGGCGATGGGCGGGATCCTTCCCGTCGACCCAGGTAATGACAGCGTCGATCTCCATCATTTCTCGAAACGGGATTTTTGGGGAAGCAGCCGCTCAAAGGCCGCCAGGATACGGGGGCGAAGCGCCCGAAACTGCTCGTCCGACATCTCCACATCATTGATACAGACCTGGTTCCGGCTCGGTGCCGAGAGGAATTTCTCGATCTTTGCGGCGGAGCTGACGGCGAGCGAAAGGTGCTTGTTCGACAGGCGGCGGTGGATCGCACGGCCGCTGTAGAAGAGATAGTCGAGGAAGAAATACTGGTTCGTGTTCTCCGCCGTCCGGGTCCGGGACACAACGCGCAGGATATCCGGCTCCACGGCTTTGAATGCCGCCTCGCTCTCGCTCCGGAGCATCGGCGACGAGCAGTGCTGGGGCCGGCGGTAGGTCAGCGCGGGCTTCAGGCCGAGCGCCTTCCGGGCCAGGCGGTCCGAGTTCTGCGTCTGCTTCCGGTACAGCGTCCGCGCGCCCAGGCAGCGGGCAAATCCCATGGCGCATTTCCCGTCCGGGAAGAAATCTTCGGCGCGGCAGGGCGCCACCGGGAACATGTCGTCGTTGAAATAGAGGAACTGCTCCGACAGGCCGGGAATCCGGTGGAGGAACATCTCGATCGTGCAGCTGTTGAAGCAGGGCAGCACCTCCGCCGGCATGATGTCGGCGTGCAGGACGACATGGACCTTGTCGCTGACCCACTGCGGCACCTGGCTCTCCCGCGCGACGACGAGATGGACCTTCTCCACAAAGGGCATGAAACGCTCAATCCCCCGCAGGAGGTACGGCAGCGTCCCCCAGTCGCGGAAACGCTTCGCCAGCGGCGCATGGCCGATCGCGGCGGCATAATCCGCCGCCCACAGCGGGTCTAGTCCGTCGACGTAGGTAATGACTGCATCCATAGGCTGCGTTTTTTGGGGGTAGGCGTCGCCCGGCGGCTGCGCTCCTGGAGGTATTCGATCAGAAGGGCCGAGCGGTCGGTCTGAATCGCCCCGGCCTCCATGGTGTCGATCAGGAAGCCATAGCCGGCGTCGGGGCCTTCATAGAAAGAACGGTCGTCGCTGTGACCTCCGCAGAGGCTATCCCACAGCGTATTGATCCAGATGCGGCTGCGGCCGCGGAGTTTCTCTTTGAGAAGGACCATGGACGGGTCCTCGTCGTCGCGGTAGATGATTTCGAACATCGGCGGGTCGAGCCTTTCCATGTATTCGTCGATGCGCTCCAGGACATCCTTCCGGCTGAGATAGACTTTCGGCATGACGATCACTTTCCCTTTGTAGGCCCCCAGCTTCTTTTCAATCTTCCGGGGGCTTTTGCTGCTTTTCAGGATGATCTGGTCCAGGGTACCGGTCTTCTCCGCCAGGGCGACGATCTCGTCAAAATAGTCGAATGCCTTGTCGAGATTGAGCAGGACGCGACCCTTGCTCGCCAGCAGGACCTCCTCCAGTGTCGGAATCTTCGCGGCGGTTTCCAGCCGGCAACCGCTGCGGAGATTTTTCCGCTGCAGCCGTCGGTAGCTGGACAGGGAGACCAGGCCCCGGCCGGTGGTAGTCGCCTTGATGCCCGGATTGTGCATCAGCACCAGCACGCCGTCCAGCGTGCGCCGGACGTCCACTTCCACGATATCTACCCCCATGCGGATGGAAAGCTCCACCGCCTCCAGGGAATTCTCCGGCGCATTGCGCCAGTCACCGCGATGCGCCGCCACAAGCACCGTCCCGTCGCCGGGCGTCAGCAGATGCCGGCGGATCGTATCGACCCGGCTCTGCCCCAGGACGGAAAAGGAGCAAAACAGCAGAACAAAGGCTATGATTGGCAAACGCTTCATTCTGCAAAGATAAGAAGATAAGTTTGAAAACCTATAATCCCGCTTCGATTCGGACAGCGGCCGGCATGTCAACGGCGACGAGGCCGAGGCCGCCGGTGACGTTGGTCGGGAGCGGAATCGGTTCGACGAGGAAGTTGAAGTCGCTGCCGGAGAATTCCATCTGGGTGACGGCCTTGAGGTACTGGTACTGATCCTGACTGATGGCGTACACCTTCAGGATGAAGGATCCCTCGATGTTCTGGAATTCCTCGTAGTCCTCGCCGTTGTTTTCGTTCCAATCCTTAAGCTGCGCGATCCGCTCCCGGAGGGACCCTACCGGAATATCCACCCGGAGGGTCACCTCCTTGCCTTCGAAACCGTCGTCGGAGAAGATGTGCCAGGTGTTTTCCGGGACCATGGCAGAGAAGAGGTCGTTTCCTTCGGATGTGTAGCCGCTGGAGATGACGGGATCGTGCGAGGTGTCAATGTCGCGGCTGTGATTGTATTCTTCCTGATGGCTGATCAGACCATAGCGGGAATAGTGGTCGTAGGCAAGGGACTCATCGACGCTGATGCGGTACCAGTTTTTCACTCCAGGCTTGTCCCTGAGCGTGACATGGCAGATCATCGTCCCGTCGGAGAGGACGCCTTCGCAGGACAGGATTTCCGGCTTTTCCGGGACAGTCACTTCGGCGCTGACGGTCCGGGAACCGGCCGTGGCGCGGATGGACAGACGGTCACCGCTATGGAAAGCCGAATAAATGACCTCGCCGCCTTTCTGGGAGGCACCTGCATGAATGGGGCTTCCGTTGACCTCGACGGCGAGATTGCTGGCGGTGGCCATTTCGGTGGTCTGGGCGTAGCTGTTAAAGAGCTCGATCGAGTGGGACTCCTCGCCCCCGTCCATCAGGGCGTTCATCACCAGCACCGGGACATTATCTTTGGGGGTGAGATCATACGTGCGCTCCAGGTTGTCCAGGTTACAGGCGTTGGCGGCAAGCAGCAGAAGTATATAGGAAGGAAGGTGTTTCATGGCTAGAACGTGCGGGTATAGGAAACGGAAGGAATGAGGGGAAGGATGGAAACGGTCTTGAGCTGCAGCTTGCGCTCTCCGTTTGTATTGTTCTGCTCATCCGTCAAATAATAGAAGTTGGGATTCCGGCGGTTATAGACGTTATAGACACCGAAGGTCCAGGTGCGTTCGCCGCGGGCTTTCTGCTTGTGGACGGCGAGGGAGACGTCGAGATGGTGGCTCGCGGGCAGCCGGTAATTGTTACGGGCAGGAACGTAGTCTGCTTCATCGTGGGTGCCGTCGGGTGCGGTGATGACGGTCCTCCGCTCGGGAACGGTAATGGGCGTGCCGCTGGCATAGGTCCAGGCGACGTTGAAATCGGTCCGTGAGGTCAGTTTGTAGCTCAGGTTGACGTTGACGCTGTGGCGGCGGTCATATTTGTAGGGGAACCAGCGGCCGAGGTTGATGCTGCCGTCGGGGAAGCGGCGTTCGCTCTTGGCCAGCGTGTAGGACAGCCAGCCGGTCAGGTCGCCGGCAGTCTTCTGGGCGAAGAATTCCAGACCCCTGGCGCGGCCCTTGCCGACTTCCACGCGATCCTCCCAGTTGCTGGATGAGCCGATCATCACGACGCCGTCGCCGAACTCGAGGATGTTGTCCATCCACTTGAAGTAACCCTCGACGGAGAATTCCCATCCGGGAAGTCCGTCGTAGTAGATGCCGGCGCTGACCTGGTCGGAAGTGACCGGGGCGATGTCCTTTGTGATGGGGGCCCAGAGGTCGGTCGGCATCGAGATCTGCAGGGAACTGAGCAGGTGGACGTATTGCGCCATCCGGGCATAGCCGGTCTTCAGCGACAGAGATTCGACGCCCGGTACATCATATTTGAGGTTGACGCGGGGCTGGAGGCTGACGTAGGTACGGCCTTCGACCGCGAAGAGCGTCGCCCGGAGGCCCGGATCCACGGTCAGGTTCCAGGGGAAGGTGTATTCATATTCGCCGTAGAGGGACAGTTCGTGGCCGTTGTAGGCGTCCCGGTTCTGGAAGTCGTAGTGCTGCGTCTCGGTCGGGGCGGCGCCGGTGGTGGTCGATTCGACGGCCGTCAGGGCCTCCGGCTTGAAGGTATGGTAGAGGTATTCGCCGCCGAAGCGTACGATCCGGCTCGGGGACGGATGCCAGTCGAAGTCGGTCCGGGCGTTCCAGTCGCGGATGCCGGAGCGGTAGGTGACATCGTAGACGTCTTTCTGGATCCGGCCGTCATCCAGTCGGTCGAGGCTCGTGGAGACGGAGCCGAGGTTCATCCGGTAGCGGTTGAAGGCGACGGTCGTGTTGGAGAAAAGGCGCGGGGAGAAGACGTGGTTCCAACGCAGGTGCACCACATCGTTGCCCCAGCGGGTCGAGACTTCATCCCGGGAAAGGCCCGTATAGCCGTCGGGAATCTCGTCGGTTTCGGTGTCTCTCTGTGCAATCCGGTCGGCGCCGTTGTAGGCTCCGAGGTAAAAACGGTCGTGGTCGGAAAGGCGCCAGGTCAGTTTTCCGTTCAGGTCATAGAAATAGTATGTGGCATCGATGTCCGAACCGAGAAGCCGCAGCAAGGGGATGATGTAAAAGGTATGGAGCCCGCGGGCGCTCAGGGAATAGCTGAGGCGGTCCTTGACGATGGGGCCCTCGAGGTGGATCCGGCTGTTGAGGAGGCCGAGGGTGACGCTGCCGCTGTGCTCCTTGAGGTTGCCGTCGTTGGTGCGGATGTCCACGATGGAACTCACGCGGCCGCCGTAACGGGCCGGGAAGGAGCCCTTGTAGAGCGTGACTTTCTTGACAGCCTCGGTCTGGAAGACGGAAAAGATGCCGAGCATGTGGTCCACGTTGTAGATGGGCGTTCCGTCGAGCAGGATGAGGTTCTCGTCGGGGCCGCCGCCGCGGACGTGGATGCCCGTGAAGCCTTCATTGCCGCCCTGGACGCCGGGAATCTTCTGCAGCGCTTTCAGCACGTCCGCTTCGCCGAAGAGAACCGGAGTGCTCTGGATCTGCTTGATGGGGACGTCCACCGAGCCGAGATAGGCGGAGGCGATGCCCGCATCGGCGCGGGCCTGCGAGCGGCTGACAACCTTCGCCGCATCCAGGACGGCGGAGGGCTGCAGGGCGATGCTCAGGAGCGTATCGCGGCGGAGATCCAGGGTCCGGACCTCGTCGGCGTAGCCGATGTAACCGAACTGAAGGGCGGTCTCGCCTGCGGGGAGGGTCAGGCTGTAGTAGCCGAAGGGGTTCGTGACGGCACCGGTGCGGGGACCGCTGAGGACCGTCGCCCCGATGAGCGTTTCACCGGTCGCGGCATCGGTGATATAGCCGCTGACGGTAACTCTGGACTGGGCGCTGAGCCGGAGGGTGCCCAGCAGCGCGCAGCAGAGAAAGATTATTTTGATTCCTTTCATCATTCTGTTTTGGGGCGTAAAGATACGGTTTTTTTTAGAATCGGGTTACTGTGTATGTTTGTACTGTTGCGTTTCCGGCACAAAAGTACACAGGTTGGCTGACACCAAGAAAAATAAGAGCATGAAACCGACATTTTTGACCATGAAACCGACATGAACCATCTGAGACCTTCGTTTTTTCCCGGTTTTTTACGACCGTTGTAATTGAAAACGAAGGCCTTCGATTACAACGGCATCGACTATCTATTGAAGCCGATCTCACGGGAAGCGCTGGAAAGGGCGCTGTCCCGCTGCGAAAAGCACTTTCCCCGGGCGGACACCGGCACCCTGAAGAAGCCCTTCGAAGGCATCTCGTTCGTGATTACCCAGGAGAGAAAGAAGGCGCTGCTGATTGCGTTGAATGGAAGTGTTTGATTTTGTGCAAACTACGCAATTTGCTATATCCCTTTTGAGGGTGTAGCAAACTAGATATTTTACTGATAATCAAACACTTCCATTTAACGCGCGGCGGAGATAATCCGCCGTGTGGGTCCTGCCGCGAGCGATCATCTCCTCGGGCGTACCCTCGAAGACCACCTTGCCGCCGGCGTCTCCCGCTTCCGGACCGAGGTCGATGACCCAGTCGGCGCAGCGGATGACGTCGAGGTTGTGCTCCACGACGACAATGCTGTGGCCGCCGGCGAGAAGCGCGTCAAAGGCCTTGAGGAGCTTTTCCACATCGTAGAAATGGAGGCCGGTTGTCGGCTCGTCGAAGATGAAGAGGATCTTTCCCTTGCGGCTGCGGCCGTCGCCGTCCTCTTTCATGGAAAGGAAATAGGCGAGCTTGATGCGCTGGCTCTCGCCGCCGGAAAGGGTGCTGGAGCTCTGGCCGAGCTTGATGTAGCCGAGACCGACGGCGCGAAGCGGCTCCAGCCGGGCGGCAATCTGCCGGGCCAGGGGCTCTTTCTGGCCTTCAAAGAAGGCGATGGCCTCGTCGACGCTCATGTTGAGGATGTCGTCGACATTCTTCCCCTGGTAGCGGACTTCGAGGATGTCGGGCTTGAAGCGTTTGCCGCCGCAGGCCTCGCAGACCATCGTCACGTCGGCCATGAACTGCATGCCGATCTTGACATAGCCGTCGCCCTGGCATTCCGGGCAGCGGCCGCCCTCCTGGTTGAAGCTGAAATAGGAAGGCGTGAATCCGCACAGCTTGGCGTACTGCTGCTCGGCGAGGAGCTTGCGGATGTCGTCATAGACCTTGAGATAGGTAACGGCATTGGAGCGGGAGCTCTTGCCGATGGGGTTCTGGTCCACATACTCGACGCGGGCGATGCGGTCGAGATGGCCGCCAAGGCCCCGGAATACGCCCGGAAGGTCGCCGCTGTCGTTGATGTGGCGATACAGCGCCGGATAGAGGATATCCCCTACCAGCGAGCTCTTACCCGAGCCGCTGACGCCGGTCACCACGGTCAGCACCCCCAGCGGGAACTTCACCGTGATGTCCTTGAGGTTGTGCTCCATCGCGCCCTGCACCTCGACGGCATAGTTCCACGGCCGCTTCTGCCGCTCCATCCGCTTCCGCTCCCCCAGCAGGTACTGCAGCGTCAGGCTGCCGCCCGCCTCCCGGACATCGGAGAAAGCGCCCTGGAAAACGACTTCGCCGCCATGGACGCCGGCCTTCGGTCCCATGTCGATGAGCACGTCCGCCGCGCGGATGATTTCTTCGTCATGCTCGACGACGACGACGGTGTTGCCGATGTCACGCAGGCGCCGGAGCACGCCGATCAGCCGGTCGGTGTCCCGCGGGTGCAGGCCGATGGAGGGCTCGTCGAGGATGTACATGGAGCCGACAAGCGAACTGCCGAGGGCGGTGACGAGGTTGATGCGCTGGCTTTCGCCGCCGGAAAGGGTGTTGCAGGTGCGGCTGAGCGTAAGGTACGACAGACCGACGTCCTGGATGTAGCGCAGGCGGGAGGTTACCTCCTCAATGGCTTTGTCGGCGACGCCGTGCTCGTAAGGGGTCAGTTCGAGGCCGCCGATGAAGGAGAGGAGCTCGTCGACATTCATCTCCATCCACTCGTGGATGGTCTTGCCGCCGACCTTGACATAGAGGGCCTCGGGGCGCAGGCGCGATCCGCCGCAGCTGTGGCAGACCGTCCGGCCGCTGTAGCGGCTGAGCATGTATTTATACTGGATCTTGTAGCGGTTGCTCTCGACCCAGTCGAAGAATTCGTTGATGCCGATCAGGGAACTGTCGTCGCCCTCGACGCTGTGCGCATTCCAGATGAGGTCGCGCTTGTCCTGCGGGATCTGGCACCAAGGCTCGAAAACGGGGATGCCGTATTTCGGCGCCACCTCGACGAGATGGTCCTTGAACCAGCCCATCTTCTCGCCGCGCCAGCAGGCGATCGCCCCGTCGTAGATGCTCTTGGTCTTGTCCGGGATGACGAGGTCCTCGCTGATGCCGATGATCTTGCCGAGACCGCCGCAGACCGGGCAGGCGCCGAGCGGGCTGTTGAAGCTGAAAAGATACTCGTCCGGCTCGCGGAAGCGAATCCCGTCCTTCTCCATCCGTTCGGAGAATTCCTTCAGTCCCTCCTCGGGCGTCCAGGTCCACATGCGCCCGTCGCCCCGGGAGAACGCTGCAGCAATGGAATCCCGGAGCCGCGTCTCGAGATCCTCCGACCACAAAGAGAGCTTGGCGCGGTCGACCAGCAACACCAGATGCTCGGGGAAGTCGCCGCTGTCGGCATGGAGCATAACATCCTCGATGCGGGTCATGGCGCCGGCGTCAGTATCGAAGAGACGGGAATAGCCCTCCTCCTTCAGCGCGAGCAGGAGCTCGGTCCGGTCCTCGGCATGGCTTTCCCAGGCGATGTCCGCGAGGATGTAGACGCTGTCAAAGCCGCCCCGGGTGATATACCCGATGACGTCGCCGGTGCCCTGCCTGCGGACCTCTTCGCCGCTGACGGGGGAATAGGTCCGGCCGATGCGGGCGAAGATAAGCTTGAGGTAGTCGTAGATTTCGGTCGTTGTCGCGACGGTCGAACGGGGGTTCTTGATGTTGACCTTCTGCTGGATGGCGACGGCCGGGGGGATGCCCTCGATGAGCTCGACATCGGGCTTGGACATGCGTCCGAGGAACTGCCGGGCATAGGAAGAGAGGCTCTCGGCGAAGCGGCGCTGCCCCTCCGCGAAGAGCGTGTCAAAGGCCAGCGAGGACTTGCCGCTGCCGGAAATGCCGGTGATGACGACAAATTTCCCGCGCGGAATCTCCAGCGAAATGTCCTTGAGGTTGTTGACCTTCGCCCGCCGGATGACGATATTTCCTTCCTGTGGCATGGATGGGTTATCTGCGTTGGAGGCGCTTCCAGTCATTCGGACTGAGCTGGTAGGTCCTTCCGCCCTGCCGGATGCGCTGCGGACCATCTTCGTCGAAGGAATCCCCTTCCGGCGCCCGCAGGCCGGCGATGGAGTTGTAGATGTAGCGCGTGGTCAAAATGGTGATCTGCAGGACCGTCCAACAGAAAAGGCCGGCGAGGAACATGCCGACGCAGGTATCCACGAAGCGGAACAGCTGCTGTCCGTAGACCAGCACCCGGCTCTCCTGATGAGTCCGATGGCGGTGATGATGGCTATACCCGTACGTTGACAACGCTTTCTCTCCCTTCCGCTACAGTCCGATGGTCTTGAAGAAGTCGTTGCCCTTGTCGTCGACGAGGATGAAGGCCGGGAAGTCTTCGACGCGGATCTTCCAGATGGCCTCCATGCCGAGCTCGGGGTATTCCACGCACTCGATGCTGCGGATGCTGCTCTGGGAGAGCACGGCAGCCACGCCGCCGATGGTCCCCAGGTAGAAGCCGCCGTGCTTCTGACAGGCGTCGGTGACCACCTTGGAGCGGTTGCCCTTGGCAATCATCACGAGGGATGCGCCATGGTCCTGGAATTCGTCCACGTAAGGGTCCATGCGGTTGGCAGTGGTGGGGCCCATGGAGCCGCAGGGATATCCTGCCGGCGTCTTTGCCGGGCCGGCGTAGAGGATGGGATGGTCCTTGAAGTAGGCGGGCATCTCCTCGCCGGCGTCCAGCCTGGCCTTGAGCTTGGCATGGGCGATGTCGCGGGCGACGATGATGGTGCCCCGGAGGTTGACGCGGGTGCCGACGGTATATTTGGTCAGCTCGGCGCGGACGGCGTCGATGCCCTCGTCCAGGTCGATTTCGATCCCCTTCGGGCCCTCGCCCGGACGGCGGTATGCCTCGGGAATCAGCTCGGACGGGTTGGTGTCCATCTTCTCGATCCAGACGCCGTCGGCGTTGATCTTGCTCTTGATGTTGCGGTCCGCCGAGCAGCTCACGCCCATGCCGATGGGGCAGCTGGCGCCATGGCGCGGCAGGCGCACGACGCGGATGTCATGGGCAAGGTACTTGCCGCCGAACTGGGCGCCGAGGCCGATCTTCTGCGCTTCCTTCAGGAGCTTTTCCTCGAGGTCGATGTCGCGGAAGGCACGGCCGGTCTCGTCGCCGGTAGTGGGCAGCCCGTCATAGAACTTGATGCTGGCGAGCTTTACGGTGAGGAGGTTCTTTTCGGCCGATGTGCCGCCGATCACGAATGCGATATGGTAAGGCGGGCAGGCGGCCGTTCCGAGGCTCTTCATCTTCTCCACCAGGAAGGGGATGAGGGTGCCCTCGTTCTGGATGGTGGCCTTGGTCATCGGGTAGAAGTAGGTCTTATTGGCGCTGCCGCCGCCCTTTGCCACCATGATGAAGCGGTATTCATCGCCCTGGACGGCCTCGATGTCGATCTGCGCCGGGAGGTTGCACTTGGTGTTGACCTCGTTGTACATGTCCAGCGGAGCGTTCTGGCTGTAGCGGAGATTCTCCTGCGTGTAGCAGTCGAACACGCCTTTCGAAAGCGCCTCCTCGTCCTCGAAGTCCGTCCACACCCGCTGGCCTTTCTCGCCGTGGATGATGGCGGTGCCGGTGTCCTGGCAGAACGGAAGGACGCCCTTGACGGATGTTTCCGCATTGCGAAGAAACTGGAGGGCCACATACTTGTCGTTGTCGGATGCCTCCGGATCCTTCAGGATAGCCGCCACCTGCTCATTGTGGGCGCGGCGGAGCATGAACTGGCAGTCGTGGAAGCTCTGCCGGGCCACCAGGGTAAGGGCCTCCGGAGAGACCTCCAGAAGGGTTTTGTCGCCGAATTGGGTGGTTTTGACCAGCTTCTCGGAGCCAGGGATCCTGTAATACTCGGTTGTATCCGTTCCCAACTGGAACATCGGGGCGTATCTAAATTCTGCCATATCGCGTGAGAGTTAAATTTCCAATCCACAAATATAATCATTTCTTCTCGCTCCGCAAGGTAAAAAAGCCCCCGGGCCAAAAGGAATCGGGCACGAAAATGCCCGTTTTCGTGCCCGTTCGCCAGCAAAAACGCAATTCGGGCACGAAAAACGCCGTTTCCGTGCCCGAATTCTTCGGCTCAACGCTTGTCACGACTGACATCACCCCATGCAGACCCAATCAGCACCTTCGTTGGAGGAGCGGTAGAGCCTGCCGTCCTCATGAAGTCCCAACATGTATCTTCCGCCATCCTGCAGAGCAACCAACTTTCTGGCGGTTCCGCTACTGCCGTACTTTCCCCAGTCAGCCCCCTGATTACTCGAGGACCAGATACCGGTATCGGTCAAAGCAAAAAGCCTGTTATGGAACCACAATAGATCCCGGAGATTGCCCTTGCGACCGAAAGCGCTGCGATAGACCCACTGCGTTCCGCCAGACCGGGCCAGCTCTATTCGATTCTTGGCTAGATTGATGCGATAGAGCATCGTACCATCTGAAACAAGCTGAGGCATAGTTTATTTCTCCCGTTTGAGAGATTCTTTCGCGCGCTCGATCTCGCGCTTGATATATTCCATATTCTTGTCATGACGCGCAGATGATTCCACTTTCTGCCGTCGGTAATATGCCTTCCTGTCCGTCGTGGATGCCGACTTTACAGAAGCGGCAAAGCGTTCATTATCCTTCTTCTTTGCATCCTTCTCCTTCTGCAATTTTGCACGAAGGTCGATAATTTTCTTCTTGTAATACTCTTTGCTCATGACTGTTATTTCTATTTGCCGATTACGGCATTTACTACTATACCACTGGTATTCTTTCAAGGCCTTGCTTGGTAAGAGGCAGGCTAGTTTTGTGGGCCAATTTCTGCTTGAGAGCTCTAACGCCGACTGTCCTTTTAAGGGAAAAGCTTAGTCCGGGGATTTTTATGCTTATTATCGGAATATTACCAATCTAAAATGGAACCCGGAAGGATGTCTCCACCCCTCCGGGTTAATATGAGAAGGTAATTACTTTCCAGCGGCGACAAGGGTCACTTTGTTGTCAGCGAGCTTACTGTCGTCGGCATTGGCTACCTGTACACCGATGCCCCAAGTTGCGGCGAATTCTTCTTCGAACTTGCCGACGGTCTTGTTACCGCCCACAGTAAGTTCACCACCCTTTGCGCCTTCAGCGCGAAGGGAAGCGAGAGTTGCATCCTCATCAGCCATAGCTCCCTTGCAGGTAACGCTCTTGTAAACGCGCAGGGAGCTGCCGAAGTTCTTCTTAAAATTGGCCTTGAGGGTCTTAACCTTCATTCGGCCGTCAATTTTGAGTTCTGCCATAATGACTTTGGTATTTAATTAATATAAGAAGATTAAAAGACTTGTTTAAACGATGACAATAGTGAAGTAATATTGGACACCTTCGACATCACGAGAATCCCAGTGAATTGAGTATTCTTTTTCGACCTCAAAGTCTGGATGTGTCTTGCAGCAATAACTATCTTTATTGAGCCAATGCTTTTCCTTATCATGACCGCCTTCATCCATGCTCAACTTGATGTGATTTGATTTTTCACGTCCGCGCTGCAGGTACATAGGGTCGTTTGTCACGAAGACAGCAAGGCCATTCTTGATGTTGCTGAATCTGTTCCTGACAATCTCGATCCTGCGCACATCTTTCCAGAAATCGTACATACCAAGATCCTGTGCTCCTTGATTCTTCATCACTTCAACCGCCTCTGCAACCGATTCACCAAAACGGGGGAGTTTCTTGCGGACGGTTTTGGTCTTGTACTTAAGTTCTATGGGCAAGAATTCTCTTCCTTTGCACAATAGAACATCCATTCGTAGTTCATTATTCCAAATGTAACCCTTTAGTTCAGATAGCGGAACATAATATTCCACATCGACATCATCGTAATGACCAATCTGTCGTAGAAAAGTAGCCAAATGTATCTGGAGGTCCCTTTCATTGAACAACAATTCTTTATTTACTTCAAAAAACTGCTGTACGTCCGAATAAGCTATGTTTATAAGTGTCATGACATTTGTCCTATACAAGATTTCAGGCCTTCTGTTCTTCCGAACAGTGGGGCGGCCATGAAGGAACAGTTCTGGTCAGCGGTTGTGCCTTTATCCTCGGCATATAAAGAAACCGCTTTTCAAGCCGTGTCCAAGGATATATCCAACCTATTTGTATTCGCCACGGGCTGCCTGACCAATAGTAATTTCATTGGGAACGAGCACCTTGCCAGATTTGTCCTTAATTTGAACGGATACACCGAAAGCTTTGTCGAAACTCTTTTCAGCTTGGCCTACTTTGGTACTGCCCTTAATCTTGATACCATCGGCAGTGGTATTGACCTCCTTGGTCGTTTTCTTACCCAGTTGGTTTAGAGTAAGTTCCGGATCGGCAATCTGGACGCCCTTGTAGAATACGAGTGTAAGGTCAAATGCCTTTTTGAATTCTGCTGAGATGGTTTTCAACTTCTTATTAGGAGCGACTGTGAATTCCGCCTTGTTGAAAGCATCCTTAATGTTGTTTAGAAGTCCCATATAATTATTGTAAGGTTAGTTTTACAAAAATAACAACCCGCCCGCGAAAGGCAAGTTGTCATTTAATGTCTTTTTGCGAGCTCAGCTACGCGGTCGGTGGGATTATAGCTTCGCCTGCAAAACTCTTCGTTGTAATCCCGTTTATTTCAAGTATGGGGAAAACTTCTTGAAGTTGGCGACCAGATGCCGGTAGTATCTCAATTCTTCTTCCGGAAGATCAATGGATTCATCGTCTAACGACGGCAGTGTGCCATATTTGGCGTACAAGCGATTGGAATAGTCCAAGTCCATGGCTGCGTTCATGGAGAAAAGGGTCTTAAAGTCATCCGGTGAGAGGCCTTCCGAGATCTCGCGGTAAATAGGGTCGACCTCATAAGTCCCGTAATCGACATGGATAGGAAGGAATTCGCGAAAACCTGCCTGGTCCATCTCCATGCAAACCATGTTGTAAGCGTCTTCCCAGGCTTGGCGAAGTGCGGCTTCAGCTCCTGACAGAGCATTACTTAACTCGGGCACGACCACCGGTTCCGTTGTCACAGTTTCGCAGGCAGGCGAAGGCTCTGCCCTCCTTGGCTCCGGAGGCGTCTCCTCGGCGGAATCGATCCGGAAGATACTCTCCGGTGTATGGTTGATGGCAGAGATGACTGGCTCGGATTTAGTCGGAAGAGAGAGAAGATAATGGAATCCAAGCGCAAGAGCGACAAGCAGAA
The DNA here is from genome assembly GCA_902768665.1 of uncultured Bacteroidia bacterium. Lineage (GTDB taxonomy): Bacteria > Bacteroidota > Bacteroidia > Bacteroidales > UBA932 > Cryptobacteroides. The sequence goes on along the minus strand of CACXMA010000012.1, from coordinate 53,192 downwards.
GGAAACTGACAATCCACAGCGGCCTTTTCCGGTGTGTCCAGGCATATTTTAAAGCATCGATATTCCGGTATCTTTTGCCAGGATCGGCTCGACGACATTTCCGCGCGATCAGGCCATACCTCCCCGGAAAAAGATCCCGCATCAGGCGGCCGATGGAATAGATGTCACTGCGCGCGTCCGTTTCCTGCTGCGCCAGAAGTTCCGGAGAGGCGTATTGCCGCGTTCCACCCAGACCTTTTTCCAGAATATGCACATCGGCGTCGGCAAAACCGAAGTCGATGAGTTTGACGTCATTGTCGGTCTCGGTGATGAGGATATTGTCAGGTTTAATGTCATTATGGATGACACTTTGCCGATGCATGGCCCCGACGGCATCCAGCAGCTGCCCGAAAACCCGCTTCCGGGCCTCCAGGGAAGGTCTTTCACGAAGATATTCCGCGAGATTCCGGCCACGGATGTATTCCATGACGACGGCCGGGCCGACAGGTGTGCTTTCCTCCCAGGCAAGGGCCGAGGCAATAAAAGGATGCTGCAGGCGGAGCGCAATCTCATACTCCCGCTTGAGCAGTTCCAGGCCCTTGGCTCCCTTATCTGTTTTCAGTACAAAACGCTTTCCCGCCTTCTCGGCGAGATACAGACGCCCTTCCTTCAGCGTGGAAACGATGCGGTATTGCCCGTCATCCAGGCTGGTTGTCACCTCACGGAGCGTTTCACTGACGATTTCTGACATAAAAAGACATTGTTGCACAAAGATATTGTTTTTATCTTTGTCATGCAATGTCAATTTCTGTAAACAGACCCGAAGTGGCGGTGCTGCGGCAGCGCGTGGAGACGGCTTTCGGCCGTCCCCCGGCAACCCATAACGGGTTCATCGCACTGGTCGACGCTATCGACGCCACCCTCCACGAGCATCTCTCCGAAAGCACGCTGGAGCGCCTCTGGGGTTACTCCTCCCGCGGCACGGACGCCATCTCCCTGCGCACGCTCGACGTGCTGTCCCGCTATGCCGGCAGCGAGGGGTGGAAAGACTTCTGCGCCAAGCTGAAAGCCAGCAGCCCGGTCGAGTCGGAAGAATTCGGCGGAGAGTCCGTCGTCTCGTACTCCCTAACGCCCGGGACCCGGCTCCGGCTTGGATGGATGCCGGACCGGATCATCACGGTGGAATACCTCGGCGAGCGCCGCTTTGTCGTCAGGGAATCCGTCAATTCCAGCCTGCGGCCCGGAGACAGCTTCGAGTGCGTACAGCTCCAGAAAGGCCGCCCGCTCTATCTCGACCGCTTCCGCCGCGCCGGCTCCGATGATGAGACCCGCTATGTCGCCGGCGAGCGCAACGGCCTGACGATGATTGTCGTCCTGTAGTTCCCCCTAACATTTACCAGATGTGCGTCCCGACCTTGCGGCAGGGATGCCAGGCGGCAAGTTTATGTGAGAATGTTGTAAAACCTGCAATATTCTTATTATTTTTGTACAAGTCACTATAATTAATAACGGAATAATATGTTTCCTTCTGAGTATATAAACAGAGGTCAGTGTACCTTTACCACAACATCCGTGAGCCTTTGGTCTGACACTCACCACAGTAAAAACCTCAACAATATTCCCTGTGGCCACGTCCAGAATGCCTATTGGCAGGGCAATACCGTACACGTGATTATGGAAGACGGTTGGCATTACGTATATCAAGATTTCGGCGGCTACGCCAGCAAATGGAGATAAATCATGGCAAAAGGCCTCATCAGACGTTATATCTGGCTGATTGACACCATCCGGAGTGCAAACGGTATCACTTACGAAGAAATCAACCGTAAGTGGAAGCGTTCCGCCCTGAACGATGACGGCAAGGACTGGCCCAAGAGGACGTTCTTCCAGAACATCAATGATATCCGGGAGGAATTCAACATTGAGATCACCTGTGACCGCAGGGACAACAAGTATTACATCGAGGAAGAATTCTCGGAGTACGGAAGCATCCGCAGCACTTTGGTGGATGCCCTGGTGCTGAACAACGCCGTCACCGAAATGCCGGCCATGAAAAGTCGCGTCCTCCTGAGCCAGCGCTTTTCACACGAAAACCTGGGCCTCATCACACACGCCATCCAACAGAATACCGTCATCCGATTCCGGCATCACTGCGAGGATGGGAATGGAAAGACTTTGATGAATGACATCCTTGAATTAGAACCTTACGGTCTGACCTATACAATGGAATGGTTTGCCGTAGGCCGCGTTTTACAAGATTCCCTGATACATATCTTCGCGCTAAGATACTTGTCCGAGTTCTCCAACACGGATAAAACCTTCATCCCGCCGGAAGACTTTGACCTGCACTTCTTCTGCAAGTCTTACTCTCTGGTAGAAGTCATCAACAAGCAGATAGCCACCAAGAAAATCAGCCCCATCATTGACGACGGAAACTGGTTTGAAGCCTCAAGGGTAGAAGAGAAGCATTAGCCGTCAGCGACGCTCGTGCCGCTCGATGACAACTTCTTTGCCCTTCGCATCAATCAGCCCGGACCTGTTCCCTTGCCGATATTCAAAGCCGATGCAAAGACGCCCATCTTCTTTGGGAGAGAGGGCGTCATAGATGCAGGGGGCCTGCTGATGTCCCGTCTTGCTGATGATGCCCCAGAGACCTTTTTGCCTCACAAGGAAATAGAAGGTGGGAATCTTTTGCCTCTCGTCCATAAATCCCGGGTAAAAACGGATTTCTTCAAACCGGCAAGGAATGAACGGGACCTTTCTTTCCGGATTGGGCAGGATACCCCAAAGGTCCAGTTCGTTCATTATGAAAGAAACTTTTTCGCGGCCGCTGGATTCACTCCTGATTTGCCTGATATGCTCACTCCCGACAAAGGCCAGCGGAGCAATTTTCACAACGGTGGCTGGAATGGTTACATCTGTCAGCCTTTTCATGTTCGCAAATGCCATTTCTCCGATGGCCGTTATCGGGTAGTCTTTCCCGTTTATGTGCAGGTGATCAGGAATAACGGCTTTACTGGCAGAAGGGTTTGCCACTCCGACAAGCTCCAGCTCATCCACGTCCGCCTGTCTGCGATATTGAAAGCCCTGATAGAAGAATACGTCATTAATGTCCAGAGGAGACAGTTTGTCGGAATTCAAGAAGAATCGTTTGATACCTGCGTCAAACTGGACCATGGCACATTGTTCCTCCAGTTTTACAATCACTCCTGTACCGAACTGCGCATGAAGAACCCAAAGCCCTTCCTTAAAGAAGGAAAGGCCTTCCTTTTTCGCCCCCTCAGGACTCATGGCTATAACATCTGCCAAACGCGTTAATCTGCGATGATCCATGATTGATCCGGCTGTCCGATTGTCTTCCGTGTCTTTGCAAAGATAATCATTCTGGCGGTTACTGAACGCTCCGAAAAAAATATTTTCGGCTCGGTACTTTTTTTTATATCTTCGCGGCGGCAAAAAATCCAGCGAAATATCTGATTGAGAGAATGATTGATAAAATCATTTTCAGCCCGCATGCTCTTTAAATTATTGATAATCAAAATGTTGTAGTATTAGTATTTCAATAGTAACAAGAAAAACACTTATGCGGCATTCTTGCATAAGCCGCAGCTATCTTTGCATCATTAAAAACATTAATTCATTAATTATCAATTTAAAACAATTCATTTTAGCATGAGTTATATTCAAACTTGGGAACAGCAAAATGTACATAACAAACCCTGCACAGCTGAAACATTGACCGATATTATTCGCGCATGCGGATCCAGTCACGACAACTACTGGTATGTCTGCAAGGCATTGCAGGAAAGCGGAATAGCGTACAAAGACCTGAAATCGCTTGCCGATGGCGGCAATACCGATGCCCTTGTCCTTTCCTATATCGGTCTAAGCACGAATTTCCGCCTATACCGAATGGAAGAATACATAGATGAAGACGATGACAATCGTATTATTCCTGTTCTCCTGCATGGCCCCGTCTGCGACCAGGCAATTTTTAACGAACCCGAAGAAGAGCTGAATACAGTCCGGACGACTCTTATCCATTACCTTCGTTCGATGAGCAAGACCCTTACCGACACCTATATGATGGTTTTCAAAGAATCGGCCGACCTTGACATCCTTCACATTTTCGCCGACCTGGGATATCCCGAGGCCCAGGAGGAGTTGGAGTTCAGATGGTTGTTGCAGTAAGCAGCCTCTGTCATAAACACTAAATCTCGATTATTCTTTATAACTTTGTGAGTAAACAGTATCAGATCTTAATACCACTGACGTTATGAGTTATTTCAAACCTATTGACAAGATAAAGGAAAATGCGAATAAGGCATTGACCGCGGATAATATCAGAAGAGAAGCTAGTATTATTATGACTCAGACGCAAGAAGAAAAGAAAAGGAGAGAGTCGGCTGTTTCTTCTCTGAAAGATCTTTTACCCTTTTATTCTGACCTGCAGCAAAAGGCCTACATTGATAAGGATCGGCTAGCATATATTTATGCGACCGGAGCCCTCTTCTTTTTCGACAATTTCAATGTTATTACCGAAGAGATGGAGGTTTATGAAATTGAAAAGATAACCAATTTCTTTAACCAGTCAAAAGACCAGATAACGGAAGACAACCTTCTTAGATTGAAGCAACTATGCTATTACCATCATAAGGCTGACATAAGAACTTTTCGCGTTCATCCCAATGTGGAATGTACCAACTACACAATTGGTGACTTAATCGGAATGGGAATTCGTCTTATTAACTATCCAGATAAGATGAGTGAGTATAATCTATTTAAATAACATCATCAACACACTGTTAATAACCATTATCTCGTTAATATGGATATTCAATCGTTCTTTGAACACTGTGACGATCTTTTAAATAGATGGTCTATTGAAGACAGAGGTCTTGAAACGGATGACGCCTTCCTTGCAATACAAAAAGAGGGGAAAGGACTTCTTACCAAAGAGTACTTCGGAACGATGCCTGAACCCTTCTGGGGTAATCCGGATTGTTGTTCGGTTGTGATGATCAACCTCAACCCTGCCTACAAAGAAGGCCACGAGTCACTATTCTCAAGAGAAAATACAAAAAAGCGAATTCCTAACGGTTATTCGTCTTTCGCAAAGGGTTTTCCCATTCTGGATGAGAATTCCTATAATCCGGAGGGCAGGGTGTGGTGGGAAGGGCGCAAGAAGTATCTTGATCGGCTTGTGGATGCCTATCCCAGGAAAAAACACCCCGATGAAAAACGTCTTCCTTTTGCCATTGAAATTTGCCCATGGCAGACTGCCACATGGCAGGAGACAAAGATTAATCTTGCTAGAGATAAAACGCTCAACAGTTACATTCAAAAGCATGTACTTGAACCAGCGGTTTATGCTGTCAAGAAGTCCCAAGTAGATTTCGCCGTAGGCGTCGGTCTGCCAATAATTGATGCACTTCTAGATTACGGTTTTACCATAGAAAAATCCTGGGGGCCTGAAACTGACGATAAACGCTATAGAAATAATAATACCCATTCATTACCAGCGAAATACCCGACTACTCACAAAAAGGGCAAAGCGGAGAAGACTCCTGCTGAGGTCTTCTTTAAACTCCTGGTAAAAGGAGATTTGAAAGTACTATGTATACGCATGAGAGGTAGTAACGGAGTCCCTAGACCGGAATTCAGAGAGATTGTCGAGCCGGAGATTTTAACTTACATTTCAAACATGTAAAGAGGGAATAATTATAACAATAGATTATTATAAGGTCGCACTTGTGCGGCCTTTTTGCATAAGTGGCCGGTATCTTTGCACCCGAATAAACAACAACTATTGTTTTTAATGCATTACAAACTCATTGTTAATCAACCTTTTCAAAGCGCGGCAAACGTGCTTGCGGCAGCCTTTCGTTTTGTCTGCGCTTATGACCCTCATCTCCTTCGACTGGAAGAGCATTGGCGCGTTATCCCCAATGGGATTGCCATCCACGATTCTTTCAACAACATAGACATTCCTATCGGCCGAGATGCTACTTTGGAAGAGTATGATCCGGATGACACTCATTACTTTACCGACGGCTATGCAAACTACAGACTCCTGGAAGACCTCCCTAAAAGTGACCTGGATGACATCCTGGAGGTATTCAATGACCATTACAGTGCCGATTGTTTTTGCGTGAGCAAAACATCCACCGGCTATGGATATTATAAATGTGTGAACGACTAAACAATATGCCAATGGAGATTAATGAACTGTATAAAAGATTACGTGAAGAAGGACGAAGCGCCGGCCATGCCCAGTGGATTATCGGCAACTATTACCTCACTGGACGGAATGTGGAGAAAGATCCGGACAAGGCCGAAGAATGGTTTCTCAAAGCCTGGGACCATCACTTCCCCGGTACAGCCAATACACAAGCCTTTGTCCTTAAAAGACAGTGGGATAAGTTCATTGCCGAAACATACCCCGAATCACCCAGAATGCTGGTTGTTTTGTCCGATGCCAAGGCCTCATCTGACGAGCGGCATGGCACCCTCCTCATCCCCGTCCATAACGACGCCCAGAAGGAATGGATTGACACAAGGATTGAGCAGATTAAGACCGCATTCCAACCATTCAGCGGCGACCGTTTTCGAAGCATATCTATAACCGTAGTAATAAGATAAAATTATGGACCCTTACGAAATGCAATGGAGCAGCGCCACGCCCGGCCTGCTGATTATCCTTCTGGACCAGAGCGGTTCCATGATGAGCAAGTATGACGACAACATGACCAAGAGCGAGTTCGCTTCCAAGGCCGTGAACCGCGTCATCAACACCCTCATCCAGCGCAACTTCGACGGCGAAAGCCCAAAAAACCGCGCATTCATCTCCGTCATCGGTTATGACAATTACGTCCACGAGCTGTGCTCCGGCTACCTCAAGGACCTGGATGCCAAGCCCCTGCGTATTGACGACTTGATGAAGAAACAGAGCGACGGTGCCGGCGGCCTGGTGGAGATTCCCTATAAGATGCCCGTGTGGGTGGAGCCCATCACCAAGGACGGCGCCACCAACATGAAAGGAGCCTTTGAAATGGCCAAAGCCCTCATCGAAAAGTGGATGACCGACAAGCCCGGACACCCCGCGCCCGTAGTCATCAATATCTCTGACGGAGCGCCGTACTACGACTACAAGACCGTGGAAGACTGCATGGAGGAGACCGCCCGGGTGGCCAGGCAGCTGATGGACCTCCAGTGCGAAGACGGCAATGTGCTCCTTTTCAACGCCCTGATCAAGAAAGCCGGTGCCAACCTGGTGTTCCCGTCGGAGGTGCAGGAAGGCAGCTCCGACGAAGCCCGCTTCATCTTCAATATCTCCAGCGAAGTGCCCAAGGCATACGCCGCTGCCGCTGCCAAGAACGATCTCCCGCTGAAAGACGGTTCCCGCGGCTGCATCTTCGAGGCGGACGGTGTCCAGCTTGTTTCCCTGATTGATTTCGGTTCGAGCAAAGGATTGGGAGACATCAGGTAATGAGAGTGCGTGCCTTCATAACGCAAAAGGAAGCCGAATCCGAAGCCGACTGCCAGGACCGTTTCAGCATCAATCCCGCAACGCGGTCTGTGGCTGTAAGCGACGGAATGAGCCAGTCCCTCTTCCCGAAGTACTGGGCGGAGATCCTTGCCGACCGGTATACAGCGGAGAGGGACTGGTTCCCAACTCGGGAGAACGTGAAGGCCCTGGCTCCGTTCTGGATGGAAAAGGTCCAGAAAAGGCTGGCAGAGTGGCGTGCCCTTGGGAGGGATCCGTGGCGGTCCGAGAATATGCTGGCAACCGGTGCTTCAGCTGGAGCCACACTGGCAGGACTCCGCTTAGGAACCGAAGGCAAGTGGACCTGCGATGTCCTCGGGGACAGCTGCCTGGTGGAACTGGAAGGAGACCATATCAAGGAGATCTACTCCTCGATGGACCACTTTGACAACTATCCGGACTACTTTGATTCCAACCCGGACAAAACCGGCAAGGGCGAAGTGAGGACCGTGTCAGGAGAATGGCATCTCCCTGAAGAACCGAAGAAAACGCTACTGCTGGTTACCGATGCGCTGGGCGCATTCCTGGCGTCCATCAAAGGAAAAACGGAAGAGCGCCTCCGTATCCGGGAACTGCTGGGCGTAGAGTCTGCCGACGAGTTCAAGATTCTGGTCCAGTACTGGCGAAAGGACGGTATGCACAACGATGACACCACCATGGTCGTTGTTACGGACGAGCATCATGATGAAGCTTTTAAACGGCAGGAGGAATGGGTATGGTAGCCAGCATTGAAGATTATTCCGCCGCCATCGTGGTGCCGCAGATGGTTAAAGCACCCGAACTGCGGGGAGGACATCCCGTGCAGAAGAACGGCAGGCTGCTCAGATACGCCGGCGGGTTCTGTGTGGTGTACCCTTATGAGACGGCAAAGCGCAAATACGCGGTCCGCTGCTGGCACACGCCGGTGGATACAGTCCAGCAGTATCTGAAAACCATCGCCGACCGGATCAGGGGTTTTGACCTTCCGTATTTTGTGGATTACAAGTACTGCGAGAACGCCATTCTCACGACGAAAGGGCCTCAGCCGGTCATTCTGATGGACTGGGTGGATGCCAGGCCGATGAAGAAGTACATCGCTGACAACCTCTCACGCCCTGCGGCACTGGAAAGGCTTGCCCTTTCATTCATGGAAATGACACGGGAACTGCACGAACAGGGCATTTCGCACGGCGACCTTCAGCATGGTAATATTCTGGTCCGCCCCGATGGTTCCCTTGTTCTCGTCGATTATGACAGCCTTTATGTCCTGGGGATGGACGGGATTCCGGACGATATAAAGGGATTGCAAGGATACCAGCATCCTGCACGCATTCACCAACGTTACCGGAGTGCTTACAGCGATTTCTTCTCCGAACTGGTCATCTACACTTCCATCCGGACCCTGGCGAAGCATCCGGGACTGTGGAACAAGTGCAGCCTGGCAGATACGGAAACCATGCTGTTTACGGAGAAGGACATCCAGTCCGGCGGTACCAGCGAAATCTTCCGCCTGATAGAGTCTGACAGGGATATCCGGTATCTTGGACAAGCTGTCAAGGATGCCTTGAGGCAGCCGTCCCTGGACAGGATCGTCCCGCTTCAGGATATCGTGAAAGGACAGGCGGAGAGTGTGGTGGAAAAACTATCCAGACAGTGGCGGTCCCATACCTACCAGCCCGGTCCTTTTCAGTCAAACATAGATATCTTTAATCAGTTGGCGGAAATAGCGTCGAGATGGTGATATTTCTTGCACGGAAAACGCCGTATCCGTGCCCAATCTGTCCGGAGCAATCCGCCTTCCCCCAGACTATTACCGCAGCGCGCGCATGGCGTTGAGCACGGCGAGGACCGTGACGCCGACGTCCGCGAAGACGGCGAGCCACATCGTGGCAATGCCGAAGGCGGCGAGCACCAGCACGGCCAGTTTGATGCCGATGGCCAGCCAGATGTTCTCCTGGGCGATCCGGAGCGTGCGGCGGGCGATGCGGACGGCCGTGGCAAGCTTCGACGGCTTGTCGTCCATCAGCACGAGATCCGCCGCTTCGATGGCGGCATCGGAGCCGAGAGCGCCCATCGCCACACCGATATCCGCGCGGGTCAGCACGGGCGCGTCATTGATGCCGTCCCCGACAAAGACAAGTGCGCTGCCGGCGGGTTTCGCGGCCAGCAGGCGCTCGACGCGCTCTACCTTATCCTGCGGCAGCAGGCCCGCCTGGAAAGCATCCAGGCCGATTTCTTCCGCCACGGCCCGGCCGATTTCCTCGCTGTCGCCCGTCAGCATGACGGTCTGCGACACGCCGGCCTTACGAAGCGCGGCGACGGCCTCAGCGGCGTCCTCCTTGATGCGGTCGGAGATGACGATATGGCCAGCGTATTCGCCGTCAATGGCCACATGGATGAGGGTTCCGACCTTGTGGCAGGGATGCCAGGCGGCGCTAACGGCTTCCATCAGCTTTTCGTTGCCGACGCTCACGCGCATGCCGTTGACGGTCGCCTGAATGCCCTGGCCGGCGATTTCCGTAATGTCGGCGACGGAGCAGTGGTCCGATTCCTCGGGATAGGCCGCCCGGAGCGATGCCGCTATGGGGTGCGTCGAGAAACGTTCCACATGGGCCGTCAGGTGCAGCAGCTCGCGCTCGGCGATCTTCTCGGGATGGACGGCCGTGACCTCGAAGACGCCGTGGGTCAGCGTACCGGTCTTGTCGAAAACAACCGTGCGGGTGCGGGCAAGGGACTCCAGGACATTGGCGCCCTTGACGAGGATGCCGCGGCGGGAAGCCCCGCCGATGCCGCCGAAGAAGGACAGCGGAATGCTGATGACAAGCGCGCAGGGGCAACTGACCACCAGGAACATCAGGGCGCGATAGAGCCAGGTCGGGAAGGTGCTCCAGCCGAGCAGAAGCGGCGGCAGCAGGGCCAGGATGACGGCGGCGCCGACGACAATCGGGGTATATACCTTGGCGAAACGGGTGATGAAGCGCTCGCTGCCGGCTTTCTTGTCGGCGGCTTCCTCCACCAGCTCGAGGATGCGGGAGGCCGTCGACTCGCCGAAGGCCTTGGTCACCTTGACCCGAAGAAGCCCGCTGAGGTTGAGGCAGCCGGAGAAGATCTCATCGCCGGCCTTGACGCCGCGGGGCACGCTCTCGCCCGTCAGCGCCACGGTATCGAGGCTGCTTTCGCCTTCGACAACAACCCCGTCCATGGGGACCCGGTCGCCGGGGCGGATGACGATAACCTCGCCGATGGCGACCTCGTCGGGATGGACCTTGACGATCTCGGAAGATTCCACGGACGAGCCGTGGAATGACGAGGGCCGTTCGACCCAGGCACTGTCGGGTCGGATATTGATCAGGTGGGCGATGGATTTGCGGGAACGGCCCTCGGCAATCCCCTCGAAAAGCTCGCCGATCTGGTAAAAGAGCATGACGAAAACGCCTTCCGCGAACTGCGGCTCCACACCCGGGAAAAAGCCGATGCCGAGCGCGCCGAGGGTGGCGATGCTCATCAAGAAGTGCTCGTCAAGCGCTTCGCCGCGGGCCAGGCCTTCCGCCGCTTCCTTCAGCGTATCCCAGCCGACGACAAGGTAAGGGATCAGGTAGACCAGCAGGAGGGCCCACAGTGGCAGATTCTGCGTATGCTCTACGACCGCCGCCGCAATCAGCAGCCCGACGGCGACGCCGATCCGGACAAGGGTCTCTTTGGTTCCGCCCTCTTCGTGGTGATGGTGGTGATGCTCCTTCTCGTGGCAGTGGCAATGCTCGTGCTCATGTTCGTGGCAATGGCAATGCTCGTGCTCGTGATCGTGGCAATGGCAATGTCCGTTATGATGTTCTTCCATGGTTCAATCTGTTTAACGCCGCAAAGGTACGGAGAATCCCCCGCCTCTTCAATACCCAATAATGGTTAAAACGACAATTCCACCCCGGTTATCAGGTGCCGGCCCGGCATCGGATAGTGCTGAACGACCTCATAGCGGGAGCCGAAGACGTTGTTGAGGCTCAGACGGAACGTATACTCCCCGCCGCGGACGGACAGCCTCTTTTCGAGCCGGAAGTCGCTCAGCGAGAAGGGCGCAACCTCGTAGTCGGGCGTACTGACCGCCGTGCTGTAGCGAAGGCCCGTAAAGCTACTGGTCCAGTCGGCCCGCCATCCTTTCCAGGTCACGACAGCCGACACTGTTCCGCTGTGCAGCGGAATATACGGAATCTGGTTCCCGGCGTACGGTTCGAGCCGGTTTATGGCCCGCTGGTAGGTATAACGGGCGGTCACTCCCCAAGAGATTCCACGGACAGGCCGTGGAATGACGATCTCACCCTCCAGTTCCGCACCGTCGATGTCGACTTTGCCGAAATTGAGCATGGTCCAGCGGAACTGGCTCGCCGTCGGCAGGGCGACGATCTTGTCCAGCACGCGGTTGTGGTAGGCCTCCGCACGCGCCTGGACCTGCCAGGGACGGTCCGGACGGGCCCGGTCGCCGGAATGATAGGAAACGGCGGCGCTGACCTGGCGGGCATCCTCGGGCCGCAGGCTGGCATTTCCCATAAAAGTATAATAGAGGTCGTTGAAAGTCGGCATCCGGTAGGAGCGCTTGGCGAAGGCGCTGAGGGAGAAATGCTTCCGGAAGAGATACTCCAGGCGGACAAAGGGTGAAAAGACGCTGCGGGACGTATTCTCGCGGGTAAAACCGCCGGCCTCGCGGTCGAAACGGTCCGCCGCGAAGGTATGGAGCAGGCTGGCGCTGGCGCGAAAAGAGTCCGGGCTCCAGGTGAGCGCCGCGGCGGTATAGGTGGTCAGACGGGTGGGACGGACGAACTGCCCGGCGTCCGAATCCAGCCGGTTGTACTGGACATCCGTCGCCAGGGACAGGTCGAATTCTCCGAGCCTGAGGCGCTGGGAGACGGACAGGTAGCCCGCCAGCTGGCGATAGTAGTTATCGTAGGGAAGCGCCATCGGATTGCGCTCCGGGTGCGTCTCATAGCGGGTATAGTCATCGGAGAGCTTCCCGCGGAGCGTCAGTTCGTAGATACGTCCGAAGGTGGCGAAATTCCATTGGCCCTGGAGGGAGAGCGCGTGGTCTTTCTGGCGGTCGGCGCTCAGGGGGAAGGGATCGGCCCGGCGCACGACCGGCCCCGGGAAGCCCCGTTCGGAGCCATAGTAGCGCACCCCGATGCGCCCCTCCCGGAAAGCGGCGCTATAAAAGAGTTCGGCATCGGCCTTGAGGCTGTGAAGGTCGCCGTTTTCCCTTACCAGCGTCGAATCGAAGCGCTTCCACTCCCCTTCTTCGCCGGTCCTGTAGCCGCTGAGCCGGTAGCGATAGTTACCGTCCGTACGGGTATACTCCGCGGAGGTCCGGAGGGACCACTGGTCTCCGAGACACCGCTCCAGCAGCAGGCCGCCCGAGAAACTGCCGAAAGAACCGCCGGATACACGCGCCCGCAGGCGGTTTTCCCCGGGTGCCGCCGTCGTAAAATGCAGGGCGGAGGCCGACCCGTATTCCTTGGCCGTCTGCAGCGGATCGTTCTTCTGGCCGTTGTAGAGGCTGATTTCCCGAAGGCTCCAGGTCGAAAGGCGCCCGAGGTCGACCTGCATGTTCTGCGCCTGGTCGATGGCGATGCCGTCCAGGTAGACGCCGACATGCTGGCTGCCGAGGCTCCGGACATTGACGGTCTTCAGACCGCCCACGCCGCCGTAATCCTTGAGCTGAAGCCCGGTGAAGGTCCGGACAGCATCGGCCGCGGAGGCACAGAAAGCCAATGCGGCACCCGAAACCCGCGCACTCGGCGGCGCCTCCTTACGCACGACAATACTGGCGGCGGGAATGGAAAGGGTATCGCATACCGGTCCCGGGCCGATCAGAAGACCGGCGGAAAAGACGGAAAGCAGAAGGGACACGGGCGTGTCAGTTCCAGATGGCGAAGTGGCCCGGGCAGACGCCGGCAGTCACCGTCCAGAGCTTGGCATTCCTGGTAAGGTCGAACATCGTCACCGAACCGGGGCCGACATAGTCCTTGGCGTCGCTGACGATCAGCTGGCTGCCGACGGAGAAGGCGGCATAGGGATTGATGCCGCTGAGATCCAGCTTCTCATCCGTCACCGTACCTTCCTCGACCGACCAGATATACCAGTCGTGCGTCTTGGCGTTCCAGTCGAACTCGGTGTCGTTGCCGAGGACATAGACCTTGGTGCCATTGACCGCGGCGACGGAGCCGTTGTATGCGATTGCGCCGGTTCCCTGCACACGGGAGACGCTCTTAGGAGCCGCGGCGGAGAAGGCATACAGGCCGGAGTGGACGTTGCTGTAGTTGCCGAGGGTGGTGACGTAGATGGTGCCCTTTCCGTCGGAGAAGACGGACTTGAGGTTCGGGGCGACCTCCACGGTTTCCGTCAGCTTGAAGCTGCTCAGGCTGACGATGCTGACGGTATAGTCGTAGGCATAGGCCGGGGCGAGCTGGCTGGAGATGCCGCCCGAGTTGGCGACGTAGAGGTTGCCGTTATAGACGGCGAGGCCTTCGGGCTGGTAGCCGACCTCGACATTGCCGAGGACCTTGTGGGACTTGATGTCAATCTTGTAGACGACGCCTTTGGGATTCTTGGAGTTGGCGGCGTCGACGCTGTAGCCGTCCCCGTAGGCGAGGACCGCGCCGTTCCAGGAAGTGACGTAGGCGTACTTGCCCTCAAAGACGATGCTGCGGGGGGTCGGGATCTCGATCGTGGCGATATGGCGCTCGTTGCGGGCGTCCGCGACCTCGATGAGGCCCGAATTGTTGATGACCATCCAGACCTCGCCACCCGTTACCGCGATGTCGTTGCCGACGTCGCCGAGACCGAGCGGAAGCTCGGGATTCATCTGGTTGTAGGCGTTCCAGACATACTTCCCGTCGGAGAAGCGCAGAAAATCCAGTGTGGCGTTATTCGCTCCCATCTGGCCTTCGTTGAGTACGAAGATTTTCTTGTAGTCACCTACTGTAACGGTCTCGCCCGCAAGGTTCTCATCCGTGGAGGCGTTGTCGGTGCCGGACTTGGACGGTCCGTCATCCTTACTGCAGGCCGCGATGGCGAGGGCCACCAGCCCGCTGACGAAAAGCAGTGTATATTTTTTCATAAAACGTATAAGTTTTCGCAAAGATAAACAAAAAAACGGCTCCGGGAGAAACCCGAAGCCGCTTTTTTGGTGATTCCACTAGGCTTTGCCGTCGGAACCGAGCACATTGATGATCTTGTGCATGTAGAGCTTCTTCATCTCGTCACGGGCAGGGCCGAGGTACTTGCGGGGATCGAACTCACCGGGCTTGTCGTGGAAGACCTTGCGGATCGCGGCGGTCATGGCAAGACGGCTGTCGGAGTCGATGTTGATCTTGCAGACGGCGCTCTTGGAGGCCTCGCGGAGCTGCTCCTCGGGGATACCGACGGCATCCGGAAGCTTTCCGCCGAGCTCGTTGATCATGTCGACATACTCCTGCGGGACGGAGCTGGAGCCGTGGAGGACGATCGGGAAGCCGGGGAGCTTCTTCTCAATCTCGTGGAGCACGTCGAAAGCGAGCGGCGGGGGCACGAGACGGCCGGTCTTCGGATCGAGGGTGCACTGCTCACGGGTGAACTTGTAGGCACCGTGGGAAGTACCGATGGAGATGGCGAGGGAGTCGCAGCCCGTGCGGGTAGCGAAGTCGATCACCTCTTCCGGCTTGGTGTAGTGGGATTCCGCTGCGGAAACCTCATCCTCGACACCGGCGAGGACACCGAGCTCGGCCTCGACGGTCACGTCGAACTGATGGGCGTAGTCGACGACCTTCTTGGTCAGGGCGATGTTCTCCTCGTACGGGAGGGAGGAAGCGTCGATCATCACGGAGCTGAAGCCCATGTCGACGCAGCTCTTGCAGAGCTCGAAGCTGTCGCCGTGGTCGAGATGGAGGACAATCTGGGGGTTCTCCCAGCCGAGTTCCTTGGCATACTCGACGGCACCTTCGGCCATGTAGCGGAGAAGGGTCTGGTTGGCATAGTTACGCGCGCCCTTGGAAACCTGGAGGATGACCGGAGACTTGGTCTCTGCAGCGGCCTGGATGATGGCCTGGAGCTGCTCCATGTTGTTGAAATTGAACGCAGGGATGGCGTAACCGCCGGCAACGGCCTTCTTGAACATTTCGCGGGTGTTCACAAGGCCAAGTTCTTTGTAAGATACCATAATATTATAGGGATATTAGTAATTTGCTTTGAAGCACACAAATATACAATTATTAAATTATTTTACCAAGTTTTGAAGGGGTGTTTCGTCAGATAGGAATTGTAAAAACGTTTGTCTCCCGTCACTTCTTCCCCAAGCCATTCCGGACGGGTAAAAGGCTCGTCGGGAGCGCCCAGCTCGATCTCGGCCATCACGAGCCCCTCATTCTCCCCGTGGAACTCGTCCACCTCGAAAGCCCGGCCTTCTCCGCAGGGGACGATGTAGCGGGTCTTGTCGATGTCGCCGCCGGCGCAGAGGGGGAAGAGGTCGAGGGCGTCCCCGAGCGGGATCTCCTTTTCCCATTCGGGCCGGCTGATGCCGTCGAGACTGCGTCCCTTGATGGTCAGAACGCCCTTTTCGTCCCAGAGACGGACGCGGACGGTGTTGCCGCCATCATGGGCGATATAGCCCTGGCGGATATGGTGGAACGAGACGGCCTGTGCCTTGTAGCGGTCGTCCCGGACCAGGAATTTGCGTTCGGTTTCTATATGCATGGGAATGGAATTAGATCATCCAGCCGGACATGTCCCGCCCCTCGGCGAGGCCGTGCCGGATCTCCGTCGAGGAGATGGTCACGAGCGGGGCCTTCAGCAGGCAGATCCGATAGGCGGGGTTCTCCCGCAGGAGCCGCGCCCGGGCATGGCCGCGATGGTAGCCCTTCCGGGGGAAGACCACGACGCCGTACTCGAGAAGAATGCGCTCGTGGAAACGCCAGCCCGCGAAACCCGCCAGGTTGTCGGCGCCGATAACGAGCGTGAAGTCGTTCTCCGGCTCCTGTGCCCGCAGGGCATCCAGCGTGCGGATGGTATACTGCGGCGGGGTCATCTTCAGCTCGATGTCGAGCAACTTGACCTTGAGGTCCGGATAGCGGGAAATGGCCGCGACGGCGGCGTCGAAGCGGTCCTGGCCGGCCGGGAGGCTGTGCTTGAGCTTGAAGGGGTTCTGCGGCGTAACGACGAGATAGACGATGTCGAAACCCGCCTTCTCGGTCAGGAAGCGGATGATGGCGAGGTGCCCCTTGTGCAGCGGATTGAAGCTGCCGGAGTAGACGGCGACGTTCACCGGGCGAGGAAACTGTCGACCATCGCTTCCGCCTCGGCAAAGGCCGTGGCGAGGTCGTCGTTGACGAGAATGCGGTCGAACTGCGGGGCGTAGGTCATCTCCTCGGCGGCCTTGGCGACGCGCTCGGCAATGGCCTCGGGCGAATCGGTCTTTCGGGCGACAAGCCGGCGGTGCAGTTCCTCCACGGACGGAGCCTGGATGAAAACCGACAGGGCCTTCTCGCCGAAGTACTTTTTCAGCGACACGCCGCCCTTGACGTCCACGTCGAAGACGATGACATGGCCCTTGTCCCAGATGCGCTGCACCTCGGACTTGAGCGTGCCGTAGTAGCGGCCTTCATAGACCTGCTCGTACTCGACGAAGGCGTCGGCCTCGATCCGGGCCCGGAAATCCTCGACGCTGAGGAAATAATACTCCACGCCGTCCTGCTCCTGCCCGCGCGGGGGCCGGGAGGTGGCGGAAACGGAGAATTCGATCTCCGGGTGCAGCCCGAGGATATGGTTCACGATCGTGCTCTTGCCGCTGCCGGAGGGGGCGGAAAAGATAAGGACTTTCTCTGTGGTTTTCATACTGCAATAATAATAAAAAAAAGCCGACCCTCCAAAGAAGGCCGGCTTTTCATATCCTATTTAAGGAGTCTTACTTAACCTTGATGACAGCGACGCGGCTGCGGACAGCGGGCTCGAAGATGTCATACTCAGGATCACCAACGGTGACATTGTTGAAGCCGGCGTTCTCGAGGAGAGCCTTGACAGCCTCAGCACGCTTGTTGGCGAGGTACTCGTTGCGCTTGGCAGAGCCAGTGCCGAGGTCGGCGGAACCGACGACGACGAGTTCCTTCTCCTTGTCAACCTCGTTGGCGAAGTACTCGAGGTGAGCCTTCTCACGATCGCTGACGGTGGTCTGACCCATGTCGAAGTAGATGGTAGCGGAGGAAACACCGACCTCAACATACTTCGTCTCGGGCTCGCGGGCCTCAAGCTCAGCAATCTTGTCCTTCAGGGCAGCGTTCTCTTTCTCGAGAGCAGCGCACTTGTCCTTGAGGGCGTTGTAGTCATCCTCGGTGAACGGGAGAGGGATGATGACAGGAGTGATGCTGTCGTGACGGTCGAAGTTGGCCTTCTTGCTCAGGTTGTAGCTGAAGCCACCGACGACGGAAGGGAAGTTGATGAAGCGGCCCTGGTGGCTGTAGTTCTTGGCGGCGCCAACGAGCCACTGGAGGTCGACGTTGAAGTTCCAACGGCTGCCGAGACGGAACTCGTTGCGGAGACCGGCACCAGCGGCATACTCATAGTTGGAAAGATAACCCTTGAACTCGCCGTCACCGTTACCAGTAACGAGAACACCCGTGGTGAGGTAAGGGATGATGTCCCAGGTACGGGTCTCCTTGTAACCGGAGAAGAGGTTGGAGATGTTCAGCATGTAGTCGCCGTGGAAATAGTTGAAGGCGACGTGCTCGCGGGCAGTGCCGTCCCATGCGCCGTTCGGCTCATTGGAAAGACCATGCCAACCGAAGCGGATACCGGAAACCGGAGTGATCCACTTGCCGAGGTTGATCTCGGTAGCAAGACCGGCGTGACCCTTGAAACCATTGTCATAGACAGTGTTGAAACCAGCGCCAAGATCGAGGAACCAGTTGTCCCACAGACCGTTGGTCTCGTAAGCACCACGGACGATGTTACCATCGGCGTCGCGGTTGGCGTTCTCCTGCGCGGAAGCGTTGAAGGAGACAGTCAGGAGCGTTGCAGCAGCAAGGACTCCGAGAATAGTTTTGATACCTTTCATATTGAAAACTAATGTTAAAATATTATTCTGCCTTTTCATAAAGGCCCGCTAACGGGCACAATCAACCACAAAGGTAAGCTTTTTTTTTCTTCCAACAAATTATTTTAAAAACTTATTCAACTATTTACGGCATTTCGCAGGCTTTTTTTACTTTTTCGCTACCTTTGTAGCAGAAATGAAATTCCACCTCGAAGCCCCATACCTTCCGTCCGGGGACCAGCCCCAGGCCATCGACGGACTCTGCGACGCCCTCCGCAGCGGCATCGGCGACGTCACGCTCCTCGGCGTAACCGGCTCCGGAAAGACGTTCACGATGGCGAACGTCATCGAACGGCTCCAGCGCCCGGCCCTTATCCTGAGCCACAACAAGACGCTGGCCGCCCAGCTCTACGGCGAAATGAAGTCTTTCTTCCCCGGCAACGCCGTCGAGTACTTCGTTTCCTACTATGATTATTACCAGCCGGAGGCCTACATCCCGACGACCGATACCTATATTGAAAAAGACCTTAGTATCAACGAGAAAATCGACGAGCTCCGCGTCAGCGCCGCCAGCGCCCTGATGTCGGGCCGGCGGGATGTCATCGTCGTCTCCAGCGTCTCCTGCCTCTACGGCATCGGCAACCCCGACGACTTCCACGACCAGACGGTCAAGGTCACCCGGGGCCAGCAACTCTCGATGACCCGCCTTCTCTACCAGATCGTCGACGCCCTCTACTACCGGACCGAGACCGACTTCAAGCGCGGCTCCTTCCGCGTGAGGGGCGACACCGTCGATGTCTTTCTCGGCGGAGCCGACTATGCCGCCCGCATCGAATTCTTCGGCGACGAGGTCGAGGCCATCTCCCTGATCGACCCGGTCTCCGGCGCGCGCCTGGAGGAGCTCGAGGAGATTCTCCTCTACCCCGCCAAGAACTTCGTCACCTCCAAGGAAAAGGGCTGGAAGGCCGTCAGCCAGATCCAGGACGACCTCGTCAAACAGATGGAATTCTTCGAGTCCATCGGCAAGGGGCTCGAGGCCAAGCGTCTCAAGCAGCGCGTCGAATACGACATCGAGATGATCAAGGAGATGGGCTACTGCCCCGGTGTGGAGAACTATTCCCGCTACTTCGACGGCCGCAAGCCCGGCCAGCGCCCCTTCACCCTCATCGACTATTTCCCCGACGATTTCATCACCATCATCGACGAGTCCCACGTCACCCTGCCGCAGATCCGCGCCATGTTCGGCGGGGACCATTCCCGCAAGGAGACCCTCATCGAATACGGCTTCCGCCTCCCCGCCGCCGCCGACAACCGCCCCCTGACCTTCGACGAGTTCGAAGCCATCACCGGCCAGCGGATCTATGTCAGCGCCACCCCGGCCGACTACGAGCTCGAGAAGTCGGAAGGCCTCGTCATCGAGCAGATCGTCCGCCCGACGGGCCTGCTGGATCCACCCATCCAGGTGCGTCCGACCGAGAACCAGGTCGACGACCTCATGGAGGAGATCCGCGTCCGGGCCGAGCGCGACGAGCGCATCCTCGTCACGACCCTGACCAAGCGCATGGCCGAGGAACTCGACAGTTACTTCGGCCGTAACGGCGTCCGCTGCCGCTACATCCACTCCGATGTCGACACCGCCGAGAGAGTCGAGATCATCGAAGACTTCAAGAACGGCCTGTTCGACGTGCTGATCGGCGTCAACCTCCTCCGCGAGGGCCTCGACATCCCGACCGTCTCGCTCGTGGCCATCCTCGATGCCGACAAGGAGGGCTTCCTCCGCAGCGGCCGCGCCCTGACGCAGACCGCCGGACGCGCCGCCCGCAACCTCAACGGCCTCGTCATCATGTACGCCGACTCGATCACCCGCTCCATGGAGGAAACCATCCGCGAGACCGACCGCCGGCGCCGCAAACAGATGGAATACAACGAGCTCCACGGCATCACGCCGACGCAGGTCGCGGCCCGATCCAACATCCTGATGAAGGAACTGGTCACCGCCAAGGAGGACACGTCCCACATCAGCGGCTTTGTCATGCCCGAACACCGCGAGGAGGCCAATCCCGTCCTCCGCAACGGCACCACCGGCCGGGTCAGCGCCGCCAATTCCTACGACGACCCGACCTATATCCCCTCCCCGAGCGAGCTCGGAAGCGGCAACATCTCCGTCGGCTTCGGCCACGACTCCAAGCGCGCCCCCGGCTCGGCCTACGACGACCAGGGCTACATCACGGCCGACCTCGCCGCCGTCCTGCAGGATCCCGTCATCCGCAGCATGACCCGTCAGCAGGTCGAAAAGGCCGCCGAGGAAGCCAAACGGAAGATGCAGAAAGCCGCCGCGGCACTCGAATTCACCGCCGCCGCCAAGTTCCGCGACGAGATGTGGGCCCTGCAGCAATACCTGAAAGTCTGGAAAGATTAAAACCCGGCGATTCTATTCTGTTTCCAGCCACCCTTTCTCAAAGGCCCCGCTTTTCTGAATTAACAAATTTTTGGTAATAGTTACCAGAAATTTGTAATTTCAATAATAATCACTATCTTTGCAAAAAGGGAATGAGCTGATGGTTATTCAAGTAAAAGACAAAGATTTGTTCGAACTCATTACTTCCGGTACAAACCGAAAGTACAAGGAAATAGAGCGTGACAAATCTCTCTTTGCCGGTTTGCAAAGAGCCATAGGCATCATGCAAGTGGCGAGGACGGTGGAAGACCTGAGCAAATACAGTTTCCTTCATTATGAAAAGTTGAAATATCAGTTGGCGGGTTATTCATCCGTTAGATTATCAGCAGGGAGAATCCATCGACTCATCTTTGTGGAAGAGGACGACCATATTACTTTGACTTTAGTAACGCTTGACAATACGCATTATGGAAACAAATAAGAAGGTATATGTTTTGGGTGAGAATACGCTGGCGGGGAGGGTCCATCCCGGAGAGATTCTTAAGGAAGAGCTTCGCGAACGTAGTCTTGCACAGAAGGATTTTGCTGGGCAAATCGGGATGCAGCCAACGCATTTAAGCGCGCTCATTCATGGAAAGAGGAATATAACCACTGATATTGCCCGTCGCCTGGAGGAGGGTCTGGGGATTCCTGCATACCTTTGGCTGGGATTACAAAACCAGTATAATCTTCATAAGAAGGATGCCTCCAGCCAGATGACGTATTCCCCGCTGCATAAGTACCCTGATCTATATGCACCCGCACCGGTTTTATGTGAGCAAGAGGGGCCGATGTATGGCAGCGGACTTGTTACCAGGAACCTGCTGCTTCCTGCCAAAGATTTGGAATTACTCAACGCCCTATCGGAGAGAATGGGCTGGCATCTGTCAGATTAGCCGGACTAGTACCACCGGGACATCGGCATCTATTGGAAAGCCCGGTGCTTTTTTCTATTTTTGCAAGGTTAAAGTAGTAGTGCCATGGAACCGGTAGAGAAACTGTTCCCGAATTACGGCCCCGAGGGGCAGGAGCAGATCCGCAAGGCGATGAGCCTCGCGGAAGATGTCTTACGTGACGAGGTCCGCGGCAATGGCCATCCCTTCATCGAGCATCCCCTCGGCGTGGCGAAGATCGTCTCCGACGAGATCGGCCTGCCGCCGGAATGCGTGGCGGCCGTGTTCCTGCACGAAGCCGCACGGGTCCGTCCGGAGCTGGACATCCGCAGCCTCAGGCTGGAGGAGAGCGTCTACACGATGGTGGACGGCCTCAACAAGATTTCGACCATCAATCCCCGCGACACGCGTCTAGAGGCGGAGAAATACAAGAAACTAATCATCCAGTACTCCCGCGACCCGCGCGTGACCGTCCTCAAACTGGCCGACCGGCTGGAGGTGATGCGTTCGCTGCACTTCTTCCCGAAGTCCTCCCGCGAAAGGAAGGTGCTGGAGACCCTCCTTCTCTATATCCCGATCGCCCACCAGCTCGGCCTCTACAACATGAAGCGCGAGATGGAGGACATCTACCTCAGCTATGCCGAGCCCGAGCAGTACCGCCTCATCACCAACAAGCTCAAGGCGACCGAACGCGACCGCGAGAAGCTCATGTCCGAGTTCATTGAGCCGCTGAAGGTCAAGCTCTCCGAGGCCGGCATCCGCTACAAACTGAAGATCCGCACCAAGGCCGCCTTCTCCATCTGGAGCAAGATGGTCAAACAGAAAGTCCCTTTCGAGGGCGTGTACGACGTATTCGCCATCCGCTTCATCATCGACTGCGACGAGGACCCGAAGCTGGAGAAGGATCTGTGCTGGCAGGTCTATTCCTTCGTTACGGAAGAGTATGAGCCCGACACGAAACGCCTCCGCGACTGGGTGACGAACCCCAAGCCCAACGGCTACGAATCCCTCCACATCACGGTCAAGAACCGGGAGGGCGCCTATCTCGAAGTCCAGATCCGGACCCGCCGGATGGATGAGATCGCCGAGAACGGCTTCGCCTCGCACTGGTCCTACAAGGGCATCAAGCGGGAAGAGACGATGGACAAGTGGCTCGTCGCCGTCCGTTCCGCCCTCGAGCATCCGGACACCGATGCGCCGGAGGAGCTGCCGCAGCCCCCGTCCCGGGAAATTTTCGTCTTCACGCCGGCCGGCGAGCTCCGGATCCTGCCCGTAGGGGCCTCGGTGCTCGATTTCGCCTTCGACATCCACTCGAACATCGGCTGCCGCTGCCTGGCCGGAAAGGTCAACGGAAAGGCCGTCGCCCTGCGGGAAAAGCTCGCTACGGGCGATTCCGTCGAAATCATCACCTCCAAGAACCAGCGCCCCAACCAGGACTGGCTCGGCTGGGTCGTGACCTCCAAGGCCCGCACCAAGATCAAGCAGGCCCTCAACGAAAGCCTGGTCAAGGCCGCGGCGGACGGAAAGGAACTGCTCGGGCGCCGGCTCAAGAACTGGAAGCTGGAGCTGTCCGACGAGCTGCTCCACGATTTCATGAAGCACAACGGCCTGACGACCGTGAACAGTTTCTTCGCCGCCATCGGACGGGAAGAGCTGGATGTCAATGTCATCAAGGACTTCATCCTCACCGCCGAACAGCGGCACCGGGAAGCCGTCGAGGCGGCCCAGGCGGCCGAAGCGGCGAAGGTCCGCCAGAGCGTGACGACCTCCCGCGACGACATCCTCGTTCTCAACGCGCGGAATGTCAAGGGCATTGAGTATAAAATGGCCCGCTGCTGCAATCCGGTCTACGGCGACGAGGTCTTCGGCTTCGTCAGCCGCACGGAAGGCATCAAGATCCACCGCATGACCTGTCCGAACGCCGCCCGTCTGCTGGAGGCCTATCCCTACCGCATCCAGAAGGTGCGCTGGGCCGAGGCGCCCGCCGGCGGCACCTTCCAGGTAACGCTCCGGATCACGACCGCGGCCGACAGCGGCATCCTGACGCGCATCATGGAAGTGGTAAACAGTTTCAAGGCCTCCATCCGCTCGTTCAACGTCTCCGAGAACCAGCGGCAGGGCACCTTTGAGATTACGGCGAAGATTGCGGTCCTGTCGAACCTCGAGCTCGACAAGGTCGTCTCGCAGATCCGCGTCATCAAGGATGTCATCAAGATTCAGCGGCAGTAACTGATCCGCTGCCAGCTGTTGCGAACGACAGGATAGGGACTATCCTCAAAGCGCTTCCCCATGAACGACATTTGCGAACGGAAGCTCCGCTCGGAGGGGTACTCCCGGGCAAAGAAATCCTGCATCTGGAGGAAACAGTCGAGAATCGCCTGCGTCTCGGCGATTCTTTCCTCATCCCCGACGGCGATGAAACGGCCCATCCAGGCGGCCGCCGCGCCGCGCGCCTCCTCGACGGAATCAAAGGTAGCGTTCAGGAAGGCCTGATAGTCCGCTTCCATATCCCCGGAGGGCACGGGCGTCTCCTCTTTCCGGCATCCGCGGACGAGGAAAACGAGAAGGACAGCGAGGAGGATGGCCCCCAGGGCGCTTCCGCCGATGATGCAGAGTTGTTTCCGGTTCAGGATCATTCTTCTGGGATGTGAAGGTTGGACGTCGCCGCAGCACCGGCGCGGACGAATTTTTTGACGGTCGACATGTCATGCCGCTGCGGCCGGAGCTGGCCCATGGCCGTACGGTGGAGATAATCCCGGAGCGCCTCCCGGCCGAGTTCCAGCATGCGGGAACGGTCGTCGGAGCCGAAACTGGCCATGTGGTAGCCCTCGAGGGTCGGATGGATATAGAAGTCGGCGTCCTCGACATTCTGCCGGTACTTCGGCAGGTCGGAACGGGTCCGGAGCCACTCGGTCAGCTGCCCCGCCTTGCCGAAACGGCCGAAATTGACGCCGTCGAGGATGGACGGCAGGTCGATCGGGCTCTCCTCTCCCTGCTGGAGGTCGACGGCGATGATGACCTCCGCCCCCATCTCCCGCGCCACGTCGACGGGCAGGTTGTTGACCATGCCCCCGTCCGTGAGGCGGCGCCCGTGCCATTTGACGGGCTTATAGACAATCGGAACGGACATGGAGGCGCGCATGGCCGTGGCCAGATCGTCATCGGAGTCCTCGCCAAGGACGATTTCCTCCATATCGTCATCCATATCCGTTGCGACACAGCGGAAAGGGATGCGCGTGTCGCGAAAGCGCTTCACGCCCTTATCCTTGAGAAGCCTTTCCAGCAGTTTGTAGACCTTGTCGCCCTGACCGATGGTCCACCAGTCCACGTCCATGTAGATCTTCTCGATCTCCGCGGCGGTGTAGCCGCTGGCATAAAGCCCGCCGATCAGGGCGCCGATGCTCGTCCCGGCGATATAGTCGACGGGAATGCCTGAGGCTTCGATCTCCTTGAGGATGCTGATGGTGGCCGCGCCCTTGGCACCGCCGCCGCCGAGGACCAGGCCGACCCGGAGCCGCTGGGCGTTCAGGCTGACGGCCAGAAGGAGTGCAGAGATGACAAGAAGGACCCGTTTCATGGCTCATGCATGTATTCGTCGGCGGTGCAGGTGTCATCCAGGATGGCATGACCATCCCCCGTCCAGCGATAGATATAACGGACGGACGGGCGGAGCTTCCGGATGATCGCCATCATCTCGGGGCCGTCCGCTTCGAAGGAGGGAAGGATCTGTCCGACCATCATCTCATGCGCCACCTCCTGCTGCTCCGGGGTAAACGTATCGTTCACGCGGGAAGTATACTCGAAGACGATCTCATTGGCCGAACGGTCATACCGGGCGTCCACCCAGGCAATGTCTTCGTCAAGGGTCATCGGGAGCTCCGCTTTTGTCTGCGCCAGCGCCTCCTGGAGCTTATCGGCAGCCGATTTTTTCCCGCAGGCGCTGAGACTGAGGAGAAGGGTCAGGGCGACGGTGACCGTGGCAAGGATTCTGATCGGAAGAAGGGGTTTCATAAGCCTGAACAGTATTATTTACCAAGTTTGGCCAGTGCGGCACGGTAAGCCCGCGCGTTAGCCTCGTGCTGGGCGTTCGTACGGGCGAAACGGTGCGTCCCGTCAAGGGCAGGACTGGCGCAGAAATAGAAGTTCGGTTCGGTGGAAGGATGGAGGACGGCCTCCAGGCAGGCTTTCGGCGCGCAGGAAATCAGTCCCGGCGGCAATCCTTCATACATATATGTATTATAGGGCGAATCGTATTCCAGATGCCTGTTCAGCACACGCTTGAGTGTATACTGGAAACAATAGGCGACGGTCGGGTCCGCCTGCAGCTTCCAGCCGGGGGCATGCAGCCGGTTGAGATAGACACCCGCGACGCGGGCCATCTCGGGCTGGTATTTGGTCTCTTCGTTGACGATGGAGGCAAGTATCGCCGCCTCGACGGGCGTCAGGCCCTGCTGCTCCGCCTGGGAGCGGCGCTCCTGATTCCAGTACTTCTGATATTCCTGATAGAGCCGGTCCAGCAGCTCCTTTACGGAAATGGACCACTTCACGCGGTAGGTATCTGGCAGGATCAGCGCCAGGGCCGTTTCGGGCGCAAGACCGTAAGCGGCCAGCACGGCCTTGTCTTTCAGGGCCGCGGCGATCTCCTCCTCCGGGGCCATCAGCTGCGCTGCCAGCAGTTCGGCGACGTCCTCGGGCGTGCGGAAGACGGGGGCGATCGTAAGGTTCATCTCGTCTTCCCAGCCCTTCGATATCTTTCGGGCAGCGGCGGTGCTGGACATCGACGGGGCGATGACATAGCGGCCGGGCTGCGGCGCACCGGCGCTGCGGAAAGCCCGTTCGAGGCTCCCGCGGTCCAGCACCCCGGCCTTCCGGGCAATGCTGTCAACCACCGAAGCGGGCGAATCGCCGGGACGGACGTAAATCACGGCTTCCTGCGAGAAATTGGGCTTCCTGTGGTCGCAATAATACCGGTATCCATACATGCCTGCCGCAATGACGGCGACAAGCAGAGTCCCCACAATGAGTCTTTCGAGAATTTTCATGGCTTTCGCAGGCGGATCATTTCGCCGGATTCGGGTTCATAGGTGGCGGAGAAGCCGTTGATCTTGCGGAGCGCCTTTTCCTTGACGCCGAAATCCTGGGCGATGTCGCGGAGGGTCTCGCCGGGCTCGACGACATGGGTCTCCAGTCCCTTCACGGCCTGGCTGCGCTTGGCCTCGATATAGACGATGGTTCCGGGCTGCAGGGGCTCTGCGGCCTTGAGGTCGTTGAAGCGGAGGATTTCCTTCGGGAAGAGGTTGAAGGCACTGGCGATAGACTCGTAAGTCTCTTCTTCGATGCTGTAGACAAAGAGGACGCCTCCCTTGGAATAGAGCGGCCGCTGGAGGGAGAACTTCACGCGGGCGTCGTCCTGACGCACCTCCTTCGGGGCCTCGAGCTCGGCCGGGGCCTCCGGCAGGATCTCCTCATAGCCCTCCTTGATGAGTTTCTGTTCCTTCTTTTCGCGGCGGATCCGGCGGCGGCGCTCCTTGGCGGTCTCCTTCTGCTCGGATTTGGATTCCTTGACGACAGGGGTCTTCGGCGCCTTGTCGAGCAGCTTTTCGGCCTCGGCGAGAGACATCTTGTCGAAACGCCTGAGGTCATAGGTCTCGATGAGGGTGATCAGCTTCTCGGGATAGGCCCTGTCCTCGGCGTAGCCGCATTTGCTCAGGCCCTTCGCCCAGCCCTTGTAGTCGGTCGGCTTCAGCTCGAAGAGCGGGCCGTAGCGGCGGTTGCCGCGTAAGAAATCGGAGTGGTCCCGGTAGGACTCCAGCGCCGAGTCGTAGGCCCGGAAGCAGCGGAGCTCGCCGTTATCCATCTCCTTGATGCTCGGCCCGTTCCAGCCCTTGTGGCACTGGATGCCGAAGTGGTTGTTGGCCTCGGTCGACAGGCGCGACAGGCCGTACCCGGACTCGAGCATGCCCTGGGCGAGGGTGATGCTGGCCGGAACGGCGCTGCGGTGCATTTCCAGCACGGCATAGGGAGCGAAACGGTCTATGTAGCTACGGGCCTTCTCGGCAACGGTCTGCGCGGCGGCGGAAACCGTCAGCAAGGTCCCCAGCAGCAGAAGAAGAAAAGACTTTCTCGGCATGGGACTAGCGCTTTAGGCAAGCAAGTTACAAATTATTCCGCTTTTTCAAAAGGGAATTCCACCACATCGCCGTCATTGACGGCCGTCGTCGCGGGGAAAAGGGTCCGGCATTCGGCCTCATAGAGGGCCCCGTCGCGGTTGCGGGAGGAAAAATGGCCGATGTAGAGATGCTCGACGCCCAGCTCGGCAGCCAGACGGGCCACCTCGAGGGTCGTCGAATGGAAACGCTTGTAGGCGTTGTCGGCGTGCTCCTGGAGGAAGGTCGCCTCATGGTAGAGGAAACGCACGCCGCGAAGGAACTGCCGCTCCTCCGGAAAGACGGCCGTGTCGCTGCAATAGGCGTAGCTGCGCGGAACGAAGGGCTTGTAGGCCAGCTCGGCATGGGAGAGGACCGTTCCGTCCGGGCGGAAGACATCGCCGCCCTGCTTGAGGGTCCCGATTTCCGTCAGGCTCAGGCCCAGACGCTCCACCGCGTCCTTGCGGACATTCCAGAGCGGCTCCTTCTCGCGGAAAATGTAGCCGTAGGTGTCGATCCCGTGCCGGAGCGGGAAAGCCAGCACCTCGACATTTTTCGAGGAAAGGATCACCTCGGGCTCCTTCATCTTCAGCGGCGTGAAACGGATCTCGAAGGCGAGGCCTTCCCCATAATAAGAAAGGAAAAAGTTCAGGATCGGCCCCAGGTTCGCGGGACCGAACACCTGCAAAGGCTCCGTCCGGCCTTCCATTCCCATCGTGGAAAGAAGGCCGGGCAGGCCGAAAACGTGATCACCGTGGACGTGGGAGATGAAGACGGAGTCGATCCGCTGCATCGGGATGTGGCAGCGGGCCATCTCGCGCTGGGTCCCTTCCCCGCAGTCCATAAGGAAGAAGCGCTCACGTACGCATAGTACCTGAGCGCTCTGATTCCTTTCCCTTACCGGCTTCGCAGAAGCGGTGCCGAGGTAGGTGACGGTGAATCTCATCGGGAGATGAAATTACTCGCTTTTCGCAAGCTTGTCCTTGAGGGCGGCGAGCTCGGAGATGTCACCGAGGGTAGCCTTCTCGATCGTGTTGTTGATCTTCTTGACGGCACGCTTGGTGGTGTCGGCCTCGGCGGCGACCTTCTCGGCGCGGGCCTCGGCGTACGTACGGACGTGCGAGACAAGGATGCGGCGGGTGCTGCGGCGCAGCTCAACGACCTTCAGCGGGAGCTTCTCACCGACGACGGCCTGCTTGCCGTCTTCCTTGACGAGGTCACGGGGGAAGGCGAAAGCCTCGGTACCGTCCTCGAGGGTGATGGTGGCGTTCTTGTCGTTGATGGAAGCGACCGTGCCCTCAACCGTCGAACCGACGGGATACTTGGCCTCGAGCTCGTCCCAAGGGTTCGGAGTGAGCTGCTTGTGACCGAGGGAGAGCTTGTGGTTCTGCTCGTCGAAGTCGAGGATGACGACATCGATGACGTCGCCGCTGGCGACCATCTCGGACGGATGCTTGATCTTGTTCCAGGAGAGGTCGGAGATGTGGACCAGGCCTTCGACACCGTCCTCGAGCTCGGCGAAGA
The DNA here is from genome assembly GCA_902768665.1 of uncultured Bacteroidia bacterium. Lineage (GTDB taxonomy): Bacteria > Bacteroidota > Bacteroidia > Bacteroidales > UBA932 > Cryptobacteroides. Next base: position 23,644 of record CACXMA010000012.1, on the reverse strand, counting down.
CACCGAAGTTCGTGATGTTGCGGACGGTAGCCTTGTGCTGGCTTCCGACAGGATACTTCTCGCGGATGGACTCCCAAGGATTGGCGGTGAGCTGCTTCAGACCGAGGGACATCTTGCGGGCCTCGCGGTCCAGGGTCAGGACGACGGCCTCGACCTCGTCACCCATCTTGAGGAATTCCTGTGCGCTGTGCAGACGCGGGCTCCAGCTCATTTCGCTGACGTGGATCAGACCCTCGACACCGGGCTCGACCTCGACGAATGCGCCGTAGTCGGCGATGGCGACGACCTTACCCTTGACGGTGTCACCGACCTTCACGTCCGCGGAGAGGTTCTCCCACGGGTGGGCGGAGAGCTGCTTGAGACCGAGAGCGATACGCTTCTGCTGCTCGTTGAAATCGAGAACCACGACCTTGATCTTCTCGTCGAGGGTAACGACCTCCTCGGGATGGCTGATGCGGCCCCAGGAGAGATCGGTGATGTGGATGAGACCGTCCACGCCGCCGAGGTCGACGAAAACGCCGTAGTTCGTAATGTTCTTGACAGTGCCTTCGAGGATCTGGCCCTTCTCGAGCTTGGAGATCAGTTCGGCACGCTTGAGCTCCTGAGCTGCCTCGAGGAGCGCCTTGTGGGACACGACGACATTGCGGAACTCCTGGTTGATCTTGACGATCTTGAAGTCCATGGTCGTGTTGACATATACATCGTAGTCGCGGATCGGCTTGATGTCGATCTGGGAACCCGGAAGGAAGGCCTCGATGCCGAACACGTCGACGATCATGCCGCCCTTGGTGCGGGTCTTGACAAATCCCTTGACGATCTCGTCCTTCTCGAAGGCGGCGTTGACCATATCCCAGGATTTGAGCGCGCGGGCTTTCTTGTGAGAGAGAATCAGCTGGCCTTTCTTGTCTTCAGCGGACTCGACATAGACGTCCACCTTGTCACCGACGGCAAGCTCCGGGTTGTAGCGGAACTCGGGAGCGGAGATGACACCCTCGCTCTTGGCGCCGATGTTGACGATGACCTCGCGTTTGTTGATAGCGGTGACGACACCCTCGACGACCTCGTTCTCCTTGATGCGGGAGACGGTCTGCTCGTAGAGAGCGTTGTCCTTCGAACGGTCGAATCCTTCTGCGGAACCGGCCTCGAATGCATCCCAGTCAAAAGCTTCCGGTGCGACGGAGGCGTTGATGGGGGTCTTGTTGGTTTCTTCTGCCATAATTGTGTTTGGTACAAATTAGGAGTTTAACATTATTTTTTGAGCCTTCCGGACGGGACAAAAAAATGCACGCCCGGGAAAAAGCGTGCAAAGTTATGAAAATTAATTTGATTTGCAAGCGGCAAGCGTAGCTTACAGCAGTTTTTTCTTTTTGAACACGAACCAGACCGAGGCGAAGGTCAGGACCATGATTCCGATGATGATGACCCAGTTCCACGGCGAGGCGTTGGGGTTGTCGCTGTCGATCATCGGCAGGCGGACGTTCATGCCGAAGAAGCTCGCGATCAGGGTCGGAGGCATCAGCAGCAGCGAAATCAGCGTGAAGACCTTCATGATGCGGTTCTGGTCGAGGTTGATCAGGCCGAGGGCCGTATCCTGCAGGTATTCAAGACGTTCGAAGCTGAAATTCGCGTGGTTGATCAGGGAGGAGATATCCTGGAGGAGCACCCCGAGGCGGGAATCCAGCTCCTTGGGGATCTTCGTGCTCTTGAGGAGGTTGGAGATCAGGCGCTGCTTATCCACGACGTTCTCGCGGACGAGCATGGCGTTCTCCTGCAGCATGTTGATGTCGAGGATGAAATCTTCGTTGATGTATTCCTGCTGGTTGACGCGCTTCATGTACTGGGTGATCTCCTTGGCCATGAGCTCAATCATATCGGCGTCGAGGTCGACGCGCTGGTCGAGGATGGTCACGAACACGTGGTAGCCGGTCGTAAACTGCTTCGGATTGGCCATCATGCGGCGCTGCAGCTCGGTGAGGCTTCGCAGGGGCACCTCGCGGAGGGTCGTCAGGGAGTTCCCGACGAGGGTGAAGGACACTGCTTCCATGGAATACTCGTCCGGCCCCGGAATCATGAAGTTCGTATTGGCGTAGATGGCGTTTTCCTCTTCCCAGAAACGGGAGGAGCTTTCGATCTCCTCGGCCTCCGCACGGCTTTGGATCTCGACTCCGAGGAATTCTTCTACCGAATGCTTCTCCTCACCGGAGGGGGCGAGAAGGTCAATCCAGATGGCCAGATCGGGGGTCAGACCCCGAAGGGCGCTCACCGACTGGGCGAGCTCGATCGTTCCGTTTTTCTTATAGAAGATGTTGATCACGGTGTCATCCTCCATGCTTTTTGCCCTGCCAGTCGTCAGGGCGGGTTGTACCTAAGAACCTGCCGCTACGGATTTTGCAGCCTGCAAAGGTAAGTCTTTTTCCCCGAACGGGCAAAAAAAATCCGTCTTACGACGGGAGATTTTTCTTGGGAGAGAACGGGAAGGAGAAATCGGGACGGTGAAAAGCGCCGCCGAGATCGGGCACGGCGGCATCCTCCTGGCGGGCCGCCAGGTACTGCTCCCGGCGCTCGTGCCAGTGGACGAGCGTGTCGTGGACATAGGCATAGGAGGTGATGGCCGAGAAGGACTGCGGCGAGAACACCACTTCCTCCACCGCCACGAAATCGGGCATCGTCGTGACGTTCCGGCCCGGATTGACCCGGTAGGCGATGCCGTCGTCACAGGCCTCGTAGGTCGTCACCCGTCCGTCGGTGACCTCTTCCACGATATCCAGGAAGGCCTGGACATCCTCTTCGGAGAGATAGCAGATGCGGTCCTCCTCGACGGCCCGGGCATAGGCCTCGGGGTCGGTCTCGCAGGCCCACAGGCCGCTCCGGACCTCGCTGCGGACGGTGATATAGGACGGAATGTCCTCCTCGCGGAGGTCGTCGGCCGTCGCCACCACATGGAACTGCAGGGAAGCGGGCGAATCGCTCACAAGGTCGAAATCGCGCATCCGGAGGTCGTGCCGGATCATTTCCAGCATCTCTTCTATCTGTTTTTCCTGTCTCTTTCTCATAGGCTAAGGATGAAAAACCTGGCGGTTCACGATGGAACGGCCAAGGGTCAGCTGGTCGGCATACTCGAGGTCGTCCCCGAAGCCGAGACCACGCGCCAGGGTGCTCACGCGGATGCCGGTGCCGCTGATCTGGCGGTAAATGTAAAAGGCCGTCGTCTCCCCCTCCACGTCGCCGCTGAGCGCGAGGACGACTTCTGCCGTTTCAGGGGCCTCCAGCGCCGAAATCCGCGCCACCAGCTCCTTGATGGTCAGGTCGGACGGTCCCACCCCCGAGAGCGGGGAAATGATGCCGCCGAGGACATGGTAGACACCGTGGAACTGCCCGGTCGCCTCGATGCTCATCACGTCGCGGACATTCTCCACGACGCAAATCAGGCGGTGGTCCCGGCTGCGGTCCGCGCAGATCGAGCACAGGTCCCCGTCGGCGATCATCCGGCATTCCCGGCAGTAACGGGCGTCGTCGCGAAGGTGGTTGACCGAATCGGTGAAATGGTGGACATTCTCCGCCGGCTGCTTGAGCAGGTGCAGGGCCAGGCGCAGCGCGCTCCGCCGTCCCACGCCGGGCAGCGAACCGATCGCGTCGACCGCCTCTTCGAGAAGGCGGGAGGGGTAATTCTCCTTATAGGCCATGGCAGTGGTAGCGGATAAGTCCTTCCGTCGGGTCGGCGAGAATGGTGGAAACGGCCACGCCTTCCGCGGCAAAAACCTTGCGGAGGATCGCCTCGTTGGCCTTGGCGAAACCGCCGACGATGCCCACCGGCGCCGCCTCATACTGGCGGATGCAGCGGCGGACAAAGCTCCGGAAATTGTCCTCCACGAGCGCCGTCACATAGTCGCAGCGGCCATATCTTTCGAGGATCCACGGGGCGAAAGAGGCCAGATAGGCGGCCGGCCGCTCCCCGCGGTAGACTTCCCTGACAACGGTCAGGTAATCCACCGGGAAAGCCGCGGCGAATTCGCCCGAAACGGGCTCCGGCACCAGTCCCTTAAGGAAATCGGCCATGAACTGCCGCCCGAGCGACGCCCCGCCGCCCTCGTCGCCGAGGATGAAACCGCCGGAACGGACGTTCTTCACGATTTTCTCCCCGTCGTAGAAGCAGCTGTTCGAGCCGGTGCCGAGGATGGCGGCGATGCCCCTTCCACGCTGGCAAACGGCCCGCGCCGCCCCAAGCAGGTCGGAAGCGTATTCCACCTCCGCCCCGGGGCACCACGTCCTGAAAAACGCCGCCAGGCCCTGCAGCGAATCGGGCAGGCTACCGTCCGGGCCGACGATCACGCCGGCGCCGTAAAAGAAGATGCTCCGGACACCGGGATGGTCCCGGAAAGCAGCCTCCAGCGCCTGATAGGCAGCCGGATCCAGCGCTTCCCTGAGGCGGCCGGCCTGGTGCGCGAAATTGATGCCGGCGACAGCGAGGTCCGTGACCACCTGTCCCCGGTCATCCACGAATTTCCATGCGCATTTGGTCGCGCCGGCGTCCGCAATGATCAGCATCCCTTAGAGCACTTTGATGAGTTCGACGGTGAATTTCAGCGCGCAGCAGGGCGGAATGGCGCCCTGGGAGCCCGTCTCGCCGTAAGCGAGCTGGTAAGGGATATAGAGCTCGTACTTCGCGCCCTCGGCCATCAGCTGCAGGCCTTCGGTCCAGCCCTTGATCACCTGGTTCAGCCCGAAGTCGATCGGCTCGCCCCGCTTGTAGGAGCTGTCGAAGACGCGGCCGTCCGTAAAGGTGCCCTCATAGTGGCAGCGGATGCGGTCCGTGGCCTTCGGCTTGCGACCGGTGCCTTCCTTGATGACCTTGTACTGCAGGCCGCTGGCGGTCACCTTGACGCCTTCCTTCTTCGCATTCTCGGCGAGGAATTTCTCGCCTTCTTCCTTGAAGGCCTTGCCGATTTCGGCCTGTTCGGCCTGCCGTTCCTCATCGAGGGCGGCGAAATATTTCTCCAGGATCTGCATGGCTTCCTCCATGGAAACGGCGGGGGTCTTCCCCTCCAGCATGGCGGAGAGACCGGCGGCGAAATCGTCGATCTTGACCTCGCGGATGCCGGACTGGAGCATGCTCATGCCCATGTTCATGCCAAGGGCGTAACTGTTCTTGTCCATAGTATCGTGTCGTGTTTTTTGTTTCAAGGCCGCAAAGATAGGAATTTTTTCCTATTGCAGCGAATCCCAAAGCGCTTCCATCTCCCGGCGATCCTTTTTCGTGGGCCGTCCGGTGCCGCGGTCGCGCCGCACGAAGAAAGTCTCGACCGGCGCGTGGAGCTTCTCGAGCTCCGCCGGATCGGTCAGGTTCTCGGCATAGTCGGGCACGAGGCTCGCCCCGACCCGGTGCTCCAGCGGTTTGAGCACTTTGAACGAATAGGTCACCATCCCCTTGCGGACGGTGATATGGTCGCCGGGACCCACCGTCTTGGAGGGTTTGGCGTTGGTGTCGGAGACCTTGACCTTGCCGCCCGAACAGGCGTCGGTGGCCTCACTCCGGGTCTTGAACACGCGGATGGCCCAGAGGTATTTGTCAATGCGTACGGAATCAGCCATGGCGGGGAATCATTGTTTCAAGCAGTATCGTGTCCGCATGGGACGGAATCAGGAAAAACTCCTCCACTTCTTCGGGCACGAGGATGGCCTCGCCGGCGTGGAGGGTATACTGGGCGTCGTCGCCGGCGGAAGGCAGCTGGAGGAGCGCACTCCCGGCGACACAGGTATAGAGCAGGAAGCTTTCGGACTCTTCCTGGAACACATGGACGGGATTGCCGAGGCGGAAAAGCGTCACCTCCATCTGGGGGATGCTGATGAGCTTCTGGGTTGCCTCATTCCCGCCGTCAGTGCGGGTCAGGAGGCTTTTGTCCCAGGCCTGGAAATTCAGCAGGTCAAAGGCTTCCTCAAGATGGAGCTCCTTGCCGGCGCCCCAGTCGTGGAGACGGAAAAACAGGTCCGAAGCCTCGGAGATTTCCACGATGCGAAGCCTGCCCTTGGCGGCATGGACCATGCCCGGATCAATCCGGAACACATCCCCGCGGCGGGGTTTGGTGGCATGGAGGAGCTGCTCGACGGAACCGTCGACGCAGCGGCGGTAGAATTCTTCCGCCTCCACATCCTTTTTGAATCCGGTCCAGACGAGGGCGTCGTCACCGGCATCGGCGACGTACCACAGGGCCGTGCGGCCGAAGGCGTCATACCGCTGCTCCGCCGTCTCGTCGTCGGGATTGAGCCGCAGCGACAGGCGTCCGCCCGAACGGACATCCAGCAGCCGCACGGCGATCGGGAACTGCGTCCCGTAGTAGTCGAACGACGTCTCCCCCACCAGGCGTTCCAGGCAGATCTGCATCAGCTCGGAGAGGGTGTTTCCGCCGAGCCAGCCTTCCAGCGACTCGGAATCGGTCTCGCCGAGGTCGGCGATAAGGGTCGTTTCGCTGCCCCAGTCCTTTTCCCGGACAACGGGGGCGAAGCGGAAAGGATAGAGTTTCTTTTCCATAGGTTTACAGGGCAAAATCGTGGGCGGCACGGCGGTAATCCTTCGGGGACACGCCGGTCACGCGCTTGAAATACTTTCCAAAAAAGGACTGCGACGGGAAATGGAGCTCCTGGCTGATCTGGAGGATGGTCATGTCCGTCGAAGTCAGGAGGGTCTGGGCGTCGAGCACGACATACCGCTCGATCCAGTCCGTCGCAGAGCGGCCGCTCCGGGCCTTGACCGTCGCTGTTATATACTTGGCTGTCAAACACATGCGGTCAGCATAAAAATCCATCTCACGGTGCGTGCGATAGTTGTCCGCGACCAGATTGACAAAGTCCCGGACGAGATTCGCCTGCCGGTTTGAGTCCTTCAGGGACGGAACGCGGCGGGCCAGCGACGCCAGCGACAGCACGAGCGCCCGGGTCAGCAGGCGCGCAATTTCCAGACGGTAGGTAAACCGCTCGTCGCTGGTGAGCAGCGGCTTTACGCATCGGAGATACGAAGAGATGATAAACCGGCCTTCCTTCGTCAGCACATGACAAGGAGACTGACGCACGGTGAGCTGCTCGCGGAACGTATCTCCGAAATTGAGGCTCTGGGCAAATTCGTTGCTCAAAGCAATGATGGACACTTCGAAATCCGGGCTGATTTCCAGAATCTCGACGAAGCGTTTCGGCAACAGCAACAGGAAAGAGCCCGCCACCAGCTTGCAGTCCTCCATGTCCACCCTTCCGCGAATCCAGCCCTTCCAGCAGAAAGCGAGCATCAGGTGATTCATACGCCAGGGCAAAGCGCCCGGTCGGAAACGAATGACGGGATTCTCAAAGAAGTAAACATCATCGTTCAGTTTCAGGAAGTTACCCGGGGAGTCCGTAGCAAAAACGACCTCATTGAACTGAATTTCCTTTAGCATAACCGAATCGTCTTGTTTTAACCACAAATTTTGGATTTTTTTTCCTTTTTTGCAAGAAAATGTTACAAATTCCCATGCTGTTGCCAATAGCCTGTTACAGCCCCGTTTGTGAATCTGCGAAAAAATGTGTACCTTTGCACACTTTATAAAAATTACCCTCTATGAGGGAAGTTTGCCAATGACTCTAAACCAGCACACGCTCCGCAAGTCCCGCACGTTCGCAGGCAAAGGCCTCCACACCGGTACTTACTCCAAAATGACCGTCTCCCCCGCCCCTGCGGGCCACGGCATCGTTTTCCGTCGGACTGATCTGGGCGAAGACGCCCTCATCCCCGCCCTCGCGGAGTATGTCAGCAGTACCGCCCGCAGCACGACCCTCTCCAAGGGAGAAGCCTCCGTCGCAACGGTAGAGCACATTCTTTCCGCCCTTACCGGCATGGGTGTCGACAATGCCCTGATTGAGATCGACAACATCGAAGTCCCGATCCTGGACGGCAGCGCCCGCTACTATGTCGAGGCTTTCGCAGCCGACGGTCTGGAGGACCAGGGCGTTTCCCGCGTAATGCTGACCCTCCCCGAGGCCGTCGAAATCAAGGACGCCGCGACCGGCTCCTGGATCAAGATCGAGCCCGCCGAGACGCCGTCCTGCCAGATTACCGCCGACTTCAACTCCCGCGTGCTGGGCGTGCAGACAGCCTCCTGGACACCGGAAACGGACTACGCCCGGGAAATCGGCGTCTGCCGGACCTTTGTCTTTTTCCATGAAATCGAATTCCTCTTCAAGAACGGCCTGATCCGCGGCGGCGACGTCGACAACGCCATCGTCATCGTGGAGCACCCCGTGACCGAGGAGCAGATCGCCGAACTATCCGGCCTGATCAATAAACCGGCCCTCTCCGTGACGGACGGGGGCTACCTCAACAACCTCGAGCTGCACTTCCCCAACGAGTGCGGCCGGCACAAACTCCTGGACCTCTTGGGCGATCTGCGGCTGTCCGGCGGCTATCTCAATGCCCATGTCACTGCATTCAAGCCGGGCCATACGCTGAACACGAACGCCGCCAAGGCCGTCCGTGCCCTGCTCAAACAGAAGTAATTTATCATGACGAAAATCCATCCGCTCGCAACGGTCAGCCCCAAAGCCCGTATCGGTGAAAACGTCGAAATCGGCCCCTATGCCGTCATCTACGACGACGTCACCATCGGCAACGGCACCAAGATCCACCCCCACGCCGTCATCTACGACTACGTAACCATCGGCCAGGATTGCGAGATTTTCCCCGGCGCGTCCATCGGCGCCATCCCTCAGGACCTCAAATTCGACGGCGAAATCACCCATGTCGAGATCGGCGACCGCGTCTCCATCCGTGAATACGTCACCATCAACCGCGGTACCCGCGCTTCCGGCAAGGGCATCACCAAGGTCGGTGACGACACCCTCCTGATGTCCTATGTCCATGTCGCCCACGACTGCAAGATCGGCCGTCACTGCATCCTCGTCAGCTATGTCGGCGTCGCCGGCGAGACGGAGGTCGACGACTGGGCCATCATCGGCGGCGGCACCAAATGCCAGCAGTTCTCCCGCATCGGCAAGCATGCGATGGTCGGCGGCACCCTCGGTGTCAACAAGGACATTCCCCCGTACTGCCTCTGCAGCCGGAGCCCGATCGCCTTCGTCGGCATCAACCGGGTCGGTCTGCGCCGCCGCGGCTTCACGGCAGACCAGATCAACAACATCAAGGACATCTACGACACGATCTATTTCCAGGGTTACAACATCTCCGACGGCTGCGCGAAGGTCGAACAGGGCTTCCCGCCGTCCGAGGAACGCGACACGATCCTCAACTTCATCCGCGGATCGAAGAAAGGCATCATCCGCGCGTCCGTGATCAACAAGGGAGAGAGCTTCGAGCTCTAGGCCTGTGCTTCTTGCCAGCGCATATTTCCCGCCCGTAGAATACTTCGCCCTCCTTGCGAGGGACTTTATCCCCGGCACACCCGCCGGGGATACATCTATATATATAGAGGCGTGCGAGCACTTCGTCAAGCAGAGCTGGCGGACGCGTTGCACCATCCTCGGCCCGAACGGCACCGAGACCCTGCAGGTCCCGATCGTCCACGACGGCGCAAGGACCCTGCGCGAGATCCGGGTGGAATATGCGACGCCCTGGATCGTCCGGACGCAGCGTGCGCTTGACGCGGCCTACCAGTCCAGCCCCTTCTTCGAGCACTACGCCGACGGCATCTTCGCCATCCTCGACTCGCAGCCCGAAACGCTGCTGGAACTCAACACCGCCCTTACCCGCCACATTCTGCAGCGGCTCGGCATCGGTGTGCAACTCCAGCTGACGCAGGAATACGTCCCGGAAGGCAGCGTCCCCGACGACTACCGCAGTGTCCTCCACCCCAAGCGGGAGAACACCGTCCTGAGGGAGCTCGGCCTCGACCGTCCCTACTATCAGGTATTTTCCCGGAAGCATGGCTTCACGCCGGGCCTTTCCATCCTCGATCTCCTTTTCAACGAAGGGCCCGACGCGCTGCTCTATTTGAAACGTCAGTAAGTCAGGAAACGGACGTTTTCGAAGCGGATCATGGCCGGATCGTCGATGGCCCGCTCCTTCTCCGTATAGAAGATGACGGCATCCTTGACCACGATATCGTGGATCAGGGACAGCGTACCCTGCGCCTTGACGCCGGTGCGGGCGCCGTTGCAGACGAGGCGCTCGATGACGATGTCGCGGAAGTCCGGCAGGTAGTTCTCCGTCTCGGGAGCGACATTGTCCTCATGGCCGGCCGGACGGTCGGCATAGGCCGTCTCGAAGACGATGGCCTCGCCGCGAATGTCCGTCATCATGATGTCGCTGATGCGGATGTTCTCGCAGCGGCCGCCGCGCTCCGGCGCGCTCTTGAAGCGAAGGCCCGTGTCCGTGCCGCAGAAGGTATTGTGCCGCACGGTGATATCCTTCATGCCGCCGGCAAAGTCGCTGCCGATCACAAAGCCGCCGTGGGCGTGGTAGACCGTATTATATTCGATCAGCACGTTCTCGCAGGGACCGTCGGCCAGGCCCTTGGCACCCCCGCCGGCCTTGAGGCAGATCCCGTCGTCGCCGACATCCACCGTGCAGCCGCGGATCACGATATTTTTGCTTGCCATGATGTCGATACCGTCGCCGTTCTGGGCGTTCCAGGGGCAGCGCACCGTCACGTTTTCAATCAGCACGTCGGTGCAGCGCTGGGGAACGAGATGGAATTTCGGGGAGTTCATCAGCGTCACGCCGCGAACGGTCACGCCCTTGCAGTCGGTAAAACGCACGAGGTGCGTGCGCATCTTTTCCTGCACTTTCGGATCCTCCGCGATGTTCTCATAGTGCTTGAGATCAAAGGCATACCACAGCGTCCCGTCGTCGGTCACCGTGCCGCCCATGAACTTGTAATCGTTCCACTCGACGTCGCTGACCTTGCCGCGCTTGACGGGGCGCCACCACTCGCCGTTGCCATCGATGATGCCCTCGCCGGTAATGCTGACGTCATGCCGCTTCGACGCGGAGATGCAGGGACGGATGGAGTTGCCACTGAGGTATTCGCGCTTGTCGGGAGAGAAAAGCAGCACCGCACCGCGCTCGAGATGGAGGTCGATGCGGTCCTTCAGCACCACGGGACCGGTCAGCCAGATGCCTTCCGGGATGACGAGGGAGCCGCCGCCCGCCTTGTCCAGCTTCGCGATGGCCTTGGCGATGGCCTCGGTGTTGGACGTAACGCCGTCACCGACGCCGCCGAAATCGGCAAGGGACACGCGCTCCTGCGCATGTCCCATAAGTCCCGCCAGCAGCAGGACGCCTGTAAGAAGGAATTGTTTCATCTTATAGTCTATTACTTGCGCGGGGCTAGAAACGCCAGCCGAGCGTGCAGGTTACGTCCCAGAGGCTCCGGGTATTGAGGATCTCGGGGGAATAGGTCGTCACCTGACCGGCATCGTTGGTGATGTAGTCCGGGTAAGGATAGACGTACTCGTCCGGCAGCGTCGTGCGGCGCAGGGCGAAATCGGCGAAGAAAGAGCCCTCGGAGCTGTAACCGAGACCGAGCGCAATGCTGTTGCGGTTGGAGTCCACATATTCGAAGTCGGCGTTCTTCTGGGGGTTCGTCTGGTAGTTGTAGCCGACGCGGAGGGCGATGGCCGGGATGGGCTTCACCTCGAGACCGGCACGGAAGGCGTGCGCTGTGCCCATGTAGGAGGCGATGTCGTGGTTCGTATCGATGAACATATAGCGGTCGTCGCTGTCGTAGGCCGGGCGGAAATCCATCGTGGAGTAATCGCACATCTCATAGTCGGCACTGACCAGCAGCACGCCGAGAACGCTCCAGGCAAGACCGGCGTTGAAGCGGTAGGGGCTCTTGAGCCGGTAGGAAAAGTCGTTTTCGGGAGACGTGGACTTGGCGTTGCAGGACCCGTCGGTGAAGTGCGTGTAACCGTCCATCTGATAGCGCTCGTTGATGGTCACGGCCGTCGGGGTCTGGATCGCGGCGCCAAGGCGGAGTCCGGCGCCCGGAGTCAGGATGAAACCGAACTTGGCGTAGATGCCGTTGGCGTCCCAGCGGAGATTCTCTCTCATGCGGGCATCGGTCAGGGCGGTCTCCGTATTGTCATCGAAACGGATGATGAACGGGGTTACGGGAGCCTCGCGGATGAAGCTGTCGCAGCGGTAGTTCGTCGTGACCATGCCGATGTTCGCGCCGAGATGGAGAATGTCGCTGATATTCATGCCGAAGTTCAGGAGAATGTCGGTCTTGTTGCCGGTGATCAGGCGGCCGTACTCCTGGTTCAGGTCGCTGGCCAGGCCGATGCTGCCGTCGTCGAAGACCGACTCCGTCGTGCCGACATATTTGTCGGTATTGCCGCCGAAGGTCGAGATCATGCCGGCCTGGTAGCCGAGGATGGCGCGCCAGGGAGCACGGGCGTTCTCATAGGCATAGCGGTCGTTCAGGATATTGGAAGCCCATCCGTCGGCGAGCACGGCCATCTCTCCCATGAAGGAGGTATTGGAGTTAACGCCGGAAGCGAACATCTCGCCGAGATGGTTCGCAGCGGAATTCGCCACGAAACCGAAGCTGAAGTTCTTGATGCCGAACTGGTTGCCCGTATTGACATTGATCACCGAACCGATGTTGTAGAGGTTGAAGCGGGTATGGCGGGTGCTTACCTCATCCCCCATGCCGTCGACGCCCGTCGAAGTGATGGCGGAAACGCTGATGTTCGGGGTGATGGTGAACTGCGAATACCCGGCTACCGAAGAACCAGCCGGATTGAGCGTCAGGGAACCGAGGTCGCCGCCGACTGCGGTCATGGCGTTGCCGAGGGCGATGGAACGGGCCGTGCCGTTGTAATTGTTCTCACTGAGCGTCAGGGCGTCGTACATGGACTGGGCACCGGCGCTCGCCGCAAAGGCGGCCAGTGAGAGAACGAGGGTGTATATTCTTTTCATGATCTGAACGTTTTCTGGTTAACGTCTGCCGCTGCTGCGGGAACCGCCGCCACCGCCGCCATGGGATCCGCCGCTGCTGTGCGAACTGCTGCTGTGCGAGCTGCTGCTGTGGGATCCGCCGCTGTAGGAGCTGCCGTGGGAACTGCTGCCGGAAGAGCTCCTGGACGAGGAGGAGGAGGAGGAACGGGAGGAAGAGGAAGAGCTGCTGCGATAGCTGCCGGAGCTTCTTGAAGAAGAGGAAGAGCCGCTGCGATAATTCGTGGAAGAGCTCGTCCTTGACGAACTGGCAGAACTCCTGCCGCTCGACGAACCGGAACTGCGGTAGCTGCCGGAAGTGCTTCTGGAGGCACCGGAAGAGCCGGAACTGCTGCGGGAACCGCCGTAATAGCTTCTGCTGGAAGAGGATGAGCTACCTGAAGAAGCGCGGGAGCCGGAAGTGGAACGGCTGCCGGAAGAGGAACGGGAAACCGTACTGCCGGAGGTGCGGGAGGCATTGCCGGAACCGGAACGGACCCCTGCGCTGGCGGAACGGGAACCGCTGCTGACCGAGGAACCTCTGGACGAAGAGGAGGAACGCGTTGCGCCAGCATTCGCCCGGACCGCGCTCGAGGAGGAGCGGGAAGCGCCGGAAGACGAGCGCACTGCGGAGCCGTTCGCACGGGCGGCGGAAGAATTGTTGCGGGAGCCGGAACGGTTGGCGCGCACGGCGGAGCTCGAACGGCCCGCGCCGGAGCGGGAGACGCTCGTCAGGCCGCTGCGGGAGGCGGAGGCCGAACGGACGGCCGCCGCGCTGCGGCTCATGCCGGCGCCGCTTGCGGAACGGGTCACCGAATTGCCGCGGCCCGTCCTGCGGGCGGTCGTGGACTCGGAGCCCATCGGGGTCTGGCGGTGGCTGCTGGCTATGTCATTGCGGGAGCCCCAGGTGCGGTTCCATCCGCCGTAGTAACCACCGCCATACCAGTGGTGGTAGCGATGACCATAGTACCAGGGATCGTGGTACCAGCCGCCATAATAGGAATAGTGGTGCCAGGGATGATACCAGCCGCCATACCAGCCGTAATAGGACCAGGGGCTGTAATAGCGGTCATACCAGGAATAATAATGCCAACTGTCGTAGTACCAGGGGCTGTACCAGCTGTAATACCAGGGATCGTAGTCGCGCCAGTACCAATAATCATAATAGCGCGTCCGGTACCAGGCATAGTAAGGACGGTAACGGTTGTTGTAGTACCAGGGATCGATGCCCCACGAGAAGGAAAGACTGTAGGGCGTCCACCAGTTGATGTCACTGACGGTGAAGATGTTGACCGTGGCCGGAGTGGTGTCGAAACTCAGCGTAGCGCTGGCGAAATCGGGCGAGAGGCCGACCTCCTCGCCGCCGTCGAAAAGTTCTGATGTCCGCGTTTCGGACACCAGCGCCGCGACCTCGGCATCTTCCTGGGCTCGGAGAGCATCGGTCTCGGCACGGTTAGGTTTAGTATAGTAGATTCCGTCCTGAAATCTCTGGGAATTCGAGGAAGAAAGCTGCACTGTCGTCGCGCAGGACGCCAGAAGGGCGAGAGCTGCCAGGCCGATGAGAAGATGCGTGGTTTTCATGGTTGAATCTCCTATATATTAAAATAATTTCGTATTTTTGTGCGCTCAAAGCGGTTGAGTATAAATTTGCAATTATCGTACCGCCTTGCATTACAGTTGCAATATTAAGAAAAATTTCGATTTTACCCAAGCATTATTATGGCAAAAGAGGTAACCAAACGTGAAGAGAATTATTCCCAGTGGTACAACGACCTTGTGGTGAAGGCCGACCTGGCCGAGCAGTCCGCCGTCCGCGGCTGCATGGTCATCAAGCCCTACGGCTACGCCATCTGGGAAAAAATGCAGCATATCCTGGACGGTATGTTCAAGGAAACCGGCGTCAAGAACGCCTATTTCCCGCTGTTCATCCCCAAATCCTTCTTCAGCCGCGAGGCTGAGCATGTGGCTGGATTCGCCAAGGAGTGCGCCGTCGTGACGCACCACCGCCTGATGAACGACCCTAACGGCAACGGCATCGTCGTGGACCCGGAAGCGAAGCTGGAAGAGGAACTCATCGTCCGTCCGACCTCCGAGACCATCATCTGGAACACCTATAAGAACTGGATCCACTCCTGGCGCGACCTCCCGATCCTCTGCAACCAGTGGTGCAACGTCGTCCGCTGGGAGATGCGCACGCGCCTGTTCCTGCGTACGGCCGAGTTCCTCTGGCAGGAAGGCCATACCGCCCACGCCACCGCCGCCGAGGCCGAGGCCGAGATGAAGCAGATGGTCGGCGTGTATGCACGGTTCGCCCGCGAGATCATGGCCCTTCCGGTCGTGGTCGGCCACAAGAGCCCGGGCGAGCGTTTCGCCGGCGCTCTCGACACCATGACTATCGAGGCCATGATGCAGGACGGAAAGGCCCTCCAGGCCGGTACGTCCCACTTCCTCGGGCAGAATTTCGCCAAGAGCTTCGACGTCCAGTTCACCAACAAGGAAGGCAAGCAGGACTTCGTCTGGGCGACTTCCTGGGGCGTGAGCACCCGTCTGATGGGCGCGCTGATCATGGCCCACGGAGACGACAACGGTCTCGTGCTGCCGCCCGCCCTGGCCCCGATCCAGGTCGTCATGGTCCCGATCTACAAATCCGACGAGGAGCGCAGCGCCGTGCTCGACAAGATGTTTGAGCTCAAGAAGGCGCTGGAGGCGAAGGGCCACAGCGTCGAGGTCGACGACCGCGACAACCTCCGCCCCGGCTTCAAGTTCGCCGAGTGGGAGCTCAAAGGCGTTCCGGTGCGCCTGGCGATGGGTCCGCGCGACCTCGAGAACGGCACCGTCGAGGTGCACCGCCGCGACACCATGGAAAAGATCAGCGAGCCGCTCGAGGGTCTTGAGGACCGCATCATCGGCCTGCTGGACGACATCCAGAAGAGCATCTACAGCCGCGCCCTCTCCTTCCGCGACAGCCAGATCCGCAAGGTCGACAGCTGGGAAGAGTTCAAGGTCGAGATCGAAAAAGGCGGCTTCCTGCTCTGCCACTGGGACGGCACGGCCGAGACTGAGGCCCGGATCCAGGAAGAGACCAAGGCCACGATCCGCTGCATCCCCGTGGACAGCGCCGTTGTCATGGAAGAAGGCAAGTGCGTCTATTCCGGCAAGCCTTCCCACCAGAGAGTTATTTTTGCCCGTTCCTATTAATACCCTGTCATTTCGAGCGAAGTCGAGAAATCTATACACCATCATGAAAAGAAGAATCTTTCTCTCCTTAGCCCTCCTCGCCGGCATCGGCACCGCCCTTGCCGCACAGGACGCCCAGACGGCCGCCGCAGAGGCTGCCGCCGCCCTGGCCGCCGCTCCCGAAGCGGAGGTCCCGGCCCCGAAGCCCAGCTACTGGGACAAGTCCGTCAAGACCAACATCACCTTCGCCCAGACCTCGCTGAAGAACTGGGCCGCCGGCGGTTTTGACAACATCAGCCTCGCCGCCTATGTCGACGCCAACGCCAACTACGCCAAGGACAAGCTCAAGTGGACCAACCGCCTCCAGCTCGACTACGGCTTCCTCTATTCCGACGACAAGCCCATCATGCAGAAGGTCAAGGACCAGATCTACTTCCAGAGCAACGGCGCCCTGGACACCCCGGTCAAGAACCTCTTCTATTCGGCTGACTTCAGCTTCAAGACCCAGTTCGGCAACAACTACAACTACGGCACCCCGGCCGTGGCCGACCCGACCCGTCAGGACTGGAAGGACGCCCGCGTGCTCAAGTCCGGGCTCTTCGCCCCGGCCTACGTCACCCTCGGTCTGGGTATCAAGTGGACGCCGAAGCCCTGGTTCACCGCCAACTTCGCGCCCCTGACCGGCGGCTTCGTCATCGTGGACGACCCGCTTCTCCGCAAAGGTTACGGCATGGAGCTGCATTCCCGCTTCCAGGACGCTATCCCTGATCCCGCCCCGGGCGCCGGCTCTATCGAAGAAGGCCATTTATACCGCAGCTCCCGTTTCGAGCTCGGTGCCCAGCTCAAGGCCGACGCCAAGGTCAAGATCAACGACAACTTCGAGATCAACTCGCAGCTCGTGCTCTTCTCCAACTACCTCAAGAACCCGCAGAACCTGCGCGTCAACTGGGACAACCGCCTCTTCTGGAAGCTCGCCAAGTATTTCACGGCGACATTCTCCACGAGCATGATCTACGACGACACGATCCGCATCACGAACGAGGACCATGCGAACGGCTACCGTACCGTCCAGTACAAGCACGTGTTCGAGTTCGGCTTCACCTACACCATCGCCAGCAAGAAGTAGACGATGCAAAGGCAGGTCGAAGCGATTCTGACGGAGCTTCTGGGACCTTTCCGGCCAGCGCCGGAGGAGGAGACCCCGGAAGCTCCGCGCGTTTTGGTCGCCGTCAGCGGCGGCATCGATTCGATGTGCCTGGCCGATGTCTTCCGCCGCAGCCGGATCATTCCTTTTGCCGTCGCCCACTGCAATTTCCAGCTCCGGGGCGAGGAAGCGGACGCCGACGAGGCCCTGGTCCGCAGCTGGACCGCCAAACACGGGATTCCCTTCCACAGCATCCGCTTCAACACGGAAGCCGAGGCGCGGCAGCGGGGCGTCAGCATCGAAATGGCCGCCCGGGAGCTTCGCTACGGGTGGTTCCGCTATCTCTGCACCCAAAACGGCTACAGGGCCGTCGTCACCGCCCATAACGCCAACGACAACGCCGAGACCCTGCTGCTGAACCTCCTGCGCGGGACCGGCATCAAGGGCATGCTCGGCATGTCCATGCGCGGAAGCCTCCCCGTCGGGGGCGCGGACATCCCGCTGCTGCGGCCCCTGCTGAAGGTCACCCGGCAGGAGATCGCGACCCATGCCAAGTGGCACAACATTCCCTTCCGCGAGGACCGGACGAACGCCGAGGACGTCTACCGTCGCAACCGCATCCGCAACAACGTCTTCCCGGAGCTGCAGGCCATCAATCCCTCCTTCGTCCTGACCCTGCTGGAAGATATGGAAAGGCTCCGGTCGGTGGATGCCATCGCCGACGACTATTACCTGGCCATGAAGGAGTGCTGCCTGGAGGGCGATTCCATCGACATAGACCGCCTGCGGAGCATGCCGCACTGGGAATACATCCTCTACCGCATCCTGGTGGAACAGGGTTTCACGCCGGCGGAAGCGCGGATGGCGGAGGACATGCTCAAGGGCGGCCGGCAGATCAGCGGCACGACGATCGGCTGCGGCGAGAAGGTCCTTTACGGCGCTTTCGGCAAGCTCGTCATCAGCGAGCCGCGCGATTTCTGGGAGGAGGAAGCGTCCGTCACCGTGGACGGCCCCGGGACGTATGCGTTCGGGAACAAACGGATTGTCATCACGGAAGAGCCCTGGGATGCGACCGGAGACCCGAAACTCAAGCGGGGCGGCAACACGCTCATCGCGGATGCGCGGGCCCTTCCCTATCCCTTCACGATCCGCGGATGGAAGCACGGCGACTATCTCCGCCCGATCGGCCTGTCCGGCCGGAAGAAGGTCCAGGACCTGTTCACGGACCTCAAGCTTTCCCTGGACGAAAAGCACGAGACGCCCATTCTCGTGCGGAAGGACTGCTTCAGCGATGAGAAGGGCTCCGGCTACCGGGACCATGTATCCGCCGTCCTCCCCTACCGCATCGACGCCAAGCTCCGCGTCACCCGTCAGACACCGTCCATCATTCGCCTGACCATCGAAAAATAAGCACCGGCCCTCTGGCTGGTGCTTTTCATTTACAGGTTCTGCAGGAAATCCCGGATGAGGCGGAAGGAGGTCGGTCCGACCTGCTGCCAGAAACTTTCCCAGGTGCCGGCGTGGTCCTCGGCCGTGTCTGAAATCAGGCGGAAACTCAGGAAGGGAATGCCGTGGATGTAGCAGGTTTGGGCCAGGGCGGCGGATTCCATGTCGACGGCGAGGGCGTCCGGGAAATCCCGGCAGATGCGGTCATGCACCTCGGCCGTATCCACGAACCAGTCACCACTGCAGAACAGGCCGGGACGGGCCCCGAGCCGCTCGGCGACGGCCAGAAGGGCCGGGTCGCCCTGGAAGCGGGCCGGGAAGCCCTGGATCTGACCATAGGCATTGCCTTCTCCGTACCAGGCGTCGTGGTAGACGATTTCCCGCGAGACAACGGCATCCAGGCCCTTCAGGCTCGCATCGAGGGCCCCGGCGACGCCGGTGGAGAGGAGGCAGTCGGGACGGAAGTCACGGATGAGGTTCGTGGCGGCGACGGCGGCATTGACCTTTCCCATGCCGCTGCGGCGAAGATGCACTTCGTGGGGGCCGATATGGCCGTCGGGCCTGCCCTCAAGGGCATTGAGCAGCAGATCGTATTCGCCGTCCATGGCGACAAGGATACCTATATTCATATTCTCTCTATCGGATGAAACTGAGGATGCTTTCGATGTCGCCGACCGGGAAGGCTTTCTGCTCGCCGGAAGCGAGATTCTTGATGTTGACCTGCCCGGCGGCGGCTTCCGTGGAACCACTGATCGACAGGAAAGGAATCTGCTTGCGGTCGGCGTAGTCGAACTGCTTCTTGAGCTTGCTCGGGTCGGGATAGATCTCGCAGGAGACGCCGCGGCGGCGAAGCTCCGTCACGAGCGGAAGGAGGAAGAGCACGCTGTCGCGGTCCATGTTGGCGAAAAGCAGGCGCGTGCAGCTGCCGAGACCCTCGGGGAACTTCTCCAGACCGAGAAGGACGTCGTAGATGCGGTCCGCGCCGAAGGAAATGCCGACACCGGACATGTCCGGAAGGCCGAAGATGCCGGTGAGGTTGTCGTAGCGGCCGCCGCCGCAGATGCTGCCGATCGGGAAGTCCTTGGCCTTGACTTCGAAGATGGCGCCGGTGTAGTAATTGAGGCCGCGGGCGAGGGAGAGGTCGATTTCGACCTCCGTCGCGATCCCGGCGGCGGCGATGTAGCCGAAGAGTTCCTCCAGCTCGTCGAGGCCTTTCATACCGGTCTCGGAGACGAGGCCGGAAGCGCTGCCGCCCTGCATGAGACCGCGCATGGCGGCGATCTTTTCGGCCGTGGAGCCGCTCAGGGCAAGGATCTGCTCGATCACGGCGATGGCGTCCGGTGTCAGTCCGCGCTCCGCCATCTCTTCCTTGACGGCGTCGAGGCCGATCTTGTCGAGCTTGTCGATGGCGACGGTGATGTCGACGACCTTGTCCGGGAAGCCGGCGATCTCGGCGAGACCCGTCAGGACCTTTCGGTTGTTGATCTTCAGGAGAACGTTCACCTTCAGCAGCGAGAACACGCGGTCCACGATCTGCACCAGCTCCAGCTCGCACAGCTGCGACTTCGAACCGATGGCGTCGACGTCACACTGGTAGAACTCGCGGTAGCGGCCCTTCTGCGGACGGTCGGCGCGCCAGACCGGCTGGATCTGGTAGCGCTTGAACGGGAAGGAAATCTCGTTCTGGTGCTGGACGACAAAGCGGGCGAACGGCACGGTCAGGTCGTAGCGAAGGCCTTTCTCGGGCGGGAGGTCCGCCTTCTCGCCGCTGTTCTGGATGCGGAACAGGAGCTTGTCGCCCTCGTCGCCGTATTTGCCGAGGAGGGTCGAAAGGTTCTCCATGGCTGGGGTTTCGAGCTGGCTGTAGCCGAAGGTGTCGAAGACGCTGCGGATCGTGCTGAAAATATAGTTTCGCCGGGCCATCTCCTGCTGGGAGAAGTCCCGGGTGCCCTTGGGAATAGACGGTTTCTGTGCCATATATGCTGCTGAGATATTATTTCTAAAATCTTACAATTATAAGCATTATTTACCCTTTTTCCAAAAAGATTCCTATCTTTGTTCATAGACACAACCCTACGCCATGAAACCGTTCGTCCGCAATCTTCTCGCCGTCATCACCGGCATCGCCATCATGTGGCTCATCGCTTTCCTGATCATCACCGCACTGGTCCGGGGCGTCATCCGCTCCTTCGAGCAGGAGCCCTCGCTGCCCGGGAACAGCGTTCTGGTCGTGGACCTGTCCGCCTTCCATATGGACGAGCAGACGACGGATATCCCTGCCGCGGACCTTCTCGGCGGCATGGTCGGAGCCGAGACGGTCGGCCTCTGGGATGCCTGCGACGCCATCGTCACCGCGGCTTACGACCCGGCGGTGCGCTGCCTCTACCTCAAGCCCGACGGCGGGGATGCATCTCCGGCGGCCATGGAGGAACTCCGCGCGGCCGTCCAGCTGTTCCACCAGAGCGGCAAACCGGTGGTCTCCTACCTCCAGAATCCCTCCAACGGCAGCCTCTATCTCGGCACGGCGGCCGACAAGGTGTTCATGACCTCGAGCTATGGCGGTAACAGCGGCGTTGTCGGCATCTCGCTGCAGATGCTCTATCTGAAAGACCTGCTGGACCGACTCGGCGTGAAGGTCCAGCTGATCCGCCACGGCAAATACAAATCCGCAGGCGAGATGTTCGTCCGCAGCTCTTCCAGCCCGGAGAACCTCGAGCAGAACCGGGAAGTGGCGGTTTCGCTGTGGGGCTCGCTCGCGGAGGGCATTACCGCCTCCCGCGGCATTTCGGCCGAGCGGCTGGATTCGCTGGTGAACGGGATGGGCCTTGTCCTGCCGGAAGTCTTTCTCCGCAGCGGCCTCGTGGACGAGCTGGCCGACAAAAACCAGGTGACGGACTACCTCTGCCGGATGACGCAGGTGGACAGTCCCTCCAGCCTCAGCCTCATCGCCCTTTCCGACTATATCCGTTATAAACCCCTCGCCGACAAGCGCCAGGGCTGGAAAATCGCCGTTCTTTTCATCAACGGGGACATCGTCGACGATGCCTCAGCCGGGACCCTGTCCGGCGACATGTACGCCGACCTCGCGGAAGCGATCCGGCTCGACGATTCCGTCAAGGCCGTGGTCCTTCGCGTCAATTCGCCGGGCGGCAGCGTCCTGGCCTCCGACAAGATCCGCGCGGCCATTGACCTTCTCGGAGAAAGCAAGGTCGTTATCGCTTCCTACGGTGACTATGCGGCATCCGGCGGCTACTGGATTTCCTCCGGCTGCCGGGAAATCTATACCGACGCCATGACCCTGACCGGCTCTATCGGCGTGTTCAGCATGATTCCCGATTTCAGCAAGACCGCCAAAGACCTTGTCCATGTCGGGGTCGAAAGCGTCGGTTCTCACCGCCACAGCGACGTCATGTCCCTCATGCGCCCGCTCGACAAGGAGGAAACGGAGGCCATGCAGGGACAGGTTGAGGCCATCTACGACCGTTTCGTCGCTCTGGTCGCCGGCGGACGGGACCTCTCTTCCGAGTATGTCGATTCCATCGGACAGGGCCGCGTCTGGACGGGCTCCAAAGCCCGCGAGCTCGGCCTTGCGGACCAGGTCGGTACTCTCCAGGACGCCCTTTTCCGCGCGGCCGTCCTTTCCGGCGGTCCCGAGGACTACATGAGCTGGCAGGTCGTCCAGTATCCCGCCCGGGCAGATATGACGGAAATGCTGCTTTCCATGTTCCGGCAGCAGCCGCAGCGTCCGACTGTCCTGCTCGAAAATACGCCTTTCGCGGGCCTCTCGGAGGCTTTTGACGCCCTGACTCTCAAGGCACCCTTCAAGGTCTGGGCCCGGATGCCCTACGCCATCGAGGTCAAATAAATTTGGCAGTTCAAAAAAAAGTCCTTACCTTTGCATTCCACATCGCGGGGTAGAGCAGTCGGTAGCTCGTCGGGCTCATAACCCGGAGGTCGGAGGTTCGAGTCCTCCCCCCGCTACTACAGAGGAATAATCTAACTGGTTATTCCTTTTTTTTGTGGTCAGAACTCAGAGTAATGGACTTTTTTCAGTAGCTTCGACTTGAAAAGGGCTTGAGGAGAGACGATTTGTTCGGATGGATCGAACTTGTCGCCATATCTCTCTTTGATGAGCTTCTTTACACGAGGAAGCGAGATGGAATAATCGGAGAAATGATTAGGCTTGCATACTTCTATGCCTGCTCCTTCGAAGTAAATCTTCCAGATAAGTTCCGAGCAGTACATTCGGTTGTCACTCCATTGGAACAATGTATCATAGTGCTTACCCTTGTATTTAGCACCGACAGTTTTCATCTTTTCTATTGAAGATGCAGATAATGGACTTTTCAATCTTTTAGCACAATATACCCCATCCCTCCCTCTGGCAACCCAATCTTTTAATGGCGTATATCTAACGGGGGCTACTGCCTCATACACATATGCTTTGTCGCCAATATGAAAGACAATTCCACAATGCGTCCATTTACTATGCTGAGCTAATTTGATGATTGGACTCTGGCGGGAGGTAGATTCGTGAAAAACAATGTCGCCATCCTGTGGCACTGTAGATTTCTGTCCACAGGACGATATAGTCAGAGAGATGAAAACAAAAATCAGCAATCTGAGGTTACCCATTGTATTCACTTTTGTTACAAAGATACAACTAACTTTTATTTTGTCACATTATGAAGTATCCTCAACTTTAACGTATAGACAAAGTAAGAAGCCACTTTCATTGTTCGTATTCTTCATGATTAGATAGACTTCAAACGTCATCTGTAAGGGTGAAGTGATACCCTGCCTTCTCAAAGAACCGGACGCCCCTCAACAGACGTGCGTAGGAGGCATAAAAGTTAGATAACTCGATATGGTAGCCTACGAAACGAAACGGCAGCCAGTTCGGCTGCCTTTTTTTGTTTAGTAGCGGGGGCGCCCAGTGATATGCCTACTTATATCGGTTT
>CACXMA010000011.1 GCA_902768665.1 uncultured Bacteroidia bacterium | reverse complement strand
GGAAGCCATCGAAGGACTAAGGCCGGAACACGACCTTGACCTCCTTCTGGAGCTCAAGGGGATGGCTCGTTCAACGTTCTATTATCACACCAAGCGACTTGGTCAACCCGATGGTTATGAAGCCGTCAGGAAGCGTATACGTGCGATATATGACAAGCATCATGGCCGATATGGATACCGGCGCATTACAGCGCAGCTACGCAATGAAGGCCTGGAGATCAATCACAAAACCGTGCAGAAGTTGATGGGGCAGATGTCCTTGAAAGCCAAACGGAAGAAGCAGCGCTATCGGTCTTACAAGGGAGAACTGGGAAAGATTGCGCCTAACGTGCTTGATAGAGACTTCAAAGCTACGGCACCGAATCAGAAATGGACGACTGATGTCACTCAGGTGAAGATAAAAGACAGGAAGATCTACTTGTCACCGATCCTTGACATGTTCAATGGCGAAGTTGTCTCCTACGCAATCTCCACCAGCCCGGATTTGAAGATGGTTATGACGATGCTGGATAGGGCCTTCAAAAAACGGAATATACAAGGAAATCTAATTTTTCACTCTGATCAAGGCTGGCATTATCAGCATAAAAGATATCAGAAAGCGCTGGAAGACAGGCACATTACCCAGAGCTGAGGCTAAAAGGAAAGAGCCCGGTGCAATACCGAGCTCTCTTCCAATCTAAGGCCTCGTAACTAATGTTAAACCGTCCAACTTTTGGGGGTCACATCAGAGACCGCAGCTTTCCTTTTCTCTCAGAGGATAAATCTCTTATTCGAGGGTGCCGTTGTTGGCGGCCTCGATCATGTCCTCGTTGGCGGTGATGTAGATCTCGACGCGGCGGTTCTGGGCGCGGCCTTCGGCGGTCTCGTTGTCAGCGACCGGGAAGTCGTAGGCAAGACCCTGGGCGGTCATACGGCTCGTGGAGATACCGCACTGCTTGAGGTACTTCTCGACAGCGTCAGCACGGTTGTTGGAGACCTTCTGGTTCACCTCATAGGTACCGGTGTTGTCCGTGTGACCGTAGATGGTGATGTTGGTTTCCTCCATGTCGGCCATCTTGTTGGCGAACTCCTGGAGCTCGCTCTTCGCGGAAGCGGAAAGCACAGCCTTGTTGGTATCGAAGAGGATACCGCCGTTGAAGGTCACCTTGATGCCCTTGAAGCCGTTGACGTCCTCGACGGTCTCGATCTCGGCGTTCTTCAGCGCGGCGAGCTCGGCGGCCTTCTTGTCCATCTTCTTGCCGATGACGGCACCCGTACCTGCGCCGGCAGCCGTACCGATGGCGGCACCGATGGCAGCGCTCTTGCCGTCCTTACCGATCAGGTAGCCGATACCGGCACCGAGAGCGGCACCTGCGCCGGAGCCGATCAGGGCACCGTTGGTGAGGTTGGACCATGCACCGCAACCGACGATCAGCGGAGCGCAAACGAGGAAAAGAATGATTTTCTTCATGATAATACAGTATTAAATGTTAGTAAAATGTTACATGCCATACTTTCAAGCGATAAAGGTAATAAAATAATTTGGAGAATGTAACAATTATTTCAACCCGCATCAAAGCGCCTGCGGTTTCCGCTTCCAGTTCAGGATCGGCAGCAGGAAGGAAATGACCGCGGCACCCAGCCAGAAGATGCTCACATAGGTGAAATCGTGGCTTCCCGCGTCCTTTCCGCCGTCCATCAGCAGACCGGTGACGATGGTCATCAGGCCGGTCGCGGCATAGGAGGCGATGCCGACGATGCCGAGCGCGGCGCCGGCCGCTTTCCGCGGCACCAGGTCGATGGCCATCAGGCCGCCGAGGAAGGCGATCAGCACACCGATGGAGATGCCGAAGAGCACCATGGCCGTGTAGTTGACCCAGCGGGCCGGACCGCCATAGAGGAACAGGGCCAGCGCGACGGCCTCCAGCACGCCGGCGACAAAGGCCGGGTAGCGGCGGTCACCCTTGAACAGGACGTCGGACAGCCAGCCGGAAACGACCGTTCCGATGATGCCGAAGATGGGGTTGATGCCGATGATGGCCGCAGCCTCGCCGAGGGAATACCCCTTGGCTTCCTGCAGGAAGATGGTCCCCCACTCGTTGATGGCATACCGGCTCATGTACATGAAGGCGCTCGCGGCGGCCAGGATCCAGACGCCGGGATTCTTGATGACGCTCTTCTGCAGCTGGCGGGTTTCGGCCCGGCCGGGCTTTTTCGCAGTGGCCGGACTCTCCTCACCGGAAAGCTCCTCGAGCGAAGGCAGGCCGTCTGTCTCCGGAGAATTGTGGAAAAGCAGCAGCACCAGGACCAGGCCGACGATGCCGGCGATGGCAGCGCCGAAAAAGCCCCACTTCCAGCCGAAAGCCGCGACGATCGAGCCTACGAAAACAAAGGAAAGGCCTTCGCCGATGTTGTGCGAAGCGCTGAAAATGCCGTAATAGGTCCCGTATATCTTCCGCGGGAACCAGCGGGAAAGGCCCACGATCGAGGCCGGGGCACCCATCGACTGCGCCCAGCCGTTGCAGGCCCAGAAGACGCAGAAGGACAGGAACAGAAGCGAGTTCGCGATCGTTCCACCGAGCGCCGCCACACCCAGCAGCCCCATGATGAAGTTCATGCCGACGGAAATGACGATGCCCGTCGCCATGAAGCGCTTGATGTTGGCGCTGTCTGCCAGGAAGCCGTTGACCAGCTTTCCGACGGCATAGGTCCAATACAGGCAGGCGCCGATGATACCGAGCTGGGAGGCCGTCAGCAGGCCCGCATCGATGAGCGGCTGCTTCATCACGCCCATCGACAGGCGGCAGACATAGTACAGGGCATACCCGAGGGTTGCAGCCACGAAGGTCTGTATCCGGTAGTTCTTATAGGTTTTGAGCGTTTTCTGATCTACCATGGAATGATCTCCTATTTTAATGTATGGTGGCCGGTCTTTTCAAGCCAGCCGATAAGCAGTTCGGGACGGTCGGTCTGGATCATCGACACGCCGGCATCCATGTACTGCTGATAGACCTCACCCGGGTCCTCGCATTCGAACGCGGCGTCGTCATCATTGCCGAAACCGCCGCAGAGGGAGGCCCAGATGGTATTCACCCAGACCTTCGAGCCCTGGGCGATGATACGGCGGGCAGCCTCCGGGAAGTCGCCGCCCTCATTGTCCTGCCAGCAGACCTCGTAGGCCAGCGGCACGACCCCCTGCTCCATGTAGGATTCGAAAAGGGCCTTCCCCTTTTCCTTCTGGATATCGACGATCGGCATATACATGACATTGTGGGTATAGGGCGCCTCGTGCTCTGCCACCACCTCGATGGACTTCTTGCCCTTGATGAGGACCTGGTCCGTAACGCCGAGGCGTTCGGTCAGCAGGTTGACGGCGTCGTAGTAGTCGTAGCCCTTGTCGATGTTGACGCAGATGCGGTCCTTGGTGCAGAGCAGCGCCTCCTCGAGGGTCGGCATGCGGAGCGTGTCGATTTCCACCCCGTGGGCGCGCTTGAGGCTCAACCGCTTGATCTCAGCAAGGGTCAGGTCCTTGATCTTGGCGCTCTTGCCCTCCTCGCCGCGGAACACCTTGGAGAAATTGGTCGTCCGCAGGACGTCGGTGTCGTGACAGAGCACCAGGACGGAATCCTTCGTCATGTGGATGTCGATTTCCACGATATCGGCGTTCATCCGGATGACGCTTTCGATGGCGGGGATGGAATTCTCCGGATAATTGCGCCAGTCGCCCCGGTGGCAGGCCACCACGACATAGGGGGACGCCGGATCATGGATCTGCGCGACGATGGCTTCCGCACGGTTGACGTAGGAAGAGGCCTCGCCGGTCTGCTGGCCCTGCCGGCAGGCCGCCAGAAAGAGCAGCAGTAAGGTAAAGAGGAATAACTTTTTCATGGTCAAAGTATATTAATTCCAGTCTTCAGGGTCGAAATCTTCGGGATCGCCTCCGCCCATGGAATTGCCCTCGGGCAGGACGGTCACGGTGCAGGTCGCCGACTGTCCGCCTGCAGTCGCCGTAATGACGGCAGTTCCCTTCCCGAGGGCCGTCACCAGGCCGTCCGTGACCGTCGCGACGGCCGGGTCGGAGCTGGACCAGCTGACCGTGGGATCCGAGGCGTTTTCAGGAAGCACGGTCGCCGTCAGCTGCGCGCTCTCCCCTACAGTCAGGGTGAATTCGGTCTGGTCGAGCGCCACGGAGGCGACATCGATAATCTCGACGGGGACCCAGCCGTCCTTGATGCAGCGCACCGGGATGGCGTAGCTGCGCGGACCGTTGCCGACACCCTTGCCGCCGCTGGTGAAATACGGGCGGTGGGCTAAGGCTATGGGCGGTAAGCCGCATATAGTTAAAGTATTAACACCTCAACTCAACAAATTTATACATTTTTATTAAAAATGAAAAGGATTTTTTCAAAAAATACATCTGCAATGGGACAGGATGAATTTTTCAGGGTACGAACGGAGAGATTTATAACAATCGAAACGGCTTTGTAAACAATCCGTATTATTTCTCCGCGATTTGCGCCAACTACCGGATGATACGCCAGCCAAAACTAATGGAGATTCTTTCCGTCGTGCCGCTGCTTCCTTCCGGAATGAACGCCCAGACGCTCCGCTTCCGTCCGGTCCCCTCGGAGCAGGCGCAGCGGATCCACCCGCTTGTCAGGCTCGGCGCCGCCCTCCCCGAGGAGCATCTCCCCCACCCCGGACAGGAGCCGCAAATGACGGCAACCACTACGTCCCGAAACTCTGCCTGGAGGACCTGCAGGTAAAAGCGCTACCGGTCGAACGTAAAGCGCACGCCGAAGAAAAATTCCGGTGAGAACGGATGTTCGGAGTAGGCGTTTTCCAATCCGTTTCCGTTCGGAATGTGCCAGCTCAGGGACGGCTGCAGGAAGAGGCTGGCACCCGGCAGGAACTCCAGCTGCG
Source organism: uncultured Bacteroidia bacterium (assembly GCA_902768665.1). Taxonomy (GTDB): domain Bacteria; phylum Bacteroidota; class Bacteroidia; order Bacteroidales; family UBA932; genus Cryptobacteroides. The sequence continues at coordinate 94,642 of CACXMA010000011.1, read as the reverse complement.
CTCCGGCGCCCGCCTGGACCGACCAGCGGTTGTCGCTGATACGAGTCCTGTCGGTTTTGTGCTCCTGATGGCCGCCAAGCGTTTGCACCGTCGTCGTCCGGGTCCGGTAGGCTGTCTCGAACATCGGGCCGGCAACGCCGTAGACGCTGAATTTTCCATACCACCAGATCCGATACTGCAGGTGCAGCGGGAAACCGATATAGCGCATTTCCCTTTCGGTCGTGGAGCGCGCCGCGCCGCTTTCGCTGGCATAGGTCGATCGAAGGGTCGTCAGGTAGATGCCGCTCTCCATTCCCCAGTGTCTGCCGAAAGAGGCGCCGATAGTAATGCCGAAGCGAGAGCTGCGGTGGTGCTGTGCATCCGTGATGCTCGGCTTGTTGCGGCTGAGCATCATGGGGCTGAGCCCCGAATTCGACTGAGCCGCCTTGCTCATCGGCATTCCCGGATAGGAAACCGGCAGGCCATAGCCGGTCGTCGTCCGGGTCACGTCCTGAGCCAGATACTGTCCTGAGCTCAGACCCGCGCGGACTTTGATTTCCACCGGCTTGCGCGGTTTCTTGGTGTCACTGTCCGGCTCATCCCAGAAGTCCGTTTCGGCCTTTTCAGCCGTCTCTGCCTTCTCTTCTTTCTGCCCCGATCCGACCGTCTCTGCCTTTTCCTCTTTCAGCTCCTTTCCTACCGCCTCTGCCTTCTCCTCTTTCTGTTCCTCTCCCACCGCCTCTTCGACAGCCTCCTCCTTTTCTACCGTCATGCCCGACTCCGATCGGGCATCGGCATGGGTAGATTCCTCGCTGGCGCTCGGAATGACAGAAGAGGGATCGCTCGGACTGACAGAGGGGGTATTGTCAGAAATGACTTCGGGAGTTTCCTCTGTTATGACAGGGGGGACGTCCGTCGGGAGGACGGCAAGGTTGTCGTTAGGGACGTCCGCCTTGAAGGCGGCCGGGTCGCTGCGGAAAAGGAACACGCCGACGGCGACGCAGGCCGCGGCGGCAAGGGCGGCTGCCCCGTACCACCACCACGCTGCGGCGGCTTTCCTGCGTTTTGGCGCCATGGCCCCCTGAACTGCCTCCCACAGTCCCTCGGGTTCAGCCTCCGCATAGCCCTCGAAGAGCTCCGGAAGCTGGTCAGTCCAGTCTTTTTTACTCATAGTCGTGTTCCTTTAAATAAGCTTTGATCTTTTTGGCAAGCGTGCTGCGCGCACGGAAAAACTGTGAAGCGGAGGAGTCCTCCTTGATGCCGAGCAGGGCGGCGATCTCCTTGTGGGACTTCTTCTCGAAGACGTAGAGATTGAATACCGCGCGGTATCCGTCCGGCAGCGCCCGGATCATCTCCTGCAGCACAGAAGGCGGGATTTTCGGCAGCGAGGAGATTTCTTCCTCGTCTTCCCGGCTGTCGGGAAGGTCGTCGACGTATTTCAGCTTTCCCGCCCCGCGGAGTGCCTTGAGGCTGCCATTGACGACAATACGTGTCACCCATGCCCGGACGCTCCCCTCTCCCCGGTACTCGAACTCCCCTATCTTTCCGAATATGCGCACGAAACTGTCCTGCAGGATATCCTTGACAGCCTCGCGGTCGACAATGTAACGGGCGCATACAGCCGTGAGATACCCCACGTAGCGCTCATAGAAGAGGCGCTGCCCTGAGGCATCCCCGCTGCGGACCTTCTCCAGCAGCTGCCGCTCGTCAAGGCCTCCCTGCGTAGGGGAAGCTGCGGGATTGAATCTGCCCTGCGTCATTCGTCCATTTGAGGGTCACTGTCGTATTGTCGGGGTCTTCCGGTTTAGGAAGCGCGCCTTGCAGGTCAAAGTAAACCAGTGCGTCCGCCTGCATGGATTTCGGATCGCCGTTGGCGTTGTGCACCAGCAGGAGCTCGTACGGATCGTCCGGGTTCGTCCCGGTTACGAGCCGGAGCTCGTGGCGGCGGGTTTCATAGCCCCACCAGGTCTGGAAATGCAGCGTGAGGAAACCGTCCTCGAGCGAAGTCATCCAGTCTGCAAGCACGTCGACGCCGTCTTTTCCCTCACCCCTCTCGCCAAGGACCGGCCCTTTCTCCAGGAATTCGAACCAATCCAGCACGCCATAGTAGCCGAGATCCCGAATCTGCCGGTCAAAGACAGTCAGGTCGCCGACGATGCGGCAGGGGCACTCGGGCTCGGTGTGGCAGAGGTCTTCAAAATTCGCCGGATAAACGCGTGTATTGGCATCGACCTGGAGATAATACTGCCCAGACTCCGTCCGGAAAAGCGTCGCGATGGCTGAGAACTGGACTTGTGCCGGTTCGCTGACCTCATTGTCGCCATCTTCGGTCGGGAGGTAACCCCATTCGTTGTCCCTATAGCCTGCATCGTCTTTGGAGCAGGCGACAAAGGCCAGCAGGAGAGCCGTGAGAAGGATAAAGGATGGTTTATTCACGTTGTTTCTACTTAATACCGGAGGTATAAATCCGGGATTGGCGCTAATCTTGCATCACCGGGACCAAAAAACCGGCGTCCCGGAGAATCGGCTCCGCGGACATCTGCTGCGGGTTTGTTCCCGGCTCGTCCTGCGGGATAGGCTCGCCGAGCATATCGAACAGCCAGACCCAGTAGGCAGGAAATTCACCGTCGGCGTCTTTCCAGTTCATCGGGTACTCGCTGAACAGGTAGCTGCCGTCCGCGGGACGATAGCTGTCGCGCACGAGCTCGGTGCAGTAGTGGCGGCCGTTGTCGGGCCGGAAGGACTGGTCATAGGCCTCGCCGCAGAAGGATTTGGCCTTTTCGACAAAGGCCTCCAGCTCGTCCTGCGGGCGGTCGAGCCGCTTGAGGATGAAGGTTGCCTGGCGCTCGCCTTCAAGGCGGAACTGGGAGAAAAGAGTGTCCAGCGGATGGCGGTCCACGCCGTATGCGAGCGTCGCGTCGATGACCCAGGGCTGCCCGAGCGTGTCGATCTCGGCGATGGCGACATGGATGAGCCGGATGCTGTCTCCATCGTTTCCGGTCGCGTCGACGATGGCATCGGCCATGCCGTCCGAATGGTAATCGGCGGGAATGCCGACAAAGATGAGGTCACCGGTGCGAAGGGGCTCCTCCACGGCTTCCTTGAGCTGAGATCCGGCGCAGGAAGCCGCGATGAGAGTTAGTGCAAGAAGTACGATCTTTTTCATCTTTTCCATAAAGAAAAAGGCCTCCACCGAAGGAGGTGAAGGCCCTATAAGAAAAATCGCTTGGATTAGAGAACGTAAGCGACGCCGAATTTGAACTGGCCAGGGTTCGTGTATTTGGCATCATTGATATCGCCCTTGTAGAGATTCAACAGACCAAAGTCGTAGCCGACGCGGATCTGGAATTTGCCGCCGAATTCGATACCGGCACCGATGCCGACCAGCACGTTGAAACGACCGAGCTGACCATCATAATCGGAATCATACAGATTCGCGGTATGGGTAACACCGCCGGCTTCGGTTTTGACCTTGTTGCTGAGACCGAACTGGAAGGCAGGGCCCAGGAGGCCAAAGATGTTCAGGTCGCCGTCGAGCTCATAAGTATACTTGAAGTTGACCGGAACCTGGAGGGCAATCATTGTCTGCTTGGCGTCGTTGTCATCTTTGCCGAAACCGAACTGGGCAAAAACACCCGGCTCGAGGCCGAGCCCGTCCGTGATGGAACTGAGATCAAGGCCATACGTCGCACCGGCATAGAATCCGTCGAGGTTGTCGGTGCCAGTAGCCGTAACACCCATAACGGTTGCTTCGCCTTTGAACGTGCTGCTGAGATAACCCGCGCCGACGGCGAGCTGGGCGTAAGCCTGGCTGCCAATGAGCATCAGGGCTGCGCCGAGAACGATAGAATAAATCTTTTTCATAATAAAATATTGAATAAAAAAACTTTGTCCTTGCGTTTATCAAAGACAAAGTTATAAAATAATGACAAAAAAGCAAAATGCTTATTGTTCTTTGATGATATCCATGCCAAGGCGGATGGCCTCCTCATTCATCGGGATGAGGTGGTGGTGCCGCTCCGGAAGGGTCTTGCGGAGGGCCTTCAGGACGCTTTCGATGCTGACGATCGGGTGGACCTTCAGCAGGCCGCCGAGGACGACCATGTTGAAGACCTTGATCATGTTCATTTCCGCAGCCTTGTCCATGGCGTCGATGCGGTAGACGTGGATGTCCTTTCTGGTCGGCGGGACATTGATGCCGTAGCCGTCATAGATGAGCGTGCCGCCGGGCTTGACCTTGGACTCGAACTTCTCCAGCGAGGGCTGGTTCAGGACGATGGCGGTATCGTAAGAGGAGAGGATCGGCGAGGAGACGGGCTCGTCGCTGACGATGACGGTCACGTTGGCCGTACCGCCGCGCTGCTCGGGGCCGTACGCCGGCATCCAGGTCACTTCCTTATCTTCCATCAGGCCGCTGTAGGCCAGGATCTTTCCCATCGAGAGGACACCCTGTCCTCCGAAGCCGGATATGATGATTTCGTGTGTCATAGCCATTCTTATTTACCGTTGTCCTTGAGGTCGCCGAGCGGGTAGAACGGGACCATGTTCTCTTTCATCCACTGGTTGGCCTTGTCCGGGGACATGCGCCAGTTGGTGTTGCAGGTGGAGACGATTTCCACGAGGTTCGAGCCCTTGCCCTGCATCGAATATTCGAAGGCTTTGCGGAGGGCTTTCTTCGCCTTGAGGATGGAGGCGACGGATTCGACGCTCTGGCGCGTGACATAGCACGTTCCCTCGAGCTGCGCGGCGATGTCCGCCATCTTCAGCGGGTAGCCGTGGAGCTTCGGATCGCGGCCGTAGGGGCAGGTCACCGTCTTCATGCCGAGGAGCGTGGTCGGGGCCATCTGGCCGCCGGTCATGCCGTAAATGGCGTTGTTGATGAAGATGATGGTGATGTTCTCGCCGCGGTTCAGGGCGTGGATGGTCTCGGCCGTGCCGATGCAGGCGAGGTCGCCGTCACCCTGGTAGGTAAAGACGAGCCGGTCCGGCCAGAGGCGCTTGACGGCGGAGGCCAGTGCCGGTGCACGGCCGTGGGCGGCTTCCTGCCAGTCGACATCGATATATTTGTAGGCGAAGACGGCGCATCCCACGGGTGAGATGGCGATGGTCTTTTCCTGCATGCCCATTTCGGCGACCACTTCCGCTACGAGCTTGTGGACCACACCGTGGCTGCAGCCCGGGCAGTAGTGCATCGGGACATCATTGAGGAGTTCGGGTTTCTTGTAGACCAGATTCTCCGGACGGATGATTTCTTCTCTTGTCATAAGGCACTCTGTTTTAGCGGATCATGGTTTTAATCTTGGCGACGACTTCCTCGGGCTCGGGGATGATGCCGCCGAGGCGGCCGTAATACTCGACCGGGACCTTGCATTCGACGGCGAGGCGGATGTCCTCGATCATCTGGCCGGCGTTGATCTCGAGCGAGAGGATGCCCTTGACCTGCTTGCCGAGCTCGGCGATGCGCTTTGTCGGGAACGGCCAGAGGGTGATCGGACGGAGAAGGCCGACCTTGATGCCCTGTTCGCGGGCGATGGCGATGACCTTCTTGGCGATGCGGGCGGCGCTGCCGAAGGCGACGATCAGGTACTCGGCGTCCTCGGTCTTATACTCCTCGTAGCGGACTTCCGTCTCCTCGATCTTGCGGTATTTGGCCTGGATACGGAGGTTGATCTGCTCCATTTCTTCAGAGCGGAGCTCCAGGGAGGTGATGATGTTGGGCTTGCGCATGCCGATGCGGCCAGTGGTTGCCCAGGGGCATTCCCTGGCGATCTCCTCGGTGGTGCGGCGCGGCTTGAACGGAGGCAGGACGACCTTCTCCATCATCTGGCCGATGGCACCGTCGGAAAGGATCATAGCCGGGTTGCGGTACTTGAACGCGAGCTCGAAGGCGAGGTCCACGAAGTCGGCCATTTCCTGCACGGAGGCCGGCGCGAGGGTGATCAGGCGGTAGTCGCCGTGGCCGCCGCCCTTGACGGTCTGGAAGTAGTCGGCCTGGGACGGCTGGATGGTACCGAGACCGGGGCCGCCGCGGGACACGTTCACGATCAGGGCCGGGAGCTCCGCGCCCGCCATGTAGGAGATGCCTTCCTGCATGAGGGAGATGCCCGGGCTGGAAGAGGAGGTCATGACCTTCTTGCCGGTGGCGGCGCCGCCGTAGACCATGTTGATCGAGGCGACCTCGGACTCGGCCTGGAGGACGACCATGCCGGTGGTCTCCCAGGGTTTTTCGGCGGCGAGCGTCTCGAGCACTTCGCTCTGGGGCGTGATCGGGTAGCCGAAATAGCCGTCGCAGCCGCAGCGGATGGCGGCATGGGCGATGGCTTCATTGCCTTTCATGAGGGTTACTTCTTTTTCTGCCATGGTCTACTCCTCCTTTTTACGATAAACGGTGATACATCCGTCCGGGCAGACGATGGCGCAGGATGAACATCCCGTGCAGGTGTCTTCCAGGACGGTCTCAGCATAGTTGTAGCCCTTCTGGTTCACGCTTTTTGTCGTGAGGGCCAGCACGTGCAGCGGGCACGCGACCACGCAAAGGCCGCAGCCCTTGCAGCGTTCGACGTCGACCACTGTCGCTCCTTTGAGTTTAGCCATATGAGAGTGGGTTATTGGTTGTACATATCCTTGTTGTAGAAGTCGAGGATCTCGTTCGCAATGTCGAGGGCGTGCCGGGCCGGGCTTTCGGGGTTGATGGCGACGGCTTCGTGGTAATTGTTCATGGCCATCTGCCAGTTGCCCTTCTTGCGCCAGGCGTTGCCAAGGAGGTAGAAGAGCGTGTCATCCATCGCTCCCCCGCCGCGGCGGTAGTTTTCCAGTTCCGCGATGGCCTCGTCCGCAAGGTTGCCTTCGAGCAGTTCCCGGATCCTGTCGACCATTATGCCTCCTTCGGGTCGTTGACGAACATGCACCAGCCGTAGGTGTCCTCTTCCAGGCCCTTCTGGATGCCGACCATGCGGTTGTAGAGCTTTTCGCTGATCTCGCCGCACTTGTCGCGGTACTTGTATTCACGGGTGATGGTGCCGCTCTCGAGGGTGACCTTGTCGTCGATCCGGCAGATCGGGGTGATGACCACGGCGGTGCCGCAGGAGTTGACCTCCTCGAAGGTCTCGAGCTCGTCGACGAAGATCGTGCGGCGCTCGACCTTGAGGCCCATCTCCTCGGCCAGCTTGCGGAGGGACTTGTTGGTGATGGACGGGAGCACGCTCGGGGAATTCGGGGTCACGTAGCAGCCGTGCTTGATGCCGAAGAAGTTCGAGGAACCGAATTCTTCGATATGGGTATGCGTGGCGCTATCCAGGAAGAGGAGCTCGCGGTAGCCCATCTTGTGGGCCAGGTTGTAGGCGTGCAGGGACTGGGCGTAGTTGGCGCCGAGCTTGTATCCGCCGGAGCCGTAGGTCGCCGCGCGGTCGTAGTTGCGGGACATCACGGCCGTTCCCGGGACGAGGCTCTTCGCACCGGAATAGGTGCCGACGGCGGAGCACATGACGGCGAACATGACGTCGTTCGCGCTCTTGATGCCGAGCTGGGGGTTGATGCCGAAGAGCACCGGGCGAAGGTAGAGCGACGCACCGGTCTCATAGGGCGGGATATAGTCCCAGTTGGCCTGGACGCAGCGGACGCACAGGTCGAGGAACATCTCCATGTTCGGATAAGGCATGTCGAGGTACTGGGCGCTGGAGGCCATGCGCTTGGCATTCTCGTCGGGGCGGAACATGCGGACACGGCCGTCGGCACCGCGGTAGGCCTTGAGGCCTTCGAAGCATTCGGGCGCATAGTGGAAGACGCCGGCGAAGCAGTGGAGGTCGAAGTGGAAGTTGTTGGTGGTTACCGGCTTGCTCCATCTGCCGTCGATGCAGGTGGTATAGACGATGCTATCGGTCGGATAGTAGTTGAAAGATCGTTTGGAGTAATCGATTTCAGCCATGTTTGTATAATTATGTATAAGGTTAGTCTTCGATGATGCGGTCTTTGTTGTAGGTGTGGATCTTCGTCGCGCCGGCGAGGATGATGTAGCCGTTCTCCGCGAGGGAGCCGAGCTCGTTCTCGCCGGGATAGACGGCGACGGGAGCGAGCCACTGGACTTTCTTCGTGATGGCGTCGGTGATGTCCTTGCTGTAGGCGACCCCGCCTGTGAGGATGATGACGTCGACCTTGCCCTCGACCAGGGCGCCCTGTGCGACGATGTATTTGGCGATGTTCAGGACGAAGGCCTTCATGAAAAGGACGTACTCGGGATCGCCCGCCTTGGCGCGGTCCACGATGACGCGCATGTCGTTCGTGCCGAAATAGGCCACGGCGCCGCCCTTGCCGATGAGCTTGCGCTTGATTTCCTGCTTGGTGTACTTGCCGCTGAAGCACATGTCGATCAGCGGGTAAGGCGGGCAGCAGCCGGCGCGTTCCGGGGTGATCGGGCCGTCTCCGCCAAGGCCGTGGGACGTGTCAATGACCTTGCCGTCGTGGTGGGTGGAGATCGTCACGCCTCCGCCCATGTGGCAGATGATGGCGGTCGTCTCGGAAGCCTTGCGGTTGTGCTCCCTGAGATAGCGGCGCATGATGGCGCGGGTGTTCAGGGCGTGGAAGAGCGTCGTGCGTTTGAATTCCGGGATGCCGCCCACATGGCACTCGGGGAGCATTTCGTCGGCCATCGGCGGGTCGGCGACATAGGCTACGCACTTGCCGAAACGGGGCTGGATGCCTTCGCTGTCCCGGAGCTGGTTGATCTTTTGGGCGATGTTGTCGCCGATCAGGGCGCTCAGGTTGCAGGCATGGTTGCCGTCGCGGCTCGTAGAAAGCACTTCGCGCATGTCAGCATTGACATTATAGACACCCGTGATGCAGGGCGTAAAGAGGCCGCCGCGGCACATGACGATATCGATGTCCTCCAGACGGATGCCTTTTTCCGCAAGGGCGTCCAGGATGGCTTTTGTGCGCATCCCGTCCTGTTCCATGACATCGTTGTAGACGGAGAGGGCCTCGACGCTGTGCTCGAGTTTCTGCTCAAGGAGTACATTGCCGTCTTTGTAGACAGCGAATTTGGTGGTGATGGAGCCGGTATTGACTACAAGAACGAGGCCTTCGGGGGCCTTGCCGTTGATATTTCCGATTTCGCTCATAGGCACATATCTGTTGCGACTACAATATTACAAAATATATTTGATATGTGCAATTCTTTAATAAGCATTTATTATTTCTTTAAATTCTTTAATATTGAAAGCGTTTTCGTGCTAATTCCTGCTAAATTGTAAGCATTTCAGCAGGTTGTCCGTGGAATCTGTCCTCCGGTGCTGCGGAAGACAGCTGTTGCTGCTGCAGTGCAGGCTCGAAAGTGCGGAAACGGAGCGGCATCGGGGGCTTGACGAGCCAACTTCTCCTTTTAGTCCCGCTATGCGGGCCTAACGTCGTCGGACAATGCTCGTCATGCCGCTACGCGTCACCGCCCCCTGCACGGGGCCCTCGCACATTTCCGTTCCCGCACACGAGCCCGCACCGCAGCAGCAACGCGCTTCCCACGCCCCTTAGGTCAGCCCCACCTTCATCGCCGACGTGGCTTCCCTCCTGCTGTGGGGGGAGGGTGGCTACGAAATGCCCGGGAAAACGTGCCTTCCCTCCCTTATACAGAGGAGGGAGGCTACCCTTCCTCCTACGCCCCTGCGGCAATTGAACCGTCATTCCACGGCTCCGTCCGTGGAATCTGATTCCCGTGGGGTTAACAATCGGCTAATCGGTAATAGCTGAGAATCAGGCGTTTAATTCCGACGAATTGTTAACCCCCATCATAAAAAAGCAGGGGTTAACACTAACGTCAAAAGGCCATATTGATTATCAGCGGGTTACATTAACTCGAGTGCTGACCCCTTGTCTTGCTGGATAGTGTACCTCTTACTGGCCGGATAAAAAAGTGTTTACAACGTTGATCCGGACGACACATGCCACCTTCCAGCCGATGTTTTATAAGTAACTGATTATCTGATATTTGCAAACAAGGGTCTGGAAGGTGGCCTGCTTTTTTGGGGGACCTTCCAGTTAAAAACATGTAAGTATTTGAGTGAGAGGAGGTTGCTGCCCGCCGCCTGGAAGGTGCGGGCGTAGAAGATTTCTCGACTTCGCTCGAAATGACAGAAGGGATATGGTGAAGAAGATTTCTCGACTGCGCTCGAATTGACAATCAAGGGCATGACGAAAGATCGCCGCGCGCTGGGGCGGGTCAGTCCAGCGTGACGGATAAGGCGGCGAGGTCGAAGGTTGCTGAGGCCGGGATTTCGATGAGAAGCTGGGCTAGGCCATTGAAGGCGGGGAGCTGGAAAGCGGCAGGGTCGGAGGCGACATCGATGCCGAGCCAGGCGGGGTCGCCGTTGCCGCCGCCGAGGATACGGCCGGGGCCGGACCAGTTGAAGCGCAGCGCGTTACGGGCATCGGGGACGAAGCGGCCGCGGGCGTCCACGAGGCGGATGGTAATGACCGCGAGCGACTCGCCGTCGTCGGAAGGAATCACATCCGCCGACAAGGCCGCAGTTACGGCCGGACCGGTGGTTTCCAGCACTTCGCGGGAGATGCGGCGGCCTGCCACGAAACCGGTTGCGACCAGTTTGCCGGGAGCATAGCGGACATCCTCCCAGACGAGATGGCCGTTGCGGGGCATGGCTTTGCGCCCGAGGGAGCGGCCGTTCAGGCGCAGTTCCACTTCGTCGCAATTGGCGTAGACCCAGACGTCGATAGATTTCTCGACTTCGCTCGAAATGACATCGGGAGTGCTCGAAATGACAGTGGACGCGCCCGGAACGACCGACGGATTCCAGTGCGGAAACACGTGCAGCACAGGCTCATCCGTCCACCAGGCCTTGAGGTAGAAGGCCTCGTCCTTGGGGAAGCCGCAATAATCCAGCAGGCCGAATTCCGAGCCGACGGCGGGGTATTTCAGCGGATTGGGCTCGCCGCGGTAGTCCAGGCCGGTCCAGAAAAAGACGCCGGCCGTCCAGGGATTGTCGGCATAATACTTCCAGCCGCGTTCGATGACATTCTCCGGCTCCTCCGTGCGGCTGAGCGATACCATCCTCCCCGGCTCGGGGACATAGACGCCGCGGGTACCGCAGCCGGTGGTCTCCTCCGAGCCGACGACGATCCAGTCAGGATGCTCCCGGTGCCGGTTCTCCACATCATTCTGGATGATGTAATTATATCCCTTCACATCAAGTCCCGCTACAAGTGTCGCTCCCCCGGCATTGGCGGCCATGGTCTGGCGGGTCGGATCCAGCAGATGGACATAATCCTGCATCTGACGGACAATGCCGACGCCGCGGGGATCGTTCTCAAGCCCCCATTCCTCGTTGCCGACGCTCCAGAGGATGACGCTGGGATGCTGCGCGCCGAAGCGCACCATGTTCTCCAGCTGGCTTTTGTGATAATCACTCATGCCCATGAGGCGGTTCTCGTCGATGACCAGGACGCCGAGGCGGTCGCAGATCTCCAGCAGCTGCGGGCTCGCGGGATTGTGGCTGCAGCGGATGGCATTGACGCCGTATTTCATCAGCTCGCGAAGGCGCCATTCGATCAGGCCGGCAGGCATGGCCGAGCCGACACCGGCATGGTCCTGGTGGAGGTTGACACCCCTAAGCGTGACCTTCCGGCCGTTCAGCAGGAAGCCGTCCGTCGCATTGAAGGCAATCTCGCGAATGCCGACGGTCGTGCGGTAAACACCCGCGCCGATGTGCGTCTCCAGCGTATACAGATAGGGATCGGCGATATCCCAGCGCCGGGGGCCCTCCAGCCGAAGGGTACCATACACCGTCACCGTCTCCCCTGCCCGCAGCCGGCATGGAATCGTCCCGGCCGATACTTCTTTTCCTTCCGCATCCAGCAGCCGCAGCCGGACATCGGTGCTTGCGGCGGCACCGGTATTCCGCACTTCCACCGCGACGGTCAGATCGTCCGGCTCCCAGCTCGTCCGGACACCGCCCTCGGTCACATGGACAGGTCCCTTTTCGAGCAGCCAGACAGGCCGGTAGATGCCGGCACCCTCATAGAACCACCCTTCCTCGAAGGTCGCATCCGCCCGCACGCAAAGGAGATTCTCGCCGCCGAAATCGAGGTACGGCGTAATATCGAACACCTGCACGGCATAGCCGCTCGGTTCGCGCCCGAGCCACACTCCGTTGAACCAGACCTCGGCGTCGCGGAAAATACCGTCGAAACGGAGTTCATAATGGCGGCCTTCCTGAAAACCGCTACCCGGAAGCCGCAGCCGGTACCACCCCACGCTAGTCCCGGGATACTTCCATCCGACGGTCTTATAGCCATGCGAGTGGCTTGCGAGCGAATCATACGGAAGCGCCGCCGCCCAGTCGTGCGGCACGCGGACCGGGGTCCACGCGCTGTCATCGAAGCGCAGCACGTACGGCCCCTCATTGTGGATCGAAGCGGCTTTGGTCAGATAGTTGAAGTACTCCGTCCCACGCCCGAAATCCTTTGCCGGATCGGACGCATTTCCCAGTGAAAACCGCCATCCTTCAGCAAGCCGGGTGACCTTCTGCGCCGGCGCGGACAGGGTACAAAACAGCAGGGCGACCAGAAGGAGGATGGCCGGTCGGGACGAAAGACGTTTCATGGCTGGCAAATGATGCAGTTATTCACCGGTATAGACTCCTTCGAAGAGAATCGTGCCGGAAGTGCGTTCAGCGATCAGGAATACAAAAGGACGGGCAAAATGGAGATAGACCCGCTTCGGCTCTTCACCGGGCCCGGGAGAGGTCGCCTCCATGCCGACAACCGTGACGGCAGCGGCCTCGGTCCCCCACTCGTCGACGGAGATGCGGGCTTTCTGGATGACCTTTCCGATATAGAAGTCCATCAGGTCCTGATTGACGTCGAACATCCGGTCAAACTGCGCCTCGCCCGCTTGGAAGGCCTTCTCGAGCCCAAGCGCCTTGAGTGCGTCGTTCAGCTCGTAGCGGTCCTCGACCTGGAATTTCGGCATCCAGAGATAAACCTCCGCATCGCCCCGGAACTTGGCCTGCATGCCGCTCCAGGATGTTTTTTCAAGCTCGTCAAGCATCCACTCGACATCCTTTTCGACCGGCATCAGCAGGTACATGCAGAACTTTCCATCGTTATAGGGAATCTGGACACCGAAATACTCGTCCTCGTCGATATAGCGGAACCAATCCACATCCACCATCGTCGGCAGCTGCTTTTCCTGCCCGTTGGCGAGCGTGAAACGGGAATCCTCAGCCCCTGCGTCAGAAAACTGCGGACCGAACTCCGTATTCTCCGCCCAGCTGGCCTTGAAATAGAGCGCGTTCATGATCAGGGCCACCGTCTGGGGCGTGATGTCACGGGCGCTCAGGACATCCTTGATAAATCCGTCCGTGCTCCGCGAGGCCCATTCGTTGACCCGCGCGGCGACAGCGGCCGGATCCGCGAAAGAGCAGTTCTCCACCGCGGCATAATAATGATTCTCAACGGTCTGCCGATAGGATGGCAGGAGTTTCATATCCTCCCGCACCAGCAGCGCGTCCGTCAGCTTCAGCTTGACATCCAGATCCACCGCCGGCAGCTGCTCGAGCAGCGTCTTGCAGAAGGCGTTGAGCGCATCGACATCGTCGCCGAATCCGAGGAACTCCACCATCTCGGCGAGCGTCTCGCCCGAAGCGCCGTTGGCACACATCGCCAGCGCCATTTCCAGACTCAGCGGCGACAGAATTATGCTCTTCCCTTCGTACATCTGTCCCATCAGCCGGAAGGCCATATCATTCCCGGCCCGGACAAAGCCCTTCTGCTGATCCGTCAGCTCCACCGACCACAGCCGTGTCGTCGGCGTCGGGAACTCCATCGTAATCGGATCTTTCACCTCGGCTCCGTCACCCTCTTCCGTCCCCACCTTGTCGTTGCAGGACAGCGTCACGGCCAGTCCGGTCAGCAGCAATAGAATATAGCGTTTCATATGCACTGTTTATTAATTATTCAAATATACAACTAATAACGATTTTTCACAATTCTATTTCGTTTTCCAGCCATCAAAAACCCATTTTTCGCAAACCTTGCATCACAATGCCCTCCGAAGCACCGGAGGACATAAAAAGACCCCACGGACAAGCCGTGGGGTGACGTGAGGCTAAAGCAGCTTCAGGATTTCCAGGCACATGCGTGTGTTGTGGTAGGGGCATTTCCAGAAACCGGCCTTGGGCTGGGACGGGTCGGGCCTGCCGTCGGGGAGGATGGCCCACTGCCACTCGCCGTCGGCGCGGAGAAGATGGTCCCGGATCCAGTCCCAGAGCGTGAAGGCCCTGTCTGCCGCCGCCGCGTCGCCGTGGTACTTCCAGAGCCAGAAATTGCCCACGACCGCCTCGGCCTCGACCCACCACTGGCGGGAATCGTCGAAGGTCCCGTCCAATAGTTTCTCATAGCGCATCGAACCATCGGGAAGCAGGCCTTCATTGCCGGCCTCCCCCATCCTGCGGGCCCAGGGACGCACGCGCGTCACGGCATCGATATCGCCGATCGCCATGGCGCACTCCAGCGCCAGCCAGGACGTCTCGATGTCGTGACCATACGAAACGGCCCCGGGAATCACGCTCCAGTCGCGCCGGAAATACAGCTGCAGGTGCCCGTCAGGCCCCATTACTTTCGTTCCGACAATGTCCAGCAGCTCGCAGATCCGTTCGCGCAGCTCGGGGACGGGCCAGACCTTGTACAGGTTCGCATACGCCTCGAGGATGTGCAGGTGCGAATTCATCGTCTTGTCGGCATTGATGTCGTGGGCGCTGAGGGACATGTCCTCCAGCGGCGAAAAATCGCGCGACAGCGCCTCGATATAACCGCCGTTTTCAGCGTCGTGGAAGTACTTCTCCACGATGCGGAAAATGTTCACGGCGGCCTTCAGGGCCTGGTCGTCGCGGGTGACCTTGTAGAACTCACTCAGACCGTAGATGGCAAAGCCCTGGGCATAGAGCTGGGCCTTGTCGTCGAGACGGCTCCCGTCGGGGCCGACGCTCCAGTAGACGCCGCCGTGCTTATGGTCGCAGAAGTGCTTGATAAACCAATCCTTGGCATGCATCGCAGCGACGAGGTACTCCGACTTGTGGAGCGCGGCGTAGGCCGCGGAAAAAGCCCAGATGATACGGGCGTTCAGGATCGCACCGCGGGGCGCATCCGGAAGGACGGTCCCGTCGGCGAGCACTTCACCCTGGAAGCCCCCTTTCGGGTCCGCCAGGGTGAGCCAATAAGGCAGGATGTTCTGTTCCAGACAGGAACGAACCTCCGCCAGCAGGATATCGGTACGGTTGGGTTTCATCGCAGCGGAATGTTCGGCTCGTCCCAGACTTTGGTCTCGGTGCAGTTAACCATTGTGCTCAGGCCGCCCACGGCGAGGCGGAATTCGCCCTTTTCGAGGCGCCACTTGCCGTCGGCACCGACAAAGGCCAGTTCCTCGGCCGGGATCTCGAAGCGGACTACCTGGGAGGCGCCGGGTTCCAGCTCAATCTTCTCGAAGCCGCGAAGACGCTTGACGTCCGGAATGATGCTGGCGACAAGGTCGGAGCTGAACAGCAGCACGGCCTCCTTGCCGGCACGCTCGCCGGTATTGGTCACCTTCACGGAGAGTTTCAGCACGTCATCCGCCTTGAAGTCGGCCGCGCTCTCGAGCAGGAGGTCGCTGTAGGCGAACTGCGTATAGCTCAGGCCATGGCCGAAGGGCCACTGGACATCCATGACGGCGTCGTAGTTGTAGGAGCCTTCCATGGTCTCGCGGTGCTCGGATACCTTGTAATCATAGGTATGCAGGGCGTGGGCGTGCTTGGAATAGGTAAAGGGCAGACGGCCGGAGAAGTTCTCGTAGCCCAGCAGAAGCGCCGCAAGGGCGTCTCCGCCGTAGTTGGACGGGAGCATGATATCGATAACGGCCTTGGCCAGCGGCTCGATGTCACCGATGAGGCGCGGACGGCCTTCGTTCAGCACGAGGATGATCGGCTTACCCGTCTTGGCGAGTTCCTTGACAAGATTCCGCTGGTTGGCGGAAAGCGCGAGATCGTCGATGTTTCCGGGGGTCTCGCAGTAGGAATTCTCACCGACGCAGGCGATGATGACATCCGCAGCGCGGGCGGCGGCGACGGCACGCGGGATGCCGGCACCGTTGTCCTTCTGCCAGTCCCCCTCCTCATAGACCACGCCGGGCTCATAGGAGACGCTGCGGAAACGCTCCTTCAGGGCCTCCAGGATGGTGTTGTACTGAGGGGCAAACTCGTCGGCGGCACCCTGCCAGCGGTAGCTCCAGCCGCCGTTCAGGGCGCGGAGGGAGTTGGCGTTCGGGCCGCAGACAAAGATGCGCTCCGTGCCCTTCAGCGGCAGGATATTGCCCTCGTTCTTCAGCAGGACTTCCGATTCGACGGCGGCGGCATAGGAGTCGTTGGCAAAGCGCTCAGAAGCGAAATCGGCATAGTCTTTCTCCACGACCGGGCTGTCGAACAGGCCCAGCCGGACCTTCAGGCGGAGAACGCGGCGGACGGCGTCATCCAGGCGCTCGGCGCTGATGAGGCCGTCGTTCACGCATTCCACGATGACGTCCACGCAGGAGGGATCGTACGGGTCCATGATCATGTCGATGCCGGCATTGATACCGAGGGCGACGGCCTCCTTCTTATCGGCGGCGACATGGTCGCGGACGAAGAAATTGTCGATGTCGGCCCAGTCGGTCACGAAAAGGCCGTCCCAGCCGAGATCCTCCTTGACCCATCCCGTGAGAAGGGTCTTGTTGGCATGGGTCGGAACGCCGTTGATGGAGGCGGAATTGACCATGGCGGTCAGGGCGCCGGCACGGAAGCAGTCGAGGAACGGGCGGAAGAATTTCTCACGCAGGTCGTTTTCGGCGATGATGGCCGGGGTGCGGTCCTTGCCGCTGACAGGGACACCGTAGCCCATGTAATGCTTGAGGGAAACGGCGCAGTGCTCGTCATCGATATGGTTCGGGTCCTCTCCCTGGATGGCGAGGGTCTCGACGCGGGCGAGCTCTGCCTGGAGATAGGGATCCTCGCCGTAGCTCTCCCAGTGGCGCGGCCAGCGCGAGTCGCGGCCGAGATCCATCACCGGTGAGAACACCCACGGGCACTGGGCGGCGCGGGTTTCATAGGCCATCGCCTCGCCCATCATGCGGGCATATTCGCGGTTGAACGTCGCGGCGATATTGATCTCCTGCGGGAAGAAGGAACCGTCCGTGAGGTAGGTCGCGCCGTGGATCATGTCAAGGCCGTAAATACACGGGATGCCGATCGTTTCCATGGACTTCTCCTGAATCTGGCGGATCATCGCGGCCGTCTCCTCGCGGGAATGCGCGCGGTCGTGCATCACATTGAGGATGGAACCGACCTTCTGCTCGCCGATGATGTAGTCGAGCTTCGCCGGATCGATGGCTTCGTGGGTCCCGTCTTCGAGAACGGAGATGTTGAGCTGGACCAGCTGGCCGGCCTTTTCCTTGAGGCTCATGCCGGAGAGGACCTCCTCCACTTTTGCCTCGACGGCCTCATCCCGCGGGATGGCAGGGGTACCGGCCTGTTTTTCACTGTTGCCGCAGGAGGCAATCGCCGCAGCACCGAGAATCATACTGGACACTTTGAAAATGAAACGCATATAAAGAAGTATTGATTAATAATCGATCACATAGTCACCCTCGCAGTCGGGATCGAATGCGAAGGGATGGTCGGGGTCAATGATGCGGACGCGGAAGCGGCGGTGCTCCGGCATGCCCGGATAGCTGCCTTCCGGCTCGCTGACGTGCAGTTTATAGGCATCCTGGTCCCAGTGGAAACGGATGCGGGAGCATTCTCCCCGTTCGTGTCCGTAGCTGACGCCGTCGTCCTCGTAGAGCGTGAAATCGGCGTCGGAGCCGGCATAGACCAGAATCAGCAGGTCGTCGGCGGGTTTCTCGTCGGTCCATTCCTGGGCGGGCCCAACCGGGATGATGCTGCCGCCGCGGACATAGAGCGGAATGCGCTCGAAAGGGGCGGAAACGGTCAGGAATCCTTCCGCCTCGTCGGAGCCGGCGGGAACGGCCTTCCCCGTATAGAAATCATACCAGATGCCGTCGCCCGGGAAATAAACGTCGCGGCTGCGGGCCTTGTACTCCGTCACGGGGCAAGGCATCAGGGCGGGACCGAACATCCACTGGTCGGAGACGAAGTTGCAGACGAAATCGTCCGGGAAGTCCATCGGAAGCCCCCGCATCATGGTTCCGCCGCCGAACGCGACATCCGCCGCCACACTGTAGATATACGGCATCAGCCGATAGCGAAGGCGCATATAGTAGAGGATGCTCTCATAGGCGGGCGTCCCTTCGTCGGCGATGTTCCAGAGTTCCCGCTGCGGCCACTGGCCATGGGCGCGGAACAGCGGCACGAAGGCGCCGAACTGGTGCCAGCGCGTCTGCAGTTCCTGCCATTCGGCCTTGTTTTCCGCATCGTAGAATTTGCTCATCACCGAGAAGCCGCCGATATCCATGCCCCACCACGGCAGACCGCTCATGCTGTAGCCGAGACCGGCCACGATCTGCATCCGCATGTCCGTCCAGGACGTGCCGATGTCGCCGCTCCAGGAAGCCGTCGAATAGCGCTGCAGGCCGGCAAACCCGTTGCGGGTCAGCAGGAAGACGCGCTTGTCCGGATCGACGGAGCGCTGGCCTTCATAGATGGCCTTGGCGTTGACGAGGGCGTATGCATTGAGGTATTCCGTCGAGGAGCCAAGCGCCGTCGGCGTGGTCAGCCATTTCTGGTAGTCCAGCGGCAGGCAGTCGCGAAGGTTCGGCTCGCTGGCGTCCATCCACCAGGCGTCGATCTTGCGGCCGTATTTCGAGTAGAGGCTTTCGTCCATCTGCCGCCAGAACATCTTCCGGCCGCCCTCGGCATAGGCGTCGTAGAAACTCTCCGGATGGCCCAGCCAGTCTACGAGGCAGGAATCCTCGGCGTGGGTATAGGCATAGCCGGCTTCCTTCAGCTCGCGGTAGTGCTCGGTATTGGTGTAGAACTTCGGCCAGACACTGATCATGAAGCGGCCGTGCATCGCGTGGACATCGTCCAGCATCTTTTCCGGGTCAGGATAGCGCGATGCATCGAAGGCATGGCTCCCCCACTGGTCCGGCTCCCAGTACTGCCAGTCCTGGACGATATTGTCCACCGGAATGTGGCGGCGGCGCAGCTCAGCCAGCGTGCTGACGAGCTCCTCCTGCGTGGAATAACGCTCGCGGCTCTGCCAGAAACCCAGGGCCCATTTCGGGATCAGCGGCGCGGCGCCGGTCAGCTGCCGGTAGCCGCGGATACTGCCGTCATAACTGCCGCCGGCGATGAAATAGAAATCGAGCATCGGCTCGAACTCGGAGCTGAAACACAGCTGCGCCTGGGTCTCCTCGTCCTGCACCGGAGCGCAGCGAAGACCCATGTAGGAAACGTCACCGTCGGGATCCCACTCGATGCGGACCGGATAACGGACGCCCTCGAACAGGCTCATCGAATAGCGGTAGCTGTTCGGATTCCACGCCGGGCGCCAGCGCTCGGACATGACCTCCTCGCCGTCGATGAGGGTGCGCTGGAAACCGGCATAATACTGCGTGAAGTAGTGCTCGCCGCTCTCGCGGGGTTCAAGAGAGCCTTCATACACGACTTTCGCTCCGCTCAGCGGGATGGCGGGAAGGTTCCGGATGGCCCGTTCGTTCTCGAAGTAAAGGCTGTCCTCGCGGCGGACGAGCACCTGGCCGTCCGCTGCCGTGTATGTGCCTGTCAGCGCGCCTTCCCGGCCCTCCTTGTCGTAAAGCCGGAAGATTTCGCCGAGTTGCCGGAATCCATCGGGATTGCCCCAGCGGCTGTAGGAATAGGCGTCGAAATAGAGGCCGTAGCCGGCGGAAGACAGGACCGTCGGATTGCTGATCTTGGTGTTGTACTGGTAGAGCTCCTCGTTGGTGCCGCGGTGGTTGAATTCGCCCGTCTGGTGCTGTCCGAGACCATAGAAAGTCTCGTCGTAGGCCGGGTCGAAGCGCACGATGGTCCGGTAGGCATCCTTTCCGTCGAAGACTGTCGGCGTCAGCTCCGCCTTCCCGCCTGAGAGCCAGGGCGTGCCGTCGGCATGGAAGAAATCGATGACGGCATTGCGGGTGTCGATCCGGACCCTGGCGGCGGAAGTCGCCACGATCAGGCTGCTGTCGGTCCTTTCGACCGAATAGTCCGAAAACGGCTCCTGCGGCAGTACCACAAGGCTTTCGCGGTCAATGAATCCGTTGCCTTCGACCGCGCTGATGCGGATCAGCTCCGGCGACAGGACCTGGACCCGGATGCTCTGCCCGTTGTCGCAGGTAACGATTTCGCCGCTCACCGGCGCTTCTTTTTTGCCGCAGGCGATGGCCATCACCGCGACGAGAAGGATACTAATTCTCTTGCTCATAGTCAAATTCGTCAAATTCGGCTTTCCCCTTGATGCAGAACGGGCCCACGGTGACGCCGGTAAAGCCGCCGACGACCTCCGTGCTCAGCAGGGCGCTGTCCATGGACGCGACTTCCTTTCCGTTCAGGATAAATACATAATGGTCTCCGCATCCGCGGATGGAAAGGGCCGCAGAAGGCCCGGAAACGGGCACGACAGCCTCTTCATGGCTGATGCTGCGCACCTGGAAGCGGACGACCGCTTCGTACCCCTTGCGGGCCTTGCGAAGGAAGAATTCCGCAAAGCCGATATGGGTCTGGTAGATCACGATACCGGCCTCTGCATCGCCCCGGAGCGTCACTTTTGAACCAAAGGAGCAGGTTGCGCTCTGCTGGCGGCGAAGCAGCGCCGTCGGGCTCTGGCTGTCCCAGAAGAAGCCTTTTCCCGTACCGGTCAGGGTCAGGATGCCGTCCTTTCCGAATTGATAATTCCTGTCTACAGGGTGGTGGATATGCATCCACTCCGGTCCTGGCTGTCCGTCGAAACGGTAATGGAGCCGCTGCGGAACCGGCGTTGCAGCGGGAGCCGGCAGCGTCACGTCCATGCACTCGGCGAGCGGCTTTCCGTCGTTGATGACGGGCCAGCCGCCTGCCCAACTCACCGGCGCAAGGAAGGTCTCCCTGCCGAGGTGGTGGAAATCCCCGCCGTAGCGGCGATAGGCCAGCATGACGATCCACCAGCTGCCGTCGGCGGCCTGGAAAAGGTCTCCGTGGCCCGTTCCCTGGATGTTGCTGTCCTGACCGGCCAGCGAGCAATGCGTGAAGATCGGATTGGCGGGATTGGATTCATAGGGGCCGTAGATGTTCCGGCTGCGGGCGACGGTGATGCGGTGGGCCAGTTCAGTGCCTCCCTCGGAGAGCAGCAGGTAGTACCAGCCGTCATGCCGGTAGATATGGGGGCTTTCCGGGAAACGGCCGCCGGTGCCCTTCCAAAGGGCCTTTCCGGGGCTCAGCGTCTTTCCTGTGGCGGGATCGATCTCGCAAAGGGTGATGGTCGCATCGGGGTTCGAGACCATATAGCATTTGCCGTCCTCGAAGTACAGGGAAGGGTCAATCCCCTGCTGTTCGAGCCAGACGGGTTCGCTCCAGGGACCGGCCGGAGAACTCGCCGTGACCATGAAATTGCCGCCGCCGCTGACGTTGGTCGTGATCATGTAGAAGGTCCCGTCGTTGTAGCGGATCGTCGGCGCATAGATGCCCAGCGAGGCGTTCGCCCCCTGAAGCGGCAGCTGGGAGGGACGGTCCAGGACATTTCCGATCTGCTCCCAGTTCTGGAGGTCGCGGCTATGGTAAACCGGCACGCCCGGGAAATAGTGGAAGCTGGAGTTGACGATGTAATAATCCTCCCCGACCGCCACACAGGAAGGGTCCGGGTTGAAACCCGGGATGATCGGGTTGTGCAGCTGCGTCCGGTATCCCTGCGCGATGGCCATCCATCCTGCCAGAAGCAGGGCCGTCAATGTAGTAACTGTCTTCATGCTTTCGTCATTCCACGGCTCGTCCGTGAATCTAATATGCCCAGTCGTCCGAGCGGAAAGGCGGCACAGGGATGCCGCTCGTTTTCTGGAGGTTCGCGCCCATCCAGTTGCGCCACGCGTAGCGAACGGCCACGGGATGCGGCACGTCGGCACATCTGACGATAAGCGTATTCCCGTCCCAGTCGACCTCCGCCTCGGCGAGGTGGAAGACCCGGTCCTCACCGGCCAGCTCGAAACCGACAATGACTCGGGAAGAGATGCTTCCGAGGTCGGACCAGACATGGGTCAGCCGGAGTTTCGCGCTGCCGTCCTCCTGGAATTCTACACTCTCGAGGCGCGGGCTGTCGATGTCGATGCCGAGGGCGACGCCGTAGATATTCTGGAGGGCGCGCAGACACATCTGGTCGGCCACCTCCCGTTTCTGCGACGGATGGACGGTCACTTTGTTGCCGAGGGTCTCGGTCGAGACATACCAGGCCAGCGGAATCGCATCCGCCGTCTTCATCTGGTCCTCGACGAAGAAGGGACGCCAGCGGCCGTCGGGATCGCCGTGCTCATAGGGCGCGAGCAGCGTATAGATGAACGGGAGTTCCATCCCCCAGGCTTTCCGCCAGGCCAGGACCATCGCGCTTTGGAGCTTGTCGTAGCACGTGGGCTGGCCCATATTGGAGCAGCCCTGGTACCAGAGAATACCCCTTGCCCCATAGCCCACGATCGGGGCCACGCGGCCGTTCCAGATCAGCTCGGGCGTCTCCGGCCAGCGGTCCGGCTGCTCCTCGACGGCATAGAGGTCGTCGAGCTCCTTCTGCGTCAGGCCGGCACCGTCGATCATCTCGCGGGTCATCCACGGCTCGATCCGGCTGCCGCCCCAGGCGTTGACGATGATGCCGACCGGGCAGCCGAGGCTCTTGCTGAGGCGTTTGGCGAAATAATAGCCGACAGCCGAGGCCTTGGCGGCGACCCCCGGCGTGGTCAGTTCCCAGACGGCATCGACATCCTCGACGGGAGATGTCTTCTTCTCTGTCTTGATATCGAAAAGACGCACGTCGGAAGCCGTCTCCCCGGCGGAAAGGATGGCGTCCATCGCTCCGTCCACGCCCTGGAAACCGAATCCGCGGATGGGCATTTCCATATTGGACTGGCCGCTGCAGATCCACACCTCTCCGAGGCGTACATCCTTGACGACGAGGCTCTCGCCGGCGCTGCTGACATGCAGGTCATAGGGGCCGGTTCCGTTCTCGCCGATAATCTGCGAGACGGTGCCGGGACGGGTGGAGAGGCTTACGCGCCAGCTGCCGTCGTTTCCGACGGTCGTCTGTACGCCTTTCAGCGCCCAGCTTCCGCGGACGGAAACCCTGGCGCCGGGCTTCCCCCAGCCCCAGACCGCCACGTCGCTGTCGCGCTGCAGCACGGCATGGTCGGAGAAAAGATGAGCCAGCCGCAGCGGCTGTGCCATCAGGGAAGCGCCGCTCAGCATCAGCGCCAGCAGCGTCATCCCGAACTTGCTGTTTGTCATTCCGAGCTTATCGAGGAATCTCATAGGTTCTTGTCGATCAGATGGTTGATGGTTTCTACGGAAAGGCCGGTGCGAAGACCGTCAGCCGGCGTGTTCATGCAGTAGTCGACAAGTCTGTCGACGGTGGAGGTAGCGACGTGCAGCCGCGTGTCGGAGGAGGCGTAATAGATGAATACCCGTCCGTCCCCGTCGGCGATCCAGCCGTTGGCGAACACGACGTTCATCACGTCGCCGACATATTCCCAGCCTTCCGGGGCCATGAAGAAGCCGCCGGGTTCGGCAATGACGCGGGTCGGATCGTCGAGCGCGGTCATATACATATACAGGACATAGCGCAGGCCGCTCGCGCAGCCGCGGACGCCGTGGGCGAGGTGCAGCCAGCCCTTCGGAGTCTTGATCGGGTGCGGGCCCTCCCCGTTCTTCACTTCCTTGATGGTATGGTAGAAGCGGCGGTTGATGATCTTTTCCTCCTTGACGACCGCGTGCTCCATGCTGTCCACGAGCGCCCAGCCGATGCCGCCGCCGCTGCCCGTGTCAATAAATCCGTCCTGCGGACGCGTGTAGAGGGCATATTTCCCGCCAACGAACTCCGGATGGAGGACGACATTGCGCTGCTGGCTCCTGGTTTCGAGATCCGGAAGACGTTCCCAGTTGACAAGGTCTTTCGTACGGGCGATGCCGGCGGTGGCCGTCGCGGCGGAGAGGTCCCCTTCCGCGCTGTGGTCCTTGCGCTCCACGCAGAAGATGCCGTAGATCCAGCCGTCCTCGTGGGCGGTCAGGCGCATGTCATAGACGTTCGTCGCGGGCTCTCCGTATTCGGGCAGGGTAATCGGGCGGTCCCAGAAACGGAAGTTGTCAACGCCGTTCGGGCTTTCCGCTACGGCGAAAAAGCTCTTGCGGTCGTTCCCCTCGACGCGCGCGACCAGCACATAGCGGCCCTGCCATTTGATGGCGCCGGCATTCAGTACGGCGTGCACGCCGATGCGCTCCATCAGGAAGGGGTTACGCTGCGGGTCGAAGTCGTAGCGCCAGTTGAGCGGGGCATGCTCCGCCGTCAGGACCGGATTTTCATAACGCTCGTAAATACCGTTCCCCTCAATGGGGCGGTTTTCTTTTTCCAGCAGCCGGCGATGGTTTTCGACCAGCCACTCTTTTCTCTCTTCGAATGTCATCTCTTATTGGTTTAGAAAGACCGTTTTTTCATTCTCGGCGAAGGCGCGGAAATCCTCGGCGCCGGCAAAGCCATCCCACGGGGCGTAGAAATGGCCCGGCATGTCGTGGGCGTTGCGCCAGGTCAGTACATAGGTAATCGGGAAATCCTCGATGGCGGGAAGGAGCGTCTTTGTCCACCACTCCATGTCCGGAATGCCTTCCAGGCCCGTTTCGCTGAAGCAGACGAGCTTGCTGTGATCCTCCGCGATGGCGGTCAGCACGGTCAGCATTTCCCTGACCTGCTCGCCATACCGGACGCGTGCATCTTCCAGGGAAGCGTCTCCCGGGTATTCATAGATGTCGGTTCCGAGCAGGTCGATGCAGTCGTCGCCGGGATAGCGCGACATGTAATCCTGGGGCGTGATCGGCCCGTTCGGCGAGTAGCACCACAGGATGTTCGTCAGGCCGCGCTCCTTGGTGAAGTACTCCCAGGTCAGACGGTAGAGCGCCTTGTACTGCTCCGCCGTGCAGAGATCCCCTCCCCACCAGAACCAGCTGCCGATGTTCTCATGCCAGGGCCGGAAGATGACGGCGACTTCCCCGAGGGATTCGAAGAAATCCGCCGCATTTCGAAGCCAGTCGAGGAAAGCCTCGTGCTTCTCTCCCCCGTCGAGGACCGATGCGACAGCCTCCTTTGAGGAGACGTCCCAGGCGTTGCCGCCGGTGAAAGGATTGTGCGGATGCCAGGAGAAGGTGACGATGCCGCCGCGTTCGATATGGGTCAGTGCGGCCCTTCGCATCAGGTCAAAAGGCACCTTGTCGATGCTCTTGTCCCATCCCAGCTCGATGCCGCCGATTTCGAAGCCGACGACCATCGGATAGGCGCCGCTGACAGCCTTGACATCCGAGCGCCCGAGCGGATCGTTCTCCACGTCCGTCACCACCCAGCTGTGACCGTAGACAAGGTCGTCCTGGTGGCCGTAGGCGATCTGACCGCTCTCCACGAAGGAGAAAAGGCGCTGGACGAGCTCGTCGCGGGGCGTTTCCGCAGGGGGCGTAACGCTGCGCCCCTTGTTGGCATTGCCGCAGGCGGTGAGGAAAAGAATCGTCGAAAGAATCAGGATGCTGTGTTTCATGGCTTAAGGTTTTCGGTTTTCCAGATAAGCTTTGAGGATGGCGTCTTTGAGGGCTGGCATGGTCCAGGTCGGAACGGCGCGGTCTTCTCCGTCGCTGAGCAGCATCCAGCAGAAACAGGGAATGCCGTATCGGGCGGCCGCCTCGATATAACAGGCGCACTGCTTGGCGATTTCCGCCTCGGAACGGGCTGAGGTGCAGCCGTATTCGCCGATTATACAGGGAATGCCGCGGCTGATCAGGCCGTCATAGATATACTGGATCTGGCGCCGCACTTCCGCAGCGCACCAGTCGTCGAATTCGGTCTTTGCTCCCGACTGGACGTCGAAGGCGAACTGATAGGGTGCATAGCTGTGGACCTCCGCGAGAAGATGATCCACGGCAGAGTCCTCCGGCAGCACGAAATCCTGGAGTACCTGCGGCAGCGGGCTCGCGGCGTAGGTGTTGAGAATCAGGTTCCGGTGGGCGTTGTTGCCGCCCGTCGCCCGGACTGTCCGGACAAAATCGGCGTTATACTGATTGATGATGCCGTGCGCCTCGGATGTCGAATAATTCCAGGTGTTTTTCCCGTCCAGCATCTCGTTGAAGGACTCGAAAAGCAGCTTGTGGTCGTAGTCGCGGAACTCGGTGGCAATCTGTGTCCAGAGGGCGCAGTACCGCTCCTTATAGGTCTCGTAGTACTGCCTGTCAGCCTTGAGCCAGGTCGTGGAAGCGTCTCCCGTGTCATGGTGGACGTTCAGGATGCAGTACATCCCCTCATCGATGACATAATCAACGACTTCCCTGACACGGGCCATCCAGACGGGATCGATTGCGTAGCCGTCCCAGCCGGAGAGAAGATCCCAGTGTTCGGTGTCCCGGAGCGTCATGGTACCCATGTGGGGATACCAGGTAACCGGAATGCGGATGGCATGGAAGCCGGCTTCCTTGAACATATGGAAAAGCGCGCGCGTGGTGACGGGCTGTCCCCAGGCCTTTTCATAGACGGAAGGACTCCGGTCGGACCAGGCCTCGATCCACATGTGGTTGACGTCGCCGCTGTGGGATTCCAGCGTATTGCCGAGATTCCAGCCAGTTCCCATGCTGCGGGCTGCTGCCGCGGCGTTTTCCCAGCCGGAAGGGTCCTTCCCGGGCTCGGGCACGACCGGCCCCTCCTGACGGATGGAAAAGGAAACGGACGGCACTCCGGCGGCCGTTACAAGGACGAGCGCTTCCCGGGCCTCGTCGGACGCATTGGCTGCGACCTTCAGGCTAAGCGTGATGCGGTAATCCTTGAATGTTCCGTCCGTCAGCCGTACCCAATCCGGCAGGTCCGTCAGCTTCGGCCGTGCCGGAGCCGTGACCGTCAGGCTCAGTTCTCCCCCGCTTTGCGGCAGCGTGAACGCGTCGTCACTCAGACCGATGGCCGTCGGGACGGGCGATACGGGATCCACCTCCGAGGGCGTGTCCTTGGAACAGGCCGCCATCAGAAGCAGGGGCAGAAGATATGGGAGCAGGCGCCGCATCTTGACCTATCAGAGACTCGGAGCGCTGTCGTAAACGGACTGGAGAGTATAGGAGGCGTCGGTGGAAGTCCAGGCCTTCACGATGACCTCGACCGCTTCCTTGCTGCTGCCCATATAGGCGCCGGTACCATGGTTGATGTAGCCGTGCCTTTCCTTGCCGGAGCCTTCCGCGCCGTTGTCCCAGAGGAAGGCGGGAATGCCGAACACGCGGGCGGCCTTGGTCACATACTCCAGGTAATAGAGGAAGAAGTTCCAGCGGGTCGTATCGCTCTTGGAGCGGAACGAGCAGCCGAATTCTCCCATATAGATGGGAATACTGTTCGCGACGTAGGTCTTGTAAAGGCCGTTGAACAGTTCCTTGATTTCCTCTTCGCCGCGGGGGTAGGCGTTGCCGCTGTGGCCCCAGTTGGCCAGCTGCTTGTCGCCAATGGTGTAGTCGTAGGGATCGTAGCAGTGGAAAGCGACCATGATCTTTCCGGCCGGATCGTTCGGCACGGTGAGGTATTTCAGGTAGCCGGGATTCGCGGCATAGCCGGGCACGCCCAGCCAGCGCGTCGCGTTGTTGCCGCCCGTTGCACGCACGGCATCCACGAAGACCTGGTTCCACTCGTTGATGACGCCGCACTTTTTCTCCGCATTGCCGTTGATGGACCAGTCTCCGCCGTAAATCAGCTCGTTGAAGGACTCGAGCATGAGGTAGTCGCCTTCGTCCTTGAACCGGTTGGCGATCTGCGTCCATACGGCCGCAATCTCCTGCTTGACCTGGGTGTTGGTATCCTCATTGTCCACGGCACCCTTGAGATTCTGCCAGTGGCCTTCGTTGTGGTCCTCGTCGTGGTGCGTGTTCAGGATGACGTTGAGTCCGGCCGTTTTGGCATAACCGACCACTTCGGCGACTCTCTCCATCCAGGCTTCTTCGATCAGGTAGTCCGGCGCTTCTCCGATGTGCCCCATCCACGTCACGGGGATGCGGACGCTCATGAAGCCGGCCGCTTTCACGCCGTCGAAGGTCGCCTGCGTGGCGGCTTTGTTTCCCCAGCAGGTTTCGTTGGCGACGTTGTTCGCAAAGGCATCCAGCTGGTTGCCCATGTTCCATCCGATACCGAGCTCCAGCTGGCGCCGGACGGCGGCATTGTCGGGAAGAGAGGGGTCTGTGATGGCTTCTCTCGCGGCCTGTGTGACCCGCAGCGTGACGTCGGCGGCGCCGGAGGCCGTCACGGTCAGATCCGCGGAGCGGGTTTCATAGGCGTCGTTCCGGACGATATTGAGCGTCATCGTAATCTGGAAATCTTTGAAGGTGCCGTCGGTAACGGTGATCCAGGAGGGCAGATTGCTGATTTTCGGACGTGCCGGAGCCTTGATCGTAACGGTCAGTGCGCCTCCCTCGGCCGCTGCGTCCAGGGATGCGGGCGTCAGGGTAATGGCCGTCGGAGCGGCAGGGGTTGTATTCTTCTCTTCTCCCCCGTCATCGCTCTTGCCGCAGCAGCAAAGCGAGGAAACAAGGGCCCAGGAAAGGATGATCCAGCGGTGAGATCGTTTCATATACATATATTATTTAAAAGACGGCATCTGTTCGCGGGTCAGGACCATCGGCGAGGCCATCAGGGTTTTCCAATATGATTCCGTATTGAGTTTATAGGATTCGAGGTCCCAGGTCAGGAACCAGCTCCAGGTCTGTCCGGCCACAATGCATTTCTCGGGATCAGGAATATTGCCGCACTCGCTGACGGTGACGAGTTTCCTGCCGCCGGAGAGCGCCACGGCGGCCTGGTACTGACGCGCCTTGGCTTCCGTATCCTCCGCATAGATGTCCACGCCGACGATGTCCACGAGGTCGTTCCCGGGGTACCATTTCGCATAATCCGCCTCGGCGCCGACGGTCGCATCGAGCGTCCACACCCAGATCAGGTTGTCGAGACCGTACTCCCCTTCCAGCTTGTCGCGAAGCAGCTTCCACAGCGCCTTGCAGGGCTCAGCGCCGCCACGGCCCCACCAGAACCAGGCGCCGTTACTGCCGTAAAGCGTGTAGTTGCCGGCGGCCTCATGAAGCGGACGCCACAGCACGGGAATTCCTTCCGCCTGCAGCAGTTTGAGATAGCCGGCGACCTTTTCGATGTCCTGGAGGATGAAATCATGCTCCCATGTTCCCTCGGTCAGCGCGCGCTCAATGCTGAAGGCGGTGTCCTTGCAGTAGAAGTTGTAACCCTCAAAATTGCCGTTCTTGCCGTTGTTCCAGGCTTCCTCGGACGTAGGGACGTTCCAGTGCCACATGAAGGAAACTAGGCCATTATTAGCCCACTGCTCCTTCGCGGCGGAAATATCCTCGTAATTGACTTTCCAGCTCCAGCTGTCCGGCGTCGGCGAATACTGCAGGAAGATGTAGTCATAGCCGGCGAGGGCCGGATGCTTCCCGGTCATGCCGTAGATCTGGTTGATGCGCTCGTTGTTGTTGGCCGTGCCGCCGGACTGGACGCCGCTGAGCATCTTGAGACCGGCATTCTCCCGGAGGAAATCGTAGACCTTTACGGCAGCGGCAGAGGAGGTTTTCGCGGTCAGACCGGGATCGATATTCAGATGAGGCTGCTCGAGAGCGGACTGCCGGATGGACAGCGTCTGGGAAAGGCTCCCGGAGTGGACCGTCAGCGTGACGCTTCTCTCTTCGGCGGAAGTATTCGCGGCGACCTTCAGGTCGAAGCGGAGCTCATAGTCCTTGTAGACGCCGCTTTCCGAGACGCTGATCCAATCCGGCTGGCCGGACAGGGACGGCCGCTGCGGCGCGGTAACGGTCAGCGTCAGGGTTTCGCCCTGATAAGGGACTGTGAAGGAGTTTGCGCTGAGGCTGATGGCCGCAGGCGGCTTCGGCGGGTCGAATTCCGGATCTGACTCGTCCTTGGAACAGGCGACCAGACAGGCCGCAAAGGCTAAAAATGCAAATAATTTTTTCATAGCTGGAACCCGGAGGGGCGGTCAGGCCCCTCCGGATTGATAGTAGGTTTACTTGATGGTAACCTTGTTGAAGATCAGGTCGCTTCCCTGGATGATGATGGAACAGACGACCCCTTCGTACTCGGTGGTAGCGGTGGTCAGGTGGTCCAGCAGATCCTGGGTAAGGGTGATCTCCGTGCAGCGGTCGAGGATGCCGTCGGAGAACCAGCCGTAGATGTCCGTCGGAACGATCGGGTTCGCGAGGCCGTCGGCGGAAAGGTCGATGGTCGTCCAGTTGGCGTCATTGACCTGGGCCTGGGCCCACACATCCTGCTTCTGGGTATAGAACAGGCGGAGTTTCTGACCGGCCTTGGCGACCTGGAAGGCAGCTGTCGGCAGGGCCACGCGGCCGCCGTCGCCCCAGGTGATTTCCACCGGACCGCTCCAGATTTCCGTACCGTCGGAATTGTCCTCATAGTAGGTAATCTTTTCGAGGGCGAGGTTCTCCCACTGGAGGATACCGGAGTAGCCCCAGTCGGTGTAGGTGGTCAGCAGGGTGATCAGCTCGTCCGTCAGGGTCACGGCGATGAAGCCTTCGGAAGCATCATAGATGCCGGCGTTGACGTTGTAGCCGTTACCGAAACCGACGTCCATCTGGCCCCAGTGGCCATCGAAGAACTGCATCTGCCACCAGCTGTCCTTGAGGGTCACATAGTAGCGGATGGTCTGTCCGGCCTTGAGTTCGACCTTGGTGTAGGTGTCGGCGGGAACCTCCCAGTTCTGCCAGTTGCCGTTGTCGACGGGGCCCTGGAACAGGACGGTCTCGATGATGTCACCCGGATCGATGTTCATCGTGTAGGTGACGCTGCCGTTGTCGGAAACGAGGGTGAGCTCGCTGCCGCGACGGGCCGTGTCGGGAATCTGCAGGTAGAGCGTGCTGCCGCTGAGGATGTAATTGACATCGGCACCGTCAACCTGAACGCCGGTGAGGTGCTCGCCGTTCTCGATATCCACGATGAACATGGAACCGGGAGCGTACATGTCTTCAGGGAAGACAGGGATATAGGCACCTGCAGGCTTGTCGATGGCGAGTTCGATCGTCTCGACGTCGGAACCGTTCTTGAGGTTCAGCACGAAGACACCGGTCTCGGCCGCCGTCGGAACGGCGACGGTGATGGCATCCTCGGAGGCCGTGACATCGACTTTGAGGCCGCCGCCGAAGGTTACGGCCGCGACGAGGTCGAGGTCGGTACCGCTGACGGTAATGTCAGAACCGGCGGAAGCCGGGTTGGCGCTGAAACCGGTCACCGTGGGCTTCACGAGCGTGAAGGCGGCGGCGACGGTCTTGCCGTTGGCGAGGCTGAGGGTGATGTCGCCTTCCTGGGCCTTCTCAGGGACGGCCAGCGTAATCTTTCCGCCAGCGAAAGCGAACTCCGCACCGCCGGCATTCGGGAAGTCGACACCTGTTACGAGGTCGAGATCCGAACCGGAGATGGTCAGCTCGGCACCGTTCTTGACGGGCGCGGGAGCGACAGCCGTGACGGTCGGAACCAGGGTCGTCAGCGCACCGGCGGATACTTCCACACCGGAGGCCATGACCATGATGACGTCGCCGTCCTTGGCCGCGGCAGGGAGCGTGAAGGTAATCTTCGTCGCGGTGGCAACGAAGTCAGCGACGGAAGCGCCTTCGAGCTCGATGCCCTTGGTCAGATTGAGGTTCGTACCGTTGATGGTAACCGTCTCGCCGGCCTTGACGGTCGTAGCGGCGAGTTTACCTTCGGCGGTCTTGACAACGAGTTCGGTTTCGGACTGGATGAGATTGAGGGTTTTCAGCAGGGCGTCATCGTCACCAGCGGCGATTTCGTCGACGGTACCGATGGCGAACTTGCCGGTCTGAGCGGTCTCGGGAACAACGACCTTGATCTCATAGCGGCTGTGGGCCGTGAAAGCCTCCTCGGAAACCTTCACCTTGTCGGTGAACACGACCTCGTGGATGAGGTTGAGATAGTCGCCCTTGATGGTGAGGGTCTCGCCGGGGAGAATCTCGGCCGGGCTGAAGGACTCGATGGTGATCGGCTCGGAATAGCTGAGGAGGGTCTTGCCGGTGAGGGTCGTGCCGTCGGCAAGGGTCAGCACGGGATAGCCGGGAGCGGCGGTCTCTTTCGGGACCGTGACGCGGATCTCGGAGTGCTTGCCGGAGGCGACCACTTCGATGTCGGTGATCACGTTGTTGTCCGGAATCGTCACGGAGACGACCTTGTCCAGATTCGAACCGACGAAGCGGAGCTGTCCCCCGCGCACCACGGGCTGCGGGCCGTAAGCCTGAAGGACGACGGCGTCGCCTTCAAACTGCTCGGTGCTCAGCTCGTCCTTGTTGCAGGAAGAGGCAAGCAGCGCAAAAGCGCCCAGAATGGCTGCAAATTGGAATATCTTTTTCATTTTCGTGATTCAATTATTTGTTAGGGACAGCACGGATGTTGTCAATCTTCATGATCGGCTTGCATTCGGTACCCTTGTTGCCGCCGCTCCAGACGAAGATCGTCAGGGAGGTGAAGTCCTCAGCGGACAGGCTTCCGCCGGAGATGGTACCGTCAGAGCCGTAGATGAAGTTGCTGTAAGGAACGGTAACCGTAATCCACTGGTCACCCGTGTCGAAGGAACCGGTCGCGGCCCAGGGCGTGTAGAGACCACGCGGGAGGTCGTTGCCGTTGAAGAAGGTGTTATTCGCACCGGCGAGGGTCTTGCCGTAGATGTCGGTCGCACCGGCAGCGCCGCCGGAAATCTTCTCGACACCGCCCACGATCAGCTGCATGGAACCGGCCATCCAGGGGTTGGATGAAGGGATGTAGAGCTCGAACTTGAGCGACATGTTCTGCCAGTCGGAGAAGTCGGCGAAATCAGTCAGACGGGGGCTGTCGGCATAGGTCACCGGGTCGTCCCAGTCACCGGGCCAGTATTCGAAGGAGAAGTGGCCGTCGTCCCAGCCGCCGTCCTCGCTCATCGTCACGTCAGCAGCACCAAAGCGCAGGAACTTTCCGTCAATGGCGGTCTCGTCGGTTTCGATGACCTGGGCGTGCCAGCCGTGGTTGGCCGGGTGCGGGTCGGTGTCGAAGTTGAAGAGCATGCCCCGGGCATCCTTGTAGTGGAACACGGAAGTGGCCTCACCGTAGATGTTGGTCACCTTGACGGGTACATCCTTCTCGTCGGGGACGACGAAGTCGATGGCACCCTTGGTGATGTTCTTGATCTGGGCCTCGGTGTCACCCACAAAGACCTTGAGCGGAACGTTCGGGTCATCCACGAAGTAGTCGCCGTAGAGCGTTGCAACGCTGCCGACAGCGGCATATTCGCAGGACATCGAGGAGATGGTCGGAGCCGGAACGAGGACGTTGAAGTCGAACTTCACGGTGTCGCGGTCTTTGGTGATGAGGTACATCAGGTTGGAAACCTCGTTCGGAATCTCGTTCGGGACATCGACGAGGATGGTGTGATCCGTCATGTAGCTGTTGTTCAGCACGGCCTGCTGGTCGTTGAAGAACAGCTTGTAGACGCTGCGGAGATTGTCACCGACGATGCAGATGCTGTTGCCCATATAGGCGCTGGTCAGCAGGGAGTCGGCCGCTTCGACGTTGATCGGGCGGACATAGTATACGGTCGGCGTGCCGTCGGCAAGCTCGAAGCGGTCGGGTTCATCCTCACACGCGGTGAAACCGAGGGCCAGGGTCATGAGGGCCGCGGCGTAGAGACCGGTTTTGGTAATGATACTTTTCATCTGAGTGTGTGCTAAGGATTAGAACTTGATAGTGGAAAGATCGAACTCCTGCGGATCGGCCTCGAGGTTCGGGTTGTAGACCACGTCCTCGGACGGGAAAGGCAGGGCGGCGAGTTTCGCCTTGATGGCATCGGCGGTCGGGGTGAATTCATCCGTGTTGTAGGTAATCGCGGAAGCGTCCCAGACACCGTTCTCGTAGTAGGCCTTGTAGACGTCGTTGAGCGAGCCAAGCCAGGCGTTGCGGCGCTGGGCCTGGATGTCGGCGACGGCGAAGTCCGGATTGTAGTAACCTACGCGGACGTAGTCATACCAGCGGTCGCCTTCCATGGCAAGCTCGAGGTTGCGCTCTTTGAAGACTTCCTCGAAGGTGATGGAGGTCTTGGCGCTGACGGCACCGGGGATGGCGCGGTTGCGGATGGCGTTGTAGTAACGGCAGGCATCGGCATCCGTCGTGGTGGAACCCGGACCGTGAAGTTTGGCCTCGCAGTAGATCAGATACACGTCGGCAAGACGGAGGATATGGGTCGACAGACCGTAAGCCATACGGCCGGCGGAAACGCCGAGGGCGGCCATGTGGTCGTTGCCGTCACCATAGAGGAACTTGACGCAGGCGGCGCCGGTCGGGCTGTTCATGCTCTTGTCGGAGGCATTGGTGGTGCCGGACGGGCCGTAATTGTCGTCATAGAAGAAGCGGAGGTAGTCGAAACCGCCGTTCGTCGTCCAGAAATAGTCGTAGGTATCGCCGGCGAGCATCATCGTAGCCTTGCGGCGGGTGTCGACGTCGCTGCGGGTAGCGGGATCCTGCGTGGCGCTGACGCCGAACTGGTCGGCGAGGGCGATGGAAGGACCGTTCCACTGTCCCCAGACATCACCGAACTCGTCGAAACCGTTCATGCCGAGGTCGCTCTGGAAGGAGTTCTGTGCAGTCCAAGGCTGCGCGGAAGCATCCCAGTGCCAGGAGATGAGGGCTTCGAGGTTCTTGTTGTTCTGCATGCGGAAGTTGTCGGAGTAGACCTCGAGGAGCTCGCGGCCGGAATTCTCGATCACATCCTTGGCCAGCTCGGCCGCCTTGTCGAGGTCTTCCTGGTTCAGCTGACCGCTGACGCCGGCCTTCTGGAGGTAGACTTTCGCCTGGAGGGCTTCGGCGCTGTAGTAGTCGATGCGGCCGTCCTTGTTGGCGACTTTCTTCGGAAGGAGTTCCTTGGCCTTGTCCAGGAGCATCACGATGTACTCGTAGACCTGGGCCTTCGGAGCCTTGTAAACGGTGTTGTAGTCGTTCGAGGCGAGCATGGCGGACATGTCGTGGACGATCGGAACGTCACCGAAGCTGCGGACGAGGAAGAAATAAGCGAAGGCCTTCCAGACAAGGGCCTCGCCCTCGCACATCTCCAGGACGTCCTTGTCGATGCCGGAAGTCTGTTTGAGGCGGTTGTAGACCGTGATGGCGTTGGCGTTGACAGCCCACAGGGAGCTGGACATGTCGCGGAGTTCCTTGTCGGAACCGTTCACGGTGAACTGGAGGTACGGGCTGGAACCCATGTAGTAGTTGCCGGAGAAGCACTCGCCTACACGGTAGAAGCCGCGGATCACGTCATACCAGGGAGAGTTGTAAAGGTAGTTGACACCCTGGATGCACTGCTGTTCGTCCTGGTAGAAGTTGGAGGAGTTGTAGGAGTCCTCGGAAGGACGGTCCAGGAACTTCTCGCAGGAAGCGGCGCCGATCAGAACGGCGACGGAAAGAGCAATATATTTAAAGGTATTTTTCATGTTCGTATCCTCCCTTGATTAGAATGTGACGTTGACACCGAGAGAATAGACGGTCGGGGACGGATAACGGCCGTTATCCAGGCCCATGACGTTGACGGAAGCGGTACTTGCACCGATTTCCGGGTCGTAGCCCGTGTACTTGGTGAAGGTCAGCAGGTTCTGGATATTGACCTGCACGCGGAGATTCTCGATACGGACCTTCTGGAGGAGCTGCTTCGGGAAGGTGTAACCGAGGGTGATGTTCTTGACGCGGAGATAGGAGCCGTCTTCGATGTAACGGTCGCTGAGGCGGTCGTTGTCGTTCGGGTCACCGGTCGTGGCGCGCGGAATCTTGGAACCGCTGTTCTCGATGGCGACGTTGGTCGGATCCTCGAACCAGTTCCAGACGCCGTTCGTGCCGTCGTACGTCTTCTCGCTGTCGATGGCGACGAGGCGGGAGCGGTCGAGCACGCTGGTCGGCTGGTTGGCCCAGGCGGACTTCATGTTGCCGATACGCATATTGAGGTAGTTGAGCACCTTGTTGCCGTAGGAACCGTTGATAAAGACGCTCAGGTCCCAGTTCTTATAGGTAAAGGTGTTCGTCCAGCCGAAGGTGAATTTCGGCATCGGGGAACCGATGTTGGTGCGGTCGGCCTCGGTAATCATGCCGTCGCCGTTGAGATCCTTGTAACGGATGTCGCCGACCCAGGTCGTGTTGTACTGGTTGTAGTCGGCGGGGTTCTGGGACGGATGGGCGATGCCCTCGGCGTCGACGGTCGTGTTCTTCATGGATTCCATGACAGGACCGGCCATGACCTCTTCGATGCTCTGGTAGATACCGTCGGTCACATAACCGTAGAAGCTGTAGAGGGACTCGCCGATGTTGGAGACGGACACGATGTCGTTCCACTGGCCGTAGCCGACGATGGCGGCGGAAGCCGTGCCGGCAAGGGCTTTCAGCTTGTTCTTGTTGAAGGAGATCTGGCCTTCGGTCATCCAGTGGAAGTTCTTGGTCTCCACCGGGTGGGCGTTCAGCGTGAACTCGAAACCGGTATTCTCGATCTTGCCGTAGTTGCCCCAAGGCGCGGCCAGTGCGGAGGAACCGTTACCCTGCGTACCCATGTAGGACGGGAGCTGCAGCGGCATGAGCATGTCGTTGGAGGTCTTCTTGTACCACTCGGCGATGAGGTTCAGGCGGTTGTTGAAGAAATTGAGGTCGAGACCGACGTTGATCTGTTCCTGCTTCTCCCACATGATGTTCGGGTTCGGGAGGTTGGACTGGCGGTAGCCGGTGCCGAGGCCGGTGGCGACCTTGGTCATCGAGGCGCCCCACTTGTAGGAACCGATGCCGGAGTTACCGGTCTGGCCCCAGCCGAAGCGGAGTTTACCGTCGTTCAGGACGTTCTTGAGACCGGCCGGGTAGAAAGGCTCGTTGGTGAATCTCCACGCGAGGGCGAAGGAGTGGAACGGGGCCCAGCGCTTCTCGGGACCGA
Organism: uncultured Bacteroidia bacterium; assembly: GCA_902768665.1. GTDB lineage: Bacteria > Bacteroidota > Bacteroidia > Bacteroidales > UBA932 > Cryptobacteroides. The sequence goes on along the minus strand of CACXMA010000011.1, from coordinate 57,495 downwards.
AGTTGGAGGAACCGTCATAACGGAAGGTGTAGGTACCGATGTAGCGGTTGTCGTAGTTGTAGGTCTCACGGGTAAAGAAGGAAGCCATGGCGGAGGAACCGAAGCCGTAGCCGATCGTCGGGGTACCGGTACCGAGGTAAGGGTTGACGACGTCGTTGGACGGAAGGGCCGTGTTGTAGACGGACATGTAGTCCCAGCTGCTCTCCCAGGCTTCCTGGCCGGCCATCGCGGTGAAGCTGTGCTTGCCGATGCTCTTGTTCCAGGTCAGGTAGTTCTTGACTGCCCAGTAGAGCGAGTTGTTCTTCTGGGAACGGGTCTCGTTGGCCGCTCTCTGGTAGGAACCGAGGCTGACGGACGGGTTGAACGTGTTGGCCTTGGAGTAGGAGACATCATAGTCGAGCTCGGCGTGCCAGGTGAGGCCCGGGAGGAAGGTGATATCGGAGAAGATGTTACCGTTGAGCTTCTCGCGCTTGAGGAGGATCTCCTCGAGCATGGCCATGGCGACAGGGTTGATGATGGAGTAATTCTTCATCGAGAGGTTGTAGTAGTTGCCGTCCTGGTCATAGATAGGAGCGCTCGGGAGGGAGGTCAGGGAGTAACCGATGATACCCTCGTCGGAGTCGGCGAGCTTCATGTTTTCGTCCGTGGAGGAGTAAGCCACGCTGAGGCCGATCTTCCACCACTTCTTCAGCTGGGCGTCGAGGTTGGCGCGCACGGAGAAACGCTTGAATTCGGAGCCGATGATGGTACCTTCCTGGTCCATCCAGGAACCGGATACATAGTACTGGACCTTGTCGGTACCGCCCTGGGCGCTGATCTGGTGCTGGTGCTGGAGCGCCGTACGGAAGATGGCGTCCTGCCAGTTGGTACCCTTGCCGAGCAGGGACGGATCGCTGTAGTACTCGTTCTCGGAAACCATGCCGACGGAGGCAAGCTCGTTGTAGTACTCGGCGAATTCGCGGAGGTTCAGAAGGTCGATCCGCTTGGTCTGGCGCTGGAGGGCGACCATACCGTCATAGGTGAACTTGGCGTCGCCGGCCTTACCGCGCTTGGTGGTGATGAGGACGACACCGTTGGCACCCTGGGCGCCGTAGATGGCGGTTGCGGAGGCATCCTTGAGGATTTCCATGCTCACGATATCCGAAGGGTTGATCGTGGAGAGCGGGGAAACCGTCGAGACGGCACCGTTGCCGAGGGCGTCACCGAGACCGAAGTCGGCACCGGAGGAACCGCCGCCCTGCATGATGACACCGTCAATGACGTACAGCGGCTCGGCGTTGGCGTTGATCGTCGCCTGACCGCGGACGCGAATCGAGGACGAAGAACCCGGCGCACCGGAGGTCTGCACGGCGGTAACACCGGCTGCACGGCCCTGGAGGGACTGGTCGATGTTCGTGATGATGGAGCCCTTGATGGCGTCTTCCTTCATGGAGACGGAAGCACCGGCAAGGTCGCTCTTTTTCATGGTACCGTATCCCACGACGACCACTTCGTCGAGGAACGTGGTATCCTCATTCAGGGTGACGTTGATGACGCTCTGGGCGCCGACAACGACTTCCTGCGTGGCATAACCGATGGACGAGAACTCGAGCGTCGCGCCGGGGCGGACGGAAATCGAGTAGTTGCCATCAAGGTCTGTGACAGTACCGTTGGCGGTACCCTTCTCCATGACACTGGCGGAAATCACGCCCTCACCGTTCTGATCTACGACCCGACCGGTAACGGTCTTGTTCTGTGCGAACAGGGCCGTCGTGGCGAGAATAGCCAGCATGAAGCTCACAAGTTTTTGTTTCATGCTACTGTTGTTTAATGGGTTAATAATAAAGATTAGTTATAGATTGTTTGATGATTGCCATCGTGCTGTCCGAGACGTAAACGCCGTTGAGCCCCTGGGCCTCCTGCGCCGGGTCGCCGGTGTAGGGGTCGCCGCTCTCCCACTGCACGTGGTTCGGCACGGCCAGGCCGCTCCAGCCCCAGAAGTTCGCTCCGTCGAGAATCGTTCCGACCGTGGAGAATATATAATTATAATAGGAATCGCGGGCCTTTGTCGTCGCGCTCATATCCGGAGAGAAGCCGTCACGCGGGAAACCGAATTCCTCCGCGACAACGGGCATCCCGAGCTCGTCCGCGAGCCTTCGATGCAGCCGGAGATAGGCGCTTGTGTTCTCAATGGCCACGGGGAGGTCTTCGACCAGGGAATCCGCGGCGGCCCAGCTCCAGTTGTAGGGCCAGATATGGATCGTCATGTAGTCGATGCCGGGGATTTCGTTGACCTGGCGAAGCAGGAGCGTATCCTGTTCGCAGCCCATCAGACCTTCGTTGCCGGTGCTGATGAGGTGGTTCGGGTCGATCTCCCTGATGATCCCGGCCGCCTCGGTCATCCAGGCGAGGAATCCCTCGCGGATGCTCTGCTGGGACTGGGCATCGAGGTCGCCGCCGCCGGAGAAGCAGCGGGGCTCGTTGCCTATCTGCCAGGCAAAAATGGCGGGATCCTCGCAGTAGGGCTTTCCGGTGAGGGAATTCGTCCTGCCGACGAGGGTCCGTAAATGATTGAAATACAGCTGCTGCGCAGCATCGGAATGCTGGAACTTTCGCATCTGCTGCATGAAGGGCCAATAGCCGTCAACCAGCGGAATCAGGGCTTTCTCCCCTGTCGCCCACTCGAGGTACTGACCGTATCCGCCGGACCATTCCCAGGAGTTGTTGACATACAGGACCGCCTGCATGTCGCGCTTGCCGAGCTCCACGAGGAAGCGGTCGAGACCGACCAGCAGGGTATCATTGTATACGCCCGGAGCGGTCTGCAGCGTCGGTTCCACGCGGGAGAACACGCCGTCGGCACCGTCGGCGCCGGCAAGGACGCGAAGGTTGGTAAGCCCGAGCGCCTTCAGCGTATCCAGTTCCCGGCAAAGGCGGTCGTAGTCGCCTCCCCTGCCCTCGGAAGCGAGGATGGGGCCATACCAGAAATTGGTGCCGATGTATTTGTAGGGCTGTCCGTTACGGACAAAATGACCGTCCTGGACAGTCACAAAGGGAGAAGCCGGACTATCCGCCTTCTTTGAACATGAAGAAGCTGCGAGGACGCAGATCGTGCCCAGAAGCAGCAGGTTTCGTGTCAGATTCATTATGTGGCCAACATAAAAAATACACATCCCGGTGAGGGGATGTGCAAAGTTAAATCATTTTCGCGGCGTCGTCTAACAAATAATTATCGAATAATGATACTTTTTTGCTATACGACAATCCGGTTCCGTTTGAACACAGCTCGGAAGTCCCTCGGGGTATAACCCCGGCGCGCCTTGAAGGTGCGGTTGAAGTTAGACAGATTGTTGAATCCGCAGGCGTAGCAGATCTCGGAAATGCCGGTCGTCGTGTCCACCAGCATGCGTGCGGCGTTGCCAAGGCGCGTATCGATCAGATAGTCAACGAAATTGCGGTCCGTGTGCTGCTTGAAAAAGCGGCTGAAAGCCGACGGCGACATGCCTGCAATGGCTGCGACGTCGTCCAGGCGAAGGTCCTCGGCATAATGCTTGTCGATGTGCTCCCGCACCTTTCGGATGCGCCGGCTGTCGGTGCCGGTGTATTCCGCCTCGGCAAAGGAAGAGGACGAGAGCGTGCGCGCCCCGGTATCGCCGGAAAGGATGTAGAGCATCTTCATGAAACTCAGGAACTGCTCGAAAGGATCGTTCATTGTCGCCAGCGAATCGAGAATCGAGTAGACGCGCATGATGGCCTGAAGGGAGAAGGTCACCCCCTGCGTCGCCCGCTCGAACATCGTCCGGATGGAGTCGAACTGGTGGCGGTCCAGGATATTGCCGAGAAACAGATCCTGCGAGAACTGGATGGTGATCTCCCGCACGTCGGGCTCCGTGCAGCTGCCCTGCTCCCAGGCGTGGACGAGACCTGCTCCGACGACCATGGTAAGTTCGTAGTCTCCAATCACTTCCACACTGTCTCCGACAATGCGCCGCACTCCCTTTCCGTTCTGGATGAAGTTCAGTTCGAAGTCGTCGTGGCTGTGGATGGGATAGTTGAATTCGCTCTTGTGCCTCTCCACGATATAGAGGCAGTCCTTCGGCGAAAGCCGCGTTATTTCCCTCAGATACTTTCTCATAGGGGCAAAGATAAGCATAATTATACAATTTTTATTAATTTTAGTAGAATTTTGCTCCCGTTTTGCCTTTTCGACGGATTTCATTATCTTGCAGACAAAAGACCACATACGTATATGAAAAGACTGCTTCTACTTTTTCTGACCGTTCTGCTTGCGCTGACCGCTTCAGCACAGAAATCGAAGAAATTCGTTCATGGAACGCTGATTCCGCCGGCTGTCGAGCCTCGCATCATTGCTGTCGAGACGACATCCAGTTCGCTGATTCTTTCGGTCCGGGAGAATGGCTCCGTGTTTCAATTGCATTTCGGAACGAAAGTAAACGAAACAGAGTTCGCGGCGATTCCTTCCTATGCCGGACGCTATGGCAACGGCGCCCCCGCCTATCCTGCTACGGGCGGCCGTTTCCTTGGGGAACCGGCCCTTCACCTGCGCTATGCCGACGGAATGCACAATACCGAGCTCCATTATATTGGTCACGAAACGACCGAGGCGGCCGGGGTCAAGACCACGACCGTACGCCTTCTGGACTATGTCACGAAACTTCGCGTCGATCTTGTCTATGAGGCCTATCCCGAGGAGGATGTCATTCTTACCCACACCCGGATTTACAATGCCGGCGACAAGCCCGTCACGCTCCTTTCCTATGCTTCCGGCGCCATGACCTTTACCAGCGACCGTTACCTGCTCACCCATGTAAACGGTTCCTGGGCGCAGGAGATGCAGGTCGAGTCCGAGCTCCTGACCCACCATCTCAAGGTCCTTGAGGACCGCCGCGGCGTGCAGAACACCCAGCTCGGCAATCCCGCGTTCCTCCTTTCCCTCGGGACCTCCGAGCTCAGTGAGACGGAAGGCGAAGTCATTGCCGGAGCGCTCGCCTGGAGCGGCAACTGGCGCCTGAGTTTCGAGCGCGACGCGGAAAACCGCCTGACCGTGCTCGGCGGCATTTCTCCGTTCGCATCGGAGTATCCGCTGAAAGCCGACGCTTCCTTCCGGACCCCGGACATGATCTGGACCTATTCCGACAAGGGCGCCGGACAGGCATCCCGCAACCTCCACCGCTGGGCGCGGCGCTACGGCGTTTATGGCGGCGGGGAGGTCAACCCCATCCTCCTGAACAGCTGGGAAGGCGCCTACTTCACCTTCACGACCGAGACCCTGCTCCGCATGATTGACGATGCCGCGTCCATGGGCCTTGAAATGTTCGTGCTCGACGACGGCTGGTTCGGCAACAAGTACCCGCGAAACAGCGACAATGCCGCCCTCGGCGACTGGCAGGTCAATGCCGCCAAGCTCCCTGAGGGCATTGATCACATTGCGCAGTATGCCCACTCCAAGGGCCTCAAATTCGGTATCTGGATCGAGCCAGAGATGGTGAACCCCAAGTCGGAACTCGCCGAAAAGCATCCCGAATGGGTCGTCCAGAGCCCCGGCCGCGAGATCTATACCGAGCGCACGCAGTGGGTCCTCGACCTGTCGAATCCCGCCGTCCAGGACTTCGTCTTCGGCGTCTTCGACTCCGTCATGCAGCTCTCCCCCGCGATCGACTACATCAAGTGGGACTGCAACCGCCCCATCGAATCCTTCGGCAGCCCCTATCTCGGCGCCGAGCAGGACCGTTTCTATATTGAATATGTGCAGGGCTTCTACAAGGTCATGGAGCGGATCCGGGCGAAGTACCCTTCCGTCCTCGTGCAGTGCTGCTCCTCCGGCGGCGGCCGCGTCGACTACGGTTCGCTGAAGTATTTCAATGAGGTATGGACCTCCGACGACACCGACGGCTTCGAGCGCGTCTTCATGCAATACGGCACTTCCCTCTTCTACCCGGCCTGCGTCATGGCCGCCCATGTCAGCACCGTCCCGAACCACCAGAGCCGCAATGTCACGCCGCTCAAGTTCCGCTTCGACGTCGCAGCGCAGGGCCGGCTTGGTCTGGAACTCCAGCCGCGCTATCTCTCCTCCGAGGAGCTCGCCTACGTCAACCGCTGCGTCGCCTCCTACAAGGAGTTCCGGGATGTTGTCTTTAACGGCGACCTTTACCGGCTTGGAACGCCGTACGGCAATGATTTCTATGGAATGATGTATGTGTCCGAAGACAAGTCCCGGGCCGTCGTCTATACCTACTGCCTCCGCTTCCGCCAGCTTGCCTGCGACGGCGTACCGTTCCGTCTGCAGGGGCTCGATCCGGACCGCAAGTATCGCGTCGTCGAGCAGAATCTCGGCGATGCGGACCGTCCCGACGGCGCTCCCGTCACCGCATCCTGCTGGTGGGGCAACGGCCGCTCCTGGTCCGGCTCCTTCCTCGCTTCCGGCGCGTTCAACCCGATTCTTCCCTCCCTTTACAGCTCCGCCGTCTTCGTGCTGGAGGCTGAATAATCCGATTTTCCCATGAAGAAGAAAGCACTCCCTATCCTCCTCGCCCTTGGCCTTTCCCTTCTTTCCGCCTGCAGAAACAATGAGAAAGCCGCCCCATCTCCCGAGCAGCGCGCCGCTCAGCTGGTTGCGCAGCTGACCCTCGGGCAGAAGGCCGGGCTGATGATGCATCCCTCGGCGCCCGTCGAGGAGCTCGGCATTCCCGCCTACAACTGGTGGAACGAGGCGCTGCACGGCGTAGCGCGCAACGGTGTCGCGACCGTGTTCCCGATGCCCGTCGCGATGGCCGCCTCCTTCGACGTGCCGCTGGTCGGCCAGGTGTTTGACGCCGTTTCCGACGAAGGCCGCGTCAAGAACCGCCAGGCCCGCGAATCCGGCCATGTCGGCTGGTACCAGGGAGTGACCTTCTGGACGCCGAACATCAACATCTTCCGCGATCCGCGCTGGGGCCGGGGCATGGAAACCTATGGAGAGGATCCCTACCTGACCGGGCAGATGGGCATGGCCGTGGTACGCGGCCTGCAGGGCCCCCAGGACGCCGAAATTCTCAAGGCGCACGCCTGCGCCAAGCACTTTGCCGTCCACTCGGGCCCCGAATGGAACCGCCATACCTTCGATGCGCAGGTCTCCGAACGGGACCTCCGGGAGACCTATCTTCCCGCCTTCAAGGACCTCGTCACAAAGGCCGGCGTCAAGGAAGTGATGATCGCCTACAACCGCTTCCGCGGCGAGCCCTGCGGCATGAACGACTACCTGATCAACACGGTTCTCCGCGGCGAATGGGGCTTTGAGGGCATCGTCGTTTCTGACTGCTGGGCCATCAAGGACATCTGGAACACCCACAAGGTCCTGCCCGATGCCGCGCACGCCGCCGCAGCGGCTGTCCATACCGGCACAGAGCTCAACTGCGGCGAGACCTACGCCCATATCCCCGAGGCCGTTGCGGCGGGGCTCCTCGACGAGGCCGACGTTGACAAGGCCCTGATCCGTCTTCTTGCCGAGCGGATCCGTCTCGGGGAGCTGGACGGCAACGGCGGCGACTGGGACGCCCTTCCGGACGAGATCGTGGAAGGCCCCGAGCACCTGGCGCTCTCCCGCAAGATGGCCGAAGAAAGCCTTGTCCTCCTGCACAATAACGGCATCCTGCCGCTCTCGGACGGGACCCGCGTCGCCCTGATCGGTCCGAACGCGGACGACCGGGAAATGCAGTGGGGCAATTACAACCCTATCCCTGAGAAGACCGTTACGCTGGCAGACGCGCTGCGGGAGCGGATTCCGGACCTTACTCTCATCCGCGGCTGCGGACTGGTCGACAGCCTTGAAAATGACCTCCTTTGGCGCCTTCGCGGCAACGACATCGTCGTTTTTGCGGGCGGCATCTCCCCGAGGATCGAAGGCGAGGAAATGCCCGTCGACCTGCCCGGCTTCCGCGGCGGTGACCGCACGGACATCGAATTTCCCGCCGTGCAGCGCAGCCTGATCCGCCGTCTCCAGGCAGCCGGAAAACGCGTGATCCTCGTCAATTTCTCTGGTTCCGCGATGGGGCTGGAGACGGAGACTCTTACCTGCGAGGCCATCCTGCAGGCCTGGTACCCCGGTGAGGAAGGCGGCCATGCCATCGCCGACGTACTCTTCGGGGACGTCAATCCTTCCGGAAAGCTCCCCGTGACCTTCTACCGCCACACGGCCGACATTCCGGATTATGAGGATTATGCCATGGAAGGCCGCACCTACCGCTACTTCCGCGGCTCTCCCCTCTTCCCCTTCGGTTTCGGCCTGAGTTACAGCCGGTTTACCTATGGCGAGGCGCGGGTTGAGAGCGGCCGTCTGATTGTTCCGGTCACCAATGAGAGCGCCGTCGACGGCACGGAAGTCGTCCAGCTCTATGTCCGCGATCCGGAGGACACCGACGGCCCGCTGAAGACGCTGCGGGGCTTCTGCCGCGTCACCGTCCCGGCTGGCGAAACGGTCGAAGCTGCAATCCCCTTGACCGACGAGACCTTCCTCGCCTGGTCCGAGGCGGAAGGTGACATGGTCCCGAAGCACGGTCGCTGGGAACTCCTCTACGGCGGCAGTTCAGATGCGCTTCGCGTGCTTGCGTACGAATATCAATAAAAAAGGTGAAATTATTTTTCATTGTCAAAAGTTGACGATGGGGAGCCGTATCTTTGCATCAGAAATCAAACAACATGCAAGATACCATGAATACGAACAGCATCCCCACCACGACCTTTGAGGCCTACGAAATCCTGGACAACATGCTTTCCCGGGAGGAAAAGATGGACGCCATCGCCAAGACGGGCGAGGAATTCGCCGAGGAAGAGCACTTCGGCCTGGGTGTATGGATCCGCAACAACTGGTTCTACGCCGCCGAGACGCAGGAGCAGCAGGACAGCGTCGCCGAGCTCCTTGACGGCCGTTCCAGCGCCATCATCTACGCCCCGGACATGCTCAGCTGCCGCTTCCTCGAGCATTACCACGAGCATCTGCTCGCGGCCGTCGCATAGACGCAAAAATTTTTGCACAACTCCGTGAAAAGTGCTATTTTTGTATCCCGTATTTGTGAGAAAATTCAATTCCAATGAAATACGGGTTCGACAAAGAAAAGTATCTTTCCATCCAATCGGAGCACATCAAACAGCGCATCGCCGCCTTCGGCGACAAGCTTTACATGGAGTTTGGCGGCAAACTCTTCGACGATTTCCACGCCGCGCGCGTCCTGCCGGGATTCCAGCCGGACAGCAAGCTGCAGATGCTCATGCAGCTCAAGGACGACCTTGAGATCATCATCGTCATCAGCGCCGTCGATATCGAGAAGAACAAGATCCGCAACGACCTCGGCATCACCTACGACATGGACGTGCTGCGCCTGCGCGACGAGTTCCTCTCCCGCAGCCTGAGCGTCAACAGCGTGGTAATCACTCACTTCAACGGCCAGGGAAGCGCCGAGGCCTACCGCAAGCGCCTTGAGAACATGGGCATCCGGGTCTACTACCATTATACCATTGAAGGATACCCCAACAACGTCGCCCTGATCGACTCCGAGGAGGGCTTCGGCCGCAATGACTACGTCGAGACGACAAAGTCCCTTGTCGTCGTAACGGCGCCCGGTCCCGGCAGCGGCAAGATGGCCGTCTGCCTGAGCCAGCTCTACCAGGAGAACCGCCGCGGCGTCAAGGCCGGCTACGCCAAGTTCGAGACCTTCCCGGTCTGGAACCTCTCCCTGTCGCACCCGGTCAACATCGCCTATGAGGCCGCCACCGCCGACCTCGATGATGTCAATATGATCGACCCGTTCCACATGGACGCATACGGCGAAACCGCCGTCAACTACAACCGAGACGTGGAGATCTTCCCCGTGATGAACGCCCTTTTCGAGGACATCTACGGCCAGAGCCCCTACAAGAGCCCGACCGACATGGGCGTCAATATGATCGGCTACTGCATCTGCGACGACGAGGTCTGCCGCGAGGCGTCCCGCCAGGAAATCATCCGCCGCTACTACACCTCCCTCTGCAAGTTCGCCGAAGGCCGCTGCACGGAGAACGAGGTCAATAAAATCTCGCTTCTGATGAAGCGCGCGAAGATCACCACCGCCGACCGCAAATGCACCGTGGCCGCCAAGGAACGCACCGACAAATCCGGCCTTGCCGCTGCGGCCATCGAGCTCGAAGACGGCACCATCCTCACCGGCGAGACCTCTCCCCTTCTCGGTCCCAGCTCCGCCCTTCTGCTCAACGCCATCAAGCACCTCGCCGGCATCGCCCACAACATCAAGCTCATCCCGCAGACGATGATCGGGCCGATCCAGAAAACGAAGGTGACCTATCTCCACGGCCACAATCCGCGCCTGCACACCGACGAAGTGCTGGTCGCCCTGTCGATGATGAGCCTGATGGACGAAACCTGCCAGCAGGCCCTCGCGCAGCTGCCGGCCCTCGCAGGAGCCCAGGTCCACTCCACCGTCATGCTCAGCGAGGTCGACCGCAAGACCTTCAACAAGCTCGGCATCGGCCTCACCTGCGACCCGGTCAAGAAGATCAAGCCCAAAATGTAATAACCCCATAATCTAATAACCCTAATAACCAAACCTATGGAACTTCCTTTCGCTGAATCCTGGAAGATCAAAATGGTCGAGCCGATCCGCCGCAGCACCCGCGAGGAGCGCGAGCAGTGGCTCCGGGAAGCACATTACAATGTATTTCAGCTGAAGGCCGAGCAGGTCTATATCGACCTGCTGACCGATTCCGGCACGGGCGCCATGTCCGACCGCCAGTGGTCCGCCCTCATGATGGGCGACGAGAGCTATGCCGGCGCCCGCTCGTTCTACAAGCTGGAAGCTACGATCCAGCGCCTTTTCGGCATGCCCTACGTCATCCCGACGCACCAGGGCAGAGCCGCCGAAAACGTTCTTTTCTCCTATCTCGTAAAGGAAGGCAACGTCATCCCCGGCAATGCCCATTTCGATACGACCAAGGGCCATATCGAAGCCCGCAAGGCCAAGGCCATCGACGTCACGACCGACGAAGCCAAGGACACCCAGCTCGAGGTCCCGTTTAAGGGCAATGTCAACCTCGAGAAACTCGAGAAGGTACTGAAGGAGAATTCCGGGAACGTCCCGTTCATGGTCCTCACCGTTACGAACAATACCGTCGGCGGGCAGCCCGTCTCCATGGAAAATATCAAGGCGACCTGCGCCCTGTGCCACAAATACGGTGTCCCTGTCGTCATGGACTCCGCCCGTTTCGCCGAGAACGCCTACTTCATCAAGACGCGCGAGGCCGGGTACGCCGATAAATCCATCAAGGAAATCGCCGCCGAGATGTATGCCGACGCCGACGCCATGACCATGTCCGCCAAGAAGGACGGCATCGTCAACATGGGCGGTTTCATCGGCATGAAGCGCCAGGAGTGGTACGAAGGCGCAAAGCTCTTCTGCATCCCCTTCGAAGGATACGTCACCTACGGCGGCATGAACGGCCGCGACATGGAGGCGCTTGCCGTCGGTCTCGACGAGAACACCGAGTTCGACATGCTCCACACGCGCATCCATCAGGTAGCCTATCTCGCCAAAAAGCTCGACGAATACGGCATCCCCTACCAGCGCCCCGCCGGCGGACATGCCATCTTTGTCGACGCAGACCGCGTCCTGGACCGCATTCCGAAGGAAGAATTCCCTGCCCAGACGCTGACCTGCGAGCTCTATCTCGAGGCCGGCATCCGCGCCTGCGAAATCGGCTACATGCTCGCCGACCGCGACCCGGTGACGCGCGAGAACCGCTTCGGCGGCCTCGACCTCGTCCGCCTGTGCATCCCCCGCCGCGTCTACACCGACAACCACATGGATGTCATCGCCGCGGCCATGAAGAACGTCTATGACCGCCGCGAAAGCGTAACGCGCGGTGTCGCCATCGAGTGGGAGGCCCCGCTGATGCGTCACTTCACCGTCAAGCTCAAACGCCTCGGGTAATCCTACCGGGTACTATCCCAGCATACTGTCCGCGAGCCGGTGCACCATTTCCTCGGTCATCGGCTCGTGGAAGGTTATGTAATACATGTAAGGAATCTTGATGGCGGCGTAGGGCACATACCCCTTTATGAACCGCCCGAGGTCCTCCGGCCTGACGCCGTGATAAGCGCAGGCGAAGATGCCCCACTGCCGCTGATTCTGCTCCGGCGTGAGGTGGAACAGCTCGTCGGTCCGCTTCGGATCCATAATCTGCGACACCCGCCAGCACATGCTCAGGTCCCACTCCGGAGCGCCGTAAGCAAACTGACCGATGTCGATCCAGAGGTCCCGCTCTCCGTCGGTGATGATGTTCCCGATGTGCATGTCGCCGTGCAGCAGCATGGGTGTATCAGGGATCTGCTCGAGCAGCGGCAGGGCCTTGTCCTTCATATAGGCAGGCACCACGCCGTCGCGATGGTAGAAGTCGAGCATGCGCTGTTTCATCGACGGGATGCGGCTTGTGTCGGCCGGCATGGCGTGGAGAGCCTTGCAGGCCTTGGCAAAGCGTAGCGCAATCTCCTGCGTCCTTTCGGGCTCCTGGGAAATGATGCGGCAGAAGGAGCGCTTCTTCTCAATGAGCTCGTATTCGGTGCCTACCCTTTCGCCGTCGGTGATAAGCCGGAAGGGGCGCGGCGTCGGAACACCGCTCTCATAGGCTGTCTTCGCCATCTCGAACTCCCTGACGGCGAGCTCGGCGTCGAAACCGGCATTGAACAGCTTGGCCAGGCGCTTTTCGCTCTTATGGGTGTAGGCCTGTCCCTGGCCGCCCTCGCCGCTGTGGATATACTCATCCAGATTGATTTGTTCGTATGAGCTCATTGTAAGTATTTGTTTTTCAGTGATTCTATATCTTCCTGACGCAGGCCGAGCGGGCCGCTCAGGTAGGCGTTCATCGAGCCGAAGCGGGCGTCGATCAGATCCAGCGCGGTCTCGAAATTCTCCACGCTCACGCCGACCATGGAGCGGATAAAGGTCTGCTCCGCCTCGCCGCCTCCCATCGCCGCAACGCGGGAGCAGAGCGCTTCCACGGCCGGTGCAAAGGGAATGTTGGAATAAGCAAAGTCTTCCACGATGGTCTTCCGGTCGGCCCCGAGCGCCGCCAGGAGGAAGGCGGTCCCCCATCCGGCGCGGTCTTTCCCCTGCGAGCAATGCCAGAGCGCTCCCCCTTCCGCGGCCAGCACGCCTTTGAGAAAGGCACCGTAACGGCGCTGCGAGTCCGGATCCATGACAATGGCGGGATAGAGCCGGCGGGCCAGTTCCTGCGCCTGCGGCATGAAGGCATAGCGAGCAAGCGCCTCCGTGAAATCGGCCGATTTCACCTGCTCCGTATCGGCGCGCCCCGAGGAGAAACCGTCGATGAACGCCTGCGGGAGCGTCGGCAGCGGCGTGTTCTGCACCCCGTCGATTGCCCGGTCCGGCTCCGCCGCCGCTTCCCTCCCGAAGCGGAAGTCGAAGACATCCGTCAGGCAAAATACCTCTTTCAGCAGCTTGACATCCCCGTCACTGGCCTTGGACAGGTTGCCGGAGCGGATCAGACAGCCGTGACGGACCGTCCGGCCGTCCTGCACCGCGATTCCGCCCAGCTGCCGAGCATTCTCGATGCCCTCGAAGGAAAGGACGCGGTCTTTTATTTCTGAGCTTGCGAAATGCATATCTTTAATGAATCGGCACAATTATACTTTCTCCAACAGATTCTCCGCATGCTGGCGGAGGTAGGCCTTGAGCTCCGCGCCTTCCAGCACGTCGATATTTGCCTCCAGGCCAAGGACAAAGCGCCCGATGCCCTCCATGCCGCGGACGGTGCCGTCGTAGATCCAGCCCTGCTCGCCGGGCCGCTCCGCATCCTCGCGGATATCGGCTTCCGTCAGCGGATATTCTTCCACCATGAGGTTTTTCGCGATGTTGTTCATGCGGAGAACGACCCGGTAAGCCGTGTCTCCGTGGATGCGGAAGGCGTCCATCGGCGTCTCGTGGTGGGCGTAGGCCATGGTCCAGGGGTGGACCGTTACTTCGACCTCCTCGAGGCGCGCAATTTTGAAGCGCTTGTTGACGCCGTCGGCCAGGTCAAAGGCCCAGAAACTGGCATAATTCGCGGCGAAGGAAAAGGGCTCGACCCGGTAGTCCTTGGTCTTGCCGGCGCGGGATGAGGCGTATCCGTGCAGGTGGACGACCTTCTTCTCGCGAATGGCGTCGACAAGGAGCTGGACCTTCCGGGCGTTGCTCGTCCGTCCGCCCACTTCGGCGATGGAAGTGCGGTCATAGATGGCGGCGAGTTTCTGTCGCAGGCCGCTGCGAAGGGCATTGTCGGCGTCCAGACCGTCGATGAGCCGGTTGACGATATAAGCTTCCTCCGGGGAGAAATAGACGATGTCGGAAAGATCGGCGACCCCCTCGCGGACCGTTGTCAGCCGGTAGACATAATCCCGGACCTTCTCGACCGAAAAACCCGCCTCGCGGAAGGAGTCGATGTAGCGGTAAATGGTCCGCTGGGACATTTCCAGCCGTTCAGCCAGCTCGTCGACGGTATACTCGACCTGGCTGCTCAGCAGCGCCATCAGGCGCAACATGCGTTGAATCTTCGGCTGGTCCATAGACGGTTTTTTCTTCCGATACAAAGATAGCATGTTTTTAAGGAATTCTTACTACCTTTGTTAGGACAAAAACGCGATCATAATGAAACGTTTACTCACTCTTCTGGTGGCGGCTGCCGCCTTTGGCACCGGCCTCCGGGCACAGGAGCCCGAATCGGTCACCGAACTGCTGGTCAACTACGGCGCAACGGATTATTTCACCTGCGAGATCGCAGAGGGGGACGGCGTAGCCGAGTACTTCCTCTTCCATGACGATGTCCCGGAGTTTTTGGACGATGCAACCCTTCCCCGGACGCATAAAATCGTCCATTTCGTCCCGAACGGCAATGAAACCGAGGAGGTGGTCGAGCAGTTCATCACGGACTTTGCCGCGATGGTCCAGTCGCAATACGACCTGTTTTACGAGTCGGAGACCGTCTATACATTCATCCGCTGCGAGGGCAATCTCGTCTATGAATATGTCATCTACGACGCGAGCCAGAGCGATCCGGGCGTCCATATCTGGGTCTTGCATGGGGATTACGACATCGACATGTTCGTAAGCGAGCAGCCGACCCTTTCCGGTCTGCTGTACGATTTCGCCGATTCCGAAGGCTTCTACGTCCAGCTCATAAGCGACCGGGAGACGATCGCGCAGTACAGCCGGGAAGTCTTTGACCTTTCGGACGTTATCTTCGGCGACAACCTCATCCTCTTCTCCATGGAGATGGATTCCATGAACGAAGACGTCCCGGTCTTCCTCGAGCGGCTGAACGATATCCTCGACCGCAGCTATACCCAGTACGGCCAGACAGAGGAAGGCGGCAGGTATTACATGAAGGCCGACGAAGACTCCCTCTACGAGACGGTCTTTATCTTCCTGAACGAGCAGATGCTGCTGATCCAGGTCCTCGAAGGAGAAATGCCGCTGGATAACTTTGTCGTGGGATAAGCCACTAAAAAATTTCGCTATTTCCGAAATTATCTTTATATTTGCAGTCCCAATGGTGCTATGGCCGAGCGGTTAGGCACAGGTCTGCAAAACCTGGTACAGCGGTTCGATTCCGCTTGGCACCTCAGAAAGAGCCTCTGACACATGTCGGAGGCTCTTTTTTATTTTCTTATGGCACGAAGGAATCGCTTGCTGACGGCCGCTGCCACAATGATGCCGCCGGCGATGGCGATGGTCACTTTGAGCGCCACGAATCCGGTCGTGGCCGCCATTGAAAGCTGTTCCGCAACAAGATAGTAGGCCGTCCAGAAAATGCCGCCTCCGGGGACCAGCGGGATGATGCCGCTAATCAGGAAAAGCGTCACGGGGCATCGGCGCGTCATTGCCTGCACACTGCCGGTCAGTCCCACGAGCAGCGCCGCGATAAAGGCCGCGCCGGCCACGGAGAATCCCCCATAACGGATCATCAGCAGATACATCGCCCAGCCCAGCATGCCGGTAATCCCGCAGTCAATATAATACCTCACGGGAGAACCGAAGAGAATCGAAAAGGCCACCGTGCCGACAAATGCCGCCAGCAGCTGATAGGGCCATGCGGCCGCAACGGGATCCACCGTTGCCGTGCCCAGTTCCGGAAAGGCCCCGGTAACCCATCCTTGCAGCAGCAGTGCCAGCACCACACCGAGCGCGATGCACAGGAAGCCGAGGAAGGCGTCCAAAAGCCGGGTCGCGCCGGCGAGGTAATCCTCATTGGCGAGGTCCCGGATGCCGTTGGTGAACGGAACGCCGGGCACCAGGGCGATAATCGTACCGATAATCATATTGGGCAGATGGTCGCCGAGCCCCACGGAAACGGCCAGGATGCACAGCAGCCCGCCGAGAAAGCCCCCGAGCAGGTTCTTGAAAATGTGGCTGAGTCTCCCTCCGATGAAGGCCATGAAGCCGCCGAGGAGCAAGCCGCAGCAGAAGGTTGCGAGCGCATCGAACAGGCTGCCGCCGAAGAGAATGGAGAAGGCGGAAACGCCAAGCGCTACCGCAAGAACAAGTTCCCACCAGGGCTTTCCGGGTGCGGAGCGGATGATCCCAAGGCGACGCTCGAGCTCGTCCAGCGGGAAGGAGCGGGCGCTCGAAACATCGCGGCTCAACTGATTGATCTCGACGACTTTCGACAGTTGTGTGCCCTGAATCGGAATAAACTTGGCGCTGGCATAGTGACGTCCCGTTGCGATGATGCCGTTGCTCAGGACGAAGAAGCTCTGGTCCTCGACGCCGTAATGTGCGGAAATGCGCTGCATGGTCTCTTCCACGCGGGAAATCTCCGCGCCGTTTTCCAGCAGGATATGTCCGGCCTCCACCGCGAGCCGCAGGGCCCTTTCATGATCTGTCTCCATTGCCATAGCGGAATTCTGTGGTTTATTGGGCAAATTTACATAAAAAAACAGAATCAGGCAGCGACCGTCCCTAATCTCCCCCGCTATTTCTTGAGGAACTTCCGATACCTGTCAATTTCTTCCTCCAGCGCCTCCTGCTTGAGGCCCGCGTCGGGATAGAAGACTTCGGTCCGGACTTTGCCGGCGGCTGCGGACCAGTTACCCACCGCCTCTCCATCCTGGAGAATCACCGGCCAGAAGATGCCGTTGCCGCTGTGTGCGCGGTGCATATGGTCGGGATGGACGGCAAGATGCCGGCTTTTGTATCCGATCAGGTATTCATCATATGAAGGAAGCAGCGTTACCGTTCCGCTGCGCAGTCCGCGGATGCGACTGTCCTGGTGGCGGAGGAAAGAGAGCCCTTTCCAACGCTCCTCGACGAGTTCGCACTGAATGGCGCTGATTCCCTTCCTGCAGTCACCGATATTGAGGCCGCTCCACCAGACAAAGTCCTCCAGGGCAGCGGGGCCGTGGCTGCGGAAGTAGGTCCTTGCGAGCCTGGCCAGCGCTTCTTCTTTTGTAATGCGGGGCGTTTTGGGCAGTTTGTCGGCCGCAAGTGCGTAGCTGTGCTTCATCGGGAAAAGGTCTCCGCTACACAGAAGCCCGCTGTACTCGGCCAGGCGGATGTGGTAAGAGAGCCGGTGGTCATCCATCGCGATGCCTCTGTCCTTGAGGGCGCAGGCGAAATCGGCCTTTAGGGCAATTCGGTTTTTGGAAAGGTAATCGTTGAATATCAACTGGATAGATTCCTGTTCGGCCAAGGGGATCTCAACACCGCTAGCGTGCATCCATCCGGCCATTCCCCTCAGGGCATTGTCCCGGCAGAGTTCCAGCATCCACCCCAGGTCTTCTCCGGCCACCAGTTGCCAGGTGGTGCGGAAAAGGTGTGCCCGGACGATTTGACCTTCATTGTAGGCCTTCTCGAAAGCCTTGGCGGAGGGCCGTTTGGTGCGCATCCCCACAGCCCAACGCATCATCCGGTACTCCTGCGCCTGCACTGCGCCCATCCAGCTCACCACCTCGTGCGGAGTAGTCAGTTGCGGGCAAATCAGTTGCTGGTTCAGCAGGCGTTGGGAAATGGGATTCATGCAGGAACTAGCGCAGCACCTGGCCAGCGCGCTCGACTTTCGGGCGCTTCTTCAGCTGGGCCTTGGACTCGAAATCCAGGACCTTGTCGAGGGCTTCCTCAATCCGGGAAGCGACGACCGTGCCCTTGAGGATGCGGCCGTCCGGCGCTACCAAAAAGAGGGACGGAATCCACTGCACGCCGTAGGAAGCGGAGATCTTCGAATCTTTCTTCCCGGCCGGGTCGAACAGCTGGACACCGACAAGTGGCTCCTCAGCGGCGAATTCTTTCAGTTTCTCCAGCGAACGGTCAAAGGAAACGCAGAGGAAGCGGACATTTTTCTCCTCATACTTCTCGGCCATCCGCCGAAGCTCGGGGATCTCGGCGCGGCAATCCGGACACCAGGAGGCCCAGAAGGCCAGAATCACATAGTCGCCGCGGAAATCGGTCAGGCTCCACTGCTTGCCGTTTAGGTCCTTCAGGAGAAAGTCCGGAGCCTGGCGGCCGGCCGGCAGCAGCGTCTTTGCATAGAGAACGTCAGGGTCATCTTCGGCATTCTGGCCGAAAGCGAAGAACGGAACGAGGGCGAAAGCCAGCAGAAGCAGATATCTTTTCATTGTCATTTACTTTATGTATCAGCGACAAAAATAAGTTTTTTTCCCTAACTTTGCAAAAGTGAAACGTGTGCTGACCTACATAGCCGTCATCCTGCTGACGGCCCTTTCTGCCGCAGCCCAGACCACCAAGGTCAAGGGCCGCGTCGTTGACGGCGACACCGGTGAGGGCATCCCCTTCGCCTCGGTCTTTTTCGACGGGACGACGGTCGGCGTATCGGCGGACCTGGACGGTTATTACACGCTGGAGACCCGCGACCCCAAGGCCAGCATCCTCACGGCCCAGCTGCTCGGTTACGACGGCCAGTCCTTCGTGATCGTGCCCGGGGCCTTCTCAGAGGTCGATTTCGTGCTGCATCCCGTGGCCAACCGCCTCGACGAGGTGGTCATCCGCCCCGACGACCGGCGCATCCGCCGGCTGCTCAGCGGCATCAACGAAAATCGCGACCGGCACAACCCCGAGAAACGGGAAGCCTACAAGTGCGACCTCTACACCAAGATGGAGCTGGACCTTTCCAACGCCGAGGAGCAGATCCGCAGCCGCGCTTTCCGCAGGCACTTCGGATTCGTCTTCGACTACATGGACACCTCCGTCGTTTCCGGCCAGCCTTACCTTCCCGTCATGATCTCGGAGACCGTGGCGCGGCGGTACCATACTAACTCCCCCGCCCTCGACAAGGAAGTCGTCGAAGCGACGCGCATCTCCGGCCTGAACGAGGAGAACGCCGTCTCGCAGTTCACCGGCAGCCTCCACCTCAGGGCCAACTTCTACGACAATTTCATCAACGCCTTCAATGTCGAGATCCCCTCGCCGCTGATGCCTTCCGGCCGCACCTATTATAACTATTATCTCATCGACTCGCTGGAGATCGAAGGGCGAAAGACCTACATGGTCCGCTACCACCCCAAGAACAATGTCTCCTCCCCTACCTTCGACGGCGAAATGTTCATAGACGCCGAAGATTTCGGCCTCAGGACGATGCACGCCAAGCTCAAAAAGGGCTCGAATGTCAACTGGATCCGCGACCTTGTCATCGACGTCGAGAACCAGCGCGTCGGCGACACGGCCTGGTTCTACAAGGAGAACCGCCTGTACGTGGATTTCTCTGTGACGATGCGCGACTCCTCCAAGATGATGTCCTTCCTCGGGAACCGCACCATCCACTTTTCCAACCCGGAATTCTCCATCCCGACGAATGCCGAGCTCCGCGCCGAGGGCGAGAATGTCATGATCAAGAAGGACGCCGGCCGCAAGGACGCCGAATACTGGGCCGAGGCGCGCCCCTATGAGCTTTCGAGCCGGGAGCAGGGCATCTACGACATGGTCGAGCAGATCCAGCACGTGCCGATCTACAACAACATCGTCTCGATCGTCACGACCTTTGTCAAAGGATACTACAACATCGGAAAAATCGGCATCGGCCCCTATTCGCAGCTCATCAGTTTCAATGACCGGGAAGGGTTACGGCCGCAGTTCGGACTCCGCACGACCTCCGAATTCTCCCGCTGGCTGCGCCTGACAGGCTATCTCGCCTACGGCACCAAGGACAAGGGATTCAAGGGCATGGCCAAGGCCGAGCTGATGTTCAACAATCAGCCGACCCGAAAACTCACCGCCACCCTCAAGCGGGATTACGTCCAGCTCGGCCGCAGCAGCAACTCCTTCTCCGAGTCGAACATCCTCACTTCCCTCTTTTCCAAGAGCGGATACAACCGCCGCAGCTACGTCAACGCCTATTCCGTCTTCTATGAGCACGAATTCAACCCGGGATTCGTCAACAAATTCGGCCTGGAATTCACCCGCATCTTCAGCAACGACGCCGTCCCGCTGCGCAAACAGGACGGCACGGAAGTGACCTCCGTCGGCGCGAACCAGCTCCATTACAGCGCCCGTTTCTCCTGGGACGAGACGACGACCCGCGGCGTTTTCGACAAATACTATGTCCATACGAAGTACCCGGTCATCAGTTTTGACATAACCGGTTCCGTAAAAGCCTTCGGCCGCTACGACTATACATTCCTGCGGACGGAAATGGGCATCCGTTACCGCCTGCCGGCCCCTCCCGTCGGCTTCGGCCGCCTCTATTTCAATGCCGGTCACATTTTCGGCAACGTGCCCTACCCCATGCTGAAGCTCCACGAAGGCAACTCCACCTACTTCCTCGACGCATCCGCCTTCAACTGCATGGACTACTATGAGTTCGCCTCCGACACCTGGCTCACGCTGATGTACGAGCACAATTTCGGCGGTTTCTTCCTCGGCAAGATTCCCCTTCTGAAGCGCCTCCAGTGGCGGGAGATCGGCACCTTCAAGATGGCCTACGGCACCATTTCCGACCACAACAACGGCATCGTCGGCAACGACAAGATGCGCGAAGCGACCCTCCTCTTCCCGGAGGGCATGAGCGATCTGAACCGGCCCTACATCGAGATGGGCGTGGGTATCGCGAATATCTTAAGGGTATTCCGCGTCGACTTTTTCTGGCGGACGACGCACCGCTACCACGAAGTGGACGGGGAAAAGGTCAAGGTGCCGCACCTGTTTGCTGTCACCTTCGGCATGCAGCTCCAGTTCTAGAGCCTGCGGAGATACTTTTTGATCCAGAGCGGCATCCGGACGACATCGTCCCGGAAAGCCTCGCGGTCGGGGCAGTCGATAATCTGCTTTTTCAGCAGCGCAGCCTGTTCCGCCGACAGACGGTCGGCATCGAGCGAGGGAAGCGCCGTCACGAGGAGCGCGGCCAGCTGCGTCCGGTAGAGAAACGGCCGGATGCGGCCCCGAAGCAATTCAAGGCGCCAGTCGCCGAAATCGAAGCGGTGTTCCCCATGGTCGACGACATACTGCTCCGTCTCAGGACGTTCCGCCAGGAGGCCCAGGGCCCAGGCGGCGGAAAGCCCTTTGGGAACCGCCTCTACGGCGTAATGACGCAGCACCGCGGCAATGACACGGTCGCGGTCGACCGGAAGCACAACGCCTTGGGCGGTCTTCAGCGGCTTGCAGTAAATGCCTCTGGTGAGGTGAACGAGCATTCCTTCCCGGGCAATTTCGGAAAGAACGTGGCTGACGTTATTGACGGTCTCGCCCATCTGCGCCGCGATATCCGCAGCGAAAAACACCTTCCCGGAGGGCATGGAGGCGATGATTCCGAGCAGGTGGGCCCTCATCGTCAGCCGAGGATGAGTTCGGAGAACTCGTGGACACCGGACACGTCCCGGGTCATGCGGGCAGCGATGACGGCACCGGCGGCGAGGCCCTCGCGGGAGAAGGCTTCATGGGTCAGCGTCAGGCGGTCGACGGCCGATTCCAGCGTGACCGTGTGGATGCCAGGTACCTCGCCCTCGCGGTAGGCCGTGATTTCCGGCTTGGCACCGAGATGTCTCTCTACCAGCGTCCCGAGAGACTTGGCGGTACCGGAAGGGGCGTCCAGCTTGTGGATGTGGTGGGTTTCGCTTATGGCGGGGGTATATCCCTTGTCTTTCAGCACGTCGCAGACGCGGCTGACTGCAGCGAAAAGCGCGTTGACGCCGATGGAGAAATTCGACGCCCAGATCAGGGTCTTGCCTTCAGCCCGGAAAGCGGCGAACACGTCCTCCGCGATGTCGTTCCAGCCGGTCGTGCCGACGACAGCGGCCTTGAACAGCCGTGCGATGGCCCGGTAATTGGCCCGGAAGGCGTCCGGAGTCGTAAAATCGATGCAGACGCAGTCCCTGGCGACCGACGGATCCGTCGCCACAATGTCCTCGCTGGCGGCAACGAGTTCCATGTCCGGATAGTGGGCAAGCTGCTGCTCGACCATATGTCCCATGCGGCCGTAGCCGCTGATAATCACTTTTAGCATAGGCTTTCGTACATCTTGATATATTGCCGGACGGCTGTCCGGATCTCGTCGCGGCGGATCTGCTCATCGTCGCGGTGGGCATGGCGGATGCTGCCGGGACCGCAGATGATCTTGCGCTCGAAATTGCTCAGGTGCGGGGCGTCGCTGCCGAAACTGGCCGGGCCCTGCGGCAGATCCGGAAGGGCCAGGTAGTGCCGGGGCTCGTCGCCGCCACGCTCCTCGATGTCGATGAGGCCGGGAATGGCCTTGCCGGCCATCCACTCGGTAACCATGGCGTCGCTGGCGAAGGTGGTGCGGAAATAGATCCGGCAGCGGAGCTCGGGGCTGAGCACGTTCTGGGGGTTGTCACTTCGGAGTTCGCCGACATTCCAGGTCGTCGGGCCGAGCAGCTCGTCCTCCAGGAAACCGGCCGCGTCAAGGGCGTTCAGGAAGGCCTGGAACATCGCCACGGCGCTGCGGCCGAACTGCGGATAGCCCGAATGGAACGGCTCGCCACGGAAGGTCAGGGCATAGGATTTCGTGCCCTTGGACGCCGTCACCTGCCGGTTCTCCGTCGGCTCGCCGATAATGAGCGTACGGGCGCGGAAAGCGGTCTTGGCGAAAGCCTTGGCGCCCCAGGAACCGGTCTCCTCTCCGGAGAGAAGGAGAAGGCCAAAACCGGTCTTTCCGGCCGCTTCCAGCTGCTTGCAGGCCGTATACAGGGCCAGGATCTGTCCCTTGGCATCGCAGGAGCCGCGGCCATAAATAACGTCCTCCGTCAGGCGGGGCGGGATATACGGCGGCACGGTATCCATGTGCGTACAGAAGACCACATCCGGGCAGCCCCATGAAAGCAGCAGGTTCTGCGTGCCGTCCCCTACCTCGGTCAGTTCCTTCTGCGGGGCATCCAGCTGCTCCGCCAGCCACTGGGCCATCGGATGCTCCTTCCCGCTGGTACTGTCCAGCGCGAGCATCTTCTCAAACAGTTTCCAATCCGGTTCCATCCCTTATGCGATAAATCCTTTCTCCAGCAGCACCTGGGCAATCTGTACGGCATTCGTGGCCGCGCCCTTGCGGAGGTTGTCGCTGACGCACCAGAGGTTGATGCCGCTGTCGACGCTCTCGTCGCGGCGGAGACGGCCGACAAAGACCTCGTCCTTCTCCCAGGCGTTGATCGGCATCGGATAGACATTGTTCGCGGGATCGTCCTGCACGACGACGCCGGGCATTCCCGCCATCAGCCGGCGGACATCCGCAAGCACGAACGGCTTCTCGAATTCGACGTTCACCGACTCGCTGTGGCCGCCATAGACGGGCACACGGACGGTCGTCGCCGTGACGCGGATACGCTCGTCGCGAAGGATTTTCCGCGTCTCGTTGACCATCTTCATTTCCTCTTTGGTGTAGCCCGACTCGAGGAAGGAATCGATATGCGGAAGGATATTGCCTTCGATCGGGCAGGGATAGACAGCGGGATAGCTCCCCCACTCCTTGCCGGCACGTTCGGCGTTGAGCTGGTTCAGGCCCTTCATGCCCGTTCCGGTCACGCTCTGGTAAGTCGAGACAACGATGCGCTTGATCCCGTAGGCTTTATGCAGCGGCGCGAGCGGCAGGACCATCTGGATGGTGCTGCAGTTGGGGTTGGCAATGATATAATCGTCCTTGGTGAGGACGTCGGCGTTGATCTCCGGAACGACGAGCTTCTTTGTCGGGTCCATCCGCCAGTATGACGAATTGTCCACGACGCGGCAGCCAACGGCCGCGAACTTCGGTGCCCATTCGGCGGACACGCTGCCACCGGCGCTGAAAATCGCCAGGACAGGCTTTTTCGCCACGGCATCGGCCGGGAGCATCACGTCCCAGTCCTTACCCATGAAACGCACTTTCTTTCCGATAGAGCGTTCGGAAGCGACCGGCAGAAGCTCGGTCACGGGGAAACGGCGCTCCTCGAGCACCTGCAACATTTTCGATCCAACGAGGCCCGTGGCCCCGACTACTGCTACTTTCATTTCAGGATATCATTCAAAATACTTGATGCGGCCTGTTTCGCACCCTCGCCGGCGCCCTCGATGACAAGAGGATAGGGGTGGAACGCACTGCGCAGGATGATAGCATTTTCCGTGCCGCGAAGGTGGTATGCGGGGTGCTCTTTTTCGACCTCCCGGACCCGGATGCTGGCGCGGTAACCCTTCGGCGCGGCCGGATCCTTCTCCAGGGATGCCACAAAGCGCAGGCGGCGGCCCTTGACGGAGGCTTTCAGCGCCCGCAGGGACAGGGCCGGTTCCTGGGCCTCGAGGTCGGCGTAGAATTCTTCCGTCGTACCCTCGGACAGTTTCACGACCGGCTCCACCTCCACATCGCTCTCCTCCAGCGGGATGCCGGCGACGCGCGAGAGGATCAGCAGCTTGCGGAGGGCGTCCCGGCCGCCGAGGTCGACCCGCGGATCGCGCTCGGTCAGCCCGGCTTCCTGCGCCTGCCGCAGCAGGGCCGCGAAGGACACATCCTCGCCCGTGTAGTCGCCGAGGATCTGGTTCAGCGTGCAGGATACCACGGCCTCGACGGACAGGATCTCGTCGCAGCTGTTGGCGCTTTCCGCGATGGCGTCCAAAACCGGCAGGGCGGCGCCGACGGTCGTCTCGTAGCGGAGGAAGGTGCCCGACTGCATCGCAGCGGCGTGCATGGCGGCATATTCGACATACGGCACGGCGAAGGAGCGGCGGTTCGAGGAGACGATGGAGATACCCGCACGAAGCAGGTCGGCATAGCGGCGGTAGAGGTCGTGGCTGTTGGTGCAGTCGACAAAGACGGCGCCTCTCGGGTGCGCAGCTAGAATCTCGTCGACAAAGGTCGGGCGGCGGCTGTCGGCGACATCGGCGATCCGAAGGATCTTTCCCGTGCGCTCGCGGATCGTGTCCGAGGCCTCGGCGATGATCTCCACGAGGGCGGTCCCGACGGCGCCGCGGCCGGCGATATAGACGTCCACCGTCCGCAGCGGCACGGTCTCGAAGAATTCGCGGTGCAGCACCTCCAGGGCCCGTTTTTCGAGCATCGGGCTGACCGGGAAGCTGAAGAGACCGCCGCATTCCTTTGCCTCGCCGAGCGCCTGGATACCGCCGCGGCGAAGGGCCTCGGCAAGGCGCTGGAGGATGGTCTCTTTCTCCTTCGCGGGGACCACGCCGGAAGCGACGAGGGTCATGCGGATATGGTCGTTCTCGGCAAGTGACGTCACGCCGATCCAGCGATAGCTTTCCTGCGAAGGGGCGCCCTGGATGGTCGTGCCGGGATTGGCAGGGTCGAAGGTGTTCTTGATTTCGATGGCGATGCCGGCCTCCATGGCGGGAGCGACCGTCGGGGCATAGAGCACCTTGGCGCCGCAGCGGGCCATGTCGAGGGCGGCCTGGTACGGCATCTGCGGGACGGTCCGGGCGCGGCTGACGGCCTTGGGATTCGCTGTCATGATGCCCGGCACGTCGGTCCAAATCTGCAGCGAAACGGCACCTACGGCGGCGGCATAAATCGCGGCGCTGTAGTCCGAGCCGCCGCGGCCGAGCGTGGTGACGGTCCCGGCGCTGTCGCGTGCGATGAATCCCGGCGCCACGAAGATCTGGGCGTCATCGCCTACGGCAGCGGCTATCCGGCGATAGCTCTCCGGAAGGTCGTCTGAGACAACGAGTTCGCGGGAATCCAGCCACTGCGTCCGGTAGTGCTCGCAGCGGAGTTTCTCCGCCAGGATGCGGGTCGAGAAGATCTCGCCGAAAGTCACTTTCGCGGCGTCCGGCGCGGCCATCATTTCCTCGAAGAGGCCCTGCAGCAGCGGCGCCATCGCTTCCTGCTCGTGGCCCGTAAAGAGCCGGCGGGCAATGGCGAGATGCCGCTCCAGCAGTGTCTGGCAGAGCTCTATTTTCCGCTCCGGTGCCGTCTCGGCCGCCGCAATCTCCAGCAGCGCGTCCGTGCAGCCGCTGATGGCGGAGGAGACGAGGATGACCTGCCTCCCCTGCTGCACCTCGGCGCCCACGATGTCAAGCACGCGGGAGATATTGGTTGCCGTCGCGACGGACGAGCCGCCGAATTTCAGTACGCTATACATAAGCTATAGTTTGTTTATCGCCGTATCCATGGCGGTGACACGGCTGGTAAATGCCTGTTTCATGCGGGTGACAGCGGCATCGAAACTCATGCGTTCGTCACCGTTGACATAGGAGCCGGAACAGGGCCACATGCTCCAGTTGATGGTCTCGGACTTACGGATCTCGGCCGCCTTGGCGTCGATATAATCCGGGATGGTGGACCAGGCGGGCTTCAGCTCCGCCCAGCGTGCCTTCAGCGCCGCCACGAAGTCCGGGGACTTGAACAGTTCCTTGTAATAGATGCTGTTTTGGATGAAAAGGCCGCTGGTGCCCGGCTGGAAGGTGAACCAGTCGAAATCCCAGAGCGGACCGGCGTACATGATGCCGTCGCGGAAATAGAAGTAGCAGCTCTTCGGGTGGTTCGGTTCGCCGTTGTAGGTCAGTTCATGGACAAGGAACCAGTCGATGAAGGACCGCACGTCCATCTTCGTCTGATAGTCGGCCGTCTTGTTGTAAATCGCGTTCTCAACGCCCGAAACGAGGGTTTTCAGCTCACTGAGTTTAGCATCGGTCATCTTCTCGTCATCGGGTTCCTTCACGCCGATCGGCAGCCCGTTGGCGTTCTGGTTGACCCGGTAGCCGTAGCTGCTGTAGAACTTCCACGTCGCGTCGTAATAGGTGTCCATTTCGATCAGATAGTCGGCCTTGAGGCGTGCCGTTCCGGTCTTGATCTTCTCGCCGAGCCAGTAGTTGCCAAGGTGCTGACCGTTGAGATAGAGTTCGATGAATTCGCCGGAAGGGGTCCATTCCAGGCCGCTGCGGCGGCCGATCTCGAAGGCCACGTCGTTGCGGAGCAGGGTGCGGTCCATCCAGTTCGCGAGGAGGACCCAGCGCTTGTCCCCGCCGGTCCCGATGAGATCCGCTTTCTCCGGAAGGCGCAGCGTGTAGGGTTTCTTGACATAGCCCCACGTACTGTTGCCGCGGCCCTTGACACCGACGGTGACGCTCTCGTAATAGACCTTGCCGCTGTCGTCAATAAGTTTGACGGTGCAGTTCTCCTTCCAGGTCGACTTGCTGGTGATGCCGTAGCCGTCCGGAGTGGTGATGTACATCGTCCGGAGGCCGGTTCCGAGCGTCGTCTGCTCCGGTGCGCCGATCCATTTGATCTCCGTTGCAGCGGGGATCTTGTCCGTCGAGCGGCTTTCCGTAATGCCGGGGATGGACATGCCGTAGGAAAGGATCAGGGTCTGCAGCAGGTTGTTGCCGGCGCTGTCGTTCATGGGGGCGCAACGGACGCTCGTCAGGGCCGTGCAGGCGGAAAGGTCGAGCTCGCGGATGAGGTTGCGGTCGCAGGTCAGCGTCTGCAGGTAGGGATTCCCGGCGAGATCGAGCTCGGTCAGGCGGTTGTTGTGGACCGACAGGCGGCTCAGGAAGGTATTCTCACGGACATTGACCGTGGCGATCGCGCAGTCGCCGGCATCGACATCTTCCAGCATCGGAGCGCCGCTGAGATCCAGCGCCGTCAGGGAATTGCCATAGCACACGAGGCTTTTCAGGGCCGTATTGCCGCGAAGCGTCAGCACGCCGATATAGTTGTGTCGGCACTGGACGCTCGTGAGTTTGCTGAGGCCGGAAAGGTCGAGCGCAGTGAGGCGGCCGAGGATGGTCCGGTCTTCCGCACGGGAGCCGTTGGCGACGAGGGTCTCGAGGTTGGAGAAATGGCGGATGCCCTCGAGCGATTCGATCTCATGGGTCTGGACCTCGATGGATTTGATGAGCTTGGCCTCGGCCTTGCTGATCTCGCCGTCGCCGTCGCTGTCGTAATGCGCAACGACCCAGGCCTTGAAGTTCGCGTCGGGGATATCGATATAATCGGGCTCAGGCTGCAGGCCGTCCGGGACGGTCAGGCTGGTGATGCGGCCGCGCTGAACGGAAAGCGCATCCGTTTTGTATTCATATTCGCCCGCGAGGGTCTCCACGGTCAGCGTCAGGCCCTGCGAGAGGATGGCCGGCGGCAGCACGACGAGCCAGGTCTTCGCCCTGTCCAGGACGCCGATCGGAGCGCTGTAGCGGACGACGGGGCGCATGTCTAGCAGTTCGATGCCCTTGTCGGCAACGCTCACCCGGGCCCGTCCGGAGAGACTCTCCCCGCCGTTTGCCCGGAAGATGATTCCATAGACATCGTCCCTTGCGAGGGCCAGCTTCAGACCGCCGAACAGCGGCTCCAGCTGCATTTCCGGGCCCTTTTCATAAGCAAGGCCGAAGGAGAGGCTGTCCGGGACCCTCCCGCTGACAGCGGTCAGTTCGTCGGGGAAACGGATCTCGAGCGACGCTCCGTTGAAATAGCTCTCCTGCGCCGGGGAAAGGACGGCATAGATGGCGTCCTCAATCTTCGCAACGCTTTCATTGGAATAGACGCCCGCCTCGAGCCGGAGCGTATTGCCGGAGCCCTCCTTTGCATAGACCTGCACCGTCTCCGGCAGGGCCCATTCGGCTCCGTCCAGCGTACCGGCCGTCAGTTGGAGCTTCAGCCGCTCCCCTTCCTCGACAGGCCCGACCGGCTCCGGTCCGGGACCCGGCTGCGGCTCTGGATCCACGCTGATTTCGTCCTTGCCGCTGCACGCAGCAAGGATCGCAGCGAAGAGGAATGTCCCTATGAGCCGGCTCCATTTCATATCTTACAAAAATACGTAAAATCCTTCAATTTACAAGCACTTAATTGGCACGACCTTTCTGAATAGTCATTTTGGTGCCCCATCCGTGGAATCCGTCCTACGGTGCTTCCCTGTCATTTCGAGCCAAGCCGAGAAATCTCCTCCGCCCGCACCTTCCAGCCTCCAGCCAGCAACCGCCTCACATTCAAATCCTTACAAAATCGCGGTTGGAAGGTCCCCCGAAAAAACATGCCACATTCCAGGCTTGTTTTTGTAAACAACAGACATTCAATCATTTACAAAGCATGGGCTGGAAGGTGGCCTTACGTTGTCCTGAAATTAGTTAACAAAATTAGTGTGAAGCCTGTTCCCGTAGAATGCATCATTATTTCGGTCTACAAGGAAGACAAAGTCGCTCCATAAGTCCCTCGTAGAAAGCCAGCTCTCCTATCCGCACAAGATAATAAGGCTTTCATCCAGACTTGAAACAAGCAAACAGGCCAGCGAACGTAGGGGTTAGCATTTACTGCTTTGTAATGCGCTATGTATCAACGCCTTCACATAACGACACTGTTATCCCCCTGGCTTTTTATCTGAGGGTTAACATTACAAGCATATTAAGTATTTGATTTTCAGCCATTTCCGATCAGCCAATTGCTAACCCCTCGGAAAACAGATTCCACGGACAAGCCGTGGAATGACGGAAAGCGATGCCCGATCAGATCGGGCATGACGAAACAGATTTCTCGACTGCGCTCGAAATGACAGTGGAGGGCATGACAAATGGTGCTGGCAATGCTCCAACAAATGGAGTATTACTGACAAATAAGGCCAAAAATGCTGGTAATCATCCAGAATATGGAGCATTACCAGCAACATGATGGCAAACAATGGCAGCAGGGGCGAAGGTGGCCCGTTGCTGCTGCGGTGCAGGCTCGTGTGCGGAAACGGAAATGTGCGGGGGCCCGTGCAGGGGGCGGTGACGCGCGAAGCGGCATGACGAGCATTGTCCGCCGACGTTAGGCCCGCGCAGCGGGACTAAAAGGAGAAGTTGGCTCGTCAAGCCCCCGGTGCCGCTCCGTTTCCGCACTTTCGAGCCTGCACTGCAGCAGCAAAAAAAAGCCCCCCGGGCGAAGGAGGACAGATGCCCTGCATACGCGGGGCATGATGAATACCGGAGGACAGGAATAGCTACCGCTCGACGGAGAGGTCGACGTAGCCGGAGATGCCGTCGACAAGGCCATGGTCGGTGAACTGCCAGAGCGACCAGCCCGTGAAATCCGGCGCGGAAACGCCGTAGTGTGCAACCCAGATGCGGTAGCCGGACACGATGTCGGAAGCCAGCACGCGGCGGGCGAAATTGTCGGAAGTGTAGATGATCGGCTTCTTGCCGTAGTGGGCCTCGACGGTCTCGAGCCAGAGGCGGATGCCGGCGTTCAGCTCGCGCTCCGTGCAGCCGCGGTGCATTTTCTCCACATCCAGAACGGGCGACAGGTCCCGCTCGCGAAGGGGCCCCACCACGCGGATGTAATTCTGCGCCTGCTTCACGGGATCCTTGTCGGAGAGGTAGAAATGATAGGCTCCGGCGGCATAGCGGCGTGCCCGGAGCGCCGTCCAGTTGGAGAAGAAGCGCGGATCCACCATCTTCTCGCCCTCGGTCGCCTTGACATAGACCATGGTCACGGGATAGGTCTCGGCGGCATCTTCCGCGCGCTCGACGACCGTCCCGTCCGCGGCGACATGGATCCGGAGGTTGTCCCAGTCCGTCACCACGCCGTTGTGGTGCGACAGGTCGATGCAGAAGGAGTTGTAACCGTCGGGGATCCGGGCCGGCTCACGGCTGCGCCGGATGCACTTTGTCACAAGAAAGAGACCGGCAAGAAGGGCAAGGGCGATAATGACGACAAAGGTATTGCGCCGGCGCACACGGGAAGAAGAGCGCCTGCCGCGGGCGCTCCCCTTCTTATTTTTCTTTGCTGTCTTCGCCATTATCTCCTACGCACGGCCCCTGCAAAACACCGCCAGCGCGCAGTTCTCGACGATGTAGCCGAGGAAAAGCAGCAGCGGGAAGAGGGACCAGTGGAGGCCGAAGGCCAGCGGCGCCACGAGCGAGAACACGGCCCAGACGAGGAACACCACGCGGGGCAGGTCAAAGATGCTGTGCCCGGGCGCGATCTTCATCGCGAACATGGGGATCTCGCTCACCAGCAGGCCGCTGAGAATCAGCGCCAGCGCGGGAATCGCCCAGCAGTGCTCCATGAAGAAGGCCGTCAGCCAGAAGTCCGGAGCCTTCAGCGCGAGGCAGGCCAGCGAACCGCAGATGATGGCGCAGGCGGGCGTCGCAAGCCCGAGGAAGGAACTCCCCTGCCGCTCATCGATATTGAATTTCGCCAGGCGGAGCGCCGAGAAAACGGCAATGGCAAGCGGCATCCAGCAGAGCCAGCAGTCCATCCCGGACATCCGCATCAGCACGTGGAGCATCAGCGCCGGCAGCACGCCGAACGAAACCATGTCCGAGAGCGAATCCAGCTCCTTGCCGATGTCCGAATAGGCATGCAGCAGGCGGGCGCAGAGCCCGTCGCAGAAATCGAAGACCGCCGCGAGCAGCATCAGGCAGAAGGCCACGTCCAGCCGACCCTCGAAGGTGAATATCACGGCGATGACCCCCGAGAGGAGATTCATCGCCGTGACGGTATTCGGAATGTGATTTTTCAGCGCCATTATCTACTTGATGCCGAGTTTCTTCTTGATGTCCTTCGGGATGGCGTTCTTATTGACGACGAAGTTCAGGGTCTTCTCCTTGAGATAGGCCTCGGACATATACCAGACGCCCTTGTACTTGCCGGCCTCGCCCCAGGAGTTCTTGATGAGGTAGAATTTGTTGCCGAACTGGTCCTTGGCGCTGCCGAAAAGATGCATGCCATGGTCGTCGGTGGAAGTCTTGTTGTCGAAGGAAGCCTGGCGGGTCTCCTGCGTCACCTCGGCCTCGCGGATGCCCTTCGGAGCATCGGCCTTGCCGGCCTTTCCGGTCCAGCGTTCCTGGTCGGAGCCGGTCGTGTCGAGGGTCTCGTCCACCAGCAGCAGGGCCGTACCGTTGCTGCGGGAGAAGCCCTTCTCGGAGACGTCGCCGCCCCAGAGGACCGTGTAGCCGTTCTCGACGGCGTTGTCGATGATGGCGACGAACTCATCCAGCGGGACATTCCAGCTCTGGGTCCAGCGCCAGTTATCCTCCACCTCGATGGCGAACTGGGTATAGAACGGATGGTGCGTATAGGAAGTGAATCCGACATAATCATCCGGGTTCACGCCCATCTCGTCGCGGTAGCTCGCCGGCGTGTATTTCTTTCCATTGAACTCAAACTCCTCCGGAATCTCGCCCAGGTAGGCGTCGAGGATGCCGTCGAAGCCCTTCTGCCACGCGGGGGTGAGCTTGCGGTTGGGGTTCTTGAGGATGGCGTCGGCATAGCCGTGGAGCGCGGCGTCCAGCTCGAACTGCACGGGCAGCTCATAGCCGTAATTCATGCCCGAATAGGCCTGCTGGGGCATGAGGCCGTATTCGCGGATCACCTCCATCACATCGCCGAAGTCGGAACCGGCGGCGAGGTTCATCTTGCCGTCGAGGCGGACATACTTGATCACCCTGTCGTGGTAGGCGTTGCGGACGATGAACATCTCGGAGAAATCCGGATAATCGGCCTCCTTGAGGCCCTTGGCCTTGATCACCTCGCTCTCGAGGAAGGAAAGGGAGGAAAAGCACCAGCAGGTACCGCTGCGGTGCTGGTTTTTCATGGAAGTAACGGGGGCTTCCTTCACGGTCGTGAATGTCAGGTCATCGGAAGAGACCTCCTTCTGCGCGAAGGAAGGGAGCGTTGCGGCAAAAAGGGCTGCCGCAGCCAGAATGATTCGCTTCATATCGTAAAATTGTGTTTTCAGTCTTACAAAAATAAGAATTAATTCTAACTTTGCAAAGAAGAGCCCCAAACAGCCACCGATGAACCGAACCATCCTCTATCTCCACGGCATGGGCGGCGGCACCGACAGCCGCATCCCCGGCATCCTGCAGGAACATTTCGCCGCAGCGGCCCCCTCCGTCCGCGTGATTTGCCGCACCTACGACTTCGACCCCGCCGTGGCCCATCCCGTCATCCGCGCCTGGGTCGACGAGCTCCGCCCCGACCTCATTATCGGCGAATCCCTCGGTTCCATCCACGCCCTCCGCATTCCCGGCATCCCCAAACTCCTCGTCTCCCCTGCCCTCGGCGGTCCGATGCGCCTGGTCCGTCTGGCCCCCTGGACCCTCATCCCCGGCGTCGGCTGGATCTGCCGCCGCTTCATCTGGAGAGTCAAGCGCCCGGGCCGCCAGGTCCTTCGCTTCCGTTACCATATCCTGAGAAACTACCGCGCCCACTACGAGGCCCTGCTGGCCGCGGCAAAAGAAGTCGGCCCCGTCCACGCCTTCATCGGCGACAACGACCATTATAAGAAATCAGGTGTCGTCAGCCGTGCCCTCTGGGAGCAGCTCTACGGCCCCGGCACCGTCACGGCCTACCCCGGCACCCACTTCATGGAGGAGCAGTTCATCCACAGCCTCCTCATCCCCGCCATCCTCGCCCGCCTCGGGAAAGGATAGCCGCTGGTGCGTAGAAGAAAGGGTTTAAAAAGCATTTGCCCGGAATAGGGTCGCCGCAAGGCGATTTGCTTTTTAAACCCTTTCTTCGTAGCACCGAAGCGCTACTCAACGTAGAGGAGGAGACCCTTGAGGTATTCGCCCTCGGGGTGATAGATGTTGACGGCGTGATCCGCGGGCTGGGTGAGGCGCGCCATGATGCGGACGCTGCGGCCGGTCTGCGCGGCGGCGGAGAAAACGGCCAGCGCAAAGGCCTCTTTATCAACCACCTGCGAGCAGCTGAACGTAAAGACGAGACCGCCGGGCGCGACCTTGGCGATGGCGGCGGCATTCAGGCGCTGATAAGCGCGCAGGGCGTTCTGTAGGGCGCCGCGGTGCTTGGCAAATGCGGGCGGGTCCACGATCATAAGATCGTACTTCCCCTCCGGCACATCGCGGAGGAAATCCAGCGCGTCGGTGCAAAAGCCCGTATGTTTCTCGGGGCCGAAACCGTTGAGCGCCACATTCTTCTCCACGAGATCCATCGCCTTGGCGGAACTGTCGACGGAATCGACGTGCGCCGCGCCGGCATTCAGGGCGTAGATGGAAAAACCGCCGGTATAGCAGAACAGGTTCAGCACGTTCTTCCCGGCGGCGTAGCGGCCGACGAGCGCGCGATTCTCGCGTTGGTCGAGGAAAAAGCCCGTCTTCTGCCCCTCGCGCCAATTGACAAGGAAGCGGTTGCCGTTCTCCAGCACGGTCATTTCGTCCGCCGTAAATCCCTCAGCCTTATAGAGGTAACCATCGACCAGCTCAAGTCCTGCTTTAAACGGCGCAGTGCCGGAACTCTTGTCGTAAACGGCCTTCAGCGCCTCGCCGTAGACAGCCTGGAGCGCCTCGCAGATCTGCCGCTTGGCGCGGAACATGCCGACCGAATGGGCCTGTAGCACACAGACGCCGTCGTAATAATCGATGATGAGCCCGGGCAGGTTGTCGCCCTCGCCGTGCACCAGCCGGTAGCAACTGGTCGCCCCGCTGCCGACCAGCCCCATGACCTCGCGGACATGGAAGGCGGCGCCGATGCGGTCCGCCCAGAAAGACGGCTTCAGCGCGGCGTCGTCATAGCTGAGGATGCGGACGGCGATGGAACCGACCTGATAGTGGCCATAGGCGAGAAAACTCCCGTCGGCGGCGAAAACCCCGACGACATCGCCCTCGGCGGGCGAACCGACGATCTGCGCGACAGCCCCGGAGAAGACCCAGGGATGGAAACGCATCAAAGAGGCCTCACGCCCCTTCCTGAGGTAGATTTTGTTCATGCTGCTGAGCTTGTTTTTCGCGTTCGAGCGCTTCGCGGCGACGGCGGCGGCGCTTGGCGGCCCTGGACTTGCCCTCCCCCGGCGGGGACTGGCGGGCCATCCGGGCGGCCTTGGCGGCGGCTTTCGCAGCCCGGCGCTCCTCGATCTCCCGCCTGAGTTCGGCGGCCCTCTCCTCCTTGCGCTTCAAGGCCTCGTAATGCTCCGGATTGAGCTCCTGCATCGTCAGGGGGTGCTTCTCGCTCGCCAGGAGCTTGAGGTACATCTCCCGGCAGACCCATGCATCCGTCGCGGCATAGACCCGCTGCGCCTCGCTCAGGCGCTCGGCCTCCCAGTTGGACAGCTGCTGCGTCTTGGAAATCCGCACGCCGAGGATGATGGCGGCCATTTTCTTGACGCCCCGCTCCTTGATGCCATACTCCCAGCCGATTTTCTGCAGGTCCATGAAGCCGGCCGGCTTGAATCCGCCGAGCGCCTGGAGGCCCTTGACGTCATCGGCCACGGCGGCGCCGACCTTGATGATATTCGGATTGGCCAGCACAGCGCAGAGCTTGCGGTGCATTCCCGTGAACTTCACGCGGAAAAGGAAGGCCTTCTCGGGCCCGGAAAGCTGCAGCAAAGAAGTGCCGTAATGGGGCTGGTTCGGGCTGAACGTGGGGCGCGACTCGGTGTCGAAGCCGATGATCTTCTGCCGCGACAGATAGCGGCAGGCGTCGAAAAAGGCGTCGTCGACCTTGTCGATCACCTCGATCCGGCCCGTAAACGCCGCCCGCGGCAACGCGTCCAGTTCCTGTGCTGTAATACTGATCTGATACATCTTGCCCAAATTGCGGCGCAAAAATACGATTTTAGAGGCAATTTTACAAATTCTCGATCATGGCGCGCGCGACCGCCGCCGAAGCGCCGCTGCCGCCGAGCCGGGCCCGGATTTCGGCATAATCCGAGAGCATGCGGGCGCGATAGGCCTCGTCCTCCAGCAGGCGGCGCAGCTCCGTCATCAGCGAATCGGCCGTACAATACTGCTGGAGCAGCTCGCGGAAAGCGCCGCGGTCGATGATGAGGTTCCCCAGGGAAATGTATTTGACGCGGATGATCTGGCGCCCGATCAGGTAGGAGATGTTGCTGTTGGAGCCGTAGCCGACCACCTGCGGCGTGCCGATCAGCACGCCCTCCAGCGACGCGGTGCCGGATTTGATGACGGCGGCCTCGCTGTGGCGGAGGATGGCATAGGTCTGGTCGAAGATGACATGGAGCCAGGGACGGTCCGGGCCGATGTATTTCTCATAGTCGGCAGGCGTCCGCGACGGGGCGCCGGCGAGGAGGAAATGCCACTGGGCATACTGCGGCAGGGCGTGCATGCGGTCCGCCAGCTCCACCAGGCGCGGCATCATGAAGGCGAGCTCGTTGCCGCGGGATCCGGCCAGCAGCGCCACGAACTTCGCGTCGGGCATGCCGGTCTTCTCCAGGAATTCCTCCCGGGTCTCGCGCAGGGCCTCGGACTGGTCGATGGCGTCGATGAGCGGGTTGCCGCAGTAGACATACGGCACGCCGTGCTTCTGGAAATAGGGCTCCTCGAACGGAAAGACGATAAAGAGTTTGTCGACATCACGCTTGAGCTTCCTGATCCGACTCTCGCGGCTGGCCCAGACCTTCGGAGCGATGTAATAAAACACCTTCAGGCCCTTTCCGTGGGCAAATTCTGCGATCTTGAAATTGAAGCCGGGATAGTCGATGAGGATGACCACGTCGGGCCCGTATGCGAGGATGTCGGCCTTGCAGCGCTCGATTTTCCGGGTCAGCGAACGGGCCTTCATCAGCACCTCCCAGAAGCCCATCACGGCTCCTTCCTTGTAATCCACCACCAGGCCGCCGTCCGCCGCGCCGTCCTTTTCCTTCCAGACCGCCTCCATGAGCGCGCCGCCCCAGAAACGCACGCGCGCCGCCGGGTCCTCGGCGTAGAGGCCCTTCATGAGGTTCGATCCGTGGAGATCGCCGCTGGCTTCTCCGGCTATGATGTAGTAACGCATCTTATTGGAGCGGAAGGCCGTCCGGGGCGAGGGACTTCAGACGCGCGAGGTCCTCAAAGTCAGTCCGGTCGAGGTTGTTCGGGGTGATGGTGATCCAGTTCTCGAGGTTCAGCCGGTGGTCGGCGTCGGCGGTGGCGGGCTCGTCATCGATAAAATCGCCGATCATCATGAAGGCCGTCTCCCCCTCCTCCAGCGGCGGGTCCACGACCTGGCAGTTGTGTCCTTCCATGACGAAATACGTCCCCAGCCGGCTCTTGTCCCAGCTCTGGAACTCGCGGACCCAGTGGGCGCGGCCCTGGCGGGCGAAGCGGATGCCGCGGATCTCGTCGACGGGGCATTTCGGGAAATTGACGTTGTACATGTGCCCGTAGCCCTCCGGCCAGTTGTCCATGAGGAAACGGAAAATGCCCGGGAAATAGCGCTCGACCGCCGTCAGGTCTCCGTCGGCATTGAAATCGCTGACGCTCACGCCGATGGCGCGGATGCCGTTGATCGCCCCCTCCTCCGCGGCACCGAGCGTCGCGGAATAGTTCGCGGCCGTCGCGGCGTTGGAGCCGTGGTTGATGCCCGTCACGACGACATCGGGATTGCGGGAGGGATACTTGTATTCCAGGCCGAACTTGACGCAGCTCGCCGGGGTCGCGTCCAGATAGGACCAACTGCCCGGTCCGAGCTCCGGCAACTCCTTGGCCGCCAGCTTCTTGAAGCCGAGCGAGACGGCCATGGACATCGCGCTCTGGTGGAATTTCGGGGCGACGACCGTCACCTCGCCGAAAGCGTCCATGATGCGCGCAAGGGTCCGGAGACCGTTCGCCATATACCCGTCGTCGTTCGTTATGAGTATCTTGAGGTTATCTTTCATCCGTTTGTCATATATTTTCTTACAAAGATAGCGATTTTGCGGAAATTTTCGTAAATTTGTGCCGCTTTAAACAAGCCAAATATTTTTAACAACTAAATAGTTATTTGAATTATGATTAAACTTGGTATCAACGGATTCGGCCGCATCGGCCGCATGGTCTTCCGCGCTGCTGTCGAGAACTTCGGCAAGGACATTCAGGTTGTCGGTATCAACGACCTCCTCGACGCCGATTATCTCGCTTACATGCTGAAGTACGACTCCGTCCACGGCATCTTCAACCACGACATCAAGGTCGAGGGCAACTACATGATCGTCGACGGCAACAAGATTCAGGTCTTCGCTGAGAAGGACCCGGTCAACATCACCTGGGGTGCTCTCGGTGTCGATGTGGTTGTCGAATCCACCGGTTTCTTCCTCACCGCCGAGCTCGCTGAGGCTCATATCAAGGCTGGTGCCAAGAAGGTCATCATGTCCGCTCCTTCCAAGGACGCGACCCCGATGTTCGTCTACGGCGTGAACCACAAGACCTACGCCGGCCAGACCATCATCTCCAACGCCTCCTGCACGACCAACTGCCTCGCTCCTCTTACCAAGGTGCTCAACGACAAGTTCGGTGTCGTCCGCGGCCTCATGACCACGGTCCATGCTGCCACCGCTACCCAGAAGACCGTTGACGGCCCGTCCAAGAAGGATTGGCGCGGCGGCCGTGGCATCCTCGAGAACATCATCCCGAGCTCCACGGGTGCTGCCAAGGCTGTCGGCAAGGTTCTTCCGGAACTCAACGGCAAGCTCACCGGCATGTCCCTCCGCGTCCCGACCAGCGACGTTTCCTTCGTCGACCTGACCGTCGAGCTCGCCAAGGCTGCCTCCTATGAGGACATCTGCGCCGCCATGAAGGAAGCCTCCGAGGGCGAACTCAAGGGTGTTCTCGGTTACACGAACGAGGCCGTCGTCTCCACCGACTTCCGTGGCGACGCCCGCACCTCCATCTTCGACGAGAAGGCCGGTATCCAGCTCGACCCGACTTTCGTCAAGGTCTGCGCCTGGTACGACAACGAGTGGGGTTACTCCAACAAGGTCCTCGAAATGGCCAAGGTTATTATGAAGTAACGAAGTTGCTTCAAAATGCTCTAGCATTATGAAGTAACGCAGTTGCTTACCTGCATGCGAAAGCCGACCCTCCCGGGCCGGCTTTTTTCGTCATTCCACGGCCTGTCCGGCGCCCGCGGCAATTGAACCGTCATTCCACGGCTTGTCCGTGGAATCTTTTCCCGTCATGCCCAGCGTATGCAGGGCATCTGCCTCCGGTTTCCGGACAGTAGCCGTCTAAAGCCCGATCTCAGGAGGCTGCTTCGCATCCCCTCCTTCGGTCCTCAGCGGACGGCAGGGCTTTTGGCGGCCACTGTCCTTCAACCTGCGGCCAGAGGCAGCGCGGCTTGCGGAGCTTTGCTATTGAGGGACAACTGGTTAAGCGATGTCCTTTCCTTGTTTTTCGGGAAAGAACTTTCGGTAAGTGGCTGACTATCAAGGCTCATCCTCCGCACGCTGAGCGTATTACTCTTCGGTACGTGTGGATCATCTTGGCACGTCGCAGGTCAGAAGCCGTACCGCTGCAGGTTAGACATCGTACCGCTGCAGGTTTGGCCTTGTACTGTAGCAGGTCGGGCTGTGAAGTGCAGCAGGTCTGCAAAAATCCTTTGACCTGCTACGCTATATGTTACTGTACAGCCTATTTGCGTAGCAGGTCGCACGAAAAACGCAGACCTGCGGCACTTCACCATCCGACCTGCGTCACTTCACCACCAGACCTGCAGCATCACCTTCATTCCACTGCCCCGTCCGTGGAATCTGTTTCCCGAGGGGTTAACAATGGGCTGATCGGAAATGATTGAAAGTCATATACTTAATATGCTTGTAATGTTAACCCCCTGATAAAAAGCCAGGGGGATAACAGTGGCGTTAAGCGAAGAGGCTGATAATTAGTGTATTACAAAGCGGCAAATGCTAACCCCTACGTTCAGCTGGCCTGTTTGCCTGTTTCAAGCCGGGAGGAAAGCCATGCATCCATGTGAGCATAGGGGAGCTGGCTTTTTACGTGGGACTAATTAGCGACTTTGTCTCTCTTGCTGGCCGAAATAATATTGTATTCTGCTAAAACAGGCTTTACACTCTTTTGTGGTAAACCTATTTGAGGACGCCACACGCCTCCTTCCAGCATCTGTTTTGTAAATGATTGAATGTAAGTTGTTTACAATCCTAGGCCTGGAAGGTGGCTTGTTTTTTCGGGGGACCTTCCAACAGCGTTTTTATAAGTATTTGAGTATAAGATGGTTGCTGGCGGCAGGCTGGAAGGTGTGGGGCGCAGGAGGACAGATGCCCGATGAAGGACAGTGGCCGTCAAAAGCCCTGCCGTCCGCTGAGGACCGAAGGGGGGATGCGAAGCGGCCCCCTGAGATCGGGCTTTTGACGACCACTGTCCGAAAACCGGAGGGATACTAGTACTCGCGGGGGCCGAAGATGTCGGTGCCGATGCGGACCATGGTGGCGCTGTGGCGGATGGCGATGGGCCAGTCGGCGGACATGCCGATGGAGAGTTCCGTAAAACTGGCCAGGGACGGGAATTCCGCACGAAGCGCGTGGAACAGCGATTCGATCCGGCAGAAGTCGGCCTCGATTACCGCCTCGTCATCGGTGTTCGTCGCCATTCCCATCAAGCCGCAAAATTGAATATTGCGAAGGTCGGGAGGGGTCTCGGAGGGTACTGTCCCGCAGTAACGGAGCAAGATGTCCCGGATTTCCCCGGCCGTGAAGCCTTGCTTGGTCTCCTCCGCGCCGAGGTGCAGCTCCAGCAGGACGGGAATCACGCGACTGTTCTCACTCCCCCACTTGTCGATAGCCTCCAGCAGGTGGAGCGAATCGACGCTCTGCACGAGCGAGACATAGGGAAGTACCAGCTTGAGCTTGT
This sequence comes from uncultured Bacteroidia bacterium, assembly GCA_902768665.1. Taxonomy (GTDB): domain Bacteria; phylum Bacteroidota; class Bacteroidia; order Bacteroidales; family UBA932; genus Cryptobacteroides. The sequence continues at coordinate 16,555 of CACXMA010000011.1, read as the reverse complement.
TGGTCTGCAGGTGCCCGATGAAATGCCATTCGATATCCGTCGGCAGCTGCGGGACCTTGGCGGCCAGTTCCTGCGGCCGGCTCTCGGCGAAGATGCGCTGGCCGGCGTCGTAGGCCTCCCGGAGCGCCTCGACGGGGTGGAATTTGGAAACTGCCACAAGGCGCACGGCCTGTGGCAGTTTCTCCGTTATTTCATGTAAGTGATCGGCAATCATAGATTTCTCGACTTCGCTCGAAATGACAAAATGACTTCGCTCGAAATGACAAAACGACTTCGCTCGAAATGACGTTAGCGCCGATTTTTCATCTGCTGCTCGCGCTGGCGCTGCATCTTCTGCGCTTCCTCGAGGCGGAGCTGCCATTTGGTCTTGGGCAGCGGCTTGCCCTCGGAGGCACGGACCCGGGCGAGGATCTCGTCGGGGTGGACGAACCACTTGCGGATGATCCAGGTCTCGAGCATGGTGATGAGGTTGGAGAGCAGGTAGTAGTAGCTCAAACCGGCGGAGAGGCTGTTGCAGATGAAGAACATCATGATCGGCATCAGCCAGACGCTCATGAACTTCATCATCTTGGCGCTGGGGTCGTTACCGGCCGTCTGGGTGGTGGAGATGACCTTGGAATAGAAGAACATCGACACCGCCATCAGCAGCGCGAACAGCGACAGGTGCCCGATCAGCGGAAGCTCGAAGCCGGCCGGCAGGATGTTGTCGTAGGTGCTGAGGTCGTCGCACCAGAGGAACGGCTGCTGGCGAAGCTCGATGGAAGCCGGGAAGAAGCGGAACATGGCCCACAGGATCGGGAACTGCAGAAGCATCGGGAGGCAGCCGCCCATGGGGCTGACACCGGCGCGGCGATACAGTTCCATCGTCGCCTGCTGCTTTTTCATGGCATCCTCCTGCTTGGGGAACTTGTCGTTGATCTTCTCCATTTCCGGGCGCAGCGCGCTCATCTTCGCGGAGGAAGAATAGCTCTTGTAGGCCAGCGGAAGCACGATCAGCTTGATGACGATGGTCATCAGGAGGATGATCAGGCCGAAGTTGACGATACCGAGCGTGCCGTGGAAGAAGCGGAACATCGGGATGATGACCCACTTGGTGAACCAGCCGACCAGCCAGCCGCCGAGCGGAACGACCTTCTCGTAGTTCTGGTCGTAGCTCTTGAGGCCGTAGTAGTCGTTCGGGCCCATGTAGACGGCGAAATCGTAGCTCTCCTCCTCGCTGCCGCCGTCATAGGGCAGGATCAGCGTGGACTGGCAGTCCATCAGGCGGTGGTCAGGGTCGTTCTCGCCCTTGTAGCCGACGGCGATCTTCTTGGCGCTGGAGAACGGCGCGCCCTCCTTGCGGAGGATCACGGAGAAGAACTGCTGCTGGTAGCCGATCCAGCGGATCGACGCGCCCTCGGAAGTGCTCTCGTCGCTGCCGCCACCGATATCCTCGAGGTCGTCCTCACCGGCGATGTTGTAATTGACCTTCGAATACTGCTTCTCGTTGCGGAGGCCCCGCTCCATGCGCGGAATCGCGAGGTTCCACGCGAGGTTCATCGACTTGACCTTACGGGTGATGACCTCTTCCAGCCCGCGGAAGGTAATGCTGAAACGAGCCTCGTAGGAGCCGGGCTCCAGCGACCAGGTCTGGATGATCTGGCCGGGGCCGAACGTGGTCCCGAGAGCGAGGGTCGTCTCGTTGCAGAGCGAATCCACCGGCGCGAAGGTCATGCCCGCGGTATGGTAGGTGTTCTTGTAGACCGAACCGTCCGCGGACTTCGTGAAGGTATCGAAGAGGAAATCGAGGCGGTTGTATTCCGTCGCGGCAGGGGCTGCGAGGGAATCCTTCGCCATGTCGAAATTGCGATAGAGATAGAGCGGACTGCCGCCATAGTTGGTGTAGTCCTTGACGTGCGCCGAAAGGGGCTGGGCGCCGGCGCTCACGAACTCGAGGGCCAGTAGGTCGTTCTCGAGGGTATAGACCGCCTGGACGGGCGCAGATTTCTCGACTGCGCTCGAATCGACAGCGGAATCGCTCCCATTGCCGGCGGCAACGGCAGACTCAGCGACAGCGGGGGCTGCGGCAGCCATGACCGGCTGCGTCAGCTCTTCGGTGATGATGACGGTATTGGAGGTATCCGAGGCGGCTTCGAGGGCCATCTGCAGCTGCTTTTCAGCCTGCTGCGCCTCGATCCTGGCCTTGTACTCCGCCTGTTTCCTGGCTTCCTTCGACTGCAGGACGAGGAAGCCCACCATGATGGCTCCTATGGCGAGGAAGCCCCACAGGGTATTGTGACTCTTTCCGCTTGCCATAGTCTACTCCGCTGCAGGTTCTTCGGCGGCCTCGAGCGAACGGATCTTGCCTTCCAGCTCCTTGAGGGAAGCCTTGGCGGCGTCGATGCGCTCCTGCATCTGGGCGACGAGGGCCTCGGCATTCTTGCCGCGGCCGAAGAAGCCGATATTGTTTTCATAGGTAACGATTTCCTGCTGGAGCTCGCGGTACTGCTGGATCAGCTTGTCCTTCTCCGTCAGCGGACGAGGCTGTCCACCCCGCTGCGGGCGCTGGTTGCCCTCACGGCGCGGTCCGCGGCGGCCGAAGTCCGGGAATTTCGCGGACATGGCGGCACGGAAAGCCTCGGAAATTTTTTCCTTCTCCTTGAACGGAACGAAGCCGATGGCGCTGAAACGGCTCGCGAAGTCCTCGCGGGCGGCGGCGTTGGCGGCCTCATCGGCGGCCGGCTCGTAGGCGTTGATCTCCTCGATCAGGGCCTTCTTGGCGCGGAGGTTGGCGTGGTAGTCGTTCTCGGCGGGCCTGGCGTTCTTGTCGCGCTCGGCGAAGAAGGCGTCGCAGGCGGCACGGAAGCGCTTCCACATGGGCTCGCTCTTCTTGCGCGGCACGGCGCCGATCTCCTTCCACTGCTTCTGAAGCTCGATCAGCTCGTCGGTGGTCTTCTTCCAGTCGGTGCTCTTGGCGAGCTCCTCGGCACGTTCGATGATGGCCTGTTTCCTGGCCATGTTCTCGTTCATGGAGTCCTTATAGTCGGCGTAGAAGACGCGCTTGCGCTCGAAAAACTTGTCGCAGGCGGCGCGGAAACGCTCGTAGATCTTCTGGTTGTCCTTGCGGGTCGCAAAGCCGATGCTCCGCCAACGGGCCTGGATCTCCTCGATCTGCTTGGAGAGGCTGTTCCACTGGTTCGAGGAAGTGATTTCCTTCTCGGCGATGGCCTCGACCTCCTCGCAGAGGGCGGTCTTCGCGGCGAGGTTCTCTACCTGCTGGGCTTTCTGGCCTTCGAAGTGGGCCTGGTATTTCTTGTTGATCGCGGCGGTGGCGGCCTTGAAGCGGTCCCAGATGCTCTCGCGGAACTCCTGGGCGACGGGGCCGTACTCCTTCCACTGCTCGTGGAGGTGCTGCAGTTCCTTGAAGGCCTCGACGACATCCTCCTGCTCGGCCAGTTTCTCGGCGGCCTCGCAGAAAGCGGTCTTCACCTCGAGGTTCTTCTTGAAGTCGAGGTCGCGCAGGTCGCGGTTGATCTTGACCATGTCGTAGAAACGCTCGACGTTGAACTGGTAGGTGTCGTTGATGTTGCGGAAAGCGGTCGCCGGGACGGGACCGATCTCGCGCCAGCGGTTCTGGATCTCGCGGAAAGCCGGGAAAGTCGCGGAGACGTCTTCCTGCTTTTCGATGAGGGCCTTGAGGTCCTCGATCACGGCCTGTTTCTTCACGAGGTTCTCCTCGCGCTCCTTGTCGAGCTCGCGGTTGTACTGTGCGCGCTCTTTCTTATAAGATGTATATAATGCCTTGAAGCCTTCCTCGAGCACAGCGAAAGGATTGTCTGCCGGAGCGGGCGCGGCGGCCGGTTCCTCGGCGGGAACCTCGTCGCGGGAAGACGGCTCATCCACGGTCGGGGCGAGTCCGGCTTCCGCCTTTTCGCGGGACAGGCGGCGGTAGAAAGCGGATTTCACCGCTTCCACTTCCTTGGCGCGCTGCATTTTGTTCTCGTCGGCGAGAATCTCCTCCAGGCGGGCGGACAGCTCCGCCAGCGTCATCTCGGCGAGGTTGTTTTCTTCATTTTCGGTTACGGCCGGAGCGGCGGTCTCCACGGGCGTGGCAACTGCTTCGACTTTTTCTGCTACATCTGCAGCGACCTCGGGGGCGGTGGCAGGGATGATTTCTTCACTCATTCTAAAATCGTTTATGATTCAACATAGATTGCAAATGTACCAAAATTTCGGGAGATTTACTAATTTTGCAGCATAATACTGCCAATCTTATGCGCATCGATATCCTTACCGTGGTGCCGGAGCTGCTGGAAAGCCCCCTGAGCCACTCCATTCCCGGCCGGGCCGTCAAAAAGGGCCTCGTCGAGATCCACATCCACAACATCCGCAAGTACGGCCTCGGCCCGCGGCAGACCGTCGACGACTACAGCTACGGCGGCGATGCCGGCATGGTCATGATGGTCGAGCCCGTCTTCCGGATGATCGAGGAGCTCAAGGCCGAACGCACCTACGACGAAGTCATCTACATGGCCCCCGACGGCGACATCTTCGACCAGGGCATGGCCAACGAGCTGTCCCTCAAGGAGAACATCATCATCCTCTGCGGCCACTACAAAGGCATCGACGAGCGCATCCGCGAGCACCTCATCACCCGCGAAATCTCCGTCGGCGACTTCGTGGTCAGCGGCGGCGAAATCCCCGCCGCCATCGTCGCGGACGCCATCATCCGCCTGCTGCCCGGCGCCATCTCCGATGAGACCTCCGCCCTGTCCGACTCCTTCCAGGAAGGCCTCATCGCTCCCCCGGTCTACACCCGCCCCGCCGAGTTCAACGGCTGGAAGGTCCCCGATGTCCTGCTGAGCGGCAATCCCAAGCTCATCCGCGAGTGGCAGGACGCCGAATCCCTCGCCCGGACCCGAGAAAGAAGGCCGAATCTGTTAAAAGATTAAGATTTCTTTGCTTTATAAGAAAATGTCTTTATATTTGCAGAAGATTTATGAAATGAGCTTGTGATATTAAAAATTTTTAATAATTCACAGGACCACGCCTACTAACTACGACAATACGCCAAAAGGCAAAACACTACTACTAAACAACCAATAAGGATAGAGCTCGCAGGGATGCGAGCTCTATCCTATTTTAGGGCAGAAGTGTTATTGCCAACTATTCCGCGTCATGCCCAGCTCATGCAGGGCATCCCTTATCGTCATGCCCAGCGCATGCAGGGCATCCCTTTCGTCATGCCCAGCGAATGCAGGGCATCTGTCCTCCGGTTTCCGGACAGTGGTAGTCAAAAGCCCGATCTCAGGAGGCTGCTTCGCTCCCCTCCTTCGGTCCTCAGCGGACGGCAGGGCTTTTGACTACCACCGTCCTTCAACCTTCGGATCACCACTCTCCCTGTCATGCCCGGCGGGAAGCACCGCTGCCCGCTCGCCGATTGCTTCGTTTCAGCAGCCACTGCCACCTTCTTCTCACAAAGCCACCATCCGTCTCCCTCCGAGCGCATTTCTCAGATAAACAACCCCTCACGCTAGCCTAAAGAAGCAGACTGCTCTTCTTAACCCCGCACCTTCCAGCCATCTCCGCGCAACACTCTCATAATCAGATGTTTCCAAAATCGCAGTTGGAAGGTCCCCCGAAAAAACAGGTCACCTTCCAGGCCGGTATTTATAAACTACTCACATTCAATCATTTACAAAAACAGATGCTGGAAGGTGGCGTGTGGCGTCCTAAAAAGTTATTACGAAGGTGGCGCCCAATCGTACCTAGACAGGCTAACGGCCCTTCAGAAAGCAGGGGTTAGCAATCATGGTTTTGTAATACGCTAATTATCAGCACATTCTCCCTAAACGACTGTTATCCCCCTGGCTTTTTATCAGGGGGTTAACATTACAGGCGTATTAAGTGATTGATTTACAATCATTTCTAACCAGCCAACTGCTAACCTCCGGGAAACAGATTCCACGTACAAGCCGTGGAATGACGGTGACGCCGCAGGTCAGACAGCAAAGTGACGCAGGTCAGACTGTGAAGTGCCGCAGGTCTGCGTTTTTCGCGCGACCTGCAACGCAAATCGGCAGTACAGCAGCATCTAGCGTAGCAGGTCAAAGGATTTTTGCAGACCTGCTGCATTTCGGAGCCCGACCTGCGACGGAGCGATGCCTAACCTGCGACGTTGCGATGCCCAGCCCTTTACGGTACGATGTCCAACCAGCAGCAGTACGGCTTCTGACCTGCGACGTGCCAAGAGGATCCACACGTACCGAAAAGTAATACGCTCAGAGTGCGGAGGATGAGCCTTGATAGTCAGCCACTTACCGAAAGTCCTTCCCCTTAAAACAAGGAAAGGACATCGCCTATGAAGGACAGTGGCCGTCAAAAGCCCTGCCGTCCGCTGAGGACCGAAGGGGGGATGCGAAGCGGCCCCCTGAGATCGGGCTTTTGACGACCACTGTCCGGAAACCGGAGGACAGATTCCACGGACGGGGCCGTGGAATGACGGTTTCACTGCCGCGGGCGCTGGACGGGGCCGTGGAATGACGGTTGGATTGCCGCAGGCGCCGGACAAGACGTGGAATGACGGGGAAGATTTCTCGACTTCGCTCGAAATGACAGTGGAGGGCATGACGGAAAAAGGTGCTGGCAATGCTCCAACAAATGGAGCATTACTGACAATTAAGGCCAAAAATGCTGGTAATCATCCAGAGTATGGAGCATTACCAGCAGTTTGATGACAAATAATGGCCGCAGGGGTGGAGGAAGCCGGTTGCAGCAGCGCCGGAGGAGCGCCTAGAAGACCAGGGCCAGGCGGAGCATCCAGTTTCTGGGGGCCTGGGGGTAGAGGCCGGTCTCGGTGTACCAGGGCTCGGCACCGCCCTGCCAGGCGCGGTAGGTCCAGCCGGAGCCGCAGTAGAGGCGGTTCAGGAGGTTGTTGACATACAGTCCGGCCTCGAGGCTGTAATGCTCGAAGCGGAGCGTCTGCTGCAGGGACAGGTTCGCCACGAAATAGCCCGGGATGGAGCGCTCGTCGGAGCCGGTATTGTCGAGGAACTGCTTCCCTACCCACTTGCCGTCCAGCGAAAGAACGGGACCACCCGTGGCCGTCTCCCACTGCACGCGCCCCATGGCCACGCACCCCGGCGACAGCAGCATGGTTGTCTGTCCGTAATTCTCCTCCCGGTAGCCGCCGTTCTCCCAATCTTCCACGAAAGCGGTATAGTCCCGAATCTGATTGACCGACAGCGTCAGATTGCCGTCCAGTCGAAGCCGGGGCAAGGCCTGCCAGGCCGCCACGAACTCCAGTCCCCTGCGCCAGCCACGGGCCACGTTTTCTTTGATGGCATAACCCGAAGAAGAGAGTTTTCCCGTCTCCAGCAGCATGTCGGTATACTCCATCGCATAGGCGGTAACGCTCGCCGAGAGGGACTGTGAGGAATAGGCATAGCCCAGCTCGAAATCGACCATGGACTCGGGGCGGATCGGAATCATCTCGCCCTTGATGTTCTCCTTGATGTCGCTGCGGCCCGGCTCGCGGTGGCCGAGGGCGACGGAACCATACAGCCGGTGCGCCCCGAACGTCGCCGTCACGCCGCCGCGGGGATTGAAGAACGGCCAGGTCTTGTGGTAATCCATCGGCACGGAAGACGCCTTGTCATCGGCGCCGACAATGGAATAACGGACCTGGCGGTACTGCAGGTCGGCAAAAGCGGTGAGCCAGGGGCGCGGCCGCCACTCCCCTCTCGCAAAAGCCGACAGGTCCGTCTTCCGGCCCGAATTGCGGTACCATGCATCCGCCTCATTGAGAGCGGCATAATCGTAATCGTACCCGAGCACCTTCGCCCAGAGCATCTCGCCCCAGTGACCGCCCAGATAGCGCGCCGCGCTGATTCCGCCGGTCAGGTCCAGCTTCGGCGTCCGCAGGCGGATGTCGCTGTTGAGCGCATAGAGATCGTTGTCCATCCGCTTGCGGTAGATCATGTCCGACTTCTTGTACGTCTCGCCGTCAAGCCCCGTCATCTCCGCCGCCGGATAGCCGAAATCTTTGAACTTGCGGCCGGTCTTATAGTACTCGTCATAGCCGTCGCCACGGGTATAATCGGCCGTGGTCGCCCAGGTCAGGCTGCGGCTGAGGCTCCGGGAATAGCTGAGCTGAAAGTGGTTCTGGCGGTAGACATCCTCCGAGCGGGGATAATAATGGACATTGCCGAAGTCGTCGTAGTACTCGCCGGAAGGGTTATAGGTCCGGTCGGTCTTCACGATGGCCGGATCGATGCCGTCCCAGGTAATGCCGCTGTGCTGGCTGCCGAGTAGCCAGGTCGCCCGGAGCGAATTCCGTCCCCGGAGCCATCCGAGCAGCACAAAGGCCGACTGCGAACGGACATGGCCGTTGCGGATATAGCCGTTTGTCGTGGTCCTGGAATAGGCCACGCTGCCATACAGGCCGCTGCGGGACAGGGCCGTCTCTGCGCTGAGCGACAGCAGCTGCGTGCCGAAAGAGCCGGAGCTGTAGGAGATACGGCCGCCATTCCGGTCCGGGAACAATTTCGTCCCCATGTTGATGCTGGCACCGAAAGCGCCCGAACCGTTGGCGGAGGTCCCCAGTCCGCGCTGGACCTGGACATCCGAGAGAATGGCGGTCAGCGCAGGGATGTTGACCCAGAAGACCTCCTGCGACTCGGCGTCATTGAGCGTCACGCCGTTGAGCGTCACGTTGATCTGCGAGCCCTTGACGCCGCGGATGGTCATGGCGCTGTTGCCGAGGCCCGTACCGCCTTCATTGTAGCTGACGACGGAGGGCAGCAGCTGGAGCGTCTGCGGCATGGAACCGGAAGGGAGCGCCCCCCGGAGGGCCTGCTGGTGGATTTCGGAATGGGTGACGGGCGTATGGGCGGTCGTACGGACCACGACGCTGTCGAGACGTTCATGCCAGGCGCTTTCGTCCTGGGACTGCGCAGCGTTCTGCGCGGTGGCCACGACTGCCGGCGCGGCCAAAAAGAGAATGGCAGTTGCAATTCCTTGTCTTTTCATCTTTTCCTACGGCGGTATGAACCGCATCAGGTTCGAGGGGACTCTCTCAACCAGCCACAGGGCCGATACCCCCAAAATGTAATTATTTCCTCCGGTGCTCCGGAGGTGTACTTCCAGAAGCAAATCGCCTTGCGGCGACCCTATTCCGGGCAAATGCTTCTGGAAGCACACCTCCTACGCACCTGCGGTTATTTTTCTTTAATCTGTATTTCAAAGAGTTTCTTCCAGTATTTGCCGGTGACGTAGACCTTACCATCGTGGACGGCGATGCCGTTGAGCACGTCGGTGCGAAGGTCGCGGTCCCGGGGCTTCAGCAGGCCGGCGCAGTCGACCACGCCCTCGACGACCCCGTCATCGGGATTGATGATGAGGATGTCGTCGTAGGTGTAGACATTCGCCCAGACCTTGCCGTCGATGTACTCCAGCTCGTTGAGCAGCGGCTGCTTCTTGCCGTCACGGGTGACATGCACCTCACGCCGGACCTTGAGGTCGCGGTCCATGAAATAGAGCACGTCGGTGCCGTCGCTGGCGATCAGCTGCTCCCCGTCCGTAGTCAGGCCCCAGCCCTCGCGGGGATAGGCCACCCGTTCGCGGACGGCGAAACTCACCGGGTCGCAGAGGAACACCTGCCCGTTCTGCCAGGTCAATATATATAAGGTGCTGTCGAGGATGACGGAGCCTTCGGCGAATACGCCCGCGCCGAGCGAGACGGTCCTGAGGCTCCGGCCGGTCGCGAGGTCCATCTTCCGCATCGCGGACTCGTTGTACTGCCCCACGCTCTCGTAGAGCTCGCCCTCATGGAAAAACAGGCCCTGCGTGTATGAGGAAGGATCGTGGGGGTACTCCGCCACCACCTCCGCCCGGTACTGCACCACGCCCTTTTTCGCGCTGGAGCACCCGCAGGAAGTCAGCGCGAGCGCCAGCAGAAGGCCGAAGATATATTTTATCCTTGTCATTTCGAGCTTGTCGAGAAATCTCTTTCGTCATTCCACGGCCTGTCCGTGGAATCTATCATACAAAGGTAGCAAGAATCCCGGAAAAATCACTACCTTTGCGGCGGAAAAAGGCGGGACGATCTGTCGCGGCGCCTCCGGGCGCTGAGGAAAGTCCGCACAGGAAAGGGCACCCGTCTGCGGAAAGCGCAGTGGGGAGTAATCTTCAGATTCCGTAACAGAAAACAACCGCCGGGCGACCGGCAAGGGTGAAAACGCGGGGTAAGAGCCCACGACGGGGTATGGCGACATGCCTCGGGTACGGAACCGGGCCTGCAAGACCAAATATACCGGCAAATGGAGGCTGCCCGTCGCCTGCCGGGGGGTAGGTTGCGAAGATAAATGACAGATTCAAAAACAGAAAGCGGCTTACGGCCCCGCCTTTTTCTTATCTTTCCGCCCGCATCGGGTTCGTCAGGAAATCCCGGTACGCCAGGCGGATCCCCTCTTCCAGCTCCGTTTTATAGGTCCATCCAAGGGCCGTCGCCTTGCTGACATCAAGGAGCTTTCGCGGCGTGCCGTTCGGGCGCGTGGTGTCCCATTCGATGCGTCCCTCGTAGCCGACAACGCGCGCGACCAGCTCCGTCAACCCCTTGATCGAAATTTCCTTTCCGGTGCCAGCATTGACCGTCTCGTTGCCGGAATAGTGGTTCATCAGGAAGACGCAGAGGTTCGCCAGGTCGTCGACATAGAGGAATTCCCGCAGCGGACTTCCGTCGCCCCAGCAGGTCACCGCGGGCGCACCGGAGAGCTTGGCTTCATGGAAGCGCCGGATCAGCGCCGGGAGCACGTGCGAATGCTCGGGATGGTAGTTGTCGTTCGGGCCGTAGAGATTGGTCGGCATCACGGAGATATAGTCGGTCCCATACTGCCGGTTGAGATATTCGCAGTACTTCAGGCCGCTGATTTTCGCGAGCGCATAGGCCTCGTTCGTCTGCTCCAGGGAGCCTGTCAGCAGGCAGCTTTCCGGCATCGGCTGGGGCGCAAGGCGAGGGTAAATGCAGCTGGAGCCCAGAAATTCGAGTTTCCTGCAGCCGTTTTTCCACGCCGCGTGGATGACGTTCATCTCGAGAATCATGTTCTCGTACATAAAATCCGCCAGCGCGCTCTGGTTCGCGACAATGCCGCCGACCTTCGCCGCCGCCAGGAACACATACTCGGGCTTTTCCGCCGCAAAGAAGGCCTCCACGGCCTCCTGCCGCGTCAGGTCCAGCTCGGCATGGGTCCGCGTCACGATATTCGTATAGCCCTGCCGCTGCAGCTCCCGGACAATGGCGCTTCCCACCATCCCCCGGTGCCCGGCCACATATATCTTCGATTCTTTTTCCATTATTTCACGATTCCCTTCTCCAGGTATTCGGCGAGGTTGGTGCGGACGTGGGCCGCGACGCCCTCGGCCGCGACCTTGGCCATGTCGTGCTCGACCATCAGCTTGACAAGCTGCTCGAAAGAGGTCTTGGAAGGGTTCCAGCCAAGCTGCGTGCGGGCCTTGGAAGGGTCGCCGCAGAGGTTCACGACATCGGTCGGGCGGTAAAAGTCCTTCGACACGGCGACGAGCGTCTTTCCGATGAGCCGCTCGGGACCATTGACGCAGACGCCTTTCTCGTCAGCGCCTTCGCCCTCGAAGCGGAGCTCGATGCCGGCCTCGCGGAAAGCCAGGTCGGCGAATTCGCGCACGGAGTGCTGGACGCCCGTCGCAATGACGAAATCGTCGGGCTGCTCCTGCTGGAGGATGAGCCACATGCACTCGACGTAGTCCTTGGCGTAGCCCCAGTCGCGAAGCGAGGAAAGGTTGCCGAGATAGAGGCAGTCCTGCAGGCCCTGGGCGATGCGGGCGGCGGCAAGGGTGATCTTCCGGGTCACGAAAGTCTCGCCGCGGCGCTCGGACTCGTGGTTGAACAGGATGCCTGAGCAGCAGTACATGCCGTAAGCCTCGCGGTATTCCTTGACGATCCAGTAGCCATAGAGTTTGGCCACGGCATAGGGGCTGTAAGGGTGGAAGGGCGTGTCCTCGTTCTGCGGCACGGCCTCGACCTTGCCGTAGAGCTCGCTCGTAGAGGCCTGGTAGATGCGGCAGCGGTCCTCGAGATGGCAGGCACGGACGGCCTCCAGCACGCGAAGGACGCCGGTCGCGTCGACGTTTGCCGTATACTCGGGGCTGTCGAAACTGACCTGCACGTGGCTCTGTGCCGCGAGATTGTAGATTTCGTCCGGGCGGACCCGGTCGACGACCTTGACGATGGACATCGAATCACCCATGTCGGCATAGTGGAGGTGGAAATTGGCCTTGCCCTCGAGGTGGGCGATCCGTTCGCGGAAATCCACGCTGCTGCGGCGGATGATGCCATGGACCTCATAGCCTTTTTCCAGGAGGAACTCGGAAAGGAAACTTCCGTCCTGGCCGGTCACGCCGGTAATCAATGCGACTCTACTCATTTCTCTTCGGGCTTGTCCAGCTGTTCGAACACGGAATTGTTGCTCTTGTACTCGGGGACAATCTCTTTCATCTTGCGGACGGTCTCCATGTCGTCGAAGCGCTTGGAGATCTCGACCAGCTCCTCGATATCTTTGTTGACGGCCTCGTAGTCGTACTCACGGACCTGCGCGATGCGGATCTTCTCGTGGAAGGTCGGTTTCGTGCCCTCGAGCTCGTTGAGCACCTCTTCGTAGAGCTTCTCGCCCTCGCGAAGGCCGGTGAACTTGATTTCCACGTTCTTGGCGCCGGACAGGGCGATCATGCGCTTGGCGAGGTCGGCGATCTTGACGGGCTGGCCCATGTCGAAGACGAAAATCTCGCCGCCGTTGCCCTTGGTGCCGGCCTCGAGGACCAGCTTGCAGGCCTCGGGAATCAGCATGAAGAAGCGGACGATGCGCTCGTCGGTCACCGTCACGGGGCCGCCGCGCTTGATCTGCTCGCGGAAGAGCGGAATCACGGAACCGTTGCTGCCGAGGACGTTGCCGAAGCGCGTCGTCACGAACTGCGTATAATCGGACTTCTTGAAGTTCTTCTTCCAGTTCTCCATGGCCTCCATCTTGAGCTTGCGGTCGAGGCTCTGGACATAAATCTCGCAGATGCGCTTGCTGCAGCCCATGACGTTGGTCGGATTGACGGCCTTGTCGGTGCTGATCATCACGAACTTGCGGACGCCGTACTTGACGGACATGTCGGCGATGACCTTGGTGCCGTAAACGTTGTTCAGGACCGCCTCGGAAGGGTTGTCCTCCATCATCGGGACGTGCTTATAGGCCGCGGCGTGGAAGACATAGTGCGGGCGGAAGGAACTGAAGATGTAGTCCATGCGGGTGCGGCGGCTGATGGAGGTCACCACGACCTCGCAGGGCACATCCGGGAAATCCTTCGCCATCATCAGGCGGACATCGTGCTGCGGCGTCTCGGCCTGGTCGATCAGCATGAGCTTCTCGGGCTTGAAGGAGGCCACCTGGCGGACGATCTCCATACCGATGGAGCCGGCCGATCCGGTGATGAGCACGCGCTTTCCGGTCAGCTGCTCCTCGACGGATTTCATGTCGACGCGGATCTCGTTGCGCGGCAGCAGGTCCTCGACGCTCACCTCCTTGAGCTGCATGCGGTCCTCCTCGGTATCGGCGATGAGGGCGCCGTTCTTGACGCTGGCCTCTTCGGCCTCATGCGACATGTAGATCTTGCAGCCGGCGCCGATGAAAAGATCCTGCATGGCCTGGTTGGCGCGGAATTCGTTCTCGCGGAGGGGGCTCACCAGGATGGCCTGGATGCGCTCCCGACGGATGATTTCGGCGAGATTGTCCTCCACCGAATAGACGCGGACGCCGAGCAGCTTCATGTTCTTGATGCGCGGCTCATGGGAGATGAAACCGCAGAGCTCGAACTGCGCCGGGGACTGCGAACGGATGCTCTTGGCGATGCCGATGCCGCCGGTCAGGGCGCCGTAGACCAGCACGCGCTTGGCGTGGGTGTCGGAATTGAACGCGTCGAAAAGGAGTTTCACCAGAAGGCGCAGGCCCCACATCAGCATCGTCGAGACGATGTAGGCGGAGATTGCCTGGAGGACGGTCAGGCCGGAAAGGATGATGACGCCCTGCCATTTCAGGATCAGCAGCACGGCGATGGCGATGCCCAGCGAGACGGTGTTGGCGTAGACGAGTTTGAGAAGGTCCACGAAGCTGGAATAGCGCAGGACGCCGGCATAGGTCCGGAAGATCCGGGCGCCGATCCAGCTGATCAGGGCGACCATCAGGGAGGTCAGGACGGCTGATTTAAATCCGATACGGGTCAGGGCGGACCAGTTCATCACCCACCAGGTGAAGAGACAGGAGACAAATACGATCAGTGTATCGATCAGCAAAATGACCCAGTATGGCAGAACCTTGATGCTGAAAAACCAGCTTGACAGTTTCTTTATTGTATCCATTATAAAAATGGTATGGAGTTGCTCTATTTAATAATAATCGCCTAACAATCACGCGATAATCACTTTGAATATCGCTTAAATATCGGGCTTATTTCTGCAAATATAAACAATGTTTCCCGCATAAGCAAGAAAGGCGGGTACTCTCGGATTTTTTGCTTACCTTTGGAAGACAAAGAATTATGGCAAATCTAAGAGAACAAATGCACGCGGCGGCCGACCCGTCGCAGGTCGAAGGGCTCAGCCGCTTTTTCAAAACCGGCCCCGGCCAGTACGGCGAGGGCGACAAGTTTCTGGGAATCAAGGTTCCCGTAACCAGGGCCATCGTCAAGTCCTGCTGGTCCTCCACCGGTTTTGACGATCTGGAGGAATGCATCGCCAGCGAGTATCACGAGATCCGCCTCGCGGCGCTCCTGACGCTGGTGGAGATCTTTCGGCATGCCACGGCCGAACGTCATTCCACGGCTGCACGTCATTCCACGGCTTGTCCGTGGAATCCGGATTGTCATTTCGAGCGACCGAAGGGAGTCGAGAAATCTGTCAGACAGCAATGTATCGACTTTTATGTAAGCCACACGCAATACATCAACAACTGGGACCTCGTGGACCTCAGCTGCTATCCCCTTCTCGGCGAATGGCTCCTCGACAAGGACCGCACGCTCCTTTACGACCTCGCCCGCAGCGGCAGGACGCTCTGGGAGCAGCGCATCGGCATGGTCTCGACAATGACCTTTGTGCGCCACGGCCAGCTCGACGACACCTTCGCCATCGCCGACATTCTCCTCCACCACCCCCACGACCTCATCCACAAGGCCGTCGGCTGGCTCCTCCGCGAGGCCGGCAAGCGCGACAAAGCCGCGCTGGAAGCCTTCCTGGCTCCCCGCTACTCCACGATGCCCCGCACCATGCTCCGCTACGCCATCGAAAAGTTCCCCGCCCCCGAACGCCGCCACTACCTCCTCGGCCTGGCCTAAGGCCTTATCAGGCATTGTCCATAAGCAAAGCGGCATCGGCGTAAGAGAGCCCGCAGATGCGCGCGATCTGGTTGACATTGGCACTGAAACGATAACGGATCTGCCGGAGAAACTCGATGCGCTCCTGTTTACTGAGTTCGTAGAAGGATTTTTTCTGAAAAAGGCTCCGCAGCAGGTCCGGAGCGGCCGTCAGAATCACCTGATCCCGGAAAGCAGGGAGATTCTCCTCCCCCATCTCAATCCGTCTCCGAGCCTTTGACGAGGCATTTAGGAAATAATTCAGCCGCTGAGGCGTGCGGAACCGGGCCTCCACTGCCTTCACATTCACATAATTGTGCGGGAGAATGTAACCGTCCTCTCCCACGGTCCAATTGGCCGGAAGATCGTCGCACTCTGTGTGTAACATTCTGATTCTCGGACGATTGGGTATATCCGAAAGACGTTTTCCGGCAGGGCGGGTCCGATTGAAGAACAGATTTCCCGCTCCCCATGGATACTGGCTGGGATGAGAGCAGATGTTGGCCGCCACACAGTTCATCAGGACATAGGCGATAGCCCGTTCAAGCGCCTCATCCTCCGAAGAAGCGGATATCAGTTTCAGGTCTACAGAATTGCGGCGCAGGAATTCCTTCGTACCATATTTGTTGCTCAGATAAATGGAGTATCGGCGCTTGAATTCATTGATAAACCGGAGCGCATCCTCCCGGCTGCCGCGAAGAACGAAATGCACATGATTGGACATCAGAATAAAAGCCAGAATATCGGCCTTCAGCACGCATGCAAGCACGGCCACGAAATTCATGCCCACCTTGAAATCTTCTTCTTCCCGGAACCAGATTCGGTCCTCCAGATGATCGGTCGTAACGAGCCAATACTCCACATTCTTCATCGTCTTCCAGTTTAATGGCCGTCCCGGTAGCGGACGCCCGTCGTTTCCGCAAATATATGCATCAACCGCCTTCCATGCAACTATTCCCGGCAAAAACTGCAGGCCCGGTGCGGAGATGTCCCATCCTCCTCCCCAGCTTCCGTTATTCGCCCTCCCTGTGGACGCCGTACCCATCCCCGCTCTTGCTGCGGAGATGTCTTTCCCTGAAAAAAGTTGACTCGTAAAACACACGAGTCACAATGTTTCAGTATCAAACAAAGACAAGAGATCTTTACTATGACAAAG